>CAWIKT010000073.1:0-29635 GCA_963836555.1 uncultured Actinomycetota bacterium | reverse complement strand
GCAGCCGGCCCTGTACCCGGTCGACCGTGCGTTGATCCCCGGCCAGCAGCGCCACCCGCAGGTCGGGGCCGTAAGCCTTCGCGGCCGAGCGAACGAACGCCCAATGCCGGGTAGTGCCCGCCAGGCTGTGCAGCGACGCACCGGCTATGCCCGCACAGTGATCGTCTTCAATCAGCAGCACGTCATGCTCGGCGAGCAAGGGCCGCAACTCGTCGGCCCGTGCAGCGGAAACCGCTGCGCCGGTGGGGTTTTGAGCACGGCTCGTCAGCACCAGCGCGCGGGCACCCCGGCGCAGCACCCGTGCCACGTCGGACGTCAGCGGTCCGTCGTCGTCGACTCGCATCGGTTCGACCGAAAAGCCGAGCGCAGCAAGCAGATCGAGCAGATTAGCCCAGCCGGGGTCTTCCACCGCGACCCGGTCGCCGGGTCGCAGGTGCGCGGTGAGGACCCGTTCGATGCCGTCAAGGGCGCCGGAAGTCACGGCGACGTGTTCGGCTGGAACACCGTCGTCGGTCAGCGATGTGTGTGCGTACTCAGAAAGTTCGACCGAGACCGCGGGGTCGCCGTACAGCACCGGCTTGCCGCGTCGCACACCGATCCGCGCGATCGGTAGCAAAGCGGGATCCGGGTTGCCGGTGGACAGGTCGCGCGCACCCGGCGGCACGGTGATTCCGCGCAGTGAGCGGGGAGTGGTCGCCGGGCGCTCGCGGACCCGGGTGCCGCGGCGACCCGCCGTCTCGACCGCACCGCGTTCGCGCAACAGGCGATAGGCGGCGGCCACCGTATTCGCGTTGACGCTCAACCGGCCGGCGAGCTCCCGGATCGTTGGCAGATCAGCGCCGGGCACCAACGCACCGGAGGAGACGGCTGCTTCGATATCGGACGCAATCGCCTCGGCGCCGCTGCCGCTAATCGTGTATTGTCCTGCCACAGAAGTAATTATGTACTAGTTCAAAAGAGGAAAGCAACCATGTCGGCGGATCAGACATACGCGCCCACCCCCCGCACCGTGCCCACCCGGTATCGCGAGCGCGCCCGCTACGACCGCGCCACTGTGCACGGCATCCTCGACGAGGCGCTGGTGTGTCACGTCGGCTTCGTCGGCGACAGTGGTCCCGTCGTGTTGCCAACCATCCATGCGCGCCTGGACGAGACGCTCTACCTGCATGGATCGACCGGCAGCCACCCGATGATCGCCGCCGCCGGCGCACCGGAAGGCCTGCCCGTATGCGTCACGGCGACGCTGATCGACGGATTGGTGTTGGCGCGGTCCTGGATGCACCATTCCTTGGAGTTCCGCTCGGTCGTGGTGGTCGGAAATGCCCGACTGGTGCGTGGCGACGACCAGAAGCGCCGGGCGCTGGCGGCGGTGGTCGACCACGTCGCGTCCGGCCGATCGGCCGACAGCAGGCCACCCAACGCGCGTGAACTCGCCGCGACTGCGGTAATCGCACTCGATCTGCTTGAGGTCTCCGCCAAGGTGCGCACGGGTGGCCCCGCAGACGACGAGGAAGACCTGACACTGCCGCACTGGGCCGGCGTCCTGCCGCTGACCCTGACGTCCGGCGGCCCCGTGCCCGCCGACGATCTCGACCCGGCGATACCGCTGCCGTCGTACCTTGCGCGGTATCGCCGCACCTGAGTGCTTGAATCGATCTATGCCTGATGACGCGCCACGGGAGGTGAGCGCCGGCCGCGAGATCGCCGCGCGCGCCGATCAGATCTTCGAGTTGATCGCCGACCCGGCTCAGCAGCCGCGGTGGGATGGAAACAACAATCTCGCGAATGCGGAAGGTGGACAACGTATCCAAGCGGTCGGCGACGTCTTCGCGATGCGGTTGACGCAAGGCGGGGTTCGCCACAACCACGTCGTCGAGTTCATCGAAGGCCGCCGTATTGCCTGGAACCCGTCCGTGGCCGGCGAACCACCGCCCGGACATCTGTGGCGCTGGGAACTCGAACCGCTCGCTGACAATCGAACTCGGGTCACGCACACCTACGACTGGTCACGGTTGACCGACGAGCATCGACTCGTTCGGGCTCGCGCGACCACCAGCGACATGCTGAAGGCGTCGCTCGACCGGTTGGCGGATCTCGCCGAGCGGGACTGACTGAGCCGATCCCTGGCCGTCCACCGCGACTCCGTGCCACGATGGGCACTTGTCGAGTGTGCCGATCTTTGACAGGGCGACGGGCCGCGTGGTCGCCGTGATCGTGCTGTTGATCGCCATTGCTGCTTCGCTGCGCGGATACCTACCCGGCGTCGAGCGCGCCGAAAGACAGCAACCACCACATAGCGGTGCCTCACTGGTTTATGTCGTGGCACTGCTCAGCATCTCGCTGGTGATCGTGGGGGTGTCCGTGGTTGCCCGACTGCGTGATCCGCGCCAGGTGGCCAGCAGTGCCAGAGCGCTGCCGATACGACTATCCGGCGGCAGCGGCCGACCTGCGTGGCGGGTGCTGCTGATCGGGGCCGCGGTGCTGGTGGTGTGGTTGGTCCTGCTGTTCGCGTTGTCGCGGTTCGTCGGCCCACACGTCGACCAACCGCAGCCCGCGCCACAATCCAGCGTCCCCGCGACGCCGGGTAGCGCCCCGCAGCGGCCGGGCACACAGGAGGGCGAGCCGGATCGCGACGTGTTGCGTTATCTGATCGTCAGCACTGTTGCCACGCTCGTCATGATCGTGGCGGGTGGCGTGATCGCCCGCCGTCGCCGTGTCGTCGAACCGGGCGTCGCGGTGGCTCATCCGCTTACTACACCAGATCCCCCCGCCGCCGCGGCCACGTCTCTGGTGCGAGCGGCCGAGAGCGGACTGGCTGAAATTGAAGACCCCAATCATGAACCGCGACAAGCCATCATCGCCTGCTACGCCGCCATGGAACGAGAGCTCCGGCGCTTCCCCGGCGCCGTTCCGCAGGACTTCGACACTCCGACAGAGGTTTTGGCTCGTGCAGTCGAGCATCGCGCGCTGCATATCGACAATGCGGCCGAGCTGGTAAACCTGTTCGAGGAGGCACGGTTCAGTCCTCATGTGATGACCGAAACGCATCGCGGCCGCGCGATCGACGTGCTGCGGCTGGTGCTCGCCGACATGCGGAGGTCGGTGTGAAACGCCTTATTGCGCTAGGAGTTTCCGTGGTGCTCTGCGCGGAGGTGACCGCGCTGTCGCTGCACGATCGTCGGTTGGTGTTGTGGCTCGCCGGCGCCGCGGTCCTGTTCGCGTTGATCAACGTGCGGCATGTGTTGGGACGCGACATCGAGCCACCACCACCTGAAATCCCGAATGCCCTCGAGGAAACTCTGCGTAGTTGGTTGTCGAGAACGCAGACGTTGATTCACCGATCGGAGTCGACGCGCGCCGACTGGGACCGGCACCTGCGCCCGATGCTGGCGCGACGGTTCGCGATCGCCACCGGTCAAAAGCAGGCAAAGGATCCGGCAGCGTTCGACGCCACGGGCCGAACGCTTTTCGGCCTCGAGCTGTGGGCGTGGGTGAACCCCAACAACGTATCGCGCACCGGCGTGAGCGAACCGGGCCCGGGCCGCGCAATGCTCGAGGAAATTCTGGAACGGCTCGAGCAGGTATGACAGGGGGTAAACGTCGACTATGACCTCTGCTGGACCCACAACGGCTCAGGCCACTGCTGTGCTTGATGAGATCGAACGTGTCGTGGTGGGTAAACGCGCTGCGCTCACACTCATTCTGACGACGGTGCTCGCCCGCGGACATGTGCTGATCGAAGATCTGCCCGGTCTTGGCAAAACACTGATCGCGCGGTCTTTCGCCGCAGCGCTCGGGCTGGAGTTCACCCGGGTGCAGTTCACTCCCGACCTGCTGCCGGCCGACCTGCTCGGCTCGACCGTCTACGACATGCAGTCGGGCCGCTTCGACTTCCGGCCCGGCCCGATCTTCACGAATCTGCTGTTGGCCGACGAGATCAACCGCACGCCGCCCAAGACGCAAGCGGCGCTATTAGAGGCGATGGCCGAAGACCAAGTCAGCATCGACGGCGTCACGCATCGATTGCCGCAACCGTTCATCGTCTTGGCCACCGACAACCCGATCGAGTACGAAGGCACCTATCCGTTGCCCGAAGCTCAGCTGGACCGGTTCGCGGTGCGGCTCGAACTGCGTTACCTCTCCGAGCGCGACGAGGTGTCGATGCTGCGCCGGCGATTGGATCGAGGATCGGCCGAGCCGACGGTCGATCAGGTTGTGGATCAACATGATCTGCTGGCGATGCGTGAATCCGTCGAACAGGTGAGCGTGCACGAGGATGTGTTGAACTATGTCGTCTCGCTGGCCGGGGCGACCCGGCATCATCCGCAAGTCGCGGTCGGTGCCAGCCCCCGTGCGGAACTCGATCTGGTCCAGCTCGCGCGGGCCCGCGCCCTGCTGCTCGGCCGCGATTATGTGATTCCCGAGGACATCAAAGCGCTCGCACCACCCGCCGTGGCGCATCGCATCACACTGCGACCGGAGATGTGGGTGCGAAAAATCCAGGGCTCGGACATCATCGAGGAACTGCTGCGACGGTTACCGGTGCCGCGAACTTACGGTGGCCCGCAGTAGGCCGCCGTGATCGAAATCCGAGACGTTCAGATACGTTGGCGTGCATCGCCTTTCACGCGTGCAATCGCCACCTGCGCGGCACTCGCGCTGGCCGCCGGACTGATCAGGTCGTGCTGGCAACTCGTCGCTTTCGCCGCGCCGATGCTCGGCGTGCTGTGTTCGGTCAGCTGGCAGCGGCCGCTGCCGAAAGTCACGGTGCACGCCGAACCCGGTTCGCAACGGTGCTTCGAGACCGAGCAGGTTCAGCTGAGTCTGTGGGCCAGCACGCAAACATTCGGTACCGCAATCACACTCGCGGCGTCGGCAGTCGAGGGTATGCGACTCGAAGTGACACCCGGCGAGCGGCTGACGGTGACGACCAGTGCCGAGCGCTGGGGTCGGTATCCGGTGCGGGCGTCGGTCCGGGTGCTCGCGCACGGCGGGCTGTTAATCGGATCGGGAGCCGTGGACGCCGCAGAGGTGACCGTATTTCCGATGACTCCGCCCCAACCTACGATGCTGCCGCCCACCGAGCTGCTCGACCGGCTCGGTACCCATCTGACCAGGCACATCGGTCGTGGCGTCGAATACGCCGACATCCGCGCCTACGTGCCGGGCGATCAGTTGCGGACCGTCAACTGGCCGGTGAGTGCCCGCCGCGGACGGCTGCACGTGACACAGCGACTGACCGATCGCTCGGCGGACGTCGTCGTGCTGATCGACGGTTATCCGCAGCCGGCCGGACCCGCGACCGAGGCCACCGAGCGCATCGTGCGCGGGGCCGCCCAGGTGGTACAGACCGCGCTACGCAACGGTGACCGGGCCGGCATCGTCGCGTTGGGCGGGCGCAGACCCCGTTGGCTAGGTGCCGACATCGGACAGCGCCAGTTCTATCGCGTGCTCGACGCTGTGCTCAGTGCCGGTGATGAATTCGAGAGCACCACAGGGACATTGGCGCCGCGTGCCGCAATTCCATCGGGCGCGATCGTTATCGGCTTCTCCACACTGCTCGACACCGAATTCGCGCTGGCGCTGATCGACCTACGCCGGCGAGGTCACATGGTGGTGGCCGTCGACGTCTTGCAGGGCGCCCCATTTCGTGTGGCCCAAGACCCGCTGGTCGATCGGATGTGGGCGCTGCAGCGCACGGCGATGTATCGCGACATGGGAACGGTCGGGGTCGACGTGGTGGCCTGGCAGTCCGATCGCACCCTCGATCAGGCGATGCACGCGGTGCCGGATCATCGCCGGCGGCTCCGGTCATGAGGACGGCGGTGCATCTGTTATCGACGGCCTGCGGCCTGTTGATGGTCGCCGCCGTCGGTGTCGGTACGTACGGCCCAGGCCGGGCCATCGCGGTGTCCGCGCTAGTCGCGGTAGGGGCCGCGACCGTGGTGCGGCCGGTCGCCACGCTGGCGGTGCTGCTGTGCGTGCTGGTGATTGCGGTGAGCAATCCAACGGCCGTGGTGGCGGCAGTGGCGGGCCTGGCGGCGACGGTCTATCTGGTGTTGCGTCATGCCGCCGGCAGCGGGGTCGGCTTCGACTCGGTGAGCATGACGACTCTGGTCTCGGCCCTGGGATTCACGCTCGTCGGTCTGGTCGCCACGGCCTTCCCGCTGCAACTGCCCTGGTTGCCGCTGTTGGCGCCGCTGGCGGTATTCGCGATCTATGTGCTGGCCACGCGGCCTTTCCTGCGCGAGGACGCCGACTGAGCGACGACCGTCACGCATCCAGTCGCGCGGGGTGAGTTTCCTGGTCTTTGGTTAGAAGCAGCGTGGGCGGAAAATGTTGACCGGCGCTCAATGGGGGAGAACAATATCGGGATGCCGCAGGACGGTCAGGCGTTGATTGTGGACGTGGAGCGTCGCCTCGCCGAAAAGTACTCGGCGGTTCCGATGGACCAAGTGGCTGCGGTGGTGCGACACGCGTACTCCCAATTTCAGGGCAGCCGGGTGCGGGATTTCATCCCCCTGCTCGTGCAGCGGCGCGCAGACGAGGATCTCGAGGAGTTGAGTGGTTTGCGGGCCGATCTGGCAGCTGTCGCTCTCGACGAGCTGAATACCGCCGTCTAACTGTTTGAGCCTAGATACTTAACTGCTTCGGTACGGTGATCCCGCAGAGGGGTTGTCGGCGAAGGGGCGAATCGGTGGGCAAGCTGGGGGAGCGGGCCGTCGTCTGTGGCGCAGGAATGGGCGGCTTGCTGGCCGCGCGGGTGCTCAGCGACTTCTACGACGCGGTGACGGTTGTCGAACGCGACAAGCTGCCCGACGCTGCCGACCAGCGGCGGGGGGTCCCGCAAGGCCGGCACTTCCACGTGTTGTGGAGCCGCGGCGCGCAGGAACTGGCGGGGCTGTTCCCCGGGATCCACGACGACCTGATCGCGGCCGGTGCGGCGGTCTGTGACGACGGCGACCTGTCCCGGGTGTCCATCAGGGTGGCCGGCCACGAGCTGAGCCGCGAGGGCAAGTTCAGCGACCCGTCGGCGGTCACGTTGCACCTGCTGAGCCGCCCGTTGCTGGAATCGCATGTGCGGCAGCGGATCATGGCGATCGACAACGTCGAGATCCTCGACGGCCATGACTTCGTCGAGCCGATCGCGCCGACCCCGCAACGCGTGACGGGCGCGTCGATCTTCGACCGAGACACCGAGACGCAGCGGACGCTGGACGCGGACCTCGTGGTCGACGCCATGGGCCGCAGCGCACGCACCCCGGCCTTCCTGGAAGGTCTGGGTTACGGGCGGCCGGTCGCCGAACGGTCCGCGACAAACGCCAACTACACCAGCCTGCTGATGCGCATTCCGGATGGGATCATCAAGGAGCGGATGACCTTCGTTGTCCCAGAGCCGAAAAAGGCTACCGGCGGTGCATTCTCGGTCTACGAACACGACACCTGGATCTTCACACTGACCCGGGTGGCGGACAACGAACCACCAGACAGCCTCACCGGGATGATCAGGATGGCAACGCAATTCGCGCCGCCCGCACTCCTGCGGGCGCTCAAGCGTGGCGAGCCGATCAGCGAGATCTCGATGTTCCGCTACCCGGGCGCGATCTGGCGGCGGTACGACCAGATGGATCGGTTCCCGGGCGGCTTCCTGGTGTTCGGTGACGCAATTTGCAGCACCAATCCGATCTACGGACAGGGGATGACGGTGGCAGCTCTCGAAGCCACCGCGCTGCAAGAAAGTCTGGCCGAAGCGGATGGTGATCTCGCGCTGCGGTTTTTCGCAGCCGCGGCCGAACAGATCGGCCCACTGTGGGCGTCCAATCAATTCAACGACCTCTACATGGACAGCGGAGACCCCGAGCATGCGGCGTCGAAGGAGCTGCTGGACTTTCGTGAGGCGGTGCTGTCGGCGGCCGAGACCAGTCCGGCGCTGAGCGAAAAGCTCTACCGATCAATGAATCTGGTGGATCCGCCGACCGATTACAGCCCGCTGCTCGCGTCTGGCTGAGGCTGGATCTGGCGGCGATTGCGGATGGTGATCTCCGCGTATCGATCCTTGAGGCCCTCGCGATCGAGGGTTTGTGCACTGGCGATCACTTGTTCGGCAGCCAGGGCGGGGTCGATCACCGCAGCTGTGCCGGTCACGTAGATTTCTTTGAGCCCGGCCATGATTGGGGCCGGCACCTCGGCGATCTGACCGGCCAGCTCGAGTGATCGGGCCAGCAAGCGATCGTGCTGCACCACCTCGGTGACCAAGCCGATGCGCTCAGCACGTGCCGCGTCGACCACTTCGCCGGTCATCGACAGCCGGCGAGCCATGGCGGCACCGACGACGTGCGGCAGCCGAGCCGTCATCCCGCCGGCCGGCAGGATCCCCACGCGGGCATGGGTGTCGGCGAATACCGCGCGATCCGAAGCGACCAGAAAATCGCAGCCCAAGGCCATTTCGAGTCCGCCGGTGAACACGGCGCCGTTGATGGCGCCGACGATCGGCGTGCGCATTTCACCGGTCTGGCGGATGCAGTTCTGGGTCTGGAAATTCTCGAAGTATGCCGGGCCCAGGCGCTGGGCATCCTTGAGGTCGACACCGGCACAGAACGCCGGGTCGGCACCGGTGAGCACCACCGCCCGCACCGCATTGTCCTGGTCTGCTTCGCGTAGCGCGGAGTACAGCGCTCCGATCAGGTCCGGGCTCAAGGCGTTTCGCGCCGCGGGCCGGTTCATCGTCAGGACCCGGACTCCGCCGGTGTCCTCGACGAGAACCAGCGACGAGGTCATGTCAGGAACTGCGCTGCCTGCCGGGCGAGATCGAGCAGCGGCTGCGGGAAGATACCCAGGCCGATCGTGATCGCCGCACAGACAGCGATGGCCGCCTTACTCCAGAAGCTGGGCATCACGACATGCACCGGCTCGGCGTGCGGCTCGGTGAAGAACATCAGCACGATCACCCGCACGTAGAAGTACGCGGCGACCGCGCTACCAATCACACCGACGATCACCAACGGGACCGCCCCACCCGACGCCGCTGCCGAGAACACCGCGAGTTTGCTGATGAAGCCGCTGGTCAGTGGGATACCGGCGAACGCCAGCAGGAACATCGAGAACAGCAGGCCGACAACGGGATAGCGCTGACCGAGTCCGGCCCAGTGCGCGGTGGTGGCGTCCTCCTCACCGCGCGCGTCACGAATGAGGCCGACCACCGCGAACGCGCCCACCGTGCTGAAGCTGTAGGCGACGAGGTAGAACATGGTGGCCGCCAGGCCCGCCGGGTTGTCGGCGATCACGCCGGTGAGGAGGAAGCCCACGTGAGCGATCGAGGAGTACGCGAGCATCCGCTTCACGTCGGTTTGCGTCACCGCGGTGACGGTGCCGACCGCGATGGTCAGGATCGAGATGGCCCAGAGCACGGGCCGCCACTGGTCGTGCAGCGGTGGCAGCGCGACGTAGACAACCCGCAGCAGGGCGCCGAACGCTGCGACTTTCGTTGCGGCGGCCATGAACCCGGTGATCGGGGTCGGTGCGCCCTGGTAGACGTCGGGGATCCAGGAGTGGAAAGGGACCGCGCCGACCTTGAACAGCAAACCGACTGACAACAGCGCGACACCGATGAGTGCCATCGAGTGGCTGTGGTTGGCTGCCAACGCCTTCGCGATGCCGGGCAACGTCAGGGTGTCGGTTGCCCCGTAAAGTAGAGCCACGCCGTACAGGAAGAATGCCGACGAAAATGCACCCAGCAGAAAGTATTTGACAGCCGCTTCCTGGGACAACAGGCGACGGTGCCGGGCCAAGCCGCAGAGCAGATAGAGCGGCAGCGACAACACTTCGAGCGCCACGAACATGGTCAGCAGGTCGTTGGCGGCTGGGAACACCAGCATGCCCCCGACCGCCAGCATGGTCAGTGGAAACACCTCGGTCTGGCTCGCGCCGGCCCGTTCGGCCTCGTGTTCGGCCGCGCTATCGGGAACCGCAGACGCTTGTGGCGTGAAGGATTGCAATCCGGCCGGGGCGTGAGCGGTAGCCGTCGCGGCACCCGGTCCGGCGATCGGGCTGTCGCCCGTTTGCCGCTCGGCGAAGAAGAACACCGCGAGTAGCGCGACCAGCAGGATGGCACCTTGCAGCAGCAGCGTCGGCCCGTCAACGGCCAGCGCGTGCAGCACCGCATAGTGACCCGGAGGATCGAGCCGCCCGGAAATGACGATGACCTCGGCGATCGCCGCAATCAGGCCGCCGAGCGCGAGCAGGACCTGGGCGCCATAGCGGGCCCGTCGGGGCAGGAATGCTTCCACCAGAACGCCGACCACCGCGACACCGAAGACGATGAAAATTGGTGCGAGTAGCCCGTATTCGACGCTGGGCGTCGGCATCGAAGCAGCAAGAAGTGACGTCATCGCCGCGGTCCTTCCGCCATTCCGGGTACGTGCGCCGTGCCGGGCCGCACGATCGGTGCGGGGTCATGCGCACCAATGGTCGCCATGGTGTTGCCCACCGCGGGGTTGATGATGTCCAGCACCGGCTTGGGATAGATCCCCAGCACCAGCAGCAGCGCGATGAGTGGTGCGACGACCAGGATTTCGCGCGGTACCAGATCGCGGATCCGTTCGTTGCCCGGTGTGACGGGACCGGTCATCACCCGCTGATACAGCCACAGAATGTAGATCGAGGAAAGTATTAGCGCGATCACGCCGACCGCGGCCGCCAGCCAGTAGCGGTTGTAAGAGCCCAGCAGCACCAGGAATTCGCTGACGAACGGCGCGAGACCGGGAAGCGACACCGTCGCCAGCCCGGCGACCAGGAACGTGCCGGCCAACACCGGGGCCACCTTCTGGATTCCACCGTAGGCGGCGATCGAGCGGGTGCCGCGGCGCGAGATCAGGAATCCCGCGATCAGGAACACCGCCGCGGTCGAGATGCCGTGGTTGAGCATGTACAGCGTCGCCCCGCTCTGGCCCTGCGTCGTCATCACGAAGATACCGAGGATGATGAAACCGAAGTGCGAGATCGACGTGTAGGCGATCAGTCGCATGATGTCGGTCTGGCCGATCGCGACGATAGCGCCGTAGATGACGCCGATCACCGCGAGTGCGACGATGGCGGGCCGGAAATACGTTGAGGCATCGGGGAATAACTGCAGGCAATAACGCAGCATGCCGAACGTGCCGACCTTGTCCATCACCGCGGTGATCAGCACCGCTGTCGCCGGTGTCGATTCGACTGCGGCGTCGGGCAGCCAGCGGTGGAACGGCCACAGCGGCGCCTTGATGGCGAACGCGAGCATGAATCCCAGGAACAGCGCCTTCGTCACCCCCGACGAGGCACCCAAAGTGCCCGAGGTGACGGCGGCGACGATCTGACGGAAGTCGAACGTGCCCGAGCCCGTTTCGGCGGTCACCACATACAAACCGATCACCGCGGCCAGCATGATCAGACCGCCGAAAAGGTTGTACAGCAAGAACTTCACCGCGGCACGCGACCGGTGAGCGCCACCGCCGAAGCCGCCGATGAGGAAGTACATCGGGATCAGCATCGCCTCGAAGAACACGTAGAACAGCAGCACGTCCAGCGAGATCACCGAAATCAGCACCATCGACTCGATGGTCAGCGTGAGTGCCACGAAAGCCTGTGTGCCGCGGGATTTCTCACCGCCGTCGTCCCAGCCGGCCACCAGCAGGAATGGCACCAGGATCGTCGTCACCAACACCAGCATCAGCGCGATGCCGTCGACACCGATCGTGTAGCCGGCGCCGAATGCCGGTATCCACGGGTGCGATTCGGTGAATTGATAGGTCGGACCACCGGCCTTGAAGGCCACCGCAAGCGCGATCGACAGCACCAGCACTGCCGCCGACACGCCGACACCGAGCCACTTGGCGAACTGCCGTCCGCCCGCTGGGATCAGGATGATCACGACGGCACCGACCAACGGCAGCAGCCACAGGATCGAAAGCCATGGGGCGTTAGTCACGAGCGCCGCTCCTTTTCATCGCTACGCTCTGCATCGTCGCGGCGCGGGTCACGGGCGCCGCTCCTTTTCATCGCTACGCTCTGCATCGTCGCGGCGCGGGTCACGGGCGCCGCTCCTGTTCACTGGCACCGCTCATGCGGTGCGGTACCAGGTCCAAGATGTGGATCACCACAGCTGCACCGCCAGGATCGCGGCGCCGACGAGGGCCGCTCCGGCCAGCATCGACAACGCGTAGTTGCGGGCGAACCCGGTCTGGAAGCCGCGCAACCAATCCGACGTTCGGCCAACGAGATTGGCCAGGCCGTTGACCGAGCCGTCGACGCCCTGGTCGTCGAACTCGACGAGCGCGTGGGTCAACTGCGCACCCGGTCGCATGAAAACCCCTTCGTTGAACGCATCGCCGTAAAGATCCCGGCGGGCGGCGACGGTGAGTACGGACGCGTCGGCCGGCGCGGTTCCGGGCACGGCACGCAGGCCGTACAGCAGGACGGCGATACCGACCCCCACCACCACGATGCCGAGAGTGACGACGTTGAAGGTCCACGTCGGCACCACGTGTGGGCTCTCCTCGAAGGTGGTCACGGGTTCGAGCCAGTGCTGCAGCCGGCCGCCGAAGGCGAACACGCCACCGGAGAACACCGAGCCGACCGCCAGCAGGATCATCGGCCAGGTCATCAAGGCGGGCGACTCGTGAGGATGCGTGTCTTCGGCCCAACGCTTTTCGCCGAAGAACGTCATCAACATCACTCGGGTCATATAGAACGCGGTGACGCCGGCACCGAGCAGTGCGGCCCCGCCCAGCACGTAGCCGCGGACCCCGCCCGCACCGAGGGCGGCTTCGATGATCGCGTCCTTGGAGAAGTAGCCGGCGAACGGCCACACCCCGATGATCGCCAGATAGCCAAGGCCGAACGTGGCGAACGTGATCGGAAGCGCGGCGCGCAGCGCCCCGTACCTGCGCATGTCCTGCTCTTCGTGCATCGCATGAATGATCGAGCCGGAGCCCAAGAACAGGCCGGCCTTGAAGAAGCCGTGCGTGAGCAGGTGCATGATCGCAAACACGTAGCCCGCCGGACCGAGGCCCGCGGCCAGCACCATGTAGCCGATCTGACTCATCGTCGACGCCGCGAGCGCGCGCTTGATGTCGTCCTTGGCGCAGCCAATGAAGGCTCCGAAGAGCAGCGTCACCGTGCCGACGATGATCACGCCGAGTCGCGCATCGGGGGACAGGCTGTACAGCGGGTTGGACCGCACGATCAGGTACACACCGGCGGTCACCATCGTGGCCGCATGGATCAGCGCCGAGACCGGCGTCGGGCCTTCCATCGCGTCCCCGAGCCAGGCCTGCAGCGGAACCTGGGCGGACTTGGCGCACGCGCCCGACAGCAGCAGCAAGCCGATCCAGGTCAACGCGCTCTGGCTGGCTCCCGATGCCTGACCAAACACACCGGAGTAGGACAGCGTGCCGAAGTTGGCGAAGATCACGAAGATGGCCAAGGCCAGCCCGGCGTCGCCGACGCGGTTCATCACGAACGCCTTCTTGGCCGCGGTGGCCGCGGTCGGCTTGTGGTACCAGAATCCGATCAGCAGGTAGGACGCCAGACCGACGCCTTCCCAGCCGGCGTAGAGGCCCACGAAGTTGTCAGCCACGACCAACAGCAGCATCGCCGCCAAGAACAGGTTCAGGTAGGCGAAAAACCTTCGGCGATCGGGGTCTTCGGCCATGTAGGCCACCGAATAGATGTGGATCAGCGATCCCACCCCGGTGATCAGCAGCACGAAACAGATTGACAGCTGGTCGATCTGCAGCCCGAAGTCGACCTGAAGGCTGTCAACCGGAATCCAGGTGAACAGGTTCTGGGTGATGGCCCGCGCGTCGCCGTGCCGGCCGAGCATGTCGGTCAGCAGCGACACTCCGACCCCGAACGAGGCCAGTGCGGTCAGGCAGCCCAGCCAGTGGCCCCACCCGTCGGTACGCCGACCGCCTAGCAGCAGTATTGCGGCGCCGGCCGCGGGCAAGGCGACGAGCAGCCAGCTCAGATGTGTCATGCGTCAGCCCTTAAGCAGGTTGGCGTCGTCGACCGAAGCCGATTTGCGGGCACGGAAAATCGTCATGATGATCGCCAGCCCCACCACCACTTCACAGGCGGCGACGACCATCGTGAAGAACGCCACCATCTGACCGTCGAGGTGACCGTGCAGCCGGGAGAAGGTGACGAAGGCTAAGTTGACCGCGTTCAGCATCAACTCGACGCACATGAACATGACAATCGCGTTGCGCCGCAACAGCACACCGGCTGCGCCGATGGTGAACAGCAGCGCGGACAGATACAGGTAATTCTCCGGGTTCATGACGCACCGTTTCGGTTGGAGCTGTGTAGCGCCGGCAGGTCGCGCTCTTCAACCGGCCGGGGCTCCAGCACCGCGGGCACTGACAACCGGGAGGGGGACCCGTCGGGCAACCGTGCCGGCGTGTCGACGGCGTTGTGCCGGGCGAAGACGCCCGGGCCCGGCAGTGGTGTCGGGTACCCGCCGGGGTGGAACCGTTCGATGGACAACTCGCGCTGGGTCTTACGGCGCTCGAACCGTTCGCGGTGGGCCAGGATCATCGCGCCGATCGCCGCGGTGATCAGCAGCGCGCTGGTGAGTTCGAACGCCCACAGGTACTGGGAAAAGATCAGCGCCGCCAGCCCCTGGACGTTGCCCTCGGGGGCGATGTCTGTCGAGTAGCCGTTCGCCGCGAATCGGTTCGTGGCGACGTTGCCGATTCCGGCGATCAGCACAACGCCCAAGCCGATTCCCGCGATGACCGCGGCAACCCGTTGTCCGCGAAGGGTTTCCACCAGTGACTCGGCTGAGTCCACACCGATCAGCATCAGCACGAACAAGAACAGCATCATCACCGCGCCGGTGTAGACCACGATTTGCACGACGCCGAGGAACAGGGCGTCCTGGATCATGTAGATGACGGCCAGCACGATCATCGTCAGCGCCAGCGACATCGCGCAGTACACCGCGTTGGCAGCCATCACCACGCCGAGCGCGCCGATCAGCGCGAGCGTGGCCAGTATCCAGAAGGTGACCGCTTCGCCGGTGGACGTGCGGGCGACGGTGTCGGCGAGCAGGGCGGTCACTTCGAGACGTCCGAAATCGGTAGCTGCCGAAGTCCATTCGCGGTGACGTTGCCGCGGTAATAGTCGGCGTCGGTGGCCCCTTCAGCCCTTGGGTGCGGGGCGGGGGTCATGCCCTCGAGCAGCGGTGCCAGCAGGTTCTGCTTCTCGTAGATCAGGTCGGCCCGGTTGTCGTCGGCCATCTCGTAGTCGTTGGTCATCGTCAGCGCGCGAGTCGGGCAGGCCTCGACGCACAGCCCGCATCCGATGCAGCGCAGGTAGTTGATCTGGTAGACGCGACCGTAGCGTTCGCCTGGGGAAAAGCGGGCCTCGTCGGTGTTGTCGTCGCCTTCGACGTAGATCGCGTCCGCGGGACACGACCACGCGCACAGTTCGCAGCCGATGCATTTCTCCAGGCCGTCGGCGTAACGGTTGAGCTGATGGCGGCCGTGGTACCGGGGCTTCACCGGTCCGGGGTTCTCCGGATAGCTCTCGGTGATCGGGCGCTTGAACATCGCGCCGAACGTGACACCGAATCCGGCGAGGGAACTGAGGAACTTAGCCATTGGCTGTCTCCTTGGTCGCTGGTGCCAGTTGCTTGGCGGGCATCGGCGGCGTAGGGAATGCCGGCTCCAAGGCCGCCGCAGGTGCGGACCTTGCCTCCGACTCTGTGCGGCGACGTTTCTTGCGCAGGTGACTATTGCTGAACGGCCGCTGCAGCAGATACAGCAGTACCCCTGTGACAGTGATGCTCGCGATCACCAGCGCGGTCGTCCAGTGCGCGTATCCCTGGTCGCGCAGTGTGCGGATAGCCGCGGCGATCAGCGCCCAGACCAGCGACACCGGGATCAGGATCTTCCAGCCGAGTGCCATGAACTGGTCGTAGCGCAATCGCGGCAGCACGCCGCGCAGCCAGATGTAGATGAACAGGAAGACCCAGACCTTGGCGGTGAACCACAGCACCGGCCAGAAGCCGCTGTTGGCGCCGGCCCACACCATGGTCAGCGGCCACGGCGCGTGCCAGCCGCCCAGGAACAGCGTCGCGGCCAGCGCTGACACCGTGGTCATGTTGATGTATTCGGCGAGGAAAAACATCGCGAAGCTCAGCGACGAGTACTCGGTGTGGAAACCGGCGACCAGTTCGCCCTCGGCTTCGGGAAGGTCGAACGGCGCCCGGTTGGTCTCGCCGACCATCGACACCAGGTACGTGCAGAACGACGGCAGCAGCAGGAAGATGTACCAAACCCGGTTCTGGGCTGTGACGATCTCCGAGGTGGACATCGTTCCGGCGTAGAGGAATACCGTCGCGAACGACAGGCCCATCGCGACCTCATACGAGATCACCTGAGCGGTGGAGCGCACCCCACCCAGCAGCGGATAGGTCGATCCAGACGACCACCCGGCGAGCACGATCCCGTACACCCCGATCGAGGACAACGCCAGGATGAACAGCACCGCCACCGGCAGGTCGGTGACCTGCAGCGGAGTCCAGTGGCCGAACACCGACACCTGCGGCCCGAAGGGGATGAACGCGAACGCGGTGATAGCGGGGATCGTCGAGATGGCCGGCGCGAGAAGGAAAATCGGCTTCTCCACGCCGAACGGGATGATCGGCTCTTTGAGCGCCAGTTTGATGCCGTCGGCAAGACTTTGTAGGTAGCCGCGCGGCCCGACCCGGTTGGGGCCCCACCGCATCTGCATCCGGCCCAGGATCTTGCGCTCGGCGAGGATCGCGACCAACACGGTCAGCACCAGGAAGACAAAGACCAGAAGCGCTTTGGCAAGAACCAGCCACCAGGTGTCGTGTCCGAAGGCGGTCACTTGGAAGCTCCAATCCGCACCACGGCGCCGGGCGTGACGCCCAGTTCCCGGTGCACTGCCGACCCGGGTGAGTTCAGCGGCAGCCATGCCACGCGATCGGGCATCTCGGTGATCGTCAGCGGCAGGGTGATCGACCCGCGCGCGGTGCTGACGCTGACGTTGTCGCCGTCGGAGGCGCCGATCCCACTGGCCGTCTCGGCCGACAAACGCACCACCGGGGTGCGAGCCGTACCGGCCAGATGCGGCTCGCCGTCTTGCAACTGCCCGTCGTCGAGCAACATCCGCCAGCCCGCCAGGACGGCTTCACCGGTCCCCGGCTCGGGGGCGGAGGCAGCGTCGACGCTCGGTGCCGCCGCGGGTGCACCATCCCAGGTGCCCAGCCGGTTGAGCTCGGCCAGACCCGCTGCCACAGTGGGGAATCCGAGGTCGATACCGAGTTCGTCGGCCAGGGTGTCCAGCACGCGGCAGTCCGGTGTGGCGGCCGGCTGCAGCGCACTCGAGAAGCTGCGCTGACGGCCTTCCCAGTTGACGTAGGTTCCGGCTTTCTCTGCGGCCGGCGCGATCGGGAAGACCACGTCGGCGCGCTCGGTGACCGCGCTGCGCCGCAGCTCGAGGCTCACGATGAAGCCTGCTGCGTCCAGAGCGGCCAGCACCGCATCGGGGTCGGCGAAGTCGTTAGGGTCAATGCCGCCGATCAGCAACGCTCCCAGGGTTCCGTCCTTGGCTGCGGCCAGGATGGCCTCCGCGTCACGCCCTGCGGCGGAGGGCAATTGGGCGACATTCCAGTCCGCGGCGAGCTGCGCGCGGGCGGTCTCGTCGTTCAGCGGCCGGCCACCGGGCAGCAGCCCCGGCAGCGCGCCGGCCTCGACGGCCCCGCGCTCGCCGGCGCGGCGCGGCACCCATGCCAGTCGCGCTCCGGTGCTCTCCGCGAGCCGGGCCGCCGCCGACAAAGCGCCGGGCGAGGTGGCTAGCCGTTCACCGACGATGATCACGGCGCCTGGCTTGGCGAGCAGCCCGGCGAGGTCGCTGCCGGCCAACCCGTCCAGGACGGCGGCCTCGCCGCCGGGGGCGGCCTTGATCAGCGTGCCCTGCATCTTCTGTAAACCGTTGCTGGCGAACGGCGCGACCGCGTGGATCGGCAGACCGTGCTTGCGTGCCGCCTTACGCAGTCGCAGATAGACGATCGGCGACTCTTCTTCGGGCTCGAAGCCAACCAGCAGCACCGCCGGCGCCGACTCGAGGTCGGAGTAGGTGGTGGTGAGCACCTTGCCGGCGACCCGGGCCGCCAGGAATTGGGTCTCTTCTTCGGAGAGCGGGCGGGCACGGAAGTCGATGTCGTTGGTGCCCAACACGATTCGTGCGAATTTCGAATAGGCGTACGCGTCTTCGACGGTCAACCTGCCACCGGGCAGCACACCGGCACCGCCGGCCGCGGTGGTGAGGCCCTCGAGTGCCACCGCGACCGCATGCGGCCACGACGCGGGCTCGAGTGCACCGTCGGCGCCGCGGACCAGGGGAGTGGTGATCCGGTCACCCTGGGTGGCGTAAGTGAACGCCCAGCGGCCCTTGTCGCAGTTCCACTCCTCGTTGACCTCGGGCTCGTCGCCGGCCAATCGGCGCACGACCTTGCCGCGACGGTGGTCCGTGCGCTGGGCACACCCCGACGCGCAGTGCTCGCACACGCTCGGGCTGGAGACCAGGTCGAACGGACGGGCGCGGAAACGGTAGGCGGTACCGGTCAGCGCGCCGACCGGACAGATCTGCACGGTGTTGCCGGAGAAGTACGACTCGAACGGCTCCTCGGCATAGATGCCGACCTGTTGCAGCGCGCCGCGCTCCAGCATCTCGATGAACGGGTCACCGGCGATCTGGTCGGAGAACCGGGTGCAGCGCGCACAGAGGATGCAGCGCTCGCGATCCAGCAGCACCTGCGAGGAGATGTTGATCGGTTTGGTGAACGTCCGCTTGACGTCCTCGAACCGAGAGTCCGGCCGGCCGTTGGACATTGCCTGGTTCTGCAATGGGCATTCACCGCCCTTGTCGCACATCGGGCAGTCCAGCGGATGATTGATCAGCAGCAGCTCCATGACTCCGTGCTGTGCCTTGTCGGCCACCTCGGAGCTGAACTGCGTGCGCACCACCATGTCGTCGGCGACCGGAATGGTGCACGAGGCCATCGGCTTACGTTGACCCTCGATCTCGACGATGCACTGCCGGCACGCGCCGACCGGGTCGAGCAGCGGGTGATCGCAGAATCGGGGGATCTGCACGCCGATCAGCTCGGCGGCTCGAATCACCAACGTGCCCTTGGGAACACTGACTTCGGTGCCGTCGATGGTCAGCGTCACCAGCTCGGGCTCGATGACCTTCTTGTCGGTGTCGGCAGTTTGCGTCACGCTTTCACTCCGTCTGCCTCGAGCATGGACAGCTTGGGGTCGAACGGACAGCCGCCGCCCTCGATGTGTGCGACGTATTCGTCACGGAAGAACTTGAGCGACGAGGCGACCGGGCTCGCCGCGCCATCGCCCAAGGCGCAGAACGACTTTCCGAGAATCGCGTCGGCGATGTCGGTGAGCTTGTCGAGGTCTTCGGCGGTGCCGCGGCCGTTTTCCAGACGGTGGTAGATCTGGCTCAGCCAGAACGTGCCCTCGCGGCACGGCGTGCACTTACCGCACGACTCGTGCTTGTAGAAGTCGGTCCAGCGGCTGACCGCGCGCACCACGCAGGTGGTTTCGTCGAAGATCTCCAGCGCCTTCGTGCCGAGCATCGACCCGACCGATCCAACCCCCTCGTAATCCAGCGGCACGTCGAGGTGTTCGTCCGTGAGCAGCGGTGTCGACGATCCGCCGGGCGTCCAGAACTTCAGCTTGTGGCCGGCCCGCACGCCACCGGCGTAGTCGAGCAGCTCACGCAGCGTGATACCCAGCGGTGCCTCGTACTGGCCGGGCTTGGTGACGTGCCCCGACAGCGAATACAGCGTGTAGCCAGGCGATTTCTCGCTACCCATGGAACGGAACCAGTCCACGCCGTTGAGCACGATCGATGGAACGCTGGCGATGGTCTCGACGTTGTTGATCACCGTCGGGCAGCCATACAGGCCGGCAACCGCCGGGAACGGCGGGCGCAGCCGCGGCTGACCCCGACGGCCTTCCAACGAATCCAGCAGCGCGGTTTCCTCACCGCAGATGTACGCGCCCGCCCCGGCGTGCACCACCAGTTCCAGGTCGTAGCCCGATCCGCCGATGTTGCGGCCCAGGTAGCCGTTGGCGTAAGCCTCGGCGACCGCGTTCTGCAGGCGTCGCAGCACCGGCATTACCTCGCCGCGGACGTAGATGAAAGCGTGGCTGGCCCGGATGGCGTAGGACGCGATGATGACGCCCTCGACCAGCACGTGCGGGGTGGCCAGCATCAGCGGAATGTCTTTGCACGTACCGGGTTCCGACTCGTCGGCGTTGACCACCAGGTAATGCGGCTTCGCCGCGGCACCGCTGTCGCCCTGCGGAATGAACGACCACTTGGTCCCGGTCGAGAAACCCGCGCCCCCGCGACCGCGCAATCCAGAATCCTTGACCATTGAGATCACGGCGTCGGCGTCCATCTTCAAGGCCTTGTCCAGCGCCTGATAGCCGTCGTTGCGGCGATAGGTCTCCAGCGTCCACGATTCGGGGTCGTCCCAGAATCGGCTCAGCACCGGAGCCAACGGTGTCGGTGACCCCATTACTTGCCCTCCCCTGCAGGCGGTGCGGAAGTCTTGTGCCGCTCCTCAGCATCGCTTCGCTCTGCATCGTCGCCGGCACGCATGTTCTTTTCCTTGGCCACCTCGAGTCCCGCCAGCGTCGCCGCGCCCGCTCCTCCCTGGCCCTCGTCGGGCCGCGGATCGGGGAAACCGGCGAGGATCCGCTCGGCCTCCTTGAACGTGCACAGGTTTCCGCGGGTGGGGGCCGGGGGAGTGCCGGAGCGCAGACCGTCGACCAGCGTGCGCGCCGATTCCACGGTCTGGTTGTCGTAGAACTCCCAGTTGACCATCACCACCGGCGCGAAGTCGCACGCCGCGTTGCACTCGATGTGCTGCAGCGTGACCTTCCCGTCCTCGGTGGTCTCGTCGTTGCCGACGCCCAGGTGGTCTTTGAGCGAGTCGAAAATTGCGTCGCCGCCCATCACCGCGCACAGCGTGTTCGTGCAGACTCCGACCAAGTATTCACCGGTCGGTCCGCGACGGTACATGGTGTAAAAGCTTGCGACGGCGGCAACTTCGGCTCCGGTCAGGCTGAGCTGAGCACCGCAGAATTCCACGCCTGCCGGCGTCACGTAACCGTCTTGCGCCTGCACCAAGTGCAGCAGCGGCAACAGTGCCGAGCGCGGGTTGGGGTAGCGGCCGATGATCTCCTTGGCGTCGACCTCGAGACGTGCCTGCACGTCGGCCGGGTACGACTTCGGAGCTCCTTCGGTGACGAACTGCCCGGGTTCCTCCGCCGGCGGCCCAAGCCGAATAAACACCCGTTCGCCGTTGTTGGCGCCGGGCGCGTTCTTGCCGGCGCCGGCTTGGGGTACTGCGGTCATCGGTCCACCCCGCCCATCACCGGGTCGATACTGGCCACCGCGGTGATGACGTCGGCGACCATGCCGCCCTCGCACATCGCGGCGACGGCTTGAAGATTCGTGAATGAGGGATCTCGGTAGTGAACCCGGTACGGGCGCGTGCCGCCGTCGCTGACCATGTGAACACCCAGCTCGCCGCGCGGGGATTCTACGGCGACGTAGACCTGCCCAGCCGGAACCCGGATGCCCTCGGTGACCAACTTGAAGTGGTGGATCAAGGCCTCCATCGAGCCCCTCATGATCTTCTCGATGTGCTCAGGCGAGTTGCCCAGCCCGTCCGGGCCGACCTTCAGGTCGGCGGGCCAGGCGATCTTGCGGTCCTCGATCATCGTCGGTCCGGGCTGAGCTTGTCCAGGCACTGCTCGACGATCTTGACCGACTCCGACATCTCCTTGACGCGAATGATGTAGCGGCCGTAGGAATCACAGCCGTCGTCGGTCATGACGTCGAACTCGTAGTTCTCGTAACCGCAGTAGGGCTCAGCCTGACGCAGGTCGTGGGGCAGCCCGGTGGAGCGAAGGCATTGGTCCGGTGATGCCCAGCGCCATGCAGCCGGTGAGGTCGAGATAGCCGACGTCCTTGGTGCGGGCCTTCCAGATTGCGTTCTCGTTGAGCAGGTCGCCCATCTCGCGCAGCGTGACCTTCACATTCCTTGAGGGCCTTGGCGATTTCGGTCTTCGCATCGGACGGCAGATCCTGCGCCACGCCCCCGGGCCGAATGTAGGCGCTGTTCATCCGCAGACCGGTGATGTACTCGAACAGCGTCAGAATGAGTCTCGCGGCCGCGGAAGCCGATGAA
Organism: uncultured Actinomycetota bacterium; assembly: GCA_963836555.1. Lineage (GTDB taxonomy): Bacteria > Actinomycetota > Actinomycetes > Mycobacteriales > Mycobacteriaceae > Mycobacterium. The sequence goes on along the minus strand of CAWIKT010000073.1, from coordinate 7,344 downwards.
CATTGGCGTCATCGCGCCCAACTCCATGCCGCCGGTCGCCAAAGCGACCAGATGCGACGAGATGCGATTGAGCTCCATCATCATCACCCGGATGACGTTGACCCGCTCGGGGATCTCGTCGGTGATGCCGAGCAGCTTCTCCACGCCCAGGCAGAACGCGGTCTCGTTGAAAAAGGGTGACAGGTAATCCATTCGGGTCACGAACGTGACGCCCTGCGTCCAGTACCGGTACTCGAGGTTCTTCTCGATTCCGGTGTGCAGGTAGCCGATTCCGCATCGGGCGTCGGTGACGGTCTCGCCCTCGATCTCGAGGATCAGTCGCAGCACGCCGTGGGTGGACGGGTGCTGCGGACCCATGTTGACGACGATCCGCTCGCCGGGCTCGCCTTTCGCGGGCGGCCTCGACGATCTTCTCCCAGTCCTGACCGCCAACGGTGACCAGGTCCCGGGCGGGTTGTGGGTTCGCTCATCAGTTGTAGGACCTCCGCTGGTCGGGCGGGGGAATCTTGGCGCCCTTGTACTCCACGGGGATGCCGCCCAGCGGGTAGTCCTTGCGCTGCGGGTGCCCCACCCAGTCGTCGGGCATCTCGATGCGGGTCAGCGACGGGTGACCGTCGAAGATGATGCCGAAGAAGTCGTAGGTCTCGCGCTCGTGCCAGTCGTTGGTCGGGTAGATCCGAGAACAGCGACGGCATGTGCGGATCCGCGTCTGGCGCGGCCACTTCCAGCGCGGACCCGACGGTTGTGGGTGATCGAGTTCAGCGGGTAGACGGCGTGCAGCTCGCGACCGGTGTCGTCGGGATAGTGCACGCCGTTGACGCCCAGGCACAGCTCGAAGCGCAGCTGCGGGTCGTCGCGCAGCCGCCGGGCGACCTGCGGCAGCAGTTCGCGTCGCACATGCAGCGTCAGCTCGTTGCGGTACACGACGACTTTCTCGATGGCGTCGGCGAATTCGACGTCTTCGTCGGCTTTCAACGCGTCGGCCAGCCGGTCGACGACCTCGTCGAAGTAGCCGCCGTAGGGACGCGGGCTTCCCTCGTCGAGGGTGACCTGGCGAACCAGTCGCCCGTAGCCCGAGGTGTCACCGCTGCCGCGGACGCCGAACATGCCGCGGCGCACGCCGATCCGTTCGGCGCTCGGCGGGTCCGTGCCGACCGGGTTGCCGCCGACCTCGCTGGCGGCCCGCTTGGGGTCGTGTTCCGGTGAGCTCATCGCAGCAGCCCCATGATGCTCGATCGTCGGCCGGGCGGCGAGTGCCGCCTCCTCGGCTTCGGCGATGGCTTGCTCGCGGTTGACGCCGAGCGGCATCTCCTGAATCTTGTCGTGCAGCTTGAGGATTGCGTACAGCAACATCTCCGGTCGCGGCGGGCAGCCGGGCAGGTAGATGTCCACCGGCACGACGTGGTCGACGCCCTGCACGATCGCGTAGTTGTTGAACATTCCGCCCGACGATGCGCAGACGCCCATGGCCAGAACCCATTTGGGCTCGGCCATCTGGTCGTAGATCTGGCGCAGCACCGGCGCCATCTTCTGGCTGACGCGGCCGGCCACGATCATCAGGTCGGCCTGCCGGGGTGTTGCCGAAAACCGCTCCATGCCGAAGCGTGCGATGTCGAATCGCGGGCCGGCGGTGGCCATCATCTCGATCGCGCAGCACGCCAGTCCGAAGGTGGCCGGCCACAGCGAGCTCTTGCGGAAGTATCCGGCCAGCTTCTCGACGGTCGTCAGCAGGAAGCCGCTGGGAAGTTTTTCTTCCAGGCCCACGATCTACCTCAATCCCAAGTCAAGTCCGCCGCGACGCCACACGTATGCGTAGGCGACGAAGACCGTGAGCATGAACATCACCATCTCGATGAGCGCGAACAACCCGAGCTGGTCGAACTGACCGCCCACGGGTAGAGGAACACGATCTCGATGTCGAAGACGATGAACAGCATTGCCGTCAGGTAGTACTTCACCGGGAACCGCTGGCCGCTGCCGGCGTGCGGTGCGTTGGCCGGCTGGTCGCTGGGCTCGATCCCGCACTCGTAGGCCTCCAGCTTCGCCCGGTTGTAGCGGGACGGACCGGTGATCTGGGCAATGCGACCGAGCCGAGCGCGAAGGCTGCGGCGATCCCTCCGAGTACGAGGATGGGTAGGTACAGATTCATCCCGCGACGACGCTTCCTCACTCTTGGTCTAGGGCTGGACTGTGAGCGCAAGCACAGCCTAGCGACCGTGTGTGGTCGCGCGCCCAGCAGGTTAGTTGTGACCTCAACCACAACTGGACGGGTGTTGGACGGCGTAAGACCGGCGCCGGGAGCCCGACCAGCCAGAAGTCGCGAATCAGCGAAGAGCGCAAGGCGCTTTGATGCGTTTTCGAGCCGCAAATAGAGGGGGTGAACGGCCCGCCGATTAGACGGGGCGCGCAGCAACTCGAGGACGGTTCTGCTCAGCCGGATTGGGTCGATCGGGTGGGGAACCGCTCCTTCGGCGCGTGACCAGCTGGCCAGCCAGGCGTCGTCGCGGCGGCCGGTCAGCACCACGATCGGCGGTCCCTGGTCGATTTCGTCTTTCAGCTGCTTGGCGATGCCCATGCCACCTTCGGGGGTCGCCTCGCCATCCAGAATCGCCAGATCGATGCCGCCGGCGTCCATCTGCTGAATGACCACCGGTCCGGTGGCGACCTCGATGTAGCTCAGCTCGGGCAGGTCCGGATGGACCCGTTTGCCCAACGCCGTCATGACAGCCTGTCGGGTGTTGGCGTTGTCGCTGTACACGAGGATCCGCAAGGGGCTGGTGGCAGACACGGTCCAGATCGTACTGCCCGGCGACAGTTACCGCGGCGTCCGCACGAAGTACGCGTCGGCCGACGACCGTCGCCGTCTTGGCGACCATTCCGAGCCGATTCCAGCCGATGTCGAACTGGTCGCGGTCGATCTCGGTGTTCGCGGTCACCCGCACGGCGCCGTTGCCGAGTGCGCTGACCTGGACAGGCAGCGGTACCGGCGCGGTGACCCCTTTGATGTGAACGTGGCCGGCAGATCGGCGGCGTCACCGGCAGCGGGCTCGATGGCGGTCACCTCGACGCTGATCTCCGGGTACCGCTCGGCGTCGAAGAAGTCGGCCGACCGCAGGTGCTCGTCACGTTTGCCGATGCCGGTGCGCAGCGACGCCACCTGGATCTCGAGCCGACCGAAGATCGCGCCCTTGCCGGTGACCTGGCCGTCGCCGCTGATGTCGGTGAAGCGCCCTTTGACGTTGAGCAGACCCCAGAAGTTCTTGATGTTGAAGCCGACGGTGGAACGGTCCCGATCCAGAGCCCACATCCCAGCCGTGTCGGGATCGTTCAGCAGTGTGTCGACGTTGCTCATGCGCCACTCCTTCTCTGTCAGCTCCATGATCGGTGCGAGGTCGGCCGGGTCGAAGTACTCGTCGATGCGGTTGATCACATTGTCGGCGCCCACCCTGATCACGATGCAGACCCGCAGCGCGATCAATCCGCCATCGCGGCCGGTGGCGTGCAGGATGTGTTGCTGCACGAAGCCGTCGGGAAACAGCTGGCGGTCCAGGACTTCATACCTGCGCTCGGCGGTGACGCCGATGAACCATCGCAGGACGTTCATCGCTCGCTTTTTGTCGTCGTCGCGTGGCGCGCCGGCCCGCCAGACCGCGACGTCTGCCCCGAACAGGTCGTCCAGTCGCGGCTCGTCGCCGCGTTCGATCGCGGCGAACAGATCATTGGCCACGTCGACGATCGCTTGGCTAGCGGGCATAGGGCGTCTCTCTACTCGTTCTGGTAGCCCGGGTGGGCGGCGGCCAACCGGCGGCCGACCAGCGCGCGCAACGCCGACCGCACGGGAAGGTCGGCCCCGTCGCACGTCGCCGGCCCGGATGGCCGCGGCCAGCGCCGCCTCGTCGTCGAACCCGATGCGGGTCAATGCCTCGGTGACGCCGTCATCGGGGTCGGCGGTCAGCTCGCGTTCGACCATGCGCAGGGCGTTGGCCGCGACTCGGGAATGGAAGTTGACCTGACCCGAAGTCGCCTCACGCACTTCGGTCTCGACGAAATCGGCCACCGCGGCGATCAGCTCCGCCGCGGTGGGGCGCCCGTATGCGGATGTCATCAGGTCGGGGGCGCCTCGGCGCCGCGGTCGACACCGGTGCGTAGTTTCACCGACGCCGAATAGGCGACCGTGCGGAACCTCAGGACGGGATCGTCGGAGGGCTCGATGCCTTCGGTGACGCGCATCGGATCGAAAACGACGATGTCGCCGCCATGCTCGCGTTCCGTGTCGACGCCGGTGATGTCGAGCGTGCCCACGGTGACGGTCTGGTCGCTGTGCCAAGCCTTGGACGGGTCGGTTGTCGAGTCGCCGTGCGCGGCGATCTGGACCTGGTAGTCGAACCGAACCGGTTGGGACGCAAGGCGTTTGTCGAGTTCATGGGTCAAGAAGTCGGCGTCCTTCGCTTTCGCGACGTCCGGCGACAGAATGTCCTCGCCGGCAACCGGCTGCAGGTGATAGCGCACGAACCGCTCGCTGCCATCGGCGGCAACCCACCGGAATGCGTGCAGACCGTGATAGGCGACGGTGCCGTAGCTGGCCGGCACTCTGTTCGCTTCTTTGACCACGGGTAGCGACTTGACGAAGCGTGGATGGCGGACGATGTATCGGATGAGCCGCAGGGGAGCGGTGGGACCTGGACGCGACGCCCGCAGCAAAGAGATGAAGCCGTCGGGCGTGCTGGCCGGAAAGAGCTTGGCGGTCTGCGTGGATACGTCGGTGGTCGACCCGTCCGGAAGGGTGAATTTCACTGCGAGCCCGCGGACGCCGGGAGCATTGTCGGGTTGATCGGGATTGCCTGAGCCGCTGGAGAATCGGATCAGCGCGGGCACTCCTGCGCCGCTGAGGTGCGTGGCGCGGGAGAGTGCGGCGGCCTCGGGAGTCGCGGTGAAGGTGCCCCGGTAGAGCTTGCCCTTGGCGTGCAGCGCCCGGTTGCCGGGCTGAGCACCACCAGTTGCGCGGATTGCGTCGATCGCCTGATCGGGAGTGGCCACAGGACAACCCTAGGCTCTCAACCGGCGTGCGCGACCGCGTTATCGAGCAAGTTGAGCAAATCCCATTCGGTCTCGCAGACGCGGCGGCCGATCGTCGCGAGTTCGACTGAGGGAGTTTGCCCGCTGAGGTGCCGTTCGGCCTGGTAGCGGCAGATGATTCCCCATCGCAGCGTCGCCTGGATCAGCCACCAGTGGAAGGTGGTTCGGTCGACCGTCGTACCGGCGGCCTTTTCATAACAGTGAAGAAAATCCTCGATGCCGCCCAGCCCGCCGGCCGCGAGATTCAGCGGCGCGCCGAAGCGCCAGGCACGGATACAGAACCAGGCCAAGTCCTCATAAGCCTCACCGATGTGCACTAATTCCCAATCCAGCACCGCCGCTAGTCCGGATCCGTCGACGATGAGGTTGCCCATCCGGAAATCGCCGTGCACCAGACTCGGCGGGGACGGCGGTGGCCGGTTATCGGCCAGCCAGCGAAACGCCCACTCGAAGGTGGCCGTGGTGTCGCCCATGGTGTCCAGCTGGTCGCGCCACCCCGCCATCTGGTCCTCGTCGCTGATGCCGGGAAGACCCATGTCGGCCCGGTGAATCGCTGCCAGCGCTTCGGCGCACTGACGTAACAGTCGAGCCCGGCCGGTGTCGTCGAGCTGACGCTGAATTCGACGCACGATCGTTTCGCCCGCGATCGCGTCACAGATCAGAAACGGATTGCCAAGTGCTGCAATGGAATCGTCGGCGACCACGATGTTGGGGACCGGTGCGCCGGCAGCCGCCGCCGCGCGCTGCGCGCTGGCCTCGAGCTCCATGCCGGCATGCACCTCGTCGGGTGGCCCGGTGCGCAGTATCAGCGCCCGTCGTCGCCGGCCCGTGACCGCGTCGAACGCCCACGTGGTTCGGCTGGCGCCGCCCGTCAGCGCAGTCAGGTTCTCGACGACCGTGCCGGCGCCCAACACCGGTTCCAGCACACCGACGAGTTTCGGCGCGAGTTCCTCGGCGAGTGTCACTTACGGCCGAACTTGAACAGCCGCTGGGCCACCCGACGGATCTGAATCTCCTCGGCTCCCTCGGTGATTCGATAGCGCCGGTGGTGACGGTAGATGTGCTCGAACGGCTCGTGGCGGCTGTAGCCCAGGCCCCCGAAGATCTGCATCGCCCGGTCGGCGGCATCGCACACCAGTCGGTTGGCGCGATAGTTGGCCATCGATACCTTGTCCGACACTTCCATGTGGTGGTCGCGGTCGAGGTGCCAGGCCGCGTATTGCACCAACAGGCGCACCATCTGGGCTTCGGTCTGCAGTTCGGCCAGCGGCCACTGCACGGCCTGGTTGGCCGACAGCGCCTTACCGAAAACCTTTCGTGTGCCGGCGTATTCAGCCGCACGGTCGATGCAGTATTGGGCTGCGCCCAGGCTGCTGGCGGCCTGGCGAATCCGGTTCTCGTGCAGGAAGGTCTGCGCTACCTCGAGTCCCCGATCGACTTCGCCGAGCACGGCGTTGGCGGATACCCGTACGTCGGTGAGTTCGACCTCGCCGTGATCGGTGGGCATGTTGAACGTCCACCAGTAGTACGGAACGTCGAAGCCGGGCGTGTCCGTCGGCACCAGGAACGCGGTGATGCCTTGGGCCTGGCCCGGCTCACCGGAGGTGCGGGCGAAGATCAGATCGTGGGTGGCACGGTGCACACCGGTGTTGAATCGCTTGGAGCCGTTGATGATCCAGTCGTTACCGTCGGGTTTGGCGTGGGTTTCCAACCAGGTTGCGTCGGAGCCGTGCAGTGGCTCGGTGAGCCCGAAGGCCATCGACCGTTCGCCGGTGATCAAAGGCTCGGACCAGGCGGCCCGCTGCTCGTCGGTGCCGAACCGCTCCATCATGATCACCTGCGGGAAATTGCCGACGATCGACGACTCGTTCTGCAAGTCGTTGTGCAGACCGAGACCTTTGTGCGCGAGGTGTTCCCGAATGACCGCCATGTCGATGTTGGTGCCGTCGCGGCCGCCCAGCGACGCGGGCAGCCCGTACCGCAGCCAGCCGGCCTCGTCGGCGCGTCGGCGCATCTCCGAGAGCAGGTCCTCCCACTCCCGGGTGGGAATACCGTCGTTGTCCCAGTCGGTACGGGCGTATTCCCGGCGCTGGTCGAAGTACTGCATGTTCTCGGCCTGCAGTGGGGCGATCTCGCGTTCAATGAACGCATCCATCTCGGCGAGCAGCCCCGGAAGGTGTTCGGGCAACGTGGAAATCCACCCCGATTTCTCCTTAGGTGCCGTACAGGGTCTTAGTATATGCAACTGAAACGAAGGTAACAAAAACA
>CAWIKT010000072.1:0-6793 GCA_963836555.1 uncultured Actinomycetota bacterium | reverse complement strand
GGCCAGCATCGACAGCTGCTTCAGTTGCGCGATGACCTCGTCGTCGATGACGGTCGGGCGGTAGAACACCGGCCCGCCGTGCACCACCCGGTGTCCCACCGCGACCAGCCCGCACGTCTTCAGGTCGATACCATCCGCGGACAGCGCCTCGAACGCCGCTCGCAGCGCATCGCGATGATCAGCCACCGGCGACGACGGCTCGCCGATCTGTTCGACGGTGCCGTCCGCCAGCGACTCGCCCGAAACTGGTTCGATCAGTTGATATTTCAGTGACGACGAGCCGGCGTTCAGCACCAAGACTGTTTCAGTCATGCTGGCGCCTGAATGGCGGTGATCGCGACCGTGTTGACGATGTCTTCGACCAGTGCGCCGCGGGACAGGTCGTTCACCGGCTTGTTCAACCCTTGCAGCACCGGGCCGATCGCGATCGCCCCCGCGCTGCGCTGCACCGCTTTGTAGGCGTTGTTGCCGGCGTTCAGATCCGGGAAGATCAACACGGTGGCACGGCCGGCCACCGGCGAGTCGCGCATTTTGGTGGCCGCGACCGAGGGTTCGACGGCGGCGTCGTACTGGATCGGGCCTTCGACCAGCAGCTCAGGGGCCCGGCTGCGCACCAATCCGGTTGCCTCCCTAACCTTCTCGACGTCGGCTCCGGTTCCGGATTCCCCGGTCGAATACGACAGCATGGCCACCCGGGGTTCGATGCCGAACTGCGCCGCGGTCTGCGCCGCCGCTGATCGCGATGTCGGCGAGCTGCTCGACGGTCGGGTCCGGGACGATCGCGCAGTCCCCGTAGGCCAGCACCTGGTCGGGCAGGCACATCAAGAAGACGCTCGAGACCGTCGAGATGCCGGGTGCGGTCCGGATGATCTCGAACGCCGGGCGAACCGTGTGCGCGGTGGTGTGCGACGCGCCGGACACCATCCCGTCGACCATGCCGTTGTGCACGAGCATCGTGCCGAAGTACGACACGTCGTGGATGATCTCGCGGGCCTGCTCGACGGTGACGCCCTTCTTGGCGCGCAGCTGGGCGTACTGCTCGGCGAACTGGTCGCACAGCTCGCTGGTGCGCGGATCGTAGACCGTTGCGCCGTCGATATCCACGCCGAGTTCGGCCGCGCGGGCGCGGATCTGGCTCTCGTCGCCGAGGATCGTCAGGTCGGCGATGCCGCGCGCCAGCACCCGCCCCGCGGACTTGAGGATCCGGTCGTCGTCGCCCTCCGGTAACACGATTCGCTTGCGATCGGCGCGGGCCCGCTCCCGCAGTTGGTAGGTGAACATCTGCGGCGTGGTCACCTTCGGGATCGGAATCGCCAACTGCGCCAGCAGATCCGCGAGGTCGACGTGGCGTTCGATCAACTGCAGTGCGGTGTCGACCTTGCGCTGCGACGTCGCGGTCACCCGGCCGCGGGCCGACCCGACCGCGGTGGCGGTGTCGAAGGTGCCCAGCGTCGTCGCGATGATCGGCAAGCGCAGCCGCAGCCCCGCCACCAGCGCGGCCACCGACCGGTGCAACTCGAATCCGCCGTTGAGGATGATGCACGCCAACGACGGAAACCCCTCGGCGGCATGGGCACTCGCCACCGCGAGCACCACATCCGAGCGGTCCCCGGGCGTGACCACGGCCGCGGCCTCCTGTAGCCGCTCGAGCACATGGTCGGCAGTCATGCCGGCCACCACCACGCCCATCACCTCGCGGCTCATCAGCTCGGGGTCGCCGGCGACCACGGTGCCGTTCACGGCGGACTGCAGTTCGGCGACCGTCGGTGCCACCAGCAGCGGCTCGTCGGGAACCGCATAGGTCTTCGGCGCGAGCGATCGCAGCGCCTCGGTGATCGCGCTCAATTGTGTTGGCTCGCAACGATTGGCCACCACGGCGGCGGTGTGGGCGTGCTGGGCGTTCAGCTCGGCCAGGCAGACCTCGACGGCGTGCACGACCTGCTCGGGGCTGCGGTCCTTGGCGCGAATGGCGAGCACCACGGGTGCGCCGAGGTTGACCGCGATGCGCGCATTGAGGCCCAGTTCGGCGGGGCTGGCGACGTCGGTGTAGTCGCTGCCGACGATGACGACCGCGTCGCAGTCGTCGGCCATTGCGTAGTATCGCTCGACGATGTCGTCGATGGCGGCGTCACGGTCGGCGTGCAGCTGCTGGTAGTCGACGCCGATGCAGCGCTCGTAGGGCACGCCCGCGGTGCTGTGGGCCAGCAGCAAGTCGAGAATGTAGTCGCGATCGTCGCCTGCTGGCGTCGACCCGCTTCGCCCGGCTTCGCCGCGCTCGCGATCGCCGCGGCCCGCACGCGTAATCGGCCGGAACACACCGACTTTGGCTACCGTCGCGGCCAGCCGATGCAGGATTCCCAGCGCGATCGTCGACTTGCCAGTGTCACCTTCGGCTGCGGCTACGTAGATCGCGGACACACCGGTCAGCCGAGCCGTCGCAACCGGGGCTCGAGATCCTTCTGGAACAGCTCGAGGAACCGGCGCTGGTCGTGGCCGGGCGCGTGGAACACCAGGTGGTTGAGGCCCCAGTCGACGTAGTCCTTGACCTTGGCGACGGCCTCGTCGGGATCCGACGCCACGATCCAGCGCTTGGCGACCTGCTCGATCGGCAGCTCGTCGGCGGCCTTCTCCATCTCGATCGGGTCGTGGATGCTGGTCTTCTGCTCGGCGGTCAGCGACAGCGGAGCCCAGAAGCGGGTGTTCTCCAGCGCCAGTTCGGGATCGGTGTCGTAGGAGATCTTGATCTCGATCATCCGGTCGACGTCGTCGGGGTTCTTGCCGGCGGCCTCGGCGCCCTCGCGCATGGCGGGGATCAGCTTGTCCTTGTACAGCTCCTCGCCCTTGCCGGAGGTGCAGATGAAGCCGTCGCCCGCGCGGCCGGCGTACTTGGCCACCTGCGGCCCGCCCGCGGCGATGTAGATCGGGATGCCGCCCTCGGGCACGTCGTAGATCGAGGCGCCCTTGGTCTTGTAGTACTCGCCCTCGAAGTCGACGCGGTCGCCGAGCCACAGCTCGCGCATCAGCCGGACCGACTCGCGCAGCCGCGCGTAGCGCTCCTTGAACTCCGGCCACTCCCCCTCGTAGCCGGTGGCGATCTCGTTGAGCGACTCGCCGGTGCCGACGCCGAGGAAGATCCGGTCCGGGTACAGGCACGCCCATCGTCGCGAACGCCTGCGCGATGACGGCCGGGTTGTAGCGGAACGTCGGGGTCAGCACCGACGTGCCGAGCTGCAACCGCTTGGTGCGCTCGCCGACCGCGGTCATCCAGGCCAGCGAGAACGGCGCGTGCCCGCCCTCGTGGCGCCACGGCTGGAAGTGGTCGCTGACCGTTGCGCTGTCCATGCCGTGCTCTTCGGCGGCGACCGCCAGCTCGACGAGTTCCCGCGGCGCGAACTGTTCCGCCGACGCCTTGTATCCGAGTTTGAGTTCAGCCACGGTGTCGTTTCTACTCCACCTTCAATGCGGGCGACCCGCTGCGCCCGGCTTCGCCGCGCTTGCGATCCCCGGCCCTTAAACTTCTCGATATGGCAGCGGCGTTGAAAGCAGTCACCGAGCATGTGCATCTCGCACAAGGCGGCGCGGTCAACTGGACGCTGGTCACCGATGAGCGCGGAGTCATGCTCATCGACGCCGGCTACCCGGGCGACCGCGACAACGTGCTGGCGTCGCTGAGTCAGCTGGGATACCAGCCCGGCGACGTCCGCGCGATCCTGCTGACCCACGCCCACATCGACCACTTGGGCTCGGCGATCTGGTTCGCCAAGGCCCACGGCACGCCCGTCTACTGTCACGCCGACGAGGTGGGCCACGCCAAGCGGGAGTACCTGGAGCAGGCGTCGCCGATCGATGTCGCGATGAACATCTGGCGGCCGCGGTGGGCGCGGTGGACCGCGCACCTGGTGCGCGATGGCGGATTGAGCCGCGAGGGGATCCCGACGACCCAGCCGCTGACCGCCGACGTGGCCGCGGCCCTGCCCGGCACCCCGATGGCCATTCCGACGCCCGGGCACACCGGCGGGCACTGCTCCTATCTGGTCGACGGCGTGCTGATCAGTGGCGACGCGCTGGTGACCGGCCACCCGTTGCTGGCCAAGAGCGGTCCGCAGTTGCTGCCCGAATTGTTCAGCCACGACCAGGAGGGCTGCATCCGCAGCCTGGCCGCGCTGGCGCTGCTCGACACCGAGATCCTGGTGCCGGGCCACGGCGATCTGTGGCGCGGCCCGATCCGCGAAGCCACTCGGCAGGCGACCGCGCTGGCACGCTAGCGGGTCACGATCGGATCACATCCGCATCAGAGTTCTTTAAGAGACGCCGCCGTAGTTTAAGAAACCGGCGCCCAACCGTGCCTCAAAAGTCACGCACGTCACACAATTCGGCCGAAACGGCGCTCCGGCAACGTTTTCCGTCCGATTCGATGCCCAGCACTTCACGTACTTTGGTTTTCAGGTCCTCGGCAACCTGTACTCACAGTGCGACCTTCAAGGAAAAACACATCATGAAATTCAGTGGTAAATCAGCGCGTCGAAACACCGTGGGCGGCATGGTGCTCGCCGGTCTGGCCGCCAGCGCGATTGCCGCGCCGGCTGCCTGGGCGGCACCGGACTGCAGCCCCGCGGGCGTCTCCAGCACCGTCAGCTCGGTCACCGGTTCGGCCAGCCAGTACCTCGGCAGCCACCCCGGTGCCAATGCGGTTGTGTCCGCAGCCCGTAACGAGCCCCGTGGCCAGGCGGCGACGGATCTGCGCAACTACTTCACCGCGCACCCGCAGGAATACGTCGAGTTGCGAGGCATTCTCGCCCCGATCGGCGACACCCAGCGCCAGTGCAACACCAGCGTGTTGTCGCCGGATCTGGAGTCGGCCTACAACGAGTTCATGGCCGGCTAGTTAGCTGCGCCCGGCTACCACGGGACGACCGGACGTTCCCGCTGGTAGCCGGGTGCTCCTGCGCCACAGGGGCCACATGGGCACCTGCTCCTGAGGCACACTCTTCGTCGCGAATCGTGACCACATGCGATATCACCGGTCGACCGGGTCGGTCCGGTGATATCGCATGCGCGTCGAAAACAAAAAGGTATTACCGACCGGCTGACTGGGACTCCTGATACGGCTGTGACTCAGGGCTTTACGGCCAGCCCGAGATGCTCGCGCAGCGTGGTACCCCGGTATTCGGTACGAAATCCCCACCGCTCCTGCAGCACCGGCACCACGCTGTCGACGAAGTCGTCTAGACCGTGCGGGGTCAGGTGCGGGACGAAGATGAATCCGTCGCACGCGTCGGCCTGGATATAGCGGTCGATCTCCGCGGCGACGTGCTCGGCGGTACCGACGAACTGCTCGCGGCTGGATACCGCGATGATCAGCTCACGGATCGACAGGTTCTCGGCCTCAGCACGTTCGCGCCAGCGGCGGGCCACCTCGACCGGGTCACCATGCCGCACCCGGCCCTGAGTGATGCTGGTGTCGCCGGTCGGATCGTCCTTCGGCAACGGGCCGTCGGGGTCGTACTCGGAAAGATCACGGCCCCAGACTTGTTCGAGCATCGCGATCGCCGTCGGGCCGCTGACCTGTTGACGCCTGACGTAACGCGCTTTCTCCTCGGCCTCCGCGGCGGAGTCGCCGAGCACGAACGTCGCGGCCGGAAACACCTTGAGCTCGTCGGGGTTTCGGCCGAACGAGGCCGCACGGCCCTTCACGTCGGCGTAATAACGCTGACCGTCCTCCAGAGATCCGTGCAGGGTGAACAGCGCGTCGGCGTAGTGGGCGCCGAAATTGCGGCCATCGTGAGAGTCGCCGGCCTGCAACAGGATCGGATGTCCTTGCGGTCCGCTGGGTAGCGTCGCCACGCCCCGCACGTCGAACTGCGGGCCGCGATGCTCGACGACCGCGATCCGGTCGGGATCGGCGTAGATCCCGGCATCGACGTCGGCCCGCACGGCATCGGCCGCCCAGCTGTCCCAGAATTCGCGGGTCACGGTGAGGAATTCCTCGGCCCGCGAGTACCGGTCGGCGTGGCCGAGGAAGCCTCCGCGCCGGAAATTCTCACCGGTGAACGCATCCGACGAGGTGACGATGTTCCAGCCGGCCCGCCCGTCGGACAAATGGTCGAGGGTGGCGAATTGCCTTGCCACCTCGAATGGTTCGTTGAACGTGGTGTTGATGGTTCCGGTGAGGCCGAGTCGGTCGGTGACCGCGGCCAACGCCGCCAGCACCGTGAACGTGTCGGGTCGGCCCACCACGTCGAGGTCGTAGATCTGGCCGCGATGCTCACGAAGCCGCAGCCCCTCGGCCAGGAAGAAGAAGTCGAACAGCCCGCGCTCGGCCGTGCGGGCCATGTGCGCGAACGATTCGAATTCGATCTGGCTGCCCGACTGCGGGTCGGTCCACACCGTGGTGCTGTTGACTCCCGGAAAATGCGCAGCCAAATGAATCGGCTTGCGCTGCTTGCCTTCTCGGACGCTCATCGGCCGAGGCCCCACCGGCTGGCCAGGAGCTCGTGTGACCGCAGCCGGTCGCGGTGATCGTGGGTCACCGACGTCACGACGAGTTCGTCGGCGCCGCTCAGGCGTTGCAAGGCGTCCAGCCGCTCGGCGACCTCTCCCGCGTCGCCGACAAACTGTGTCTCGAGCCGGTCTTTGACCACCGGCAGTTGTTCCTCGGTGACCGGCTGTATGTCGCCGGGCGCCGGGTAGGGCACGGCGCCGACCCCGGTCCGGATCGCGTACACCCACTGCCCGTATCCCGCGGCGAGTTCGCGTGCGGTAGAGCTGTCTTCGGCGACGACCACGTCCGCGG
>CAWIKT010000071.1:0-3585 GCA_963836555.1 uncultured Actinomycetota bacterium | reverse complement strand
CCCGCGGGCCAACCCCTCGGTCTACGTTCCCGTGATTCTCGACCCTAATCGGCCCCTAGGCACGCCCAAGGCTTCGATGTACCATTTGGTACATGCGGACTGAAGACAGTGTCGAGATCGACGCCCCGGCGCACGTGGTGTGGCAGGTGTTCAGCGACGTCGAGCACTGGCCCGAGTGGACAGCGTCGGTGACATCCCTGGCCGGACGCGATGGTGCCGATTTAGCTGTAGGTAAACGGTTTTCGATCAAGCAGCCCGGCATGCCGAGGCTGGCCTGGAAGGTCACCGAAATCGACCCCGGATGCTCGTGGACCTGGGTGCAACGATCGCCCGGAGTCAACGTGAGCGCCCGTCATCGAGTCATCCCCCAGGCCGACGGCCGGACCCTGGTACGTCAGGAACTCGAGCAACGCGGCATCATCGGCGCGCTGGTCGGACGGATGATGCTCGAGAAGACCAGACGCTTCCTTGAACTCGAAGCTCAAGGACTCAAGAACCAGGCTGAGCAACTTCATCGCGCCAGTGGCCAGCCCTCCTGATCGCAGCCGGCGCGCTCAGCTACTGGACAAGCTGGTCGACGAGTTCGCCGCGGGTGGTGTAGGCGACCGGTCGCTGCGTGACGTTGCCGCAGCGGTCGGAACCAGCCACCGAATGCTGTTGCACCACTTCGGCTCTCGAGAAGAGCTGTTGGTGGCGATCGTCGCGGAAGTCGAACGCCGTCAGATGACCGTTGCGCCCGAACTGCCGACGGATCCAGCCGACCACTTCGCCGCGATGTGGGCCGACGTCCGACGCCCGGAATTGCGCCAGTTCGAGCGCCTCTTCTTCGAGTGCTACGCCCGAGCCGCCAACGGAGAGCAGCCATTTGACCGGATGGTGCCGGGCGCGGTCGACGACTGGCTGGAGCTCACCGCGGGTCTGGCCGAACCTGCCGCCACCAGACTCGGCCTGGCCGTCATCCGCGGGCTGCTACTCGACCTGGTCGCCACCGGCGATGAAGCAGGCGTGGACGCGGCCGCGCAGGTTTTCGCAGAACTCCTCAGGCGCTGACCGCGGTACGCGAGCCAGTGCCCACCCCGAAGAATTTGTACTCGGCCAGCTTGAGCGAGCGGGTGTCGCGCCAGTACTGCCACGTCATGCCGCTCCACAGGGTCCGGTTGACGCCGTGCTCGTCCAAATACCAACTGCTGCAGCCACCGGTGTTCCACACCGATCCGGCCAGCTTGCCCTGCAGCTCGGCGTTGGACCGATCCTGCGCAGAACGGCTGGGTGCCAACGCTTGTGCGCCGGCCTTGTCGACCGCCGCGATCGCCTGGGCTACGTAGTGGATCTGCGACTCGATCATGAATACCACCGAGGTGTGTCCCAACCCGGTGTTCGGACCGAGTAGGAAGAACAGGTTCGGCATGTCGGCCACCGCGATGCCACGGTGCGCGACGACGCCCTCGCGGTTCCACCGATCCACCAGATCCTCGCCGCGTGGGCCCTTCACGTCGACGTAGGTGTAGGAGTCGGTGGTGTGGAACCCGGTGGCGTAGACGATGACATCGGCGGGATGCTCGACACCGTCGCTGGTGACGATGCCGTCCGCGGTGATCCGGCTGATCCGCTCGGTGATCAACGTCGCCTTCGGGTTGGCGACGGCCTGGTAGTAGCTGCCGGAGTAGAGAATTCGCTTACAGCCGGCGCGGTAGCTGGGGGTGAGCCGACGGCGCAGTTGCTTGTCCTTGACGTGGCGGCGAATGTTCCACCGGCCGACCAGCTCGACGGCGCGCAGCAGACTCGGACGCTGTGTCATCGCGAACCCGAGACCTTCGAGCCCCCAGTAGATTCCGGAACGCACCAAAAACCTCAGGCCGGGCACCGTCGCGAATGCCGTGCGGACCACGTTGGGCAGCAGGCTGTTCGGCCGCGGCACCACCCAGGGCGGGGTGCGCTGGTAGAGCTGTACCTCGGCGACGCCGGCGTCGCGTCGCACCAGCTCCGGCACGATTTGAATCGCGCTGGCACCGGTGCCGATGACCGCGACGCGCTTCCCGGTCAAGTCCACGTTGTGATCCCATTCTGCGGAATGGAATGCCGGGCCGCGGAATTCGCCCATGCCCTCGATGTCCGGCGTGCGCGGGATATGCAGTGCGCCGGCACCGGAGATCAGGAATTGCGCGACGTACTCCTCCCCCGAGTCGGTGAAGACATGCCAGCGGTGCTCACCGTCGTCCCAGTGGGCGCGGCTCACCTTCTGCCCGAAGCGGATGTAGCGGCGCAGGCCATACTTTTCGGCGACGCCCCGGAGGTAGTCCAGGATCTCCGGCTGCGGTGAGAACAGCTTGCTCCAGTTCGCTTTCGGCTCGAAGGAGAACGAGTAGAGGTGCGACGGCACGTCGCAGGCGCAACCGGGATAGCTGTTGTCACGCCAGGTGCCACCGATGTCAGTCGGCCTTCTCCACGATCACGAAATCCACACCCTGGCGCTGCAGCGCTATGGCCATGCCCAGGCCGGCGAATCCCGTTCCGATGATGAGCGCGCGGGTGTGCACCGGCGGCGCCTGCGCCTCGGAATGGGTGGTCGACTCGGCAATAGTCATGTGCGCGGCTCCTCTTCATCGCTTCGCTCTGCATCGCCGCCAGCGCGAGTCATAGCTCTTATCGATTAAGCAGTACCGAGGGTATCAACGCCACCCGCGGAGAAGCAGACGTGAGCCTGAAGCGGGGGTCGTAGTTTGCCGCGAATCACGACCCAGGCTCCTGCTTCGGGGCCGATTGATAGCGGTCTCGATGCTAGCTGGCAGCGGAGTCGACCGGCATCGCATCGTGAATCGGCTGGTCAGGATCCAGCTTGATGCCAAGCATGTCGGCGGTGCCGCTGATGACGCCCATCGTGATCGTGGTCAGGTGCTCCACGAACTGGTCGTGTGGCATCCGCCGCGGACTGTCCACGTCGGAGCCCAGCCACCAATCGGTCGCCGCTGCCGCACAGCCGTAGGTCGCGAACGCCGCGAGTTCGAAGGCGCCCGGATCGAGCTCCATCTCGCGCAACTCGTTGTTGAACATCTCGGCCATCGCCAGCGTGATCTCGCGGCCCTCACTGAACGTCCGCGTCGCCGATGCTGACTGGTCCGGAACCGCCCCGAATGAAGAACCGCAGCACATTGGGGTGTTCGTCGACGAGGTTGACGTGCTCCTCGGCGGTGCGGCGGATGATCTCGCGCACCGAGTCGTTGGCGAAGTCGATCGACGGGAAGACCGCCGCCCACAGCATGTCGCGCAGCCGCTCACCGATCGCCTGGAAAGGTCGGACTTGTCGGTGAAGTGCCGGTAGATCTTCGGCTTCGCGGTCCCGGCCTCTTCGGCGATCTCGCGCAGCGCAGCTCGGCCCAAGCCGGTCGATCGCGCGAAAGGCGGCGTCCACGATCTCCGCGTGGTCCTTCTTGCGATGCTCGCGCCAACGCTCGCTGCGCGCGTCGACCTTCACCCCAGGCGGGGGCCCGGGGTGCGGCAGCGGAGGCCGGGAAATTCCTACCACGTCAAGCACCATACCCCGGCGCCGCCGCTGACCTGGGCAGACCGCCCAGCGGAACGCCAGGC
>CAWIKT010000070.1:0-38331 GCA_963836555.1 uncultured Actinomycetota bacterium | reverse complement strand
ACCATTTGCTCGACGATCCGAGTGTTCGCCCCGATCCGCGGCCACGCCCGCGTGCACACCGAGCTGACCGACGAGCACGGCCGCGTCGTGCTCGCCGACGACACCGGCGCCGTGCTCGCCGAGCTGACCGGTATCGAGCTCAAGCCCGTCGACCTGGCGACCGTGCCGCTGTCGTTGGAGCAGAAGATCTTCGACGCCGTCTGGGTGCAGAGTCCGGCGGCCGCCGGCGGCGTCGTGGCCGACGGTGCGTGGGTGGTGCTGGCCGAATCCGACGATGCGACAACCGCTCTCGCGACCGAGATCACCGACAAGCTCACCTCGTCGACCCGGCGTGTGGTCAGCGCGACGCTGGCCGACGAGGCCGCGGTGACCGAGGCATTCGCCAAGACCGCCGACTCCAAGCCGGTCGGCATCGTCGTGCTGCTGGCCAACCCGCCGTTTAACGGCGATGACATCGAAGCCACCGATGCCGCGCTACAGCGGGCCCAGGACCTGGTGGTGGACATCTCGGCAGCGGCGCACGCCGCCGTCGAGGGCTGGAAGGGCACCTCACCGCGACTGTGGCTGGTCACCCGGGACGGGCTGTCGGTGCATGACGACGAGCCGGGCGATCCGGCGATCGGCGCCCTCAAGGGGCTCATCCGCAACTGGCGGTTCCCCGGCGAAGCGGCCCGCGTGCTGGCCGGCGAACCCGATCTCGGCGCCACCCTGCTCGACATCGGCAGCGCGGACGTCCTCGCGCAAGCTGACCGCTGAGCTTGCCGCATCGACCGGCGACGACGTCGTCGCCCTGCGCGAGGACGTCCGCTACGTCGAACGCATGGTGCGGGCCTCGCTGAACGGCGACCGCCACGAAGCGGTGGTCCGACCGGATGGCTCCTACATCATCACCGGCGGCCTGGGCGGTCTGGGCACCGTCGTCACCCGCTGGCTGGTGGAGCAACGGCGCGGGCCGCATCGTGCTCAACGGCCGCAGCGAACCCTCCGACGCGCAGCGCGATTACATGGACGGCCTGGGCGAGGACCGAGGTGGTCTTCGTGGCCGGCGACATCGCCACCGCGGGCGTGGCGGAGCGGTTGGTGGCCGCGGCCGAGGAAACCGGAAAGCCGTTGCGCGGACTGGTGCACGGCGCCGGCGTCACCGGCGACGGCCTGGTCAGCGCGCTGACCAGAGAAGGCCTGCAACGGGTCTGGACCCCCAAGGTCGCCGGCGCGCTACGGCTCAACGCGGCCACAGCCGACAAGGACATGGACTGGTGGGTCGGCTTCTCGTCGATGGCCACCATGCTCGGGCTGCCGGGCCAGCTGGCCTACGCCACCGGTAACGCGTGGCTCGACGCGCTGATGACGTGGCGACGCGCATCCGGGCGACCCGCCACCGCGATCAACTGGGGACAGTGGTCGGCCGTCGGCATGAGCAGCAAGCTGACCTACAGCGTGCTCGACCCGATCACCCCGGACGAGGGCATCGAGGCGTTGCAGACCCTGGTGGGCGGTCCGCTCAACCGGGTGGGTGTCGGACGGCTGCGACTCGACCGCGTGCTGGCGGCCACCCCGGAGTTCCGCGACCTCGCATACTTCGAAAAGATCGCGGCGGAATTCGGTGCACCCAGCATCGAACACCGGATCATCGTCGAGGATGCGGGCTCGGCGGCCGATGCGCCGCCCGACTGGTCGGCGCTGTCGACGCAGGAGCGGCTCGCCGAACTGCAGACCCGGTTGCAGGCCATCCTGGGCCGCGAACTGAGGATGTCGCCGTCGTCGATCAGCCTGGACGCGCCGTTCCCCGAGCTGGGCCTGGACTCGATGATGGCCATGACGGTCCTCAAGGAGACCAAGAAACTGGTCGGGCTGGACGTGTCGGCGAACATGCTGTTCAACCACCCGACCATCGCGTCGCTGGCGACGTACGTGGCCGGCCTGCTGGCGCCCGCGGACGTGCCGGAGGAGGATTCCGGAGGTCTCGCAGCCGAGCCGGAACGCAGCGTGTTGGATGACCTGTTCGACAGCGTCGAATCGGCCTCGGCGAGCAGTGACGGCGGTCTTTTTTGATGGGAATAATCTTCTGATGGCGACCATTTACGACAGAGTCTCGGCGATGTCCGGCGAACAGCGGGACGCGATCACCCAGAAGTTCGACAGTTCTTCCCGGGTTGTCGCCGCCGAGCCGATCGCGGTGGTCGGCATCGGGTGCCGTTTCCCTGGCGACGCGAACGGCCCCGAGGGTTACTGGAATTTCCTGGCCAACGGTGGTGACGGGATCAGCGAGATCCCGGCCGACCGCTGGAACGCCGACGAGTTCTACGACGCGGATCAGTTCGCGCCCGGCCGGATGTCGTCCAAATGGGGTGGCTTCCTGTCCGACGTGTCCGGCTTCGACGCCGACTACTTCGGTATCTCGCCGCGCGAGGCCGAGGCGATGGACCCCCAGCAGCGGTTGATGCTCGAGGTCGCCTATGAAGCGCTTGAGCACGCCGGGATCGCCACCGAGGACCTGTCCGGTGTGCGCGCCGCCGTGCTGATGGGCGTGTATTACGGTGAATACCAGACGATTTCGGCGGCCAACCCGGATGCCATCGATGCCTACTCCGCGACCGGTAACGCGCACGCGGTCGCCGTCGGGCGCATCGCCTACCTGCTGGGCCTGCGCGGGCCGGCGGTCGCCATCGACTCCGCGTGCTCCTCGTCGCTGGTGACCATCCACCTGGCCTGCCAGAGCCTACGGCTGCGGGAAAGCGACCTGGCGCTGGCCGGCGGGGTCAGCCTGATCCTGCGCCCGGAAACCCAGATCGCCATGGCCAAGTGGGGCATGCTGTCGCCGAACGGCCGGTGCTACTCCTTCGACTCGCGCGCCGACGGGTTCGTCCGGGGCGAGGGCTGTGGGGTTGTGGTGCTCAAGCGGCTCACCGACGCCGTGCGTGACGGCGACCGGGTGCTCGCCGTCGTGCGTGGCTCCGCGGTCAACCAGGACGGCCGGTCCAACGGGCTGACCGCGCCGAACACCATTGCGCAGCAGGACGTCATCCGGGCCGCCCTACGCAGCGGTGACGTGCAAGCGCGCTCGGTGAACTACATCGAGGCGCACGGCACCGGCACCGGGCTGGGCGACCCGATCGAATTCGAAGCCCTGGCCGACCAATACGGCACAGGCGACGGCGACTGCGCCTTGGGCGCGGTGAAATCCAACTTCGGTCACCTAGAGGCCGCGGCCGGCATCGCCGGATTCATCAAGGCCGCCCTGTCGGTGCAACGCGCCCAGATCCCGCCGAACCTGAACTTCTCGCAATGGAATCCGGCGATCGACCACAAGTCGACCCGGATGTTCGTCCCCACCGAGTTGCGCCCCTGGCCGGCCGACGAGGGCCCACGTCGGGCCGCCGTCTCGTCGTTCGGCATCGGCGGCACGAATGCACACGTGGTGATCGAGCAGGGCCCGGATGCAACGCCCGTCGCGGGGGCGGACTCGACCGGTGACCACGCTGAGCATCTCCGGCAAGAGCGAGCAGCGGATCGCGGCGTGGGCTGCGGCGCTGTCGGATTGGATGTCGGGACAGGGCGCCCAGGTGCCGTTGGCCGACATCGCGCACACCGTGAACCTTTACCGCAGTCGTCACAACAAGATCGCCACGGTGTCCGCGCGTGACCGTGACGAGATCGTGGCCGGTCTACGGGCGCTGGCCGCCGGCCAGCCAACCCCCGGGGTCGTTGCCGCGCACGACGTTCCGCGCGGCAAGGGCACCGTGTTCCTGTACTCGGGCCAGGGTTCGCAGTGGGCCGGTATGGGTCGGCAGTTGCTGGCCGACGAGCCGGCGTTCGCAGCGGCGGTCGACGAGCTGGAACCTGATTTTGTTGCCCAGGTTGGTTTTTCGCTCAAGGACGTGTTGCTGGCCGGTGAGTCGGTGGTCGGTATCGACCGCATTCAGCCGGTGCTGGTGGGTATGCAGCTGGCGCTGACCGCGCTGTGGCGCTCCTACGGGGTCGAGCCCGACGCGGTGATCGGCCACTCGATGGGTGAGGTGACCGCCGCCGTCGTTTCCGGTGCGCTGAGCCCCGCCGACGGCCTGAAAGTCATTGCGACACGGTCGAAGCTGATGTCGCGGCTGTCCGGTCAGGGTGCGATGGCGTTGCTGGAGTTGGGCGCGGCCGAGGCCGAGAAGCTGGTGGGGGAGCACCCCGACATCACGGTGGCGGTGTACGCGGCACCGCAGCAGACGGTGATCGCCGGCCCGCCCGACCAGGTGGACGCCGTTGTCGCGATCGTCGACCGACAGGGCAAGCTGGCGCGCCGCGTCGAGGTGGACGTGGCCTCGCATCACCCGACCGTCGACCCGATCCTGGGCGAGCTGAAAGACGCGCTGGCCGACCTGAAGCCGATGACGCCGAAGATTCCGTTGATCAGCACGGTCGGCGAGCCGAACGACGCGAAGTTCGATGCGGACTACTGGGTGGTCAACCTGCGCAACCCGGTGCGGTTCAGCCAGGCCGTCGCGAAGGCCTTGGAAGGGCCGGTAACGCATGCGGCCTTCGTCGAAGTCAGCCCGCACCCGTTGCTCAGCCACGCCATCAACGGCACGCTGGAGGCGGCCAAGCCGCGCGGTGGCGTCGTCGTGTCGGGAACGCTCACGCGCGACAACCCCGAGACCTTGACGTTCCACACGCAGCTGGCCACCGTCCGGCCGCCGTCGGTCGCCGCTGCCCAAAACCCGGACGCCACAAAGAAACTCATCGACCTGCCGCCGACTCCGTGGCAGCACGTCCGCTACTGGGCCGCACCGACAGCGACCAACCGGCAACCGGCCAGCGCCCACCCGCTGCTCGGCACCCACGTCGAGCTGCCGTCGGGCCGCGATCATGTGTTCACCGCCGACGTCGGCACCGACCTTGTCCCGTACATGCTCGACCACAAGGTGCACGGACAACCGGTCATGCCCGGCACCGGTTTCGGCGAAATCGCCCTGGCCGCCGCCTGCGAGGCCCTCGGGTTGCCGCCCGCGTCGCTCAGCGTCGGTGTCGAGGTCGAGCAGATGCTGCCGCTCGCCGAGTCGACACAGCTGACCACGCAACTCAGCCGCGGCGAGAAGGACGGCGACGAGATTCGCGTCGAGGTCCACTCGCGGTCGGCCACCGGAGCCTGGATCCGCCACGCGGTGGCGAAAGTCGAAGTGGGACAGTCGGAAGCATCGGGCGTACCGCCCGCGTCGTCGGACCCCGGCACGGTGCTCTCGCCCGCCGACCTGTATTCGGCATTGCGCGCCACCGGTCTGCACCACGGGCAGGCGTTCGCCGCGCTGACCCGCATCGTGCGCCGCGCAGGCGGCAGCTCGGAAACCGAAATCGTGCTGCCGGACGAGGCCACCGGACACCGCGGTTACCGCATCCACCCGGTGCTGCTCGATGCGGCGCTGCAGAGCCTGGCCGCCGCGCTGCCCAGTGAATCGCTGGCCGATGCCGACGAGGCCACCTATCTGCCGGTCTCGTTCGAGAAGATTCGGGTCTTCGGCGAGGTGGGCCGTCGGGCCCGGTGCCGCGCCGAGTTGATCAACCACCGACGGCGCGGGCATCAACGGCCGCGTCCTGATCACCGACGAGTCGGGCACCCCGACCGCCGAGATCAGCGGCATCTACCTGCAGCGCGTGCAACGCCGCAGTGTGCCGTTGCCGTTGGAGCAGAAGATCTTCGACACCGAATGGGTCGAGACTCCGGTCGATGGGTCCCCGGCAGCGCCGGACGGCAGCTGGCTGGTGCTCACCGACGGCGTCGAGTCCGAGGCGACCGCCAAGGAGTTCACCGCCACCTTCAGCACCCCGGCCCGTCGGGTGCTCACCGCCGACCTGTCGCAGGAATCGGCTGTGCTGGAAGCGTTCTCACAAGCTGCCGGCGACGCGGACCTGCCGCCGGTCGGCGTGGTCGTCTTCGCGGGCCGGCACTCGTTCGACGGCTCCGAGTCCGGCGATGCCGCGGGCCGCGGCCGCGACCTGACCTGGGGAGTCGCGTCGACGGTCCGCACGATCCTCACCGGCTGGCACGGCAAGCCGCCGCGGCTGTGGGTGGTGTCCCGCGACGGGCTGGCGGTCCACGACGGCGAGTCGGGTGATCCGTCGGTCAGCGCGCTGACCGGCCTGATCCGCGTGCTGGCCTACGAGCATCCTGACCTGCGCACCACGCTGGTCGATCTCGCGGGTGACGGTGCCTTCCAGGTCGCTTCACTACCTACCGAATTCGGCCTGTCCGGTGACGACATCATCGCCTGGCGTGGCGAAAAGCGTTACGCCAAGCGACTTTCCCGCGCGACACTGGCTAATGCTGAATCCAAGGGCAAGTCCGAGACGAGCGTCCGGGCCGACGGCTCCTACATCATCACCGGTGGTCTGCGCGGGCTCGGCCTGGCCATGGCCCGCTGGCTGGTCGACGGCGGCGCCGGACGGGTCGTGCTCAACGGCCGGTCGACGCCGTCCGACGAGGCGCAGGCGCTGGTCGAGGAACTCGGGCAGCGGACCCAAATCGCCGTCGTGCTCGGCGATATCGCCGCACCTGGTGTTGCCGAGAAGCTGGTCAGCGCGGCCGAGGAGACCGGGCTGGCGTTGCGCGGGCTGATGCACAGCGCAGTCGTGCTCGACGACCAGATCGTCGCCGGCCTGAGCCAGGACAGCCTGGAGCGGGTGTGGGCGCCGAAAGCGATGGGCGCGCTGCGCCTGCACGTCGCGACCACCGGCGCAGAGCTCGACTGGTGGCTCGGCTTCTCGTCGACGTCGTCGCTGCTGGGCGCTCCCGGCCAGGGGGCCTACGCGGCCGCCAGTGCATGGCTGGACGGCCTGGTCGAGTGGCGACGGGCGTCGGGACTGCCGGCCACCACGATCAACTGGGGCCAGTGGTCGGACATCGGTGTCGCCCGCGCGCTGACATTCAGTGCGCTGGACCCGATCTCGCCGGCCGAGGGTATCGAGGCGCTAGAGGCCATCTTGGCCAGCCGGCCCGTCAACATCGGTGTCGCGCGGCTGCGCCTGGACCGGGCCGCGGCCGCGTTCCCGGAGATTCAGCAGCTCGGCTACTTCGCCAAGCTGGCCGCCGAACTCGACATCGACAGCGAGGACGACGACTGGGCCGGCCCCGACGCGTTGCGCGAGCTGGACGCCGCCGAGGTCAACCGGGTAATCGTCGGTCGACTGGCCACCCGCATCCTGGCCATCATGGGCTACCCGAAGGGGAGCACTCTCGACACCGACCAGCCGCTGACCGAACTGGGCATGGATTCGCTAATGGCGGTACGAATCCGCAACACTGTTCGCGGCGACTTCGGAGTCGAACCGCCGGTGGCCCTGCTGTTGCAGGGCGCCTCGTTGACCGCATTGACCACCGACCTCATCCGTCAGCTGGGCCTGGAGACAGACGACAAGGCCGACAGCGGCGGCGGAGTTCGTGACCGAGCCAAGCAGCGCGCCGCAGCACGGCAGCGGGCGGCGGCTCGGCGAAAGGTAGGAGATCGAGTGTGACCAGCAACAGCGAATTGCCGCCCAACGCGATCGCGGTGGTCGGCATGGCGGCCCGT
This sequence comes from uncultured Actinomycetota bacterium, assembly GCA_963836555.1. Lineage (GTDB taxonomy): Bacteria > Actinomycetota > Actinomycetes > Mycobacteriales > Mycobacteriaceae > Mycobacterium. The sequence continues at coordinate 30,784 of CAWIKT010000070.1, read as the reverse complement.
TTGCCCGGTGCCAACACGCTGTCGGCATTCTGGGACAACCTGCGCCGGGGCAAGGAGTCGATCGTCACGCTGGCCGAAGACGATCTGCTGGCCGAAGGCATTCCCGAGAAGACACTCGCGAACCACGCGTACGTGCGGCGCGCCGCATTGATGGACGGCATCGATGAATTCGACGCCGACTTCTTCGGTTTCACCCCGCAGGCAGCGCGTTCCACCGATCCCCAGCACCGGCTGTTCCTACAGACCGCGTTCCACGCCATCGAGGACGCGGGCTACGACCCGGCCGAGATCGAGGGCACCGTCGGCGTGTACGCGACCAGTACCACCAGCGGCTATCTGTTGCACAACATCATGTCCAACCGGGACCCGAATGTAGTGATGGGACAAGGCATCACGTTCGACATGGTCGAGCTGTCGATGCAGAACGACAAGGACTACCTGGCCACCAAGGTCGCCTACGCGCTGAACCTGCGCGGTCCCGCGCTGTCGGTGCAGACGGCCTGCTCCTCGGCGCTGGTCGCGGTGCACCTGGCCTGCCAGAGCATCCTCAATGGCGAATGCGAGCTCGCGCTGGCCGGTGGCGCGTCGCTGCGCATCCCGCATCACGTCGGGTACTGGTACGCCCCTGGCTCGATGGTGTCGCCGACCGGCCACTGCCGGCCGTTCGACGCGCGTTCGGACGGAACGATATTCGGTAGCGGCGTCGGCGTGATAGTGCTCAAGGCACTGCAGGATGCCGTCGACGACGGCGACCGAATCCACGCGGTGATCCGCGGCTCTGCGCTCAACAACGACGGCTCGACGAAGATGACCTACGCCGCGCCGACCGCGGCCGGCCAGGCTGACGTCATCGCCGAGGCGCACGCGATCGCCGAGGTCGACTCGTCGGAGATCAGCTACGTCGAGACGCACGGCACCGGCACCCCGCTGGGCGACCCAATCGAAATCGAAGGTCTGCGGCAGGCTTTCGAAGTATCCGAGCAACCGCGCTCCGGCCCGTGCTACGTCGGCTCGGTCAAGTCCAACATCGGCCACCTCGAATCGGCTTCCGGGATCGCCAGCCTGATCAAAGCGATCCTGTGCCTCAAGCACCGGGCCATCCCCGCGACGCTGCACTACACCAGCCCGAACCCCGAATTGCACCTCGACCGTGGACCTTTCAAGGTCCGCGGCGAATACGGACCGTGGGAGTGGGACGGCGTGCTGCGCGCCGGGGTCAGCTCGTTCGGCGTCGGCGGCACCAACGCCCACCTGGTCCTCGAGGAGGCGCCCCCGGCCCCCGCGGCTCCGAGTTCCTCGCCGTCGTCCGGCGCGCAGGTGCTGTTGATGTCGGCGCGCAGCACCGACGCTCTGGAGCAGTCGCGCAAGTCGCTGGCCGCCGAGCTGGACGCGGGAGAGGCGAACCTGACCGACGTCGCCTACACGCTCACCCGCCGCCGCAAGGACACCGTCCGGATGGCCGCGGTGGTCAAGGACACCCAGGACGCGATCGCGGTGCTGGAGGCCGGCGAGCACGACAACGTGTTCATCGGCGAATCTGCGCCCAGTGCAAAGGATTCCGGCGATCGCGTGGTGTTCCTGTTTCCCGGCCAGGGGGCGCAGCATATCGGGATGGCCCGCGGGCTGTACGACCACGAGCCGGTGTTCGCCGAGCACTTCGACCAGTGCGCGGCCGGATTCGGCGAGGAACTCGGTGTCGATCTGCGCGCCGAGATCTTCGAGGGCACCGCCCGCAACCTGGAGCGCACCGACCGCACCCAGCCGGCGCTGTTCACCGTCGAATACGCGCTGGCGAAGCTGATCGAGAGCTACGGCGTGCGGCCCGCCGCCCTGGCCGGCCACAGCATCGGCGAGTACGTCGCCGGCACCATCGCCGGAGTCTTCGACATCGAGACCGCCATCAAGGTGGTGTCGATGCGCGCCCGCCTGATGCACGCCGCGCCGCGCGGCGTCATGGTGGCCGTGGCGCTGAGCCCCGAGGCCGTCGGCGAATACCTGAACGGCGAGGTCGATATCGCCACGATCAACGAGCCGGGCGGGTGCGTGGTCGCGGGATCCGAAGAGGGCATCCGCCAGTTCAGCGAGCGCCTCACCGAAAAGGGCATCGTCGCCCGCCGGGTCCGCACCTCACACGCCTTCCACTCGCGCCTGATGGACTCGATGATCCCGGAGTTCACCGGCTTCCTGTCCCGCCAGACGCTGCACGAGCCGCAGATCCCGCTGCTGTCCAACGTCACCGGGACCTGGCTGGCCGCCAGCGAGGCCACCAACCCGCAAACCTGGGCCCGGCAGGTGCGTGCCACGGTCCGGTTCGCCGACGAGGTCGACGTGCTGCTCGACGACCCGAACCGCGTCCTGGTCGAGGTCGGCCCCGGCGGCACGCTGACCTCATCGGCCAGCCGGCACCCCCGGTGGGGAGCGGCCACCGCGCGGTGCGGCTGATGCGCCACCACGCGCAGAACCGCGACGACCGCGACGCCTTCCTGCTCGCGCTGGGCCAGCTCTGGTCGGCCGGTGTCGACGTGGACTGGGCGCCGCTGCGCAGCGGTCACTCGGCGCAGCTGATCACCTTGCCCGGCTACCCCTTTGAGCGTCAACGGCATTGGATCGAGCACCGCGTCAACGTGTGGACGGGTGACGCCGCCGAGACCAACGGGGCGGCCGCCGCGACGGTGCCGCCGAGCCGGGTGCCGCCGCCAAGAACGGCCAGTCGCCGATGGAAGCCGCACTGCAGCGAATCTGGGGACAGTGCCTGGGCCTGTCCACCGTCGACCGCAAGGCGAACTTCTTTGAGCTGGGCGGTGATTCACTGGTCGCGATCAGCGTCGCGATGACCGCCGCCAACGAGGGCCTGGACCTCACCCCCAGGACCTCTATGAGAACCAGACTGTCGCGGCGCTGGCTAAGGCGCTGACGGCTCGCTACGCGGCCGGCGGTCTGGGCCGTCAGTCGTTCGGTGACGTCACGCATCCGCCGGTGCCGCCGAACATCTCCTATTTCCTCGAGCACGGGGTGCGCGAGCATGAACAGTGGCGTGTTCCGTTGATCCTGCAGCTTCGCTCGGACGTCAAGGTCGACGACATCTGTGCGGTGCTGACCGCGGTGCGCAACCACCACGAAGCGTTGCGGCTGCGACTCGTCGAACGTGCGGGCGCCTGGGAGCAGGTGATCGCCGAGCCCGGCGACTTCGCCGACCTGGCCACCCGCTCGCTGCCCGAAGACATCAAACCCGGCACGCCGCAAGAGCGTGACGCGCTGCTGTCGACGCTGATCGACGTTGTCCGCCAGCAGGATCCGTCCAACCCACTGATCGCGACGTATGTCAGCGGGGTGCCGGACGGCTCGTCCTATCTGGCGATCAGCGTGCGGGCGATCGTCGCCGACAACGCATCGCGCGACATCCTGTTGACCGACATCTTCACCGCGTTCGGGCAACAGTTGGCCGGCGAAGAGATTGCGCTGCAACCGGTCACGACGCCATGGACCGAATGGTCGCAGCGCTGTGCCGCGTTGGCCGTCCACCCCGCGGTCATGGAGAGCCGTGACTACTGGCTAAAGACGGCATCGGCCGCGACGCTGAATGTCGCAGCCGAGCAGACCGCCGGGGCGCCGGCCCTGCCGGAACTTGCCCGAAGCGCGTCGTCGCTGACCGTTGCCGAGACCACCGAGATCGACGATGCCCGCCGACGGCTCCGGGTGCCGATCGAAGAAATGCTCTTGGCTGCACTGGGTCGCACGATCGCTCAGCAGGTCGGTGACGGGACCCTCGCCGTCGATGTCAACGGCGAAGGCCGTTCGGTGCTCAAGCCCGACGTCGACCTGCGTCGCACCGTCGGCTGGTTCAACACCATCTATCCGGTCGCGCTCACCTGCGCCAAGGACGAGGGCGCCAAGCAACTGCTCGAAGACGTACGCAACATGCTGACTGCCGTCCCGCACTACGGAATCGGCTACGGCCTGCTGCGCTACCTCTACGCCCCGACCGCGCGACAACTCGGCGCTGCCGCTCCGGCCGACATCTACTTCTCCTACATCGGCACGATCCCCGATCTGCCACCGCTGGGCGAGGATGTCGCGGTCCGATTCGATTCCGACACGGCATTGCCGGTGCGCGAAGCGATTCCGGGCCTGGGGCACGGAATCGAGTTGCGGGTCTTCCGCACCGCCGGCGTTTTGCATCTGGACTGGTGGTACGACACCCGCCGGGTCGACGGGGCCACCGTGCAGTCACTGGCCGGCGGATTCTCCCGGACGCTGCTGGACCTGATCCGCGAAGCAATCGCCGCAGACGAGATGGATTCCGGCAGCGACGAAATGGAACTCGTTGACCTGTCGTAAGCAAAGCTAGAAAGGCAACCGTGTTCCCATCGTCGGTCATTCGCAAGCTGGCGCTCAGCGAGGAGATGCTCGCCGAGACGCACAACTTCGTCGGCCTCTCCGCGCACCTCGAAGGTCCCATCGACCTCGACGCGCTGACGGACGCTTTCGACCTGTTGCTCGAGGCGCATCCGGTGCTCACCGCGCGTCTGGAGCGCGGCGCTGACGGCCGGCACGACTTGGTTGTCGACGATCTGATGCACTCGGGGCTCGAGGTAATCGAGGTCGACGCGTCGCATACCGACAATCCGCCACCGCATTTCGACCAGGGCGAGGCGCTGGTCCACCTGCGGGTGTTCATCCGTGACGGGCAGGCCCACCCCACGCTGTACGTCCACCACGCGCTGGCCGACGGGCACCACATGTACGGCCTGATCGAGGAATTGCTGTCGTTCTACACCGATCTGGTGACCAACGGGAAGACCGGTCCGGTGACCGCCGAACCGGCGCCGGAGTCGATCGAGACGGTGCTCGCCGACCGCGGTATCCAGAAGGGTCCGCGTTCGGGCATCGAGCGGTTCATGCCGGCGCTGTTCGCCTATGACCTTCCGCCGTCGCGGCGCGGTGACACCGGCGCGAAACCCGCGTCGCCCGTGCGGGTTCCGATGGTGTCATGCCGACTCAGCGAGGAGCAGACGCACGCCATCGTCGAGCTCTGCCGCGCCGAGAAGCTCGGACTGCACTCGGTGCTCTCGGCCGCGATCCTGATCGGGGAGTGGCAGGTGCGCGGCGGGCTGAACATCCCGGTGCCGTTCATTTACACGGTCGACCTGCGCTACTTCCTGTCACCGCCGGTGTCGGCGACCGGGTGTACCAACCCGGTCGGGCTCGGCACCTACCTGGCCGAGATCAACCAGAAGACCACGGTGGTCGAGTTGGCCAGCGACATCGCTGCGACGTTCAAGGGCGACCTGGACGACGGCGTGATCCAGCAGTCCCGTCTGCACTTCAGCCCGCAGTACGTCGGCAACGCGCCGGGCATGCCCGACGTTGTGTTGTTGTCCGACAACGGTTTGGTGCCGCCGGTCCGCACGCCACCCGGTGTCGAGGTGACCGCGACGCACGGCGAGCTCTACTTCCAGGTCAGCGCCGGCATCGAGATCTACTTCACTCAGATCTACGCCGAGCAGCTCAACGTCGAATACCACTCGCACGGGCCGGAGCCGGAGAAGTCGATCGAGGCCATCCGTTCGCTACTCGTCGAGGTCGCCGAGCAGCGCGCGGCCGTCAGCTGACCGGGCCGTAGGCGTAGCGGTGGTACTGGAAGGTTCGGCGCAGCGGGGGCAGGGGACGGACCAAGTGCCGCATCAACCGGAACGCTCCCGACGCGCGGCCGAACGTGCTGGCGTCGAAAAACGTCACTCCGTCGACCAATCGGGCCCCGGACAGCCGACCGAGAACGTCGGACGGTTTGTTCGCTGCCCAATACAGCGTGGAGCCGGACTGTCGTTGCAGGCGATGCGTCTTCTGCGATCGGACCACCAGGCGGCTGTAGTAGTCGATCTGGATCTCGCCGGTCCCGAACCGGTCGATCACGTGCTGGAGCAGCTCGATGCCGTCGTCCTCGGTCAGGTACATGCTGATGCCCTCAGCGAGCAGCAGGGTAGGCCGGTCGGCGGGAATTTCGTCCAGCCACGAGGGATCGGTCGCCGGTGTCGCAACCAGGTGGTAGTTCGGCCGACTCGGAAAAATCTTCTCGCGCAACGAGATTACGGCCGGATAGTCGACGTCGTACCATTGGACGTCCGGGCCGGGATTCAGCCGGAACACCCGGCTGTCCAGCCCGCAACCCACGTGGATCACGGTCGCGTTCGGGTTCGCGGCCAGGAATTGGCCGGCCCACACGTCGAACTGCGCGGTCCGTACCGTCACCAGCGGCGTCCAGCGGTTGGTGACCTTGAGTTCGCTCCAGTCGTAGTCGATTCGGGCCACCGCAGCCTTGGCGTAGTCGTCGCCCAGAATCGGCCTTTCGCAGTCGGCGTCGAGCGCCTTGCAGTACAGGGTGGTCAGCATCGTCTGCGACGGACCGCTGAGGTCGATGGAAACTTTGTCGGTCACGGCGCCCAAGCGTAGTGGTGATCGCAAGGGCGGCGAAGCCGGGCGCAGCGGGTCACCACGAGAAGGCAGAGTGTGATCGCAAGGGCGGCGAAGCCGGGCGCAGCGGGTCACCACGAGAAGGCAGAGTGTGATCGCAAGGGCGGCGAAGCCGGGCGCAGCGGGTCACCACGAATGGATACTGTGCGACATATGGAGATGGAGGAAGCCATGACGGATACGACCAGTGCCGGTGGCGGCGAACGGCCGCCGCGGGTCTTGTTGCTGTACTACTCCTACACCGGACAGGCGCAGAAGGTGCTCGACGCCGCCGGTGAGGTTTTCCGTGGCCGCGGGTGTGAAGTGAGCGAAGCCGCGATTGAATTCACCGACCCGAAGTACTCCGAGAAATTCTCCCACTTCCCGATGCGCCGGGTGTGGCCCGACATGCTGAGCGTGCTGCAGGCCCAGAAGCGCAACGAGATCGGGCAGATCAAAACCCCGGACACGGTGCGTGACGGCGACTACGACCTGATCCTGATCGGATCGCCGACCTGGTGGGACAACGTCAGCATGCCGCTGCGCTCGTTCCTGAAGTCGGATGAGGCACGAAAGTTGTTGTCCAACACAGCATTCGCGGTGTTCGTCGTCTGCCGTACGTTCTGGCAGGCCAACCTCGAAGGGGTGCGCGAGCTCGCCGAGGCGCAGGGCGGCCGGTATGTAGACGAAATCCATTTCACCTATCCCGGCGACAACCTTCGCTCGATGCTGGCTTTGACCAGCTACCTCGGCACCGGGGAGTACCGCAAGAAATCGCTGGGTCTGAAGCTCCCGCCGACCAACGTGCAGCCCGAACAGCTGGAGCAGACGCGGGTTTTCGCGGGCCGCCTGGCGGACCGGCTGTTGGCCAAGAGCTCGGCGCTGCCGGGCCAGGAACCGGTTTAGGACTGATATGCCGCGTCCGTTCGACGTTTCGGTCGAATCTCCCGCCAGTGTCGACCAGGTGCACGCCGCGTTCAGCGCCGAGGACTACTGGCTGGCCCGGCTAGGCACCATGAGTGGCGGCACCACGTTGGAGTCCCTGGTTGTCGACGACGACCGGAGGGTGCGGGTGACCACCACCCAAGATCTGGGCCGCGACCTGCTGCCCGGGATCGTTTCGAAGTTCTACCGGCGCGACATCAAGGTCCGGCACACCGAGACGTGGACACCGTCGGGCGACCAGCTGCGCGGGGAGATCACGGTTGCCGTCTCGGGGGCACCGGGTTCCGGCTCGGCCGCCGCATCGGTCGCGCCCACCGCAAACGGATCGCTGCTCACCTTGAACGGCAAGGTGGAGTTCAAGGTTCCCTTGGTAGGGGGGACGGTCGAGAGCTTCATCGCCCGCGAATTCGCCAACGGGATACCGGACGTCCAGGACTTCACCGCCCGGTGGGTCAGCGAGCACGCCTGAACCGATGACTGACACGCCGAGCCCCTACGCCGACGCCTTCCGGGTGGCGCCGTCCACCGCCGACGCGCTGGCCGGGCTGAACATGCCCCTGCAGGAGGCGATGCTGACGCAGCGGGCGGTGCGCCGTGTGCACGCCGAGCCTGTCGACGACGCCGTCGTGCTCAAGTGCATTGAGTTGGCGCTGCGTGCGCCGACCGGTGCCAACGGCCAGAACTGGGAGTTCATCGTCGTCAAGGACCGGGCCGTGATCAAGAAGCTCGCCGGGCGCTACCGCAAGGGCTGGAAGTTCTCCTACGGCGGCCTGCTCAGCAGCGCCGGCGACAACGACCCGTCGCTGGCCAAGGTCATTCGAGCGGCGCAGTGGCAGGTCGACCACTTCACCGAGATCCCGGTCCTGGTCATTGCGTGCCTGCGGCTGACCGTCCGCGAAGGCCGTGCGCCGTACTCACTGATGCCGCACGCCGCGGTGTCGGGATATTGGGGATCGATCTACCCGAGCGTGCAGAACCTCCTCCTGGCGGCGCGCGGCATGGGGTTGGGCGCGTCGCTGATCACCTTGCCGCTGTGGGGAGTGACCCGGGCCCGCAAAATCCTCGGCCTGCCCCGCTCGGTGACGCCGTGCTGCGTGGTGGCCCTCGGCTGGCCGCGCGGCCGCTACGGTCCGACGACTCGGGTGCCCGTCGAGCAGGTGGCGCACCTCGACACCTACGGCAACCGGGCCTGGCTCGAAGCTCAGTACTAGTTGCTGGGGCCCTTCATTAATAGCCGATCCCACATTTTCGTCGGTCAGCAGCAGTCTGGCCGGTCACGTCGCTGATCGGGCGGGGGCGGTGACCCGACGGCCGAATCCTGGCGTCGGATCTGACGGCATTGCGGTGACCGCCCTATAGCAACGGACGAATTCGCAACTCGTCATTGGACACGCTTCTAAATATGAAGTTGACCAGAGAGATATGAAAACAAAATGAAAGGCCCTTTCGACAGCGACAGCTGAGCCTTTCTGAGTTTGACTTCAGGTGCTATCCAGCTATTTCTTGTTTCGGAGGGGGAGTCGCGCCATGCAATGTGCTGCACGTCCGTATGCAATGGCAGCTGCCGCGCTCGCGGCCACTGGGTTGGTCGTCGTCACGCCGCAGGCATCGCAGATCGCCATGCAGACCGCGCAGCGCGTGGTGCGCAACTTCGAGACGAATCTCGTCGACTCGTCGATCTTCAACGTTCCCTTCAACTTGTTCCAGGAAATCGTCAACATCCCCGCCAGCGAGGTCGACGCCCTCACATATGCCGCCGAATCGCTGTTCAACAGCGGGCCGTGGTTCGTGGTGAGCGCCACCAACCTGTGGGGAGTCGACCAGGGTGACCCAAGCCATTTCATGGCGGTGATGAATTTCTTGGTGCCGTTCGAAGGGCTCAGTGGAATCAATGCGCCCGAAACCGACTTCGACGGCGGTCTGGGCCAGCAGCTGTGGGGGCTAGTCGCCGCCACACTGCCGACGAGCGCCGGCTGTGACGCCTTCGACTGCCTGCCGGTGTCGCCGACCAGTCCCGTCACCGGTATCGCCGGCGTGGACTGGTTCATTCACCTGAACGACATTGCGACCGGAGATCAGGAATTCCCCCTGTTCGACAACTGGTTCAAGGTCGGTCTCGATCAGCTCTGGTCCACCAGCCCGGGTGGGGGCTACTACTTTGACCCCGTCAACGGAACCGGAACCTTCGACCCCAGCGGTCCCGCCTACACGATCTTCCCTAATATTCCGGGAACTGTCGGCGACGGAAACCTGTACCCGTGGGCCGGTGAGACATACACACTGCAACCCTGGGTGCCGGTCGAGAATTGGATCAACGGACTGATGGAGGACCCGGACTACACCGACTTCCAGATCCCGGGCTTTGAGGAGACCGGTCGCGCGCTCCAGGCGCTGACCGCCGCGTCGTTGATGGCGTTCAATCCATTCACCGCCGGGAGCCCGTTCTGCCCCGGGGAGTGCACGGATGTCTCCAGCAACAACCTGGACTACATCAATCTGGTCCGGGCCGTCGACCAGGCTTGGCCGGGCAACGAGACGATCGGCACCTGGCTCGATGCCTACGACAACGGCGTCGCCAACGTGCCGACCGAGGAGCAGATCCAACGTTCCATCGACATACTGCAGCAGGGTTTCTGGAGTTTCGGCAACCCCAGCCCTGAGCCGGGAACGGGACCGGACTACACCGAGACCGCGGCCCAGTGGTATCAGGTCTGGACGTCGCTAGGATTTGATCCCAGCAACAACCTGGCACCTGGTGATCTCTCCGCGAACGTCGCCGCGCTGGCCGGCGCGTTCAGCCCGGAGCAGATGGCCGACAACTGGGCTGCGCTCGCAGGGGCGTTCAGCCCCGAGCAGCTCGCCGACAACTGGGCTGGGTTGGCGGGTGCCTTCGACCCCACGCAGATGGCTGGTGACTGGGCCGCGCTGGCGGACGCCCTCGATCCCACTGAGCTCGCAGCCGACTGGGCGTCGTTGCTCACCGCGTTCGATCCCACCTCACTGGCGACGGATTGGGCGGCAATGCTCTCCGGCGTCGGGCTGTAAACAAACCGTAAAGATTGGCCGCCGGTCCCCGAACGTAATGTTTGAGACCGAGGGCCACGTCGTGTGGGCGGTGCTCGGCGCGGCAGGGCGCTGCGACGCGATAAGCAGGGACGTTGGCACAATTGCCCGCCTGCCACGCGGCGGGCGCTAACCGTATTATTGGCCATTAGGTCCAATTAATTGGACGGCCGAGAATGGCTTATCGTGCATCGGGTGACTCAAACGTGATCCGAGTCACGCCAATTTTATGAACCAATTCTCGGGGTTTCGTATGGACTGAGAAATCCTTAGTGTAGGTTCAGCTTGCACTGAGCCACGTATTCGGGAAGGGGGGGCGCCATGCTTGCTGTGAAGCGTCCGTACATTTTGGCAGCTGCCGCTCTGGCGGCTACCAGTCTTTTTGCCGTCACTCCGATGGCCAGGCAGATCGGCAGAGAACCCGCGCAGCCAGTCGCCCGCAGCTTCGAAACGAAGCTGGTCGACGCTGAAGAATCGCTGGCGAACGTTCCGCTGAACCTGTTCTACGACCTAGCGAACATCCCGGCCAACGAGCTCCATGCCACGCAGTTCTTCACGGACAACCTGTTCATGGCGGGTCCCTGGTTCGTGGTCGGCCCGACCAACCTGTGGGGCGTGGACCCTGGCGACCCGACCCACTTCATGTCGGTGACGAACTTCCTGCTCCCATTCCCGGAACTGAGCGGAATGAATGCGCCAGAAACCGATTTCGCCGGCGGCCTGGGCCAGCAGATCTGGGGTTTTGTGGCGTCGGAGCTTCCCACCAACGCATCGTGTGACGAGGCGGCCTGCTTGCCCTTTGAGCCGGCAAGCCCGATCACGGGCCTCTCCGGAGTCGACTTCTACGAGTGGCTGGGGCAGGTCGCGTCCGGTCAGGAAAAGTTCGGGTTGTTTGACAACTGGTTCGACGCCAAGTACGGCCCAGACGGCACGTACTACTTCAATCCGGACAACCCTGGAAGCGTCGACCCCACCGCTATATCGCCTGGCGGCGATGGCCTGCTGCCCGCAGGTACCGAAGTCTCCAGCGGCCACGTGTACGGTTTCGACGGCTGGTCGTCGAGTACTGGCCTCCTCGGCGGCGAGGGTATCCCAGGTACCGGGGCCGCCGCTCCTGACGGTTCGGGCTTTTACATGCCGTGGTCCGGCGACACCTACCAGTTTGAGCCGTGGCAACCTTTCACCAACTTCTTCAACAGCCTGATGGAGGCGCCGTCGACCTCGGGCCTGGACGGCACCGGGATCGATCCGATCTACGGCGACCCGACCGAGATCTTTCAAACGTTCCAGTCGTTCCTGGCCGGGTTGGCGATGTTTGATCCGATCACCCCGGGAAGCCCATTCTGCCCAGGTGACTGCAGCGCAATTGTCAACGCCCACATGGACTACCCCGACCTGATCAAGGACATCAACAACTGGACGCCGGGCGGCAACCCCGTGATCAACGAGTGGCTGGCGGACTACACCGGCACAACCGTGAACGGCGTGGCACCCATCGACGGCGGGGCCAACGTCCCCTCGTCGTCGACCATCGAACAGTCGATTGCGCTTCTGCAGAACCACAACTACTGGGACTTCGGCAACCCGCCCTACACCGGCGAGAACACCGGTGCCACCGACATCGGCACGGTGTACCCGGAGTGGCAGGCCTTCTGGACGTCGCTCGGCTTCGACACCACCAACAACGCCACTCCGGTCGAGCAGTTGGCCAGCCTGGCGAACGGTTTCAGTCCTGAGCAGCTCACCGCGGACTTTGCCGCGCTGAGCACGGCATTCAGTCCCGAACAGTTGGCCGCCGACTGGGCCGCGTTGCTCGACCCGGCCGCCATGGCGAGTGCCCTGGATCCGGGCGCCGCGGTGGGCGCCTTCGACCCGGCCGCCTTGCTGGCCGGGATCGGTCTGTAATCACGCACCTGAAGTAGCAGTCGGCCCCCGAATCTTCGGGGGCCGACTTGCTTATCAGTCGAATTCGGTTCGCCGCGTGGCGATTTAAGTCTTGAGCCCCGCGCCCATCACCCGATTCCACATGCGGTCGGTCAGAAATCGCCGCGCCAGCACCGAGGCTTTGCCCGATGCCCCGACGACATAGCGGGGTTTCGGGTTCCTCTTCTCGATTGTGCGGACCACAACGCGTGCAACGGTATCGGCATCGATCATCAAACCGGGGGTCTGGGTCAGCCCACGGGTCGTCGCCGCGTAACGGCGCTTGAACTCGCCGTAGGGATCGTCGTCTGAGTAGGACTGTGGCACTGCTTCCAGTTGCGAGGCAACGAATTTGGTGCGCACGCCGGTGGGATCGATCAGCACGACGCGAACGCCGAACGGAGCGACCTCGGCGCCCAAGGTCAACGACAGAGCCTCGACGCCGTACTTGACGACATGGTAGGCGCCGGCTCCCGGGCTGGTGAACCGGCCTCCGGTGCTTCCGATGGTGATGATCCGGCCCGCTTTGCGCGCGCGCATTCCGGGCAGAACCAACTGTGACAAGTGTAGCGTCGCAACGATATTGGTCTCGAACAGGGCCCGGAGATCTTCGCGCCCAACTTGTTCGAGGGGCGAGGGCAGCGGGTACCCGGCGCTGTTGACCAGGATGTCGACCCCGCCGTGCGTCGTCTGGATCTCGTCGACGAGTTCGGACACCGCATCCTCGTCGGTGACGTCAAGAGCGCGAGCCTGTAAGCCTCTGGACCGCAACATATTAAGGGCGTCCGGGTTGCGTCCCGCGGCGTAGACAACGTAACCGCGGTTGCGCAGCCGGTAGGCCGTCGCTTCGCCGATGCCGCTCGTGGCGCCCGTGATCAGGGCGATCGGTGTGGAAGTCAACGGATTTGATGTCAGAGCGAGGGAAGATAATTTCCGAACATGGCGGCAAGGTCGTTGGCGAATCCGGGCAAGAACTCCAACAGCCCCGGCGCCAGCGGATTGTCCGAGGCGGTCAGCGCATCTGTGAGCGCCTGGACCGACGACGTTGCGTCGGTTAGCGCGGCGGCGTTGTCGGTGAGAGCGCCGCTTTGGAGGCCCGCGACATCGGGCAAATACGGATAGAGATCCGGCAGATCGGATTTCGGCAAAATCCCCAAGTCCACCAGGCTGGCGATAATGCCCTGATTAGCCCCGGCCACGAGGTAGTCGTTGATCGCGGCAGTGTCGATCGTCGGGCCCGTCATATCCGCGGGCAAGGTGACGTCCGCAGGGCTGGTCCAGTCGTAGCCGAGGTCGACGATGACCCGCATATCGGGCTGGACCAGGTCGGCAAACGCGTTGCCACCCAAATCCCGCGTCAGATCGAGCAGCGGCAGGTTCTGGGTTGGGATCAAGTAGTAGTCGGTGTTGCCGGCGTACCCGGCAGAAGTGTTCTCGAGGACCGCACCGGAGAGCGATGAGGGGTTGAAACCCGTCGGCCAACCGGGTAGTAGGGCCGGGTGCAGGTCGACGAAGCCGGCGATGGCGTTCTGATCGGCCAGTTGATTCGTGACGTACTGGGGAAAGTCCGAGCTTCCGCTGTACTCAATTGTGTAGATCGACGTGTCGTAGGGGGTGTCGGCGGGGGTTGCTGGAAACTGTGTGCCGGCTAGGAATGGCAGGCGTTCGAGGAAGCCGCCGTTGGGGTTGTTGAGATCCTCGAGAAGAATGAACTGCAAACTCGCCGGATCAAATCGCTCGTCGGCGGGCAGCGCGTCGAGATTGATCAACTCTTGAGTGGCAATGCTGGTGCTCTCGGAATATCCGTAAACGACGACGTGATCGCCTGACGCCGTGAGGTGGTCCCTGATCCCTTGGTCCAACTGCGCGGCACCCAGGGTCATGGCCTGCTGGTAGTTGGCTCCCTCTTCGGTGGGCTGCACGACCGGGAGATATCCGGGGTAGGTCGGCTGACCGTCGAAGAGCGGGGGGCTTGGGTTGACGAAGAGGCTCATCACCTGCGTCACATAAGAGGGCAGCGGATTGGGTGTCTCGGTATAGCCCATGATCAGCGCGGTGTCGTCGGCCACCCCCAGCGGCGGGTTGAAAGCCGACGTCATTTCCAAGAGTCCGGCACCGGCAGTGACCAGCAGACCGGCGGTGAGCCAGCGCGAACCGCGACGTGTCATCAATCCTCAATCCGCGTGAATGACGCTGCTCAGCATAGACGTTTCCGCCCGCGCTGCCGGGGCAGCCGAATTGCCTCGGCACCGAAGTGCCTATTTTGCCCGCGCGCGCGCCGTGGCGTACGAAATTTCGGAACATTGGCGTGTCGAGATCTCGGACCGAATGGCCGCGTGCCGATGACAGTTCTCCAAGCGCCACCGCGGCAGTCCAGTTATGGTCGGGTGCGTGGGGATTCCGATGCCGACTGATGACCGGGTGGCGCTTGTCACCGGTGCGTCGTCAGGCATCGGGGAAGCCATCGCGGTCGAGCTTGCCCGGCGCGGCTACCAGCTGGTGCTGGTCGCGCGGCGGACCGACCGCCTGCACGCGCTGGCCGCGCGGGTAAATCAAAAGGCGCACGTGCTACCGGCTGATCTCTCCAAGAGCACGGACCGCGCCGCGCTGCCGGGGCGGGTCGCGGACTTAGGTGTGGAGACCGACATCTTGGTGAACAACGCCGGCTTGTCGGTCGGCGCTCCCATCGCGAAATCGCCTCCCGAGCAGCAACTTCACTTGGTGGAAGTCGATGTTGCAGCGGTGGTGGATCTGTGCAGCAGGTTCCTCCCGGGAATGATCGAACGCGATTGCGGCGCCATTCTGAACGTGTCGTCTTTGGCGGGATTTCTGCCCGTCCCGGGCCAAGCTGCGTACGCCGCAGCCAAAGCATTCGTGTTGTCTTACACCGAAGGACTTCGCAGTGAATTGCGTGGCACCCGGGTCACCGCGACCGCCTTATGTCCTGGGCCGGTTGCGACCGAATTCGACGACGCTGCCGGTTTTGGCTTCGGAGAACGGGCGGCTGTGTTGCCTGGGTTCATGTGGAAGTCGGCAGACGCGGTGGCGCGGGCCGGAATCGAGGGCCTGGATGCGGACAAGTGCCGCGTCGTCCCGGGACGAATCAACCGAATCGTCGCGACATGTAGTCGAATCGCGCCGCACGACCAGTTGCTCCCACTGCTGGCTCGGAGGGCGTTGGCAAAGAAGCTCAATTGACGCCGGGCGGACACCCGCCACATACGGATAATTGGACCCGGCAGGCTTCCGATAGTGCGGACAGATAGGCTAACGCAGTGCTAGAGGTGATCGAGAAGGGCAGTATCAGCGAGAAGCATCCCGTCCCGCTGCTCTTTGTTCACGGGGCCTGGCATGCCGCATGGTGCTGGGACGAGAACTTCCTCAGCTACTTCGGCGACCGGGGCTACCGCGCTGTCGCGCTCAGCTTCCGCGGGCACGGCGAGAGCTCAAGTGACAAGCCACTACGGGCTTGCTCGGTGGCCGACTATGTCGAGGATGTCCGCTCGGTTGCCGAGCAATTGCCCACACCCCCGGCGATCATCGGGCACTCCATGGGAGGCCTGATCGTGCAGAAGTATCTCGAGCGCTACGACTCCCCGGCCGGGGTGTTGATGACGTCAATTCCGCCCCAGGGAAACCTCGGCAACGCTTTGCGCTGGATCCGGGAGCGTCCGTCGGATTTCGTCAAGATGACGGTCACTGGCAAGGCACTGCCGTACATCAATCCGCCGCAGCTGGCCCGGGAGCGGTTCTTCTCCTCGCACACCCCGGAAGCTGACGTCCGCAAGTACGCGGCCCGGCTTCAGGAGGACAGTTCGCGCATCGGTATTGACTGCCTGTTGCTGCGGCTGCCCCGGCCCAAACGGGTGACGGCGCCGATGCTGGTGCTTGGGGCCGACGAAGATGGCGCGCACACCCGCAAGGAAATCCTCGCCACCGCACGCGCTTACCGCACCAAGGCGGAGTTTTTCCCTCACATGGGACACAACATGATGCTGGAACCCGGCTGGGCCAGCGTCGCGGATTGCATCCACTCCTGGCTCGGCACCCACGGGCTTTGAGCCTCGCCTGTCACGCCCCCGTGGCGGGAACCAGCTCCAACGGAAGGTGTTCGAGCCCACGCATTGTCGGGTTGTCGAGGTAACGATACTGGCCGGCCAGGCGGATCTCCTCGACCCTCGGTAGCAGCTGGGAGAACACCCGGGCGCCCTCCAGTCTGGTCAGCGGAACGCCGAGGCAGTAATGAACGCCGCCGCCGAAGGCGAGGTGATCGGTCGGGTTCCGATCGAGGTCGAAGGTGTTCGGGTCGGGATAGTGGCGCGGGTCGCGGTTGGCGGCGGCGAACAGTAGCAGCACCCGGGCGCCGGCCGGAATCGTGTGGGCTCCCACGGCGTAGTCGCACGTCGCGGTGCGGTAAAAGCCCTGTACCGGAGACCCCATCCGCAGCTGCTCTTCGACGGCCGCCGGGATCAGCTCCGGGTGTGCCCGCAGCCGCGCGTAGAGTTCGGGCCGCTGAGCCAGCGTCAACAGCAGACCGGACAACATGTTGGTCGTCGTCTCGCTGCCGGCGCCGATCAACATCGCGGCGCTCCAGAAGATCTCGTCGTCGGTGAGCACATCGTTGGCATCGGCCGGCGTCATCATCGAAATCAGGTCATCGCCGGGGTTGAGGCGCCGCTGTGCAATCAGCGGGTCGAGGCTGCGGCGCATCGCCGCGGTGGCGCTACCCGATCGCGCGGACAGCCGCATGCCGTGCGGGGTCAGTGGCGCGAACGCACCCGCCACCATGTCGTCCGACCAAGCCACGAACTGCGGCTGATCGTGTTGCGGGATGCCCAGCATGCGGGCGATCAACCGGGTCGGCAACGGCTTGGCAAGGCCGTTGACGGCCTCGGTATGGCGCTCGGCGATCACGTTATCGACGAGTTCGTCGGCGACCTCGTTGATGTTCGTCTGCCAGGCGGTCATCGCCCGCGCGGTGAACGCCCGGGAGACGAATTTGCGCAGCCGGGTGTGGGCGGGTGGATCAGCCGCGTTCATCGATGGCAGGTACACCCGGAATCGGCTCTGGCTCTGTGCCGATGACAATTGCTCGTTGTCGCGCAAGGCCTTTCGGACGTCGTCGTAGCCCGCAATGATCCAGATACCGCGTTTGCGGTTGTACCAGACTCCCGGAACGTCGTCGCCGTTCAGCAATGTCTGGTAGCCCGGATACGGGTCATGCATGACTTCGGCCGAAAACGGGTCGAAGTCGGTGTGGGGCGCCGTCTTTCGGCCGGTCAGCGAGTAGCGGTAGGAGGTGGCCTTATCCCTCGCCACTCCGAGCGCCCCGTCGACACCGACCTTCATCAGGCTGGCTCGAAACCGCAGCCTGCGAGCCAGCGTCATGCGAGAAAACCCTCTCGTGAAAACTTACCGACGCACGGGCAATCGCCCTCCAAGGATGTCAGTCCTTGGTGAGATGGTATGCGCGGTAATCAATTTCGCCGCGCTCGAGGTCGTTGTAGAACCACGAACCGTCGACGACGGCGAACTCCCGGCCGAACTTACGCAGGAATGCCGGCAGGCGGGTGTTGATGATCTCGTTCGAGCGAGCCGAGTTCTTCTTGAGCCCACGTAAGACCTCGTCGTTGATGACACGCGACGAGACCTGCCGCAAACCTGAGTTCGCCAGATCCGACTCCCAGTTGCCGAAGTTGTCACGGTTGCGGAAATCGACGTGCAGGAAGTGCCCGCCCGGGCGCAGCACCCGACGGACCTCGCTGAGGAAGCGGGCGAAGTGCGGGTAGATGTGCGAGGCCTCGACGTTGATCACCGCGTCGAAGGATTCGTCCGGGAAGGGCAGGTTCTCGGCGTCGCCGTGCACGAAGCTCAGGCCCGGCACCTTGTGTCGCTCGTTGCAGAATTTGACTCCGGCCGCGTTGAAGTCCAGACCGGTGTAGGAGGCCGGCTTCAGCGTGCGAGACAAGTAGGAGGCGCCCCCGCCGTGGCCGGAGCTGCACTCCAGCACCTTCTTGCCGGCGAGGTCGACCCCATCCTGGGTCGCGCACTGGTGGTAGAGCTGGATGCTGTACCGGTTGGGTTCGTCGGCCGGGTCGAGTGCCAGGCCCAGAGGCGGCTCCTCCTCGTAACCCCAGTTCAGGAACTGAACATCGTCCTGGTTGTTCAACCGCTTGGTCATCAGCGGGTACCAGTATCGGAAGAGTTTCTTGTACGTCGCAGTCGATCCGATGCGGTAGACGAGACTTGCGCCGACGTTGTCCAATGAAGGGCTACGAACCATGCAGGAAGTATCGCACAGTGTCAGGTGCGCCTGCCGTGGCATGCCTTTTTCGTGCGATGCACACCGAAGGGGTTGCCAACCTGTCGGACGTCCACGAGGTCGGCCGAACGATCAAAGCGCGATCACCTGATGCGTTGTGCAGCAAAGAATTTAAGCTGCGGCCGCCGGGTCGGGCACGAGCGTACGCTGAGGCTCGCCCCGGTAGCGCGAAGGCTCGCCGTCGATTTTGCAAAGACGCCATAAGAGGACCGCCAACGGATTCATCAATCCCGCGTCTTCGCACAGCATTCGGACGTCGCCGTACATGTCGCGCAATGCCTGGCGCGACTGCGGAGCACCGAAGAAGACTTCTTTTCGGACCGATCGCGGAATGTCGAACTGGCGGAAGAACTTACGCGACGGCACCACGATCGCCTGGCACAGCACCCGCATGACGATGGGTACATATAGCGATAAGGCGAATCGGCTTCGTCGTACCATCTGCGGAACCCGCTTGGTCAGGAACTGGTCCGCAAAGGAGATGTGGCGCGCCTCCTCGGCGACGTGGATCGCCATCACCTTCTCCATAATCGGGTGCGGCGCCCAGTCCTCCCTCAACATGCTTTTCTGCATGTGGTGAATCGGGAGCTCACCTGCGAGGACCCCGAAGAAAAAGGTGCCTGGGAGTGGTCCGGCGTAGAGCGGGATGGCCGGCGAAATCCATCGTAGCCATCGCGGCATGCCTGGAGCGTTCACGCCGATCCGGTTCACCAACTCCTGGAACATCATCGCGTGATTGCACTCTTCGACCGACTCGTGCACGCAGTAGCGGTATTCGGGGGATCCGTTAGGCACCCAGAAGGTGTAGTGCATTAAGCCGCGGATGAGGATGCTCTCGAGCTGCAGCGAGATCTTCGCGGTGTTGGCCTGATGCCAGAGGCCGATCTCGATCTGCCTTTCAAGCGGGAGTGCCCGGTACCAGGAGTGTCCTCCCAGCGGGTTGCTCGACGGCAGGACCCAACGCGGGTCATCTTTCCTGACGCGGTACTCAGGCGCATCCCAGTCGATGTCGGTGTAGGGATCGAAATGACGCCGCACCGACGCTTCGGAGAGGGTATTGAGCGCAGCGCAGTAGTCGGGGTCGTCGCCGACGTCCATGTTGCGGCGCCATCGAGCGATCAGTCGAGTCCATGCGAACAGGATCACCGAGAGGACGGCGCCCGTGACGATCGCCAGTGTGACCGGCAAACCGAGGCCTCCCTCCGGCTCAGCTCTGCATGCGACTCTTCTGCACACGCACTCCACGGGCACAGTAAAGATTGGAGCCTACCGGGTGAGGGTGAAAGACCTAGTACGGAACGGCCTCATTCTCATGTCTATTCAGATTTCCCAGGCGGCTCACGAACCAACGCGGTTGTGCCCCTCGAACAGCCAAATCCCATTAGACAGTACACATAGGCTGTCCGCCGGTTGACCCTCCGGGTGAGAACGCTACGGGATCTTCGCCGCGGTACAACACGGGGTGCCCGTCAGGCCCTTGGAACTGCACAGATCGCGTCGGGGAACCAGGTCCGCCTCGGTCCGATCTGGCCGGGGTATGGCACCTCGATCGTGGTCGGTGTCGTTTCACCGTTGATGCAGCGCAAGGTACCGTTATGTGCTTATGGATGACCAGCAGTTCGATGTGATCATCGTGGGGGCGGGATTCGGCGGAATCGGCGCCGCAATCCAACTGAAAAGCCTGGGATATGAAAATGTTCTGATCGTCGACCGCGAAGACGATTTGGGCGGAACGTGGCACGTCAACCACTATCCCGGCCTCTCGGTCGATCAACCGTCGCCCACCTTCTCCTACCGGTTCGAGCCGAATCCGTACTGGTCGCGGATGTACGCGCCGGGTTCGGAACTCAAGAGTTACGCCGTGGATGTGGCCGAGAAATATGATGTGCGGCGTTTCATGCGGTTCAACACATGCGTCGAGGGTGCCCGGTGGGACGAGGACGCGCATGTGTGGCGGCTTGCGCTGGCCGGCGGACAGACGCTGACCACCCAGTTCCTGATTGCCGCGACGGGCTTCCTGTGCCAGCCGAAGGTGCCGGACATCCCGGGCATCGAGACCTTCGCTGGCCGCATCGTCCACACCGCGCAGTGGGATGACGATTTCTCGGCCGTCGGGCGGCGCGCCGCTGTCATCGGAACCGGCTCCACGGGCGTGCAGGTCGTTCCCGAGTTGGCGAAGGACGTCGCCGAGCTGACGGTGTATCAGCGCACCCCGATCTGGGTGCTGCCGAAGTTCGACGTGAAATTCTTCCCGCCCGTGCAGCGGCTGTTCGCCAAGTTCCCGGCGACTCAGCGTGGCCTGCGCTGGTACACCGACGCGATCCTCGAACTCTCGATGGTCCTGACAATGTGGAAGTTCCGCTACTTCAGGCTTTTCAACAAAGGCATTTCGCAATTCTCGCGGCTGTACCGCCTGCTGCTGGTGCGCAACCGGGAGCTGTCGCGAAAGCTGGACCCCGACTTCGACTTCGGGTGCAAGCGACCCACCATTTCCAACGACTTCTACCGGGCGTTCACCAAACCGCATGTGCACCTTGAGACCAACGGCATCGACCGGATCGAGGCCGATGGCATTGTCGCGAGGGACGGCACCAAGCGCTTGATCGACACCTTGGTCCTGGCAACCGGATTCGATGTGTGGGAGGCCAACTTACCCGCAATCGAGGTGATCGGACGCGACGGCAAGAACCTCGGAAAGTGGTGGCGCGAAACCCAATTCCAGGCCTATCAGGGCATTTCGATGCCGGGCTTCCCCAACTTCTTGTCGATGGCCAGCCCGTACGCCTGGGTGGGCCTGTCCTGGTTCAACACCGTCGAGTACCAGATGAAGCACATGGAACGGCTGTTCGGTGAGATGCAGCGGCGCGACGCCCAGACCTTCGAGGTCACCGAAGACGCCAACGCCCGCTTCCTCGACCGGATGATCACGCTGATGAAGGACTCGGCGTTCGCACTCGGCGACTGCGTCGGCTCGCGGTCCTACTGGTTCCGCAACCACTCCGGCAAGGGCGAGGCGCCGCTGTTCCGCCCGACTTCGGTGCGCAGCGCCGTCAAGGAGCAGGAGACCTTCCCGATCTCGGACTACGCAATCGCGTGAGCGGCGATCAGTCCTTGATGAACTGGTAGATGCGGTATTCCGCGCCGCCACTTTCGATGACGTTGTAGATCCCGGTACCCGGAACGCCGGCGAAGTGACGGCCGAACGGGCGGAACCACTTCGGTAGCTGCGCGCTGATCAGGTCCAGCTTGTGCTGCGCGCTGGCATCCAGTGAGCGGATCACCCCGTCGTTGATAACCCGCATTTGCACCTGACGCAGTGGCATCGCGTCCAGCGCGCCCTCCCACTGCGGGAATTCGGCGCGGCCGCGGAAGTCGGCGTAGAGCAGGCTGCCGCCCGGCTTCAGTACGCGCGTGACCTCGGACAGGAATTTCTCCAAGTTCGGATAGGCGTGTGAGGCTTCGACATTCACGATCGCGTCAAAGCTGTTGTCGCCGAACGGCAGATCTTCGGCATTGCCGTGCACGAAGCTCAGGCCGGGTAGCTTGTGGTGCGCGTTGCAGTAGGCGACACCGTCTGGGTTGTAGTCGAGGCCGACGTACTCGGCAGGGGAGAACGTGCGCATGATGTACGACGCGCCGCCGCCGTGGCCGCAGCTGCACTCCAGCACCTTTTTGCCGGTCAGGTCGATCTGCGAGGCGACCTGGTTGTACAGGTTGATCGAGTACCGGTTGGCCGCGTCGTTGTCGTTCAACGGAAGGTTCAGCGGCGGGTCGCCCTCGTAGCCGTAGTTGAGGAAGGTGACGTCCTCGGTGTTGAGCCGACGGGTGAGGAACGGGTACCAGACCTTGTTCATGAACGCCTTATAGCCGCGGTAGCCGATGTCGGTGACGCGTTCCTTAGTCGTAGGCATGCCGGGAAGTATGCCAGGCCAGGGTTCGAGTCAGCTGCCGTGGTCGGCGACCGACACGGAGTCGCGACGGGCCCGCTCGGCGTCGGTGCGCCGGTAGATTACCGCGCGTGCACCCTTGCCGGGCGCGATCGCCACGCCGCGGAAGTTGCGGCTCTCATCGGGCGCATCGGTCGGGGTGAAACGGAACTCGCGGAACAGCGTCCGCAGCGTGATGTCCATCTCCATGTGCGCGAAAGCCGCACCCACGCAACGGTTTATGCCACCGCCGAACGGCACCCAACGGAACGACGGCGGCGGGCCGCCGAGGAATCGGTCCGGGTTGAACGCTTCCGGGTCGTCGTAGTTGACGTCCGACTCGTGAGCCAGTTGGAAGTCGATCATCACCGCGGTGTCCGGGGGCAGCACCCACTCGCCGACCCGCACCCGGGTCTTCGTGGTGCGCAGCGAGGCCGCGATGGTGGGCCTGACACGCTGAATTTCGTAGATCGTGGCCTGCCGCAGTTCGGATCCGCCGGCGTCAACCTCCTCGGTGAGTCGCCTCATGACATCCGGGTTGCGGCGCAATCGCTCGATGGCCCAAGCTAATTGGGATGCGGTGGTCTCGTGACCGGCGGCCACGAGGGTGAGTAGCTCGTCGGCGATGTGGCGATCGGAGATCGGCGAGCCGTCTTCGTAGCGGGCCTGCAGCAGCAGCGCGAGCATGTCGGTGCGATCGGCCAGCGCCGGATCCACGCGGGCTTCGGCGAGGAGTTCATCGATCACCGCGTCGAAGCGGCGCCGAAACTGGGCCAGCTTGCTGCCGGGGCTCCAGGAGCCGTACTCGCGCCGCACGAACGGCGGCATCCGCTGCATCAGGGAGCCCAGCGTGATCAACGACGGGATGACGGCCTTGAGTTCATCCAGGGCGTCGGCCCGCTCACCAAAGGTGGCCCGCATGATCGCGTTGAGCGTCAGCCGAGTCATCGATTCGAGCGTCTCGAACTCCTGGCCCTCCGGCCAGTTCGCGGTTTCGTGCAGCACCTCGTCTTCGACGAGCTGCTCGTAGTTCTTCACCTTCTTGCCGGAGAAGTTGGGCAGCACCAGCTTCCGCCGCTCCGAGTGCTCCTTGCCGAGCAGGCTGAAGGTCGAGCCGGGGCCGAACGCCTGCCCGAGCACCTTCGTCGGGCGCTCGATCAGATCAAAACTGGTGCTGTACACCTCTTTGACGATGTCGCGGTCGTGGATGACGATCGTCTTGCCGAAAATCGGCAGGCTGATCGTGAACGGTCCGCCGTAGTGCTTGCTCAGCCACGGTGCGACGGAATATTGCAGCGACGTCAGGAACAGCACGCTCGTGACGAGCTTGGGCAACCGCAGCGCGGGCGGCAGTCGCACCGGATCGGTCGTCTCCGTTGCCATGTCGCCCCCCTTCTAGTTCTCTACCAGCACGTTTCAGCGTACCGGCGCGCGCTCAGTCCTTGGTGAACAGATACACGCGGTAGGTGTATTCGCTGCCGCGCAGCGCGCCGTTGAAGGCCCAGTCGGTCATGTCGCTGGCGTAGCGGGCGAAGGTGCGGCTGAGCGCCGAACCATGGTGCTGACTGATCCGCTCCTGCTTGCGCGGGGTGTTCTTCTCGTTGCCGCGCAGCACGTTCTGGTCGATGACCGACATCGAAATCTGCCGCAGACCCGAGCTGGCAAGGTTGGCTTCCCACTCGGCGACCTCGGAACGCGGGCGGAAGTCGGTGTAGAGGAAATGCCCGCCCGGCTTCAGCACGCGCTTCACTTCGCTGAGGAACTTGGGGACGTCGGGGTAGAGGTGCGAGGCCTCGACGTTGACCAGCGCGTCGAACGATTCGTCGGCGAACGGCAGATCCTGGGCGTTGCCCTCGACGAAGTCCAGGTTGGCCAGGTGGTGGCGGTTTTTGGCGAACTCGATGCCGGCCGGGTTGAGGTCCAGCCCGGTGTAGGCGGCGGGCTTCTGCGTGCGCACCAAGTATGAGGCCCCGCCGCCGTGGCCGCAGCTGCACTCCAGCACCTTCTTGCCGGCGAGGTCGACCTGGGTCGCGGTGCGGTGATAAAGCTGAATGAAGTAACGGTGCGGTTCGTCGGCAGCGTCGAGCGGAATACCCATCGCTGGGTCTTCTTCGTATCCGTAGTTGAAGAACAGCCAGTCGTCGCCGCCGAGCAGCTTGGTTTGCGAGGCGAACCGGGTGGTGGCGAATGACGTGAATATCAAACGAAAGACGAAGGGGTTTATCACCAGTCGATGAACTAGCGGGCGTCGAGTCAGGCGGTTCGCGGTGGCCATCGCGGAAGTATGACAGACGCGCGCGGACGACGGACAACGTGGCTGGCACCGTCGAGCGGCGGCATTCGCGGAAACCGCAGGTAAACAGGAGCTCGACGGACCTATGCGGGTCGAGTCGCTGCTGACGGCCGTACAACCGGGAGCGCCGTGGGCCTGGCGATCAGACGCCACAACGCGAAACGCGATTTCACTGCCTAATCGACGTGACCATTCACGGCGGCGTAAAACGGCCGTTCGGTAAACGGATTCGATTGCGCCCGAGGGCGGGCAATAGTTGCATTCATACGTTGGTGCAGGATTGGTTGCGCCGTCAAACACAGTGCCCGAGAAAGCGCAATATGAATGGTATCCCCGCAGCTCTAAATGCCTTTAACCCGCGACGTCAATTCTTAGATAATGCACGGGAAAATTCCTGACGCCTTATCGAGGTTGCGTGGTTTACTCGTCCCACTGGTCGCTTACGTATCGAAGCGCCACAGGCGTTTCGGGACGGAGCATGGGAATCACGGTCGCTCAGACGCTGAAAAAGGCATGGATACCGCTGGTCGTGCTAGTGGTTATCGGTGGCGCCGGGTTCTCGGTGTCGCGGGTCCGCGCCGCGTCCACCACGGACGACCATTCGCCCTACGGACCGTCAGAGCCTGCGGACGTCGGACAGCTCACGCACAAGGCTGTGGTGTACGAGGTCTTCGGTCCGGTGGGCACTGTCGCGGACATCAGCTTTTTTGATGTGAACTCCGCCCCTCGCCGGGTCGACAGGGCACGACTACCGTGGTCTATACAACTCACGACAAACAGTCCAGCCGTCGTGAGCAACGTTGTTGCGCAGGGTGACGCCAACAGCGTTGGCTGCCGGATCGTCGTGGACGGACACGTCAAGGCCGAGAGGATCTCGAACGAAGTGAACGCGTTCACGTACTGCCGGGTCAAGGGCGCATGACCAGCCATCAACTCCGGCACGAGCACGCCGCGGGGACGTTCGTCGCGCGGATGGTCCGTCGACTGTCGGTGCCGATCATTCTCGCCTGGCTGGCGATCGCGGTGATCGTGAGCGTCGCTGTCCCGTCGCTCGAGCAGGTCGCCCGAGACCACGCCGTGTCGCTGGGTACCAAGGACGCGCCGTCGGTCAAGGCAGCAGCGCGCATCGGCAAGGACTTCAAGGAGTCGGACTCCGACGCGATGGCGATGATTGTCATCGAGGGCGACACGCAGCTCGGCGACGACGCGCACCACTACTACCAGGAGATCATCAACCGGCTGAAGGCCGACCCGAAGGACGTCCAGCACATCCAGGACTTCTGGGGCGACTCGCTGACCGCGGCGGGTGCGGAGAGCTCCGATGGTAAGGCTGTCTACGTCCAGCTGAATCTCGTTGGTAATCAAGGAGAGACGTCGGCCAACACCTCCGTCGCCGACGTTCGCACGATCGTCGACGGCATCCCCGCGCCGAAGGGCGTGAAGGCATACGTCACCGGTCCAGCCGCGATCGCCGCCGACGGCCTCACCAGCGGCGACAAGACCGTCGTGAAGATCATGATCGCCACCGTGACGGTGATTTTCGTCATGCTGCTGTTCGTCTATCGGTCCTTCGCTACGGTGGCCCTGCTATTGGCCATGGTCGGCATCGAATTGGGGGCCGCCCGAGGCATCGTCTCGTTCCTTGCACTGCACGACATCGTCAAACTCTCGACGTTCGCCACCAACATGTTGGTGTCGCTCGCGATCGCGGCGGGCACCGATTACGGGATCTTCTTCATCGGCCGCTATCACGAGGCGCGCCACAACGGCGAGGACCGTAAGACCGCCTACTTCACCGCCTATCGCGGTGTGGCGCATGTGGTGTTGGCGTCCGGCCTGACCATCGCCGGCGCCACGTATTGCCTCAGCTTTGCCCGGCTGCCGGTCTTCCAGACGGTGGGTGCACCCTGCGCGGTGGGCATGCTGGTCGCTGTTGCCGTCGCGCTGACGTTGATTCCGGCGGTGATCACGATCGGCAGCAGGTTCGGTCTGCTGGAGCCCAAGCGGTTGCACAGTGTCCGTGGCTGGCGGAAGGTCGGCGCGGCGGTAGTGCGTTGGCCGGCGCCGATTTTCGCCGCGACGTGTGCGGTCGCCATGGTCGGTCTGCTGGCGTTGCCGGGTTACAAGGTCAGCTACATCGACCGCGACTACATCCCGAAGGACACCCCCGGCAACATCGGAATGGCCGCCGCGGAACGGCATTTCTCGCAGGCGCGCATGCTGCCCGAAGTCTTGATGATCGAGTCCGACCACGACATGCGTAATTCGGCGGATTTCCTGGTCTTGGACAGACTGGCCAAGAGGATCTTCGGGGTCGAGGGGATTGCTCGGGTGCAGAGCGTAACCCGGCCGCAGGGCACCCCGCTGGAGCACACGTCGATCCCGTTCCTGCTGAGCATGCAGAACGCCGGGCAGTTGCAGAACTTGCAGGTGGCCAAGGGCCGCCTCGATGACATGTCCAAGCTGGCCGACCAACTCGGCGGAACCATCAACTCGTTGGAGAAGGTCAACGCCTTGATGAACCAGATGGTCGGCACCACGCATCACATCGCCGGCGTCACCAAAGACACGCTGGCCATCACCAACGAGGTGCGCGACGACATCGCGGACTTCGACGACACGTTCAGGCCGCTGCGCAGCTACTTCTACTGGGATCCCCACTGCTTCAACATCCCGTTGTGTTCGGGTATCCGGGCGGCATACAACGCCACCGACGGAGTGGACAAGCTCAGCCAGAAGCTGGAGGAGCTCACCAAGGACGTGGACAGCGTCGACGCCGTCGTGCCCCAACTGGTCGCGCTGCTGCCGGCGCAGATCGAGACCATGCGCAGTTTGCGGACCATGGTGTTGACGCTGCACAGCACCGCGTCCGGAATGTTCGACCAGGCAAACGAACTCAGCGACGATGCGACTGCAATGGGCAAGGACTTCGACGCCGCGAAGACCGGCGACTCGTTCTATCTGCCGCACGAGGTCTTCGCCAACCCGGATTTCCAACGGGTCGAGAAGCTGTTCCTGTCCCCGGACGGTCACGCCGCGCGGTTCATCATCGCGCACAAGGGTGATCCCGCGACGAACGAAGGCATGTCGCGCATCGATGTCATCAAGACGGCCGCCTACGAGTCGCTCAAGGGCACCGCACTGGAGGACGCCAAGGTCTACGTCTCCGGCACCGCAGCGACTTCAAGGATCTGCGGGAAGCGTCGAACTACGACTTCATGATCGCGGGCATCTCGTCGCTGTGCATGATCTTCATCATCATGCTGCTCATCACCCGCAGCCTGGTCGCAGCCTTGGTGATCGTCGGCACCGTCGCGCTGTCGCTGGGTGCCTCGTTCGGCATGTCAGTCCTGTTGTGGCAGTACATCATCGGGGTCAAGCTGCACTGGCTCGTGATGGTGATGTCGGTGATCATTCTGTTGGCCGTCGGCTCCGACTACAACCTCTTGCTGGTCGCGCGGTTCAAAGAGGAAATCGGCGCAGGGCTCAAGACCGGCATCATCCGGGCGATGGGTGGCACTGGCCGCGTGGTGACGGCCGCCGGTCTGGTGTTCGCGTTCACCATGGCGTCGATGATGGTCAGCGACAACCGCGCGGTCGGACAGGTCGGCACGACCATCGGACTGGGTCTGCTGTTCGACACGTTGGTGGTGCGGTCGTTCCTGATGCCGTCGATCGCGACGATGTTGGGACGTTGGTTCTGGTGGCCGATGAACGTGCCGGCGCGGCCGCCGCGGACCGGGCGTCGGCCCGTCGCGCCGACCCCTCCGCAGCCAGCGGAAAGCGACGCCACCGCGCCGCTGGCGAGCTACGGCTCGGGGTACGAACGGTCACTGCACCGCTAACCTTCAGCGTTGCAGCGCCTTTCGCGCTCAATCGATCAGCGGAACGCCTCGTCGATGATTTCCTGCTGCTCGACGGCGTGTACTTTCGACGAGCCCGATGACGGCGCCGACATGGCCCGGCGTGAGATCCGTTTGATGCCAGTCAGCTTGTCCGGGAACAGTTCCGGAAGCTCCAGCCCGAAGCGTGGCCAGGCACCCTGGTTGGCCGGCTCCTCCTGCACCCAGAAGTAGTCGTTGACGCCGTCGTACCGGTCCAGCGTTTCCTGCAGCCGGTGGAACGGCAGCGGCGCCAGCTGCTCGATCCGCACGATCGCGACGTCGTCACGGTCGTCCTTGGCCTTGCGTGCGGCCAGCTCGTAGTAGATCTTGCCGCTGGTCAACAACATTCGTGTCGCCTTGCCGCGGTCGCCGATGCCTTCAGAGTAGGTGGGCTCCTCGAGCACCGAGTGGAATCTGTCCTCGGTGAACTCTTTGATGTCGCTGACCGCGGCCTTGTTGCGCAGCATCGACTTCGGGGTGAACACGATCAGCGGACGCTGCACACCGTCGAGCGCGTGCCGGCGCAGTAGGTGGAAGTAGTTGGCCGGCGTCGAGGGCACCGCGATCGTCATCGAGCCTTCCGCCCACAGCTGCAGGAAGCGCTCGATCCGACCGGAGGTGTGATCGGGCCCCTGGCCCTCATGGCCGTGCGGCAGCAACAGCACCACGCTGGACAGCTGGCCCCACTTGGCTTCACCGGAGCTGATGAACTCGTCGATGATCGACTGGGCTCCGTTGACGAAGTCGCCGAATTGGCCCTCCCACAACACCAATGCGTCAGGGTTGCCGACCGTGTAGCCGTACTCGAATCCGACCGCCGCGTACTCAGACAGCGGCGAGTCGAACACCATGAACTTGCCGCCGGTCGGGTTGCCGTCCTTATCGACCGTCAACAGCTGCAGCGGCGTGAACTCCTCACCGGACTGGCGGTCGATGATCACCGAGTGCCGCTGGGAGAACGTGCCACGACGAGTGTCCTGGCCGGACAGCCGGATCAACTTCCCTTCGGCCACCAGCGAACCCAGTGCCAGCAACTCGCCGAAGGCCCAGTCGATCTTGCCTTCGTAGGCCATCTCGCGGCGCTTCTCCAGCACCGGCATGACACGCGGGTGCGCGGCGAATCCGTCTGGCAGATCGAGGAATGCGTCGCCGACGCGGGCCAGCAGGGCCTTGTCGACCGCGGTGTCGAGGCCGGCCGCGAGCATCTGGTTGGCCTCCACCGACATGCTGGCCTGCACCCCGTGCTTCTCCAGTTCGCGGACGTCGTTGAACACCCGCTCGAGTTGGCCCTGGTAGTCGCGCAGCGCGTCCTCGGCCTCTTTCATCGAGATGTCGCCACGGCCGATCAACGCTTCGGTGTAGGTCTTGCGCACGCCACGCTTGACGTCGACAACGTCGTACATGTACGGGTTCGTCATCGACGGGTCGTCGCCCTCGTTGTGCCCGCGACGGCGGTAGCACAACATGTCGATGATGACGTCCTTCTTGAACTCCTGGCGGAAGTCGACGGCCAGCTTGGCCACCCACACGCAGGCTTCGGGGTCGTCTCCGTTGACATGAAAGATCGGCGCGCCAATCATTTTCGCGACGTCGGTGCAGTACTCGCTGGATCGCGAATACTCCGGCGCGGTGGTGAAGCCGATCTGGTTGTTGACGATGATGTGGATCGTGCCGCCGACCCGGTAGCCGGGCAGCTTGGCCAGGTTCAGCGTCTCGGCGACCACGCCCTGGCCGGCGAAGGCGGCGTCACCGTGCAGCATCATCGGCACAACCGAGTTGCCGCGTTCGCCCTCGCCCTTGTCGAGCAGGTCCTGCTTGGCCCGGACCAGTCCCTCCAGCACGGGGTCGACCGCTTCGAGGTGTGACGGGTTCGCGGTCAGCGAGACCTGAATGTCGTTGTCGCCGAACATCTGCAGGTATACGCCGGTGGCGCCGAGGTGGTACTTCACGTCACCGGAGCCGTGCGCCTGGTTGGGGT
>CAWIKT010000069.1:0-39839 GCA_963836555.1 uncultured Actinomycetota bacterium | reverse complement strand
CAATTTCCTGCGCATCCTCGACGAGGGGCGGATCGCGATCGCCGCGTTGTCGACCGGCGTCGCGCAGGGCTGCGTCGACGAGAGCGTCAAGTACGCCAAGGAGCGGGAGGCGTTCGGTCAGGCAATCGGTCGCTACCAGTCCATCGCGTTCACGATTGCGCGGATGGAGGCGCGCGCACACACCGCTCGCACGGCGTATTACGACGCCGCGGCGCTGATGCTGGCCGGTAAACCGTTCAAGAAGCAGGCGGCGATCGCCAAGCTGGTCGCCAGCGAGGCCGCGATGGACAACGCCCGCGACGCCACCCAGGTGCACGGCGGATACGGCTTCATGAATGAATTCACCGTGGCCCGGCATTACCGGGACAGCAAGATTCTCGAGATCGGCGAGGGGACCACCGAGGTGCAGCTGATGTTGATTAGTCGCGAGGTCGGCCTATGAGTGACGAGATGCGCGAGGTCGTCCAGCGGGGGCTGTGGTTCGAGGAATTCGAAACCGGGGTGCGGTATCTGCACCGCCCGGGCCGGACCATCACCGAAGCCGACAACGTGTTGTTCACGACGTTGACGATGAACACCCAGGCGCTGCACTTGGACGCCGCGTTCTCCGACGCGTTGCCGCCGTTCAATCAGCGGCTGGTCAACTCGATGTTCACGCTGTCGACGCTGGTGGGCTTATCAGTCGCGCAGCTGACCCAGGGCACCATCGTCGGGAACCTCGGATTCTCCGAGATTGCTTTTCCCAAGCCGCTTTTCCACGGCGACACGTTGTATGCCGAGTCGGTCATTGTCGAGAAACGGGCATCGAAGAGCCGCCCAGGCGAGGGCATCGTGACATTCGCGCACACCGGCCGCAACCAGCACGGCGACGTCGTCGCCACCGCGAACCGCAAGACCATGGTGCGGATGCGGCCGGAGGCCGACTGATGGGTCTGCGCAATCCTGGCCCCGCATGGCTGTTCTGCCCAGCCGATCGTCATGAGCGTTACCAAAAAGCCGCGGCGGCAGCCGATGTCGTGATCCTTGATCTCGAGGACGGCTGCGCGGCCGCCGACCGGCCCGCCGCCCGCAAGTCCCTGGTCGACGTGCCGCTCGATCCCTCACGAACCGTGGTGCGCGTCAACCAGTTCGGTACCGAAGACCAGAAGCTGGACTTGCAGGCGCTGAAAGACACCCCGTACGACACCGTCATGTTGCCGAAATGCGAAGCGGTCGAACACGTCAGCGTCCTGGCGCCGCTGAACGTCATCGTGCTGGTGGAATCACCGCTGGGCGCGCTGACTGTCACCGAGACCGTCCAGGTGGACAACGCGATCGCGGTGATGTGGGGTGCCGAAGACCTGTTCGCCGTCCTCGGTGGCACGGCCAACCGTTATCCGGACGGCAGCTACCGCGAGGTGGCGCGACACGTCCGCTCGCAGTCGCTGCTGGCCGCCAAGGCGTACGGCCGGCTCGCTCTGGATTCAGTGTATCTCGACATCAAAAACCTCGACGGGCTGCGCGGCGAGGTCGACGACGCGGTGGCCGTCGGCTTCGATGCGAAGGTTGCTATCCACCCCAGCCAGGTCGCCGTGATCCGGGCCGGCTACGCCCCGTCCGCCGACCAGGTCGAGTGGGCACGACACGTTCTCGCGGCGGCCGTCGATGAACGCGGTGTCTTCGCATTTGAGGGCATAATGGTGGATGCGCCCGTGTTGCGGCGAGCCGAACGGATCGTGCACCTGGCAGGTGAAGCAGGCTCGTAGCAGCCTTGGCATTGGGGTTTGCTGACCCGCCGCACGCCTGCGCGTAGGAGGCGATATGGCCGAGGTCTCGCACCCGCCGATGACTGTCGACCTCGAGCCGGTGCAACTCATCGGCCCGGACGGCACGCCGACCGCGGAAGCGCGCTATCACCGCGACCTTCCCGCCGAAACCTTGTGCTGGCTTTACGAGATGATGGTCGTCACTCGGGATGTGGACGCCGAATTCGTCAACCTGCAACGCCAGGGCGAACTCGCGTTGTTCGCATCGTGCCGTGGGCAGGAGGCGGCTCAGGTCGGCGCGGTCGCCTGTCTGCGCAAGACGGACTGGCTGTTTCCGCAGTATCGCGAACTGGGCGTCTTTCTCGTCCGCGGCATCGCTCCTGGACAAGTGGGTGCCGCCTGGCGCGGAACATGGCACGGCGGGCTGAATTTCACGACGAAGCACTGCGCCCCGATATCGGTACCGATCGGCACCCAGACGCTGCATGCCGTCGGCGCGGCGATGGCCGCCCAGCGTCTCGAGGAAGACTCGATCACGGTCGCGTTTCTCGGTGACGGCGCGACCAGCGAAGGCGACGTTCATGAGGCACTGAACTTCGCGGCCGTGTTCAAGACGCCCTGCGTGTTCTACGTGCAGAACAACCAGTGGGCGATATCGGTCCCACTGCACGCCCAGACCGCCGCACCCTCGATCGCGCACAAGGCAATTGGATACGGTATGCCCGGCGTCCGGGTCGACGGCAACGACGTGCTTGCGTGCTATGCCGTGATGGCCGAAGCGGCCGTGCGCGCCCGGGCCGGCCACGGACCGACCCTGATCGAGGCGATCACCTATCGGCTCGGCCCGCACACCACGTCCGACGATCCGACGCGCTACCGCGGCCAGGAAGAGCTTGAGCGCTGGCAGGCGCTGGACCCCATTCCGCGTTTCCGCGCGTACCTGGAAGGGCAGGGGTTGTGGACGCAGCGGCTGGAGGACCGGATCGACGCCCGGTGTCAACGGCTGCGTGCCGACCTGCGTGACGCGGTGTTCGCGGCACCTGACATCGACGTCGACGAGGTCTTCACCGCGGTCTACGCGGAAATGACCCCTGGCCTCGAAGCTCAGCGCCAACAGCTACATGCCGAAATGCTGAGGGAGGCATGATGACTCAAATCGCTGAGCCTCCCACGTTCGAAACGGCGATCGTGCCCGAGCCGCTCACTGCGTCGCCGATGACCATGGTCCAGGCGCTCAACAGAGCCTTGCACGAAGCGATGGCCGCCGACGAGCGCGTGCTGGTCTTCGGCGAGGACGTTGCCACGTTGGGCGGTGTCTTCCGGGTCACCGAGGGCCTCAATGCCGCGTTCGGGTCGCAGCGCTGCTTCGACACTCCGTTGGCAGAGTCCGGGGTGATCGGCATCGCGGTTGGGCTGGCGCTGCGCGGATTCGTGCCGGTCCCGAAATCCAATTCGACGGATTTTCCTATCCCGCTTTCGATCAGGTGGTCAGCCATTTGGCGAAATACCGGACCCGCACCCGCGGACAGGTCAACATGCCGGTCACGGTACGGATCCCGTCGTTCGGCGGCATCGGGGCGGTCGAACATCACTCGGAATCCACCGAGTCTTATTGGGCGCACACCGCGGGGCTCAAAGTCGTTGTGCCATCGACTCCCTCGGATGCCTACTGGTTACTGCGACACTCCATCGCGTGTCCGGATCCGGTGATGTTCCTAGAGCCCAAGCGACGCTATTGGGGCCGCGACATTGTCGACACCGCCCGCCCCGAGCCGGAAATCGGGCAGGCGTCCATTCGCCGGGCGGGTACCGACGTCACCGTGCTGACCTACGGCGGTCTGGTCGGCACCGCGCTCTCGGCCGCGGAAATGGCCGCACAGCAGCATGGTTGGAGCCTGGAAGTCGTCGATCTGCGATCGCTTGTCCCGCTGGACTTCGACACCGTAGCCGCGTCTATCCGCCGCACCGGACGGTGCGTGGTGCTGCACGAAGGCCCGCGAAGCCTGGGCTACGGGGCAGGCCTGGCGGCCCGCATCCAAGAAGAGATGTTCTACGAGCTCGAGGCGCCGGTGCTGCGTGCCTGTGGGTTCGACACCCCCTACCCGCCGGCGCGATTGGAAAAGCTCTGGTTACCCGGACCCGACCGGCTATTGGACTGCGTCGAGCGCTCGCTGGGGCAACCATGAGCGATCATCGCATCAAAGAGTTCGTCGTCCCCGATCTCGGCGAGGGCCTCGAAGAGGTCACGCTGACCTGCTGGCAGGTGCGCGTGGGCGAGGACGTCGCACTCAATCAGACATTGTGTTCGGTAGAAACTGCGAAGGCCGAAGTCGAGATCCCAAGCCCTTACGCGGGCCGCGTCGTCGAGATATGCGGCGCCGAAGGTGATGTGCTGGCGGTCGGTTCGCTGCTGGTCCGCATCGACTGCGAGCCATCGGCGATGAACGGCCATTCACCCACGCGCAAGCCGGTATTGGTCGGCTACGGCGCCGACGACGCGCTGGACACCAGCCGCCGACGACCGAAGGCCAAGCCCAGCGTCCGGAAGCTGGCGGCCGAATTGCTGGTGGACCTGACTAGCGTGCCGGCCGGTGACGACGGGCTGGTCAGCCGCGACGCGGTGCTGGCTGCCGCGGGAGGCGGGGTCGAACGCCCCGGCGTCTCTCCCGACGTCATTGCGGTGCGTGGCGTGCGCTCGCAGATGGCCGAGCGAATGACGCTGTCGCGCAGCAAGATTCCGGACGCGCACGCGAGCGTCCAGGTCGACGGTACGGCGCTGCTCCGCCTCGGCGACGAGGTCTTCACGCCGTTCGTGCTCACGCTGCGACTAGTCGTGATCGCGCTGTCGCACAACAAGATCCTGAACTCCACCTGGGTGGAGGGAGCCGATGGCGCGCAGGTGCACTCGCACCACGCGATACATCTGGGCTTCGCGGTCGCGACCCCGCGGGGTCTGCTCGTCCCGGTGATCGACAATGCGCAGAGCAAGACCACCCGGCAACTCGCCGAATGCGTGGCGCGACTGGTCCGGGACGCGCGAGCCGGCACGCTGAAACCCACCGAGCTGACGGGATCGACGTTCACCGTGTCGAACTTCGGCGCCCTGGGAATTGACGACGGTGTCCCGGTGATCAACTACCCCGAAGCCGCGATCCTGGGCATGGGATCGCTGAAACCCCGCCCGGCGGTCGTTGACGACACCATCGTCGTGCGTCCGCAGATGACGTTGACGTGTGCGTTCGATCATCGAATTGCGGACGGCGCCAACGCCGCTCAGTTCCTGCGCGAACTGCGAGGCTTGATCGAGGCGCCGGAGACCGCGCTGCTCGACCTCTGACGGTCGGCGCGGATTAGGACGCGGCGCCGACTTTGCCGGACGCCGTGGCGCGAACCGGTGGCGCTACCGTCGCGATCACGGGCCTGCTCGGGTGCATCGTGACATCGCCACGTGGTTTCAGCGGCGTCGTCGCCACGAGGTCCAACCGGGCCGACTGCGTTAGCACGGCGAGCGCGAGCGTCGCCTCCAGCTGAGCAAGACCCGCGCCGACGCAGATCCGCCGACCGCCGCCGAACGGCATGAACGCATATTTCGGCCGCCTCGACGCGTTCTCGGGGAAGAACCGCCGCGGATCGAATCCCTCTGGGTTGGGCCAGAATTCGGGATTACGGTGCAGGAGATAGGGCGAGATGGCGACTGTGTTGCCGGCTGCTACCCGAACGCCGGCGATGTCGTCGTCTTGGGCGGCGTCGCGTTCGACGGTCCACGCGGGCGGGTAGAGCCGCATCGTTTCGTTAATCACCGCCTGGGTCCACTGAAGGTCCTCGACGTCGGATGGGTGCGGGTCGCGATCGCCAAGGACTTCGCCGACTTCGGCGGCCAAGCGTTCGCGCGCTGCCGGGTAGCGCGACAGCAAGGTCAGCGCCCAGGTCAATGCATTCGCCGTGGTTTCGTGACCGGCCAGCACGAGGGTCATCACCTCGCTCTGGATCTCGTCACGTTTGAGCGGTTGCTCGTCCTGGCCCGCCGCGAGCAGCAGGTCGAGCAGGTCGTTGGGCTCGGCGTGCGGCGCGGCGATGCGCTTGTCGATGATCCCGGTGACCAGTGACTCGAGTGTTTCGGTCGCCTGGCCGATTCCCGGAATGGCGCGGGCCACCGCTCGGACACGTTCAGGGCGCATCGGTGGCAGCAGCATCGCGACGACCATCGAACCCTGCAGCCGCGACACCGCGTGTCCGACTCGTTCTGCGTCGCTCCCGAGCTCGGTGCCAAACAACACGCGGCCGATCACATCCATTGTCAGCGTGCGCATTTCGGCACCGATGTCAATCGTCGTGCCGGGTGTCCAATCAGCCGCGCGCCGGCGGGCGGCCGCGACGATCGCGGGAGCAAAGGACTGCACGTGCCGTTGACTGAACACGGGCTGTACGAGACGACGGTGCCGCCGCCATGTGGCGCCCTCGCTGGTCAGCAGCCCGTCGCCGAGGAACGCCTTCAGCGGCCGGTAGGTGAATGCCTTGACATAGCGATCCTGATGGTGGACCAGAACGTGTTCGGCGTACTCAGGACGACCGAGTAGGTAGAAGGTGCGGTTGCGGGTTAGCGGTATCCGCACGGTGTCTCCGTACTGGCGGCTGAGCTGTCCGTATACCGCGAGCGGGTCGCGGAACATCTGCGCCCAATAGCGCGCCGCCTGGATGCCCGACGGCCCGGGCGGTATTGCTGCTGGTGTTGTCCCCGCGATCTCAGCCATGACCTACAATAGCTCCAAATTTAGACATTTGTGCAAGGGGTTCTGTGGGTAATCGAGAGGCGCTGCTAGAAGCCGCAATTGTGTGCCTGCGCGAGCGTGGGTTCGGCGGCACCCGCGCGCGTGATTTGGCGTCGACGGCAGGCGTCAGCCTCGGCGCGATTCGCTATCACTTCGGTTCGACGGAGGCCTTGCTGAACGAGGCCGTCGCGGAATGTGCCCGACGCTGGGTCAGCGGCCTTCAGGCCGCAATGGCTGGAACGACGGACAAGACTGCTGAGTTGGACCGCATGACCGCAGACGCGTATCGAGCCTTCGACGTCAACCGAGCATTGATAGTCGGGTTCATGGAAGCATTCGCCCACGCACAGCGGTCCGCCCCGGCTCGCGAACAACTGGCGGGCATGTACGACGAACTGCGACAAGGGATCCTGGTGGTATTGGGCGACAGGGGCCGCGACGCGGAGTCCGTCGCATCGCTACTAATCGCGCTTATCGACGGGCTCATGCTGCAGTGGCTGCTGGCGCCGGATCGTTGCCCATCACCGGAGATGTTGCGTCGAGCGGTAGCCGCACTCGCAACGGTTGGTCCAGTTGCCGTAAGCACACCCGGGGCCTGAGCCCCCTGTGATTCGGCGGTCACGCCTACTTGCGTTGGGCCGCGGCCAGTCGGGCCGCGAACTCGGGGCTCTGGATCGAGTGGGCCTGTGGTCCGAGTTCGGTGTCCTTGGCCTGCTCGTGCAGGTCCACGTCGAGCGAGCCCGGGCTGGCGGTGGAGCGCATGGTGGCCTTCGTCGCAAGTACCACCTCACGCGGCGCCGCGGCCGGGCCGGCCGCCAACTCCACAGCCGCCGCAACCGGGTCCTCGGCCACGCTGAGCGCCAGGCCGTGTCGCACAGCCGATTCGGCGTCAAAGCGCATGCCGAACAGCAACGCGGCCCGAGCCACCTGCGGTCCGACCGCGCGCTGCAGCATCCACGTCGCGCCGCCGCCCGGATGGATGCCCAGCTTCTGAAAACGGGCGTCGAACAGCGCACCGGGTCCAGCAATGCGTACGTCAGCGGCCAGGGCCAGGTTCAGCCCAGCGCCGACTGCCGGGCCGTTGACCGCGGCAATCGTCGGCAGCGTGCATTTGCCCACGGCCATGAACCCGTCGTACAGCTGCCGCAACCCCTCTTCGGCGGCGCTGCCCAGGGCGCTGAGATCGGCGCCGGCGCAGAACGCCTTGCCGGCGCCGGTGACCACCACGGCGTGCACGTCGGAGTCGACCTGCGCGCGCTCGACCGCGGCGCGTAGCTCCGCGGACATCTCGCTGGTGACCGCGTTGCGACGATCCGGGTCGTTGACGGTGATCAGCGCGACGTGGTCGTCGACGCTGTACAGGACCAGGGACATCGGCACCTCCGGAGCTAGTCATTTGGCACTCAGGCCACATGCATCCCATCAGCCACAGTGGCATCTTCCGCCAAGCGTGCCCCGGCAGTGTGTGATTTCAGGACATAGTTGGCAGCTGTCTCGCGACATAGTTGACACCTCAGCAGCGTGGGAGGTCAACCATGTCCAAGGCCCAGCTCGTCATCACCGCCGTGGTAATCGAAGGCCGCAGCAAAAGCGAGGTTGCCCGCGACTATGGCCTGTCGCGCTATTGGGTGCAGCAACTGGTCAAACGCTACGAAGCCGAGGGCGCCCCCGCCTACCAACACCGGTCGCGACGGCCCCATCACAATCCGCACGCCATCGACGCCGCAGTGGAAGACGCCATCATCCGGCTGCGTAAAACCCTGACCAAACAGGGCTATGACGCCGGGGCTGCGACCATCGCCGAACACCTGACCCGCGACCCAGCCATCGCCGAAGTCCCCGCGGTATCCACCATTTGGCGTGTCCTGGCACGGCGCGGGTTCATCGTCGCCCAGCCGCACAAACGGCCCCGATCGGCGTGGAAACGGTTCTGCTCCGCCCAACCCAACGAACTCTGGCAAGCCGACGTCACCCACTGGCAGCTCGCCGATCACACCGGCGCTGAAATCCTCAACCTGCTCGACGACCACTCCCGCCTCGCCCTGGCCAGCACCGCCCGACGCAGCGTCACCGGCCTCGATGTCACCGACACCTTCACCACCGCCTTCACCGCCTGGGATACACCGGCATGCGTATTGACCGACAACGGAGCCATTTTCACCGCCACACCCCGACGCGGAGGCCGCACCGCCCTCCAGATCATCCTGGGCGAACTCGGCATCAAATACATCTCCAGCCGGCCCTATCATCCGCAGACCTGCGGCAAAGTCGAGCGATTCCACCAAACCCTGAAAAAACACCTACGCGCCCAACCGCCGGCCGCCACCATCGCTGAGCTTCAACACCAACTCGACGCCTTCACCAACTACTACAACACCAAGCGTCCGCACCGCGCCATCGGCAGACGAACACCGCTGCAGGCCTTCACCTCTCGGCCCAAAGCATTCCCCACCGCCTACAAGATCGCGCCCCACTACCGAGTCCGCCACGACCGCATCGACGCCGCCGGCGTCATCACCATCCGCTACAACAGCCGCCTACACCACATCGGACTGAGCAAACGACGCCACGGCACCCACGTCATCGTCTTAATCAACGACCGCGACATCCGCGTCCTCGACCACACCACCGGCCAACTCATCCGCAAACTCACCCTGGACCCCAGCCGCGACTACCAACCACGCGGCGTCAAATGCGGAAACTCACCAGAAAACCGGCTCGAGGTGTAAACCATGTCTCGGGACACCTGTCAACGATCTCCCGAGACATGACAAGCGTGCCCCCGGCAGGATTCGAACCTGCGACCACAAGATTAGAAGTCATGTGCTCTATCCAGCTGAGCTACGGGGGCCGAAGACTCCAGGCCCAGGTCAGTGTAGCCAACGAAAAATGTGGGTATAGACGTCCCGCAACGCCGGAGCAAATGGCGTTGGCGGAATTGATGATTGGGCTAGGGTGAGGCCCGCCACACACTTACGCTACCGACGGCTACGCCGTACGCAACGCTAGCGACGTGTGCTCAACGACGAGGAGTGGCAACGGGCATGTCCATAGCCATAGATGTCAGAGCGCGGTATACGCGCGCGTGCGCCGAGATGCTGCGCCACGGATTGCAGCTCGCATCCGGACCGGTGGGCGCCTACCGAACCGGTTCGCTGCTGCTCCGAGGCTCGCCTACGGTCGCCGGCTTCCTCGCGGGATGGCTCAGTACGGAATTTCCCCCGCATGTGGTCACCGGACACGCGCTGTCCGGGGTGACCCCGCTGTCGATCGGCAAGATGGCCACCAGCTGGGCGGCTCAGCGCGCTGACCGGACGCTCACCACCGCCCTGCAGGACGCTGTCGGTGCGCAGTACCGCGACTCGGTCCATCACCCGATCGACGACCGACCGGTGCGCCGCGCGGGAGTGCTGCACGCCGCCGGCGGCCACCGGCGCTATGCGGCGGAGACCTCAGACATCGTCTACGGCCCCAACGTGCGCGACAACATGCTGGACGTCTGGCGCCACCGGGACATCAAGCCCGGCCACAAGGCGCCGGTTTTGCTGCAGATACCGGGCGGCGCGTGGACGGTGAACGGCAGGCGGCCCCAGGGTTACCCGTTGATGGGCCGAATGGCGGAACTCGGTTGGGTCTGTGTCTCGATCGACTACTGCAAGAGCCCACGCAACGCGTGGCCGGCGCACATCGTCGACGTCAAGCGGGCGCTGGCGTGGGTGCGTGACAACATTGCCGACTACGGCGGCGATCCCGACTTCATCGCCGTCACCGGCGGCTCGGCGGGCGGCCACCTGGCTGCCCTAGTCGCGCTCACCGCCAACGACCCGCGACTGCAGCCCGGCTTCGAGGATGCCGACACGACAGTTCAAGCCGCAGTGCCCTACTACGGCGTCTACGACCTGACCGACCCCACGAAAATGCACGAGATGATGATGCAATTCCTCGAGCTTTTCGTGATGAAAGACCAGTACGCCGACAATCCCGAGCTGTTCGAACTCGCGTCGCCGATCAACCACGTCCGCCGCGACGCGCCACCATTTTTCGTCCTGCACGGCGAAAGCGATTCGGTGATCCCGAGTGTGCAGGCGCGGTCCTTCATCGGAGCGCTCCGCGAGGCCGGTGCCCCGACCGTGGGCTACGCCGAATTGCCCAACGCGCACCATGCTTTCGACTTGTTCGCCACCGTTCGGTCGCGGTTAGCCGCCGACACCGTGGCCGACTTCTTGGGTGTCGTTTACGGACGGCATTCGCGGTCGGGAGCCAGCGCCTTACCTACGAGTGCCGTGTCCGCCGTTTAGGCCGGCCTAGCACGAAACCAGTTGCCCGTCTCGAATTCCGTGGCACGGCAGGGTGATTGGCGGCGCACCAGACGCATGTTTGATCTCGCCTTCTGATCCGGGACAATCGGCTACCACCGCTGCGTCAACCGGGCTAGTTTGGAGTTGCCCGTCGCGCCCCGGCAGGGGGTGTGCGGCTCAGTCGAAACGGGAGGTTTGAGTGCCGATGGCGGCGTTGACGCGGGGAGCTGTCAATGGCTGAGCAGGTCGACGCGGCCGGGCTGCCAACTGCGCTGGGGCCGGTTGATTACCTGTTGCATCGCGGCGAGGCGAATCCGCGCACGCGCTCGGGGATCATGGCCCTCGAGATTTTGGATCGCACACCGGAATGGGATCAGTTCCGGGCCCGCTTTGAGAACGCGTCACGGCGGGTGCTGCGGCTGCGGCAGAAGGTCGTCGTGCCGACATTGCCGACGGCCGCGCCACGCTGGGTGGTCGACCCCGACTTCAATCTGGATTTTCATGTCCGCAGGATCCGTGTCGCGGAACCCGGCTCGGTGCGCCAAGTGCTTGATCTCGCCGAGGTCATGGTGCAGTCGCCGCTCGACATCGCCCGGCCGCTGTGGATTGCCACGCTCATCGAAGGCCTTCCCGAAGGCAAAGCCGCGACGCTGCTGCACCTGTCGCACGCCGTCACCGACGGGGTGGGCAGCGTCGAGATGTTCGCCCACATCTACGACCTCGAGCGCGATCCGCCGCCGCGGCCGGCCCCGGACCAGCCCATCCCGGAGGACCTGTCGGCCAACGACCTGATGCGTGAAGGGCTCAACAACCTGCCTCTCAACGTGGCCAAGGGCGCGGGCGGTGCGCTGTGGGGGGCGGCGTCGGTGCTGGGGCGGGCGGTTTCGCGTCCGAGCGCCGCGGTCTCGGGGGTGCTGAGCTACGCCCGATCCGGCGCCCGCGTGGTCAGCCGCGCCGCCGAACCATCTCCGCTGCTTCGTCGCCGCAGCCTGGCCACCCGCAGCGAGGCCATCGACATCCTGCTGTCCGACCTGCATCGGGCTGCCAAGGCCGGCGGCGGCTCGATCAACGACGCCTACCTGGCCGGCCTGTGCGGCGCCCTAGGGCGCTACCACGAAGCCCTCGGGGTGCCTATCTCGTCGCTGCCGATGGCGGTGCCCGTCAGCCTGCGAGCCGAATCCGACGCGGCCGGCGGTAACCGGTTCACCGGCGTCAACCTGGCGGCTCCGATCGGCACCAAGGACCCGGTCACCCGGATGCAGAAGATCCGCCTCCAGATGACCCAACGCCGCGATGAGCCTGCGATGGACATCATCGGTTCGATCGCGCCGCTGCTGAGCGTGCTGCCGGGCCCGCTGTTAGAGTCGATGACGAGTTCGGTTGTCGCCTCAGACGTTCAGGCCAGCAATGTGCCGGTCTATCCGGGCGACACCTTCCTCGCCGGCGCAAAAGTTCTGCGGCAGTACGGCATTGGACCGCTGCCCGGAGTTGCGATGATGGTCGTGCTGATCTCGCGGGGCGGGTACTGCACGATCACCGCGCGGTATGACCGCGCCGCGATCCGTGACGAAACGTTGTTCGCCCAGTGTCTGCTGGAAGGGTTCAACGAAATCCTGGCGCTGGCAGGCGATCCCGCTCCACAGGCGGTGCCTGCGTCGTTCGAGCCTCCTGACACGTCGAAGCGATCGGTGGTGAGCTCTTCATGAGCGGCGAGAACGGCGAGGCCAAGAAGCCGGCGCGTGATCTCCGGCTGCCCGGCTCGGTCGCCGAGATCATGGCCAGCCCGCCGGGACCGAAGATCGGTGCGTTCTTCGACCTGGATGGAACTCTGGTCGCCGGCTTCACCGCGATCATTCTCACCCAGGAACGCCTGCGCCGCCGGGACATGGGTGTCGGTGAGTTGATCAGCATGGTCACCGCCGGCCTGAACCATCAACTCGGTCGCATCGAGTTCGAGGAGCTCATCGGCAAGGCGTCCGCGGCGTTGCGCGGACGCATGCTCAGCGATCTCGACGAAATCGGTGAGCGACTGTTCGTGCAGCGCATCGAGTCTCGGATTTATCCCGAGATGCGCGAGCTGGTGCGCGCCCACCTGGCCCGCGGCCATACCGTGGTGCTCAGTTCGTCGGCGCTGACCATTCAGGTCGCTCCGGTGGCGCGATTCCTCGGCATAGAAAACACGCTGACCAACAAGTTCGAGACCAACGACGACGGAGTTCTGACCGGCGGCGTGGTCGCCCCGATTCTGTGGGGGCCGGGCAAGGCCGCGGCGGTGCAGAAGTTCGCCGGTGAGAACGGAATCGACCTCAAGGACAGCTACTTCTACGCCGACGGCGACGAAGACGTGGCGCTGATGTACCTGGTCGGCAATCCGCGGCCGACCAACCCCGAAGGCAAGATGGCGGCGGTCGCCAAGCGGCGAGGCTGGCCGATTCTGCGCTTCACCAGTCGCAGTGGCGGGGGTATCACCGCTCAGCTGCGCACGCTGGCCGGCGTCGGCTCGGTGGTCCCCGTCGCGGCCGGCGCGCTCGGGATCGGATTGCTGACCCG
Organism: uncultured Actinomycetota bacterium; assembly: GCA_963836555.1. Taxonomy (GTDB): domain Bacteria; phylum Actinomycetota; class Actinomycetes; order Mycobacteriales; family Mycobacteriaceae; genus Mycobacterium. The sequence goes on along the minus strand of CAWIKT010000069.1, from coordinate 26,477 downwards.
CAGCAGGCGCCGCGGGGTGAACTTCTTCACCGCGACGTGGTCGCAGATGTTGTTGGCCGCCAGCGGTGTTGAGCTCAACATCCTCGGCAAGGAGAATCTCACCGCCGAGCGGCCCGCGGTGTTCATCTTCAATCACCGCAACCAGGCCGACCCGGTGATCGCCGGTGCATTGATTCGCGACAACTGGGTCGCGGTCGGCAAGAAGGAACTCGAGGGCGACCCCATCATGGGCACACTCGGCAAGGCGCTCGACTCCGTCTTCATCGACCGGGACAACCCGGCCGCGGCGATCGAGTCGCTACATCAGGTCGAAGAGCGTGCCCGGCAAGGACTTTCGATCATGATCGCCCCCGAGGGGACCAGGCTGGACACCACCAGCGTGGGGCCGTTCAAGAAGGGGCCGTTCCGGATGGCGATGGCGGTCGGGATACCGATCGTGCCGATCGTGATTCGAAACGCCGAGATCATCGCCGCCCGCAACTCGACCACGATGAACCCCGGCACCGTGGATGTCGCTGTGTTCCCGCCGATTCCAGTCGCGGACTGGACCGTCGACACGCTGTCGGATCGCATCGCCGAAGTGCGGCAACTGTACGTCGACACGCTGGCGGACTGGCCGGTTGACGAACTGCCCGACCATGACGTGTACCGGGAGAAGCCGCCCCCGCGGAAGGCTGCCGCGAAAGCGGCCAAGGCCGCGCCGGCTAAAAAGGCCGCCGCGCCGGCCAAGAAGACCGTCGCGAAGAAAGCGGCGGCGAAGAAGACCGCCGCGAAGGCGGCTCCGCGCACAGCGACCAAGGCTCAACCGAGTACACCCCGGCCGAAGGGGCGATCGTGACCGCAACCGCCGACCCCGGTTCGATCAGCGCAGGCGACAAGGTGTTGGTATTGGCGGCGGCGTCGTCGCCGATCGAGTCAGAACTGTTGGCGGCGTGGCTGGATCAGCAACGTGCTCGTCATCCGGAGACCAAGCTCGAAGTGCTGGCACTACCTGATCAGGACCCGACCCCCGGTTCGCTCGCACAACTCGTCGAGCAACTCGAGTTGGATGAAGACCGGTCGATCGTGCCGGTGCGCGTTTTCTGGATGCCGCCGGCCGATGCGACCGCCCTGAACCGGGTGACGGCGTTGCTGCCCGGGCGAAACCCGTACCAGCCCAGCGAACGGCAACAGCGCCACATCTTGCGGTCGGACCGTTCTCGCGCCCAAGTGGTGGCCGGTGAGTCGGCCAAGGTATCGGAGCTTCGTCAGCAGTGGCGAGACATCACGGTCGGCGACAACCCGCGTGAATTCGCACATTTCGTCACCCGCCGTGCGCTGCTGGCGATGGAACGTGCCGAGTACCGAATCCTTGGGCCGCAATACAAGTCGCCACGGCTGGTCCGGCCCGAGATCATGGCGTCCGCGCGGTTCCGCGCCGGCCTGGAGAAGATCCCGGGCGCCGACCTCGAGCGCGCCGGGAAGATGCTCGACGAACTCGCCACCGGTTGGAGCCGAGTCTCCGTCGACCTCGTCGGTGTCCTAGGCCGGCTGTTCAGCCGCGGATTCGATCGCGAAATCGACTACGACGAATACCAAGTGGCTGCGCTTCGCACCGCGCTCGAAGCTCACCCGGCGGTGCTGCTGTTCTCCCACCGGTCCTACATCGATGGCGCGGTCATGCCGGTGGCCATGCAGGAGAATCGGCTTCCACCGGTGCACGTATTCGCCGGTGTGAACCTGGCATTCGGGGTAATGGGGCCGCTGATGCGCCGCGCCGGCACCATCTTCATCCGTCGCAACATCGGCAACGACCCGCTCTACAAGTACGTGCTCAAAGAGTACGTCGGCTACGTGGTGGAGAAGCGGTTCAACCTGAGCTGGTCGATCGAGGGCACTCGGTCGCGCACCGGAAAGATGTTGCCGCCCAAGCTCGGACTGATGAGCTACGTAGCCGACGCCTATCTCGACGGACGCAGCGACGACATTCTGCTGCAAGGGGTGTCGATCAGCTTCGACCAACTCCACGAGACCGCCGAGTACGCCGCCTACGCCCGCGGCGGCGAGAAGCGCCCCGAGGGCCTGAGCTGGATGTACAACTTCATCAAGGCCCAGGGTGAACGCAACTACGGCAAGATCTACGTCCGCTTCCCCGAAGCGGTGTCGATGCGCGAATACCTCGGCCCGTCGCACGGTCAGATCGCTGCCGACGAGGACGCCAAACGGCTTGCACTGCAGAAGATGTCATTCGAGGTTGCGTGGCGGATCCTGCAATCCACACCGGTGAACGCGACCGGTCTGGTGTCGGCGCTGCTGTTGACCACCCACGGCGTGGCGCTGACCCTGACGCAGTTGCACCACACCCTGCAGGACTCGCTGGACTACCTGGAACGCAAGAACACCCCGATGTCCACCAGCGCGCTGCGGCTGAGGACACCCGAAGGCGTTCGCGCGGCGGTCGATTCGCTGTCGAACGGACATCCGGTCACCCGGGTCGACAGCGGTCGAGAGCCGGTGTGGCGCATCGCCCCGGAGCACGAACACACCGCGGCGTTCTACCGCAACTCGGTGATCCACGCGTTCCTGGAGACTGTGATCGTCGAACTGGCGTTGGCGTACGCCGGCCGGGTCGAGGGCGACCGGCTGGACGCATTCTGGACCCAGGCGATGCGACTGCGCGATTTGCTGAAATTCGATTTCTACTTCGCCGACTCGGCGGCATTCCGCCAGAACATCGCCGACGAGATGTCGTGGCACGAGGACTGGGAAGCTGCACGTCGCCGCGGGCGCCGTTGAAATCGACGCGATGCTCTACGCCAAACGACCGTTGATGTCGGACGCGATGCTGCGGGTGTTCTTCGAGGCCTACGAGATCGTCGCCGACGTACTTCGCGATGCGCCCGCCGAAATCGGTGAGCAAGGAACTCACCCAGTTGGCGCTCGGGGTCGGCAAGCAGTACGTCGCCCAGGGACGGGTGCGCAGCAGCGAACCGGTGTCGACATTGCTGTTCGACACCGCACGCCAAGTCGTCGCCGATCAGGATCTGCTTGAGCCGGCGCCGGATCTGGCCGAGCGACGCGTCGCGTTCCGCCGCGAATTGCAGGCGATCCTGCAGGATTTCGACCACGTCGGCCAGATCGCGCGCCAGCAGTTTGTCGCCCGCGAGGCTGAGGCCCGCGCTGCGGGGCGAGTTGTAGGCAACGCGCCCGTACCCTTTGGGGTATGACGGGTCCCGCGGCCACACGACGCCGGGCGGCGGCATGGCCGCTGCTCATCGGGGTGGCGGCGCTGGCCGGGTGCACCGCCGCGGGGATCGGGGTGCTGTCACTGGCGGCCGCGCTGACCGCGACCGGCCTGCCCGACCCCGGCCCGGTGACCACGATCGGCCTGCCGTTCGTCCGGGCCGCCGGTGAGATCGCCGCGGTGGTCGCCGTCGGCTCGTTTTTGACCGCGGCATTTCTGGTCCCGCCACAGGAGAACGGCGTGCTGGACGCCGACGGCTACCGTGCGCTGCGGGTCGGGACGGTGGCCGCCGGGATGTGGACGGTGTGCGCCGCGTTGCTGGTTCCGCTGACCATCTCCGATGTGTCCGGTCAGCCGTTCACCGCGCACTTGAATCCCGCGAGTCTGTGGTCGCTGGCCGGCATCATCAACATCTCGGCCGCCTGGCGGTGGACGGCGCTGCTGGCCGCGGTGCGTGACGGTCGCCAGCCTCCCGGTGCTGCGGTGGTCGTGGACGCCGTTGCTGCTGGCCGGTTCGCTGGTGACGCTGCTACCGCTGGGCGCTGACCGGCCACTCGTCGGCCGGTGGCTCTCATGACTTGGCCACCAACAGCCTGCTCATCCACCTGGTCGCGGGCAGCCTGTGGGCCGGTGGGCTGCTGGCGTTGCTGGCGCATGTGGTCCGCGGCGGGCGAGCACGCCGACCTCGCCGCGCGGCGGTTCTCGACGATCGCGCTGTGGTGCTTCGTCGCGATGGCGGTCAGCGGCGTCGTCAACGCCCTGGTGCGGATCCGCCCGTCGGATCTGCTGTACCAGCGACTACGGCCGACTGGTCGTGGCAAGTTTGTGGCGCTGTGCCTGCTCGGCGTGCGTCGGCTGGCGCCAACGGCGCGTCGGAGTTGTTGCGCTGCAAGCACGATCCGAGCTCGCGCGGCCAACTGATCCGGCTGGCGGTGATCGAGGCGGTGGTATTCGGCCTCACGTTCGGCATCGCCGTCGGCCTGGGCCGCACCCCGCCGCCGCCGCTGCCGGGCGGTGTTCCCGTCGATTACCGACGTGAAGATCGGCTACGACTTCGACGGACCGCCGACGCCGTCGCGGGTGCTGTTCGACTGGCGATTCGACCTGATCTTCGGCACGCGCGGCCATCGTGTTCGCGGCGCTGTATCTGGCCGGGGTGCGCCGGCTGCGCCGCCGCGGCGATGCCTGGCCGACGGGACGGACGGTGTCGTGGCTGCTGGGCTGCACGGCGCTGCTGTTCGTCACCTCGTCGGGAATGGGCCGGTACATGCCGGCGATGTTCAGCATGCACATGGCCGCACACATGACGCTGTCGATGCTGGTCCCCATCCTGTTGGTGCTGGGTGGACCGGTCGGGCTGGCGCTGCGGGCGCTTCCGGCCGCCGGTCGCGGCGAGCCGCCGGGCATGCGGGAATGGATTCTGGTCGCCCTGCACAGCAAGATCTCGAGGTTGCTCACCAATCCGGTGGTCGCGACGGCCTTGTTCGTCGCCGGGTTCTACGGCCTTTACCTCGGCGGTCTGTTCGACGTCGCGGTCGGCAGCCACATCGGGCACGTCGTGATGAATGTGCACTTTCTGGCCAGCGGCTACCTCTTCTACTGGGTCGTCATCGGGGTCGACCCGACGCCGCGGCCAATCCCACCGCTAGCCAAGGTGGCGGTGGTGTTCGCATCGCTGCCGCTGCACGCATTCTTCGCGATCGTCCTGATGAGCATGGAGAAGGTGCTCGGCGAGAACTTCTACCGGTCGCTGCATCTGAGCTGGCACACCGACCTGATGGGTGATCAGCGCCTCGGCGGTGGAATGGCTTGGGCCGCAGGGGAAATACCGCTGGTCGTCGTGATGATCGCGCTGCTGGTGCAGTGGACCCGCAGCGACCGGCGAACTGCTCGTCGATTGGATCGCGCCGCGGACCGCGACGATGACGCCGACCTGACCGCCTACAACGCGATGCTCGCCGAACTGGCCCGCCGCGACCGCTGACATTTCCGCGACTTGCCGCGCGAAACAGAAGCCAGGGTTGTGGTTCCCGCCTACTCACGACCCTGAGTTCTGTTTCGCGGCTGTCTGACCATCCGGCTCACCAGCGGACAACGTGCCCGCCTCAGAGCGACAACGGGGCCTATCCACACCCACCGCGTTGTCCACAACGCGAGCGCGCCGACGGGAAAACCGGCCCGATGGTGTCGGCGGTCTCGAGGTGACTGAGCGCAGCACAGGCGGCGATGCGCCGCCGACGAAGGAAAGGGAAGAAGAAATGTTCGAAACATCGCTGACCGTGGTCGGCAACGTCGTCAACGACCCCATACGTCGCCGGGTCGGTGACCAGGAGGTCCTGAAGTTCCGAGTCGCCAGCAACTCGCGGCGCCGCACCTCCGACGGCACCTGGGAGGCCGGTAACTCGCTGTTCGTCACCGTCAACTGCTGGGGCCGGCTGGTCTCGGCGTCGGGCGCCTCGCTGGGCAAGGGCTCGCCGGTGATCGTCGTCGGGCCACGTCTACACCAGCGAATACGAGGATCGCGACGGCATTCGGCGGTCGACGCTGGAGATGCGCGCCACCGCTGTCGGTCCCGACCTGGCTCGCTGCATCGCGCGCGTCGAGAAGACCGTCGCGTCCGGATCGATGCCGGTCGACGAGACCAAGGAACCCGACGCCGTCGACAGCGAGCCTGCCGCGGAGGCGCCGTTGCCGCTGTCGGCTTAACTGTCGGGTCGCGGTGGTGCCTACGAGGGATGCCTAGGATGGGGCGCGAGCAATACCTCGCAATCAGAAAGGCAACACCGCCAGCATGGCTGAGTTCATCTACACGATGAAGAAGGTCCGCAAGGCGCACGGCGACAAAGTCATCCTTGACGACGTCACCTTGAGCTTCTATCCGGGCGCCAAGATCGGTGTCGTCGGCCCCAACGGGGCGGGTAAGTCGAGCGTCTTGCGGATCATGGCCGGGCTGGACAAGGCCAACAACGGCGAGGCCTTCCTGGCCACCGGCGCGACGGTCGGCATCCTGCAGCAGGAGCCGCCGCTGAACGAAGAGAAGACCGTGCGCGGCAACGTCGAGGAAGGACTTGGCGACATCAAGGCCAAGCTCGACCGCTACAACGAGGTCGCCGAGTTGATGGCCACCGATTACTCCGACGAGCTGATGGAGGAGATGGGCCAGCTGCAGGAAGTGCTCGACCACGCAGGAGCGTGGGACCTCGACTCGCAGCTCGAACAGGCGATGGACGCCCTGCGCTGCCCGCCGCCGGACGAGCCGGTGACCCACCTGTCCGGTGGTGAGCGGCGCCGGGTGGCGCTGTGCAAGCTGCTGCTGTCCAAGCCGGACCTGCTGCTGCTCGACGAGCCGACGAACCACCTCGACGCCGAGAGCGTGCAGTGGCTCGAGCAGCACCTGGCCGCCTACGAGGGCGCGGTGCTGGCCGTCACCCACGACCGCTACTTCCTCGACAACGTCGCGCAGTGGATCCTCGAGCTCGACCGTGGCCGGGCCTACCCCTACGAGGGCAACTACTCGACCTACCTGGAGAAGAAGGCCGAGCGCATCTCGGTGCAGGGCCGCAAGGACGTCAAGCTGCAGAAGCGATTGACCGAGGAGCTGGCCTGGGTTCGTTCCGGCGCCAAAGCCCGTCAGGCCAAGAGCAAGGCGCGGTTGCAGCGCTACGAGGAGATGGCGGCCGAGGCCGAGAAGACGCGCAAGCTCGACTTCGAAGAGATCCAGATCCCGACCGGTCCACGGCTGGGTAATCTGGTCGTGGAGGTCGACCACCTCGACAAGGGTTTCGAGGGACGCACGCTGATCAAGGACCTGTCGTTCACGCTGCCGCGCAACGGCATCGTCGGCGTCATCGGCCCGAACGGTGTCGGTAAGACCACGCTGTTCAAGACGATCGTCGGACTCGAACAACCCGACAGCGGCGTGGTGAAGGTTGGCGAAACCGTCAAGCTCAGCTATGTCGACCAGTCTCGCGGCGGCATCGACCCGAAGAAGACGGTCTGGCAGACCGTCTCCGACGGCTTGGACTACATCCAGGTCGGGCAGAACGAAATCCCGTCGCGGGCCTACGTGTCGGCCTTCGGATTCAAGGGCCCCGACCAGCAGAAGCCCGCCGGCGTGCTGTCCGGTGGTGAACGCAACCGACTCAACCTGGCGCTCACGCTCAAAGAGGGTGGCAACCTGATCCTGCTTGACGAGCCGACCAACGACCTTGACGTCGAGACACTCGGCTCGCTGGAGAACGCGCTGGAGAAATTCCCCGGTTGCGCGGTGGTGATCTCCCACGACCGCTGGTTCCTCGACCGGACCTGCACGCACATCCTGGCCTGGGAAGGCGACGGTGACAACGAGGCCAAGTGGTTCTGGTTCGAAGGCAACTTCGGCGCCTACGAGGAGAACAAAGTTGGCCGCCTCGGAGCCGAGGCGGCGCGTCCGCACCGGGTGACTCACCGGAGGCTCACACGCGACTAGTGTCGCGGGCATGCCAGCGTCGGTGTGGGTGCGCAGGAGCAGGTCGGCATGACTCTTGACGCGCAGGCATGGACGACGTTCGCTGGCGGCGAGATCCCCGAATGGGTCTCCAGCGCCTACGCCGCCAGCTACCAAGGCCCGCAACAGGATGAGCCCGAGGCCGAAGCGGAACTGGCCGCGGCGCCCGCGTTGACGCCGGCGCTGCTGGGCGCCCACTACCGGCTCGGTGCGCACCGGCCGGCGGGGGAGAGCCGGGTCGCGAGCTATTTGCCCGACGACGACGGCGGCTTCGGCCCGGCGCTGCAAGTGGTCACCGATGACGGCGCGATGCTGATGGATTCGGTGACCGTCCTGCTGCATCGGCTCGGGGTCGCCTACGCGGCGATCATGAACCCAGTGTTCCGTGTGCGCCGCGACGACGCCGGCGACCTGCTCGCGGTGGGCGCACGCGACTCGGTCGGCGACGGGATCGACGAAACCTGGATCCACGTCCAGCTCTCGCCGTCGGTGGACCGCAACGCGCTGCACGAGGCCGAACGCCTGTTGCCCGGTGTCCTCGCCGACCTGCGACGGGTGGCGGCGGACGCGACGGCGATGATCGACGTGCTCAACGATCTCGCCGACGACGTGGAGTGCAACGTCGACGGCCATTACCCGGGAGCCAACAACGCCGACGTCGCGACGTTGTTGCGATGGCTGGCCGCAGGTAATTTCACGCTGTTGGGCTACCAACGCTGCCCGGTGCGCGACGGCCGTGTCTCGGGTGAGGCCGCCACGGCCAGTCTTGGAGTCTTGCGGCGCCGCAAGGGTTCTCGGCCGCGCCTGACCCTGGACCACGAACTGCTGGCGCTCGCGCAGACCGACGTCGCCAGCTACCTGCGCTTTGGCGCCTACCCGTATGTGGTTGCCGTTCGCGAGAACGCCGGTGGTGACATCTTCGAGCATCGCCTCATCGGTCTGTTCACGGTCGCGGCGATGAATGCCGACGTCCTGGAGATTCCGATCGTTTCGCGTCGGGTCCACGAGGTGCTCGCGCTCGCGGACCTCGACCCGGGCCACCCCGGCCAACTGGTGCTCGACGTCATTCAAACCGTGCCGCGCTCCGAGCTTTTCGCGCGCAGCGCTGAGCAGCTTTTTGCGCTGGCGAAGTCGGTGGTCGACCTCGGATCGGGTCGTCGCGCGCTACTGTTCCTGCGCGCCGACCGCCTCGAGTATTTCGTGTCGTGTCTGGTCTACCTGCCTCGCGACCGCTACACCACCGCGGTGCGGTTGCAGATCGAGGACATCCTGGTCCGCGAATTTGGTGGCAGCCAGCCTCGAATTCACCGCACGTGTCACCGAATCCCCTTGGGCGCTGCTGCATTTCATGGTACGAGTGGGCGAAGGTACCGCGGCGAAGGTTGACACCTCCGACCCCAATCGGGTCAGGCTTCAGTCGCTGCTGACCGAAGCCGCGCGCACCTGGTCCGACCGCTTGATCACCGAAGCCGCTGGCGCCGGCGTCGCGCTCATCGAGGCCGAGCACTATGCGGCGTCGTTCAGTGAATCCTACAAACAGTTTGTCTCCCCGGCGGACGCGATCAGTGACATCGCGATCTTCGACGAGCTGACCGACGACTCGGTCAAGCTGGTGCTGGCCGATCACGACTACGACGAAACCGTCCGTCTGACATGGTATTTCGGGGGTCGGACCGCATCGTTGAGCGAGCTGCTTCCGATGCTGCAGTCGATGGGCGTGGAGGTGCTCGAGGAGCGGCCGTTCACCGTCACCCGTCCCGACGGGCTGCCGGTCTGGATCTACCAGTTCAAGATCACCCCGCTTCCCACCGTTCCGCTGTCGCCGGCCGGGCCCGGAACGGGAAGCGACCGCTCAGCGCTTCGCCGACGCGGTCACCGCGATCTGGGAAGGCCGCGTCGAGATCGACCGGTTCAACGAGTTGGTGATGCGCGCCGCCCTGACGTGGCAGCAGGTGGTGCTGCTGCGGGCTACGCGAAGTACCTGCGGCAGGCCGGGTTTTCCGTACAGCCAGTCACACATCGAGTCGGTGGTCAACGAAAACCCTGACACCGCGCGGGCGTTGGTCGACGCTGTTCGAGGCGCTGTTCGACCCGGACCCGTCGAGTTCGCCGAAGACGCGCGACGCGCAGGCCGCCGCCGCCGCGGTCGCCGCGGACATCGACGCGCTGGTCAGCATGGACACCGATCGTGTGCTGCGGGCTTTCGCTCGAACTGATTCAGGCCACGCTGCGCACCAACTACTTTGTGACTCACCAGGGTTCGGCGCGCAGTCAGAATGTGCTGTCGATGAAGCTGGACGCCCAACTGATCGAAGAGCTCCCGTTGCCGCGCCCAAGGTTCGAGATCTTCGTCTACTCGCCCCGGGTCGAGGGCGTGCACCTGCGATTCGGCTACGTCGCGCGCGGCGGGCTGCGCTGGTCGGACCGTCGAGAGGACTTCCGCACCGAGATCCTGGGGCTGGTCAAGGCGCAGGCCGTCAAAAACGCGGTCATCGTGCCGGTCGGCGCCAAGGGCGGCTTCGTCGTCAAGCAGCCGCCGTCGCCCACCGGCGACGCCGCCGCCGACCGCGACGCGCATCGCACCGAGGGCATCGCCTGCTACCGGCTGTTCATCTCCGGCCTGCTCGACGTCACCGACAACGTCGACCACGCCACCGGCGAGGTCAGTCGCCCCACCGAGAAGTCGTGCGCCGCGACGGCGACGATGCCTACCTCGTGGTCGCCGCCGACAAGGGCACCGCGACGTTCTCCGACATCGCCAACGAGGTCGCCAAGTCCTACGGCTTCTGGCTGGGCGACGCCTTCGCCTCCGGCGGGTCGGTCGGCTACGACCACAAAGCGATGGGCATCACCGCCAAGGGCGCCTGGGAGGCGGTCAAGCGGCACTTCCGCGAGATGGGCGTCGACACCCAATCCGACGACTTCACCGTCGTCGGTGTCGGCGACATGAGCGGCGACGTGTTCGGCAACGGCATGTTGCTGTCCAAGCACATTCGGCTGCGTGGCCGCCTTCGACCACCGCCACATCTTCCTCGACCCGATCCCGATCCCGCGAGGTCGTGGCAGGAACGACAGCGGCATGTTCGACCTGCCGCGGTCCAGCTGGGACGACTACGACACGTCGCTGATCAGCGAGGGCGGCGGGGTGTACAGCCGCGAGCACAAGTCCATCCCGATCAGCGCCGCAGGTCCGCGCGGCGCTGGGTATCGACGACGACATCGACCGAGATGACGCCGCCCGACCCTGATGAAGGCGATCCTGCGTGGCGCCGGTCGATCTGTTGTTCAACGGCGGCATCGGCACCTACGTCAAGGCCGAGACCGAATCCGACGCCGACGTCGGTGACCGCGCCAACGACGCGGTGCGCGTCAACGGCGAACCAGGTGCGCGCCAAGGTGATCGGCGAAGGCGGCAACCTCGGGCGTCACGCGCGGGGCCGCGTCGAGTTCGACCTGTGCGGCGGGCGGATCAACACCGACGCGATGGACAACTCGGCCGGCGTCGACTGCTCCGACCACGAGGTCAACATCAAGATCCTGATCGACTCGCTGGTCACCGCGGGCAAGATCGACGCCGGAGGAGCGCGCCGAGCTGCTGAGTCGATGACCGACGAGGTCGCCGAGCTCGTGCTCGCCGACAACGCCGACCAGAACGACCTGATGGGCACCAGCCGCGCCAACGCCGCCAGCCTGCTGCCGGTGCACGCCGACCAGATCAAGTATCTGGTGGCCGAGCGGGGCCTGAACCGCGAGCTCGAAGCGCTGCCCTCGGAGAAGGAGATCGCTCGTCGGCTCGAGGCCGGCATCGGGCTCACCTCACCGGAACTCGCGACCGCTGATGGCGCACGTCAAGCTCGACGCTCAAAGACGAACTGCTGGCAACCGATCTGCCCGACCAAGAGGTGTTCGCCGGCAGGCTGCCGCGGCTACTTCCCGTCGCAGCTGCGCGACCGGTTCGGGCCGGCAGATCCGCTCGCACCAACTGCGACGCGAAATCGTCACCACGATGCTGGTCAACGATCTCGTCGACACCGCGGGCATCAGCTACGACTACCGGATCACCGAGGACGTCGGCGTCAGCCCGGTCGATGCGGTGCGCACCTATGTCGCCACCGACGCGATCTTCGGGGTGGAGCAGCTGTGGCGCAGATCCGGTCGAAGCCGGGCTGCCGATCGCGGTGTCCGACCGGATGACGCTGGATACCCGGCGGCTGATCGACCGCGCCGGACGCTGGTTGCTCAACTACCGTCCGCAGCCGCTGGCGGTCGGCGCCGAAATCAACCGCTTCGCACGAAAGTCGCGGCACTGACGCCGCGGATGTCGGAGTGGCTGCGCGGTGACGACAAGGCGATCGTCGAGAAGGAAGCCGCCGAGTTCGCACAGCAGGGCGCATCGGAAGACCTGGCCTACATGGTCGCCGTCGGCCTGTACCGCTACAGCCTGCTCGACATCATCGACGTCGCCGACATCCAGGATCGCGAGCCCGCCGAAGTCGCCGACACGTACTTCGCGTTGATGGATCGGCTGGGTACCGACGGCCTCCTGACCGCGGTGTCCGAGCTTCCGCGCGCCGATCGCTGGCACTCGTTGGCGCGCTTGGCGATTCGCGACGACATCTACGCGTCACTGCGGTCGCTGTGTTTCGACGTGCTCGCGGTCGGTGAGCCCGACGAGACCGGCGAAGAGAAGATCGCCGAGTGGGAGCACACCAGCGCGTCGCGGGTGGAGCGGGCGCGACGGACGTTGATGCGAGATCTACGAAAGCGGACAACGTGATCTGGCCACACTGTCGGTGGCGGCACGTCAGATCCGCGTCGATGACGCGCACCAGCGGGCGAGGAGCAGCGGGTTGAGCACGCCAGGGTTCGTGGCGCCGGTACCGGTCCGGTGGTCGGACATCGACATGTACCAGCATGTCAACCACGCGACCATGGTCACGATCATGGAAGAAGCGCGGGTTCCGTTCCTCAAACCGGCCTTCGAGTCCGACATCCTCGACATCGGTCTGCTGATCGCCGACGTGCGGGTCACCTACAAAGGTCAACTGCGACTGATCGATTCGCCGCTTCAGGTGACGATGTGGACGAAGCGGTTACGCGCGGTCGATTTCACACTCGGCTATGAGGTGCGCTCGGTCAACGCCGACCCGGAGTCGAAGCCCGCGGTCATCGGCGAGTCACAGCTGGCCGCGTTCAACATCGACGAGCAGCGACTGGTACGTCTGGCGCCGCATCATCGGGAGTACCTGCAGCGGTGGCTGAGGTAGCCGACCGGGGCGTATGGCTCGGCCCCGACTCAGTCGCCGCCCACCGCGCCGACCTGGCCGCGTTCGTCGACCGGGCCGCGCGTCTCGACGCCGCCGCGGTCGTCCGGTTGCGGACGCGAACGCCCGGTCAGTTCACCGCATGGGCCGCAACCGGTTTGGACGTGCTGGCCAGCCGGGTGGTGGCCGGTGTCGTGCGGCCCGACGACTTGTCGGTCGGTGCCGACGAATTGGCGCGCGGGCTGGCCGCCATGGACAATACTGACGATTCCGGTTACGTCAATCCGGGCTTTCCGATGGATTCGGCCTGGCGCGGCGCGTTGCCGCCGGACTCGGGGTTCACCCATCTCGACGATGTGCCGGCCCGCCTGCTGCTCGATCTGGCGCAGCGGGGATCGCAACTGGCCAAGGAGCACAGCAGCTCTCAAGGTCCGCCGGTGTCGCTGCTCGACCAGGAGGTCATCCAGGTCAGCGCGGGCAGCGACAACGTCGGCGTCCCGATGCGTTGCGTATTCGCCTTGACCGCGATGGGATTTCTGCCGCCCGAGGCGGACGCCGTCGACTCCGACGAGATCGTGCGGGTGCGCGTGCTGCGGGCCTGGCTTCGCATCGACGCGCGCTTCGGGTCGGTGTACCGCCGTCGCGGCGACCCAGCTGTCGTGCTGCGCTGACTACGTCGAGTACTGCGTCCACAATGGCAGTACCTCGTGGAGGTAGTCCATGAACTTCTTCAGGCCGACGCGATATTCGATATAGCCGTATCGGTCAACGGCGCGCTGGGGGTAGGCGATCCCGAGCCCGAAGAGTCCGGGGGCCAGTATGCCGTTGTCGGGGTTGTATTCAAGCTGACCCCATTGTCTGGTTTCGGGCAGCGTGCGACGTTCCAGGCCGACGGTGTACACCGCGAGATCGCACTCGGCGAGCTTGGTATCGAAGTCGGGACCGTCGACAAGACACCGCTCGAGGCGGTCCGGCAACACGCCGTCGATGTTCTCCCGAGCCCAGGCCGCCGCGCGCCCCTTGAGCCCGGTGTCGTCGTAGAAGATCCAATCATCAAGGTAAACAGCATATTTGACGGGGCTCCGGTAAAAGTTGATCACCTTCGCCACCGGGTGGCGTAGCAGGTGCGGGAGCACGATCATCGACGAGTGCGATGAGCCGAACACCGCAACCACGGCGTTCTCCAGCGGTTGCTCCGCAAGCTTATCCGGGTCGAGGGCGACGTCCAGCGGAATCTCTTGCAGCTGAGGGTAGTTCAGCGTCTTCGGGGTGGCCCCCACCGCTAGAATCACGTTGCTCGAGGTCAGGACCTGCTGTTCGGTGGCGATCTGCCACTGCCGGTTCTCCAGGATCAATCCGGTGGCCGTGGTCTCGAACGCGTCCACCCGCTCACGCAGCCGTTCGGTGACCCACAGCAGCGGATCGGCGACGAGGGCGAGCGCGCACGTCTCGTCGGGGTCGATTTCGGCAAGCGGCATCGGTGGTGCCTCCGAGAATCGGAATGCCCTGGCGCCGTGCAGGTATTCCAGAAAAGCGCCGACCTTGGTGTTGCTGGATACCGACCGCCACTTTGCCCCGAGGTCGCCGGCACCGAAGGCGGGATCAATCCAGGCGATGTCCTTGTCGGCCACACCCAGGTCGAGAAGCTTGCCCACCGCCGCGATGCCCGCAGGCCCCGCGCCTATGACCGTCCACTCGTACGTCATGCGTTATGTATGCCAGATGTGCGCGGACGCGCGCTACCTAGGGCGCTCAGACAACACCACCCAGGCGGCCGCATTTGCCGGTAGTCGCCCGTCGACCAGCGGCGCGCTGGTCAGAAGCGACTCGCCGGCGGGTAGCGGTATCGGCTGCTCGCCGGCGTTGAGCACGCAGCACAGCCCGTGGTCGCCGCGGGCGAACGCGAGTATGTCTCCACTCGCTTCCAGCCACTCGATGCCCTCGCCCGCGAACTCGACACGGCTACGCCGCAATTCGAGCGCACGCGCGAAGAACGACAATGTCGAGTCGGCGTTGAGCAGTTGTTTCTCCACCGTGAGCGACTCCCACTCCGGTGGTATCGGCAACCAGGTGTCAGCCGAGGCGGAGAATCCGAACGGGGGAGCATCGCCGCGCCACGGAATCGGGATGCGGCAGCCGTCGCGGCCGCGGACGGTATGCCCGGAGCGCTCCCAGGTGGGGTCGCGCAGCGCGTCGTCGGGCAACTCGACGTTGGGTAGACCCAATTCCTGCCCGTTGTACAGGAATACCGCACCGGGCAGAGCGAGCATCAACAGCGCCATCGCCCGCGCCCGGTCGAGCCCGACCGTGCCACCGCCATAGCGGGTGGGTGCGCGGACGACATCGTGGTTTTCCAATGTCCATGTCGGAGTGGCGTTTTCCATCGCGGCGGCGGCCAGCGTGTTCTCAATTGCATCGTGAATCTCGGCGAGGTCGAAGTCGGCCCGCACCATGCGGAAGTTGAAACCGAGGTGCAACTCGTCGGCGCGGACGTACTCGGCCCAGCTGGCGTTGTCGAACACCCAGACCTCGCCGATCGTCACCGCTTGCGGGAAGTCGTCCATCACCCGACGGATATTGCGGTGAATCGCGTGTACGTTGGGATGGTTGAACCGCGGGTCGCCATCGTTGAGCATCCGCGGCCGCATTTCGACATCGGTGTCGGGGAGGCCTGGCGGCTTGGCCATCCCGTGAGCGACATCGATGCGGAACCCGTCCACCCCGCGCTCCAGCCAGAACCGGAGCGTCTTTTCCAGGTCGTCGAAAACCTCGGGGTTGTCCCAATTCAGGTCCGGCTGTTCAACATCGAAGAGATGCAGGTACCACTGGCCCGGCCGACCATCCGGTTCGGTGACCCGCGTCCAGGACGGACCGCCGAACACCGACTGCCAATTGTTCGGCGGCTCAGACCCGTCGGCCCCGCGACCGTCGCGGAAGATGTAGCGATCGCGCGCGGGGCTGCCCGGTTCGGCGGCCAGTGCCTCCCGAAACCACGGGTGCTCGGAGCTGGTGTGGTTGGGCACCAGGTCCATGGTGATCTTGATGCCTCGCTCGTGGGCCGAAGCGATCAGTCGTTCCAGCGCGGCCAGGCTGCCGAACAGTGGATCGATGTCGCGCGGGTCCGACACGTCGTAGCCGTGATCGGCCATGGGGGACACCATGATCGGGCTGAACCAGATCGAGTTGACGCCGAGTCGGCCCAGGTAGTCCAGCCGCTCGGCCACGCCGTCGATGTCGCCGACGCCGTCGCCGTTGCTGTCGGCGAACGATCGCGGATAGACCTGGTAGAACACCGCGTCCGTCCACCACGGCCGCTGTCGCGGTGTGTTCATCAGAACGCCGAGTTCACCATCGAGTGTGCCGCCATTTCCAGGTAGTCGAGCAACGCCTTGCGATGCTCGTCGTCGAGCGTTGCCGAGTCGATCGACGCGACAGCGGTGTGCATGCACCGCAGCCAGGCGTCCCGTTCGAATGGGCCGATCTGGAACGGCACGTGCCGCATCCGAAGGCGGGGATGGCCGCGCTGTTCGGAGTATGTCCGGGGGCCGCCCCAGTACTGCTCGAGGAACATTCGCAGTCGCTCCTCCGCGCCGGCAAGGTCATCCTCGGGGTAGAGCCGCAGCAGGATCTCGTCCTGTGCCACCAGCTCGTAAAAGCGCGCCACGATCGCGTGGAACGTCTCCGCGCCGCCGACGGCGTCGTAGAAGGTTTCTTGTGGTTGTTCCATCGGGTCCATTGTGGGCCATGTGCGAAGTGGACCGCAGAGCGACATGTGAACCTTGCGCGTCGGGGCCGGCCACCGGGAGTTCACGGGATCGACCAGCCAACACCGGGCAATTTGGCGTGCGCTCGCTGGCGAATCGTGGTGGACTGGTCAGCGGAGGACTCATGGCGCAGCGCACAAAACGCCGCAGCCACCACAGTTCAGGTGCCGCGGCTGGCCTCACCGGGCCCGCGATTGGCCCTACCCTGCACTCCGTCCATACCGGCGACACCCACCCACCGGTGCTGGATGACCCGGATCCGTCTGGAACCGCCGTCGGGTGCTGCTGCTGAACTCGACCTACGAGCCGTTGACGGCCTTGCCCGTGCGGCGGGCGATCATCATGCTGATCTGCGGCAAGGCCGACGTGGTGCATGACGATCCGACCGGCCCCGTCGTCCACTCGTCGACGCGGTCGATCGCGGTGCCGTCGGTGATTCGGTTGCGCACCTTCGTCCGCGTGCCCTACCGGGCCCGGGTTCCCATGACCCGCGCGGCCCTGATGCACCGCGACCGGTTCTGCTGCGCCTACTGCGGAGCCAAGGCCGACACCGTCGACCACGTGGTGCCGCGCAGTCGAGGCGGCGGCCACTCGTGGGAGAACTGCGTGGCGTGCTGCTCGACGTGTAATCACCGCAAGGGCGACCGGCTGTTGTCCGAGCTCGGCTGGTCGCTGCGGATGGCGCCGACGCCGCCGAAGGGTCAGCATTGGCGGCTGTTGTCGACGGTCAAGGAGCTCGATCCGGCGTGGGCGCGATACCTCGGCGAAGGCGCGGCCTGACATCGGCGGTCGCGTGTAGCCGTCGGATTCGCGGTGGGATACCGTGTGCGTCGTGAGCATGATGGAAATCCACGCGCTGTTTCTCGGCGTCCCATTGTTGCTGGTGGTCCTGCTCGTGGCGTTGATCTGGTCACGCAAAAGTCCGCACTCGGCGACGTACACACTGCCCCGACCGTTGGACCCATGCGCCCATCTTGTGGGCCGCCACCGACGAAGCAGTCGGTCATGGTCACGGCGCGTCCGAGTTCAGCGTGGGAGGTGGAGCAAGTGGCAAGTGGTGAGGTAGCAACCGTCACGCATCCCGAGCTTCCGCACGGCTCGGCGATCACGACCAGCGGCCGCATCTCCGGCGTCACCGAGCCCGGCGAACTTTCGGTGCACTACCCGTTTCCGACCGAGGACCTGGTCCACCTGGACGACGCGCTGACCTATGGGTCACGCGCCTCGGGTGCGCGTTTCGCCGTTTACATCGGCGACCTCGGCAGCGACACCGGCGCACGGGCACGCGAGATCCTCGCGAAGGTGCCGACGCCGAACGACGCGGTGTTAATCGCCGTCTCGCCGGACCAGCACGCGATCGAGGTCGTCTACGGCTCGGCAGTCCGTGGGCGCGGCGCCGAATCGGCCGCGCCGCTCGGCGTTGCCGCTGCGGCGTCGGCGTTCAAGGACGGCAACCTGATCGACGGTTTGATCAGCGCGGTCAACGTGACCAGCGCCGGCATCTCGCACGCCTGACGGCGTCAGGCCGCGCCGCCGTCGAATCGTCGGGCTCGCAGCGCCCGCTC
Organism: uncultured Actinomycetota bacterium; assembly: GCA_963836555.1. Lineage (GTDB taxonomy): Bacteria > Actinomycetota > Actinomycetes > Mycobacteriales > Mycobacteriaceae > Mycobacterium. The sequence continues at coordinate 8,175 of CAWIKT010000069.1, read as the reverse complement.
GATGCCCGCGCGGCCCTCGATCACCAGTCGGCGCAGCGCGGACGGCAGCTCGGGTCACCGAGGAACCTGTCCGCGGCCTCAATGCCGTCGTCGCTGATGTCCCACGACGGGTACAGCCCGACCACCACCGTCTGCGCCACCTCGCTCGATCGTCGCTCCCACACGCCGGAGATCGCGTCGAAGTAGCGCTCGGTGAACGGCTTGAGCAGCGCGGCCTGGCCCGGCTCGTAGAAGCCACCGACGATCGCGCGGGTGGTGATGTTGGCGAGCGTGTCGTCCTCGATGACCTGCGCCCACGCCGCTTCCTTGACCGCCGCCTGCGGCCGCGCGGTCGCGGCCGAGCGCCATTCCGCTTGCCGGCCGCAGTCGGGTCGCGCTGCACCTCAGCGTCGATGAACGGCGTCTGCCGGACCGTCCGCATCGATGTCCCCGCCGGCGGCCAGCGCGGTGACGATGCGCCAGCGCAGGTCGGTGTCGACCGTCAGGCCGGCCAGGCAGTGACAGCGTCGGCGGGGTCGATGTCGAGCAGCTCGGCCAGCACCGCCATGTGCCGCAACGACAGCACCGACGTGCACAGCGCGTTGACGAACGCCAGCTGGTGGTCGGAGCCGCGGCCGCGCCGCGGGCCAACTCCAGCAGGCGGTCGGCGAATGCGGGCCAGCCCTGCGGCACGCCCACTCCGGGTCGGCATAGGAGCCCAGCGCGGTCTGCGCCTGAAGCAATAACCTTTGCGCCACACCGACTTCGGTCTCGGCGTGGATGCCCCCGATGACCAGCGACACGAAGTCGCGGGCCCTCAACTCGGCGTCACGGGTCATCTCCCACGCCGCCGACCACGCCAACGTGCGGGGCAGCGGCTCGGCGATGTCGGCGATGCGGCCCAGCACGGTGTCCAGCGACCCAGGGTCTAACCGAAGTGAGCAGTAGGTCAGATCGTCGTCGTTGACCAGAACCAGTCGGCCCGCCGAAACCCCTACCAGCGCAGTGACTTCCGTGCTCTGGCCTTCGATGTCGAGTTCTTCACGGTGCGACCGGGTCAGCTTCCCGCCGCCGTCGTCGTCGTAGATGCCGACCGCCAGCCGGTGCACTCGCGTCTCGCCCGCGCCGGGCGCGGCGCCGCTTTGCGTCACCGCGAACCGGGTGAACTTGCCGTCGGCGTCGACGTCGAAGTCCGCGCGAAGTGTGTTCAGCCCAGTCGTTTTCAGCCACTGCCGGCCCCAGTCGGACAAATCGCGGCCCGACGCCTTCTCCAGTGCGGCCAGCAGATCGCTGAACGTCGCATTGCCGAAAGCGTGGGCACGGAAGTAGTCGCGCAGCCCGGACAAGAAGTCTTCCAGGCCGACGTATGCCACCAGTTGCTTGAGCACACTGGCGCCCTTGGCGTAGGTGATGCCGTCGAAGTTGACCTCGACGGCAGCCAGGTCGGGAATGTCGGCGGCCACCGGATGCGTCGACGGCATCTGATCCTGCCGGTAGGCCCACGATTTCTCGGAGTTGGCGAAAGTCGTCCAGGCCGTGTCGAATTCGGTCGCCTCGGCTTGGCAGAGCACCGAGGCGAAGGTGGCGAAAGACTCGTTGAGCCATAAGTCATCCCACCACCGCATGGTGACCAGATCGCCGAACCACATGTGCGCCATCTCGTGCAGCACCGTCTCGGCACGCCGCTCGTAGGACGCGCGCGTCACCTTGCTCCGGAAGACGTAGTCCTCCAGGAATGTGACCGCCCCGGCGTTCTCCATCGCCCCGGCGTTGAATTCCGGCACGAACAACTGGTCATACTTGCCGAACGCGTACGGAACGCCAAAGTTGTTGTGGTAGAAGCCGAATCCCTGCTTGGTCTGGGTGAACAGCCGCTCGGGATCCATGAACTCCGCGAGGGTGGCGCGGCAGAACAGGCCGAGCGCGATCTCGCCGTGCTCGTCACGATAGACGTCGTCCCACCGCGCGTAGGGGCCGGCGATCAACGCGACCAGATAGGTGCTCATCTTCGGGGTGGTGGCGAAGGTGTGCACACCGTCGACCGCGCTCACCGTTGCGCCGTTGGACACCACCTGCCAGTGCTCGGGGGCGGTCACCCGCACGTCGAAGGTGGCTTTGAGGTCGGGCTGGTCGAAGCAGGCGAACATCCGCTTGGCGTCGGCTGTTTCGAACTGCGAGTACAGGTAGACCTCGCTGTCGACCGGGTCGACGAACCGGTGCAGACCCTCGCCGGTGTTGGAGTAACGGCAGTCCGCGTCGATCACCAGGACGTTGTGCTCGGCCAAAGCGCTCAGCAGGATGCCGGTCGATTCGTCATAACCCGACACGTCGATGTCGCGGCCGTTGAGCGTCGCACTGCGGATGGTTTCGGCGGCGAGGTCGATGACGGTCTCGGCGCTGGGCAGCGCGTCGAACGTGACGGTCGTGGTGGAGCGGAAGGTCCGCATCCCCGGCTTGCCGTCACCGTCGGTGAGGTCGAGGTCGATCGCGTAGTTGTCGACGGTGACCAGCGCGGCCCGTTCGACGGCCTGGTCACGGGTGAGGTTGGGGAGTGCCACGAGTCCAATCTAGGCACTCACGGCCGGCGGCGGGAATTGGACCGTCGCGGCTAGGGTTGTGGTGGACGGCCAGTCGACCGTCGACGAGAGGATTTGCGCATGTCCGAGAAGTCAGTTGCCGATTTCTGGTTCGACCCGCTGTGCCCGTGGGCATGGATCACCTCCCGCTGGATCCTGGAAGTGGAAAAGGTCCGCGACATCCAAGTGAACTTTCAGGTGATGAGCCTGGCGGTGCTGAACGAAAACCGCGAAAACCTGCCTGCGGAATACAAGGAGAAGTTGTCGAAGGCATTCGGCCCGGTGCGGGTGGCGATCGCCGCCGAGCAGGCCCACGGACCGCAGATCCTGGCGCCGCTGTACCAGGCGATGGGCACCCGAATTCACAACGAAGGCAACAAAGATCTCGACGACGTCATCAAGGCGTCGCTCAAGGAGTTGGACCTGCCGGCCGAACTGGCCGACGCGGCCACCAGTGAGGACTACGACGAGGCGCTGCGTAAGAGCCATCACGCCGGGATGGACGCGGTCGGCGACGACGTCGGCACGCCCACCATCCACATCAACGGCACGGCGTTCTTCGGCCCGGTGCTGTCGCGGATCCCGCGCGGCGAGGAGGCCGGCAAGTTGTGGGACGCCTCAGTGACCTTCGCGGCCTACCCGCACTTCTGGGAGCTCAAGCGCAGCCGGACCGAGGCCCCCGAGTTCGACTAGATTCGTTCGGCGGTGCAAGGATCACCGTCATGCGCGTCTACCTCGGCTCGGACCACGCCGGTTACGAACTCAAACAGCAGATCATCGAGCACCTGAAAACGACCGGCCACGAGCCGATCGACTGTGGCGCGTTCAGCTACGACGCCGAGGACGACTATCCCGCGTTCTGCATCGCTGCGGCCGCGCGCACGGTGGCCGACCCGGAAAGCCTGGGCATCGTGATCGGAGGATCGGGCAACGGCGAGCAGATCGCGGCCAACAAGGTGCCGGGGGCCCGCTGCGCGCTGGCATGGAGTGTCGAGACCGCGTCGCTGGCGCGTGAGCACAACAACGCACAGCTGATCGGCATCGGCGGTCGCATGCACACCGTGCCCGAGGCGCTGACGTTCGTGGACGCCTTCCTCACCACCCCGTGGTCGAAAGCCGAACGCCATCAACGGCGTATCGACATTCTCGCCGAATACGAGCGCACCCACCAGGCGCCGCCGGTGCCCGGCGCCGGCAGCGAGTAGCCGGCGTGCCCGAAGGGCATACGCTGCACCGACTGGCCCGACTTCACCAGCGTCGGTTCGCGGGGTCGCCGGTTGGCGTGTCGAGTCCGCAGGGTCGGTTCGAGGCGCGATCCGTCGACGGGCAGACACTGCGGCGGGCGAGCGCGTGGGGCAAGCACCTGTTCCATCACTACGACAGCGGCGCGATTGTGCACGTACACCTCGGCCTGTACGGCAAGTTCACCGAGTGGGCACGATCGGCCGACGAACCGCTGCCCGAGGCCGTCGGAGCGGTGCGTATGCGGATGATCGGTGCCGAGTACGGCACCGATCTGCGCGGGCCGACGGTGTGCGAGGTGATCGACGAGGCTCAGGTATCCGACGTGGTCGCGCGTCTGGGTCCCGACCCGCTTCGGAAAGACGCCGACCCGGCGTGGCCGTGGAAGCGAATCAGCAAGTCGCGCAGACCGATTGGCGCATTGCTGATGGATCAGACGATCATCGCCGGTATCGGCAACGTCTATCGCAACGAGCTGCTCTTCCGTCACGGCATCGACCCGTATCGGCCCGGCCAGAAGGTCGGCGAGGCCGAATTCGCCGAGGCGTGGAGCGATCTCGTCGACCTGATGAAGGTCGGGGTGCGGCGCGGCAAGATCATCACGGTGCGCCCCGAACACGATCACGGCGCGCCGTCTTACGGCCGCGGCAGACCCCGTATGTACGTCTACCGCCGTGCCGGCGACCAGTGTCGGGTGTGTGGAACGCCCGTTCGCACAGCCGAATTGGAGGGGCGCAACCTTTTTTGGTGTCCCACCTGCCAGACGTGACCTTGCGAACGCGTACGACTTCTCATCTGGCCGATCGGGTTCATGGGGCGACGAAAACCGGGACGCCTGCTGACCAACCTCTCATATGCGAATCTGTGAATTTGCCCTGCATATAGCGTTTTTTGGTTCTCTCAGCCGGTGCTGGGTAACCACCATAGAGTGAATAATCCCGCACGCATCGCCGCAGCAACAGCCGTACTGGCCGCAGGTCTAGGACTGGCCGGTTTGGGTGTCGCTCCCGATGCGCAAGCTCAGGTAGGCCCGTTCCCACAATGGTGTCCAGGTGACTTTTGGGACCCGGGTTGGGGCAACAACTGGGACGGGGGAAGTTGCCACGACAACTTCCGTGGACAGGGCGGACCCGGATGGGACCGTGATAATTACGGCGGATGGGACCGCGATAACCACGGCGGATGGGACCGCGATAACCACGGTGGACCCGGGGACCACAATGGCTTCGGTGGACCCGGTGACCACGGCGGAGGCGGCGGAGGCGGCGGCCACCGCTAATCACTTTCCAGCCAAAGGTGACAGTCGCGGCCCGGCGACTGTCACCTTTGCGCGTCAGTGTTACTTGACCCCGAGGACCCGATAGATTTCGTTACTCATGACCACGCTGCGCGGGTCGGCGTTGGCCTTGGTCGGGTCGAAGTGATTCATCACGTAGGCGTAGCCGATGCGGTTCTCCAAATCGACGAAGCCGAACGAGCCGCCGAGGCCGCCGTGGCCGAAGATCCACGGGTTGGGTCCGTTGACACAGCGCTGATTGAGCATGAAGCCCAGCCCCCAGCCGTGATCGGCGACGCGCGGACCGAGCACCAGATCGGTATCCAGTCCGCCCTGGCAGACCCGGATCAGGTCCATCTGTTTGCGGCTCAGGAGTTTCTCCTGAGCCAACTCGTTGTAGAACGTCGCGAGCCCCAACGCCGACACCTGACCGTTGGTGCCCGGGAACTCGAGCTCACGCCACAGATCGAGATCGTTAGACCCGACCTCGTCGTCGGGAGCAAACCCCATCGAGACGGCGAGGCCCGCCTTGGGATGTTCGCTCAGCGAAGTGGGATAGCCGGGGGCGTTGACGTCGGCCAGCATCTGGCGGATGTGCGGCTTGGCGACCCGGTCGGCGCACCGGTGTTGCTTGCTACGGGGCGTGCCGATGTGGATCTCGGCACCGAGCGGCTCGGCGATCTCCGTGCGCAGGTAATTGCCCACCGTGCCGCCGGTGACCCGGCGGAAAATCTCGCCGAGGATGAACCCAAAGGTTGTCATGTGATAGCCCTGCGCGGTTCCCGGCTCCCACCACGGCTCTGCCGCGGCCAGCTGTTCGCAGACGAAATCCCATTCGGTGACCTTCGTCCAATCCATTCGCTGACGCGGGCCGATCACGCCTGAGCGGTGGCTCATCACCATGGCGAGAGTGATGTCCTGCTTGCCGGCCTGCGCGAACTCGGGCCAGTACCGGGCCACCGGCGCATTGAGGTCGAGTTCACCGCGCTCAACGAGTTGATGAACACAGGTGCTGGTCAGGCCCTTGGTGCCGGACAGCACGGTGGACAACGTGTCGACCTGCCACGGCCGCACGCCGTCGGCATCGGCCGAGCCCGCCCACAGATTGACGACGAGTTCCCCGTCGACCCAGGCGGCGACGGCCGCGCCGATCTCCTTGCCCTGCTGAAAGTTCTCCTCGAACGCCTCGCGCACTCCATCAAAACGCGTCTCGCATGAGCCGTGAATCTGAATGTTTGCCGTGGCGCCTAGATGCTGAATGGGTCGGCCTCCTCAGCCTCGCCGGCGACCGGGTACGGCCGCCGGCAGCGAACGTCGGCCTTGCGACCGACATCGGCCTGTTCAAGCGTTCACAGCCCAGTCGGCCCGGTTGCCAGCGTCCGTGTGGAGCGGGCGACGGGAATCGAACCCGCGTAGCTAGTTTGGAAGACTAGGGCTCTACCATTGAGCTACGCCCGCGTGTATTAGTCGAGCGCGACTTTACGGCGCGGCAGACATCAAATCCAAATGTTGCCGTCCCGTGACCTGGTCGTGAGGCCAGTACAGGGCTGGCTAGCTGTGGCCGTAGGATCGCGTGGTCACCGCGGGGTGTAGCGCAGCTTGGTAGCGCATCCGCTTTGGGAGCGGAAGGCCGCAGGTTCAAATCCTGTCACCCCGACTGGCGCGCCACACCCAACGGGCTTGAAGCACCCCAAGACCCTCAGCACAACCAAGGAGTACACCCGTGAAAAGCACCGTCGAGCAGCTGAGCCCCACCCGGGTTCGGATCAACGTAGAGGTGCCATTCGGGGAACTGAAGCCAGACTTCGACCGGGCCTACAAGGAGCTCGCCAAGCAGGTTCGGCTCCCGGGCTTCCGCCCCGGCAAAGCCCCCGCCAAGTTGCTGGAAGCCCGCGTCGGCAAGGAGGCGATCCTCGACCAGGTCGTCAACGAAGCGCTGCCGAGCCGCTACGGCCAGGCCGTCACCGAGGTCGACGTCCGGCCGCTCGGTCAGCCCGAGATCGAGGTGACCAAGAAGGAATACGGCGCGGAGCTGGTCTTCACCGCCGAGGTCGACGTGCGACCCGACTTCACCCTCCCGGACCTCAGCTCGCTGAAGATCACCGTCGACCCGATCGAGGTCAGCGACGAAGACATCGACACCGAACTGCAGAACCTGCGCGCCCGGTTTGGCACCCTCACCGGTGTCGAGCGGCCCGCCAAGACCGGCGACTTCGTCTCGATCGACCTGTCGGCCACCATCGACGGCGAGGACGTGCCCGAGGCGTCCACCAAGGGACTGTCGCACGAGGTCGGCTCGGGCCAACTCATCGAAGGGCTCGACGACGCGATCGTCGGACTGTCGGCCGGTGAGTCCAAGACCTTCACCACCGAGTTGGCCGCCGGCCCGCACGCCGGCAAGAAGGCCGACGTCACCGTCACCGTCGACACGGTCAAAGAGCGCGAGTTGCCCGAGCCGGACGACGAGTTCGCCCAATTGGCAAGCGAATTCGACACCATCGACGAGCTGAAGGCCAACCTGTCCGAACAAGTCAGCCGGGTCAAGCGGGTGCAGCAGGCCGAAGAGATTCGCACCGCCGCGATCGAAGCGCTGCTCGAGGGCGTCGACATGCCGTTACCGGAAGCGATCGTGCAGGCCCAGGTGGATAACACCATTCACAACGCGCTGCACGGCCTGGACCACGACGAGGCCAAGCTGGCCGAGGCCCTGGAAAAGCAGGGCACGACGCGCGAGAAGTTCGACGCCGATGCACGCACCGAGGCCGAGAAGGCCATCAAGACGCAGCTCTTGCTCGACGCGCTGGGCGATGATCTCGACATCCAGGTCGGCCAGGACGACCTGACCGAGCGGCTGGTGACGACCTCGCGGCAGTACGGCATTCAGCCGCAGGAGCTGCTGAGTTACCTGCAGCAGCAGAACCAGTTGCCGGCGATGTTCGCCGATGTGCGACGCGGTAAAACCATCGCGGTGGCGGTCGAGGCCGCGACGGTCAGCGACACCGATGGGAATGTGATCGATACCTCCGAGTTCTTCGGCACACGCGACGCCGACGACGCAGTCGACGCAGAAGATGCAGAGTCATCGGAAGAGCCTTCGGGCGC
>CAWIKT010000068.1:0-13855 GCA_963836555.1 uncultured Actinomycetota bacterium | reverse complement strand
AGGTTGTCGCCGTCGAGCAGATAGGCCGTCCGCCCCGACTCGACAAGCGCGCGCTCCACCGCAACCGCCAACGTCGACTTGCCGGAGCGGGCAGGCCGGTGAACCAGATGGTGGCACCGCGCTGGCCGGTGGCCTGCCAGCGGTGCTCGCGGTCCAGTGCCGATGGGTGCCAACGAATGTCGTTGCGGGTCTGGGTCCCGGGCTTGACCTCGCGCGGCTCGATGATCGTGCCCGCACCGATGGTCTCGTTGGTGGTCTCATCGATCAGGATGAACGCGCCGCTGTCCCGGTTCTCGGTGTACGGGTCGGCGATCACCATCGAGCTGGTCCGCAGCGTCACTGCGCCGATGTCGTTGAGCGACAACTCCACCGGCTTGTCCAGCTCGTCGAGGGTCTCGGGATCCAGTCGCGTGTGCAGCGCCTGCACGGTCGCGCGCACTGTCTTGCTGGTTTGCTTGAGCGCCACCCGGTCACCGGCCCGCAGTGGCGTGTCGGCGAACCAGCACACGGTCGCGTCGAGCTCGCGGGCCAGTACCGGTAGCGCCGCCTCGTCCGCGCCGCTGACCAACACGTCGCCCCGGCCGACGTCGATGTCGTCGGCCAGCTCGATCGACACCGACAGCGGCGCAACGGCGGTCGGTGCGGTCGTCGTCGAGGGTGTCGACGCGCGGTCACGGTGGAACGGGTGCCGGCGGGCAGCGACACGACCGCGTCGCCGACGCTGACACGTCCCCGCAGCCAGCCGTCCGGTGTAGCGGCGGCGCTGCGCGGCGGTCGGCCGCGACACCCATTGCATCGGCAGGCGCAACCTGACGGCTTCGGCCTGTGGCGCAGCCAGTTCGATGCTCTCCAGGTAGGCCAACAGTGTCGGCCCGTCGTACCAGGGCGTGTTTTCAGACGTGTGGACGACGTTGTCGCCGAGTTTCGCCGCGATCGGGATCACGGTGATTTCGATGTTGCCCAGCCGGGCGGCCAGCTGTTGCAGCTCGGCCTCGACCTCGGTGAACCGGCTTCTCGTCGAAGTCGACCAGGTCGATCTTGTTCACCGTCGCGACGAAGTGCTTGATACCCAAAAGCTTTGCGATCCGGGCGTGCCGCCGAGTCTGGCGCAGGACACCCGCGCGGGCGTCGACCAGAAGTATTGCGACGTGTGCGTTCGAGGCGCCGGTGAACATGTTGCGGGTGTAGCGCTCGTGACCCGGTGTGTCGGCGAGGATGTAGCTGCGGGTCTCGGTGGAGAAGAAGCGGTAGGCCACATCGATCGTGATGCCCTGTTCGCGCTCGGCGCGCAGCCCGTCGGACAGCGCCGCGAGATCCGCGACGCCCTCTTCGTCGGTGACGGCGTCGAGGTGGTCGAGCGGGAGGCTGTCGGTGTCGTGCAGCAACCGGCCGATCAGCGTGCTCTTGCCGTCGTCGACCGAACCCGCGGTGGCGATGCGCAGCAGTTGGCGTGTCACGGCGCTCATCAGCTGGGTCCTTTTCGTTCTTCTTCGCTGGCGCTCATCAGCTGGGTTCTTTTCGTTCTTCTTCGCTGGCGCTCATCAGAAATAGCCCTCTCGCTTGCGGTCTTCCATGGCGGCGGACGACGTCCGGTCGTCGGCGCGTGTCTCGCCCCGCTCGGACACCGTGGCCGCGGAGATTTCGGTGATCACGCCGGTGATGTCGGTAGCGGTGGAACGCACGGCACCGGTGATCGTGAGGTCGCCGACGGTCCGGTAGCGCACCCACTCGACATCGGAAGTCTCGTCGTTATGGGGCTCGGTGTACCTCGACACGGCCAGCAGGATGCCGTCCCGCTCGAAGACCTCGCGCTCGTGCGCGTAGTAAATCGACGGTATTTCAAGGTCTTCCAGCTCGATGTAGCGCCACACGTCGAGCTCGGTCCAGTTGCTCAACGGAAAGACCCGCACCTGTTCGCCCTTTTTGATCCGCCCGTTGTACAGCGACCACGGCTCGGGACGCTGCGCGCGGGGGTCCCACTGGCCGAACTCGTCGCGGAAGCTCAGGATTCGCTCCTTGGCGCGCGCACGTTCCTCGTCGCGTCGGGCGCCGCCGAAGGCCGCGTCGAACTCACCGGCCTCCAGCGCGTCGAGCAGCGTGCGGGTCTGCGCCCGGTTGCGTGACGCCCGCGGACCCGGGTCGGGCACCCGGCCGTTGTCGATCGATTCCTGCACCGAGGCGACGATCAGCTTGTGGCCCTGGTCGCTGACTCGCCGGTCGCGGAACTCGATCACCTCGGGGAAGTTGTGCCCGGTGTCGACGTGCATGACCGGGAAGGGCAGCGGCAGAGGGCGGAAAGCCTTCTCCGCCAATCGAAGTAACACGATCGAGTCTTTGCCCGCTGAGAACAGCAGGACGGGGCGCTCGAGCTCGGCGACCACCTCGCGGATGATGTGCACGGCTTCGGCTTCCAGCAGCCGCAATTCGTCGACGTGCGTGGCCTCTACCGCAGAGCTCATCGGCGCCGCTCCTCCTCATCGCTTCGCTCTGCATCGTCACCGGCGCGTGTCACAGCGGCAACCCCTCTTTCTCAGCGTCTTCGCGGTACCGGTCTACCCATTCGTCAGAACGCTTATCCGCCTGGCGTTCCAGCACCGGCTCGGGCGCCAGACCGCGGTCGAGTCCCAACGACTCGAGGATGTCACCGACGACCTGAGTCAGGTTGCGCCACAACATCGGATACGGGATCTCCAGCGGCGTGACGTTCTCCTCGGCGAACCAGTTACGCCAGCCCTCTTCCTGGCTGCGAAGCATCGTGATGACGTGCGCGATGGCGCCGGCGTGATACGTGGCGCGCGCGTCGCGCACCGGGTCGGGCCGGCCGCGCCAGACCCGCGTCTGCACCGCTCGCCAGAACGACACGGCCTGCGACACCACATCCGGCCGGTAGACGTAGACGAGTACGGGGTCCTGGCCGACGACATCGCGGATCGCCGAAAGCAGTCCGTCGCCCGATCGATCGGGCAGCCCGGCGGCACGGTCGAGCAGCAGCGGTGTCTGGTTCCACATCAGCTTGCCGCCCCATACGCCGTTCGGTGTCCGCCCGACGGTGCGGATATAGTCGCGCCAGATCTCGGGCGGGGCGAGGTCGGGCTTGCCCTCGTCGAGCGGGTCGAGCAGGCTCAGGATCGACTGGTCCTCGACACCGGTGAACCACTCGCGCGGCTGCGGCGACTGGCTGGTGGTCGGAAGGTACTGAAAGAACTCTTGCGGTTCGCCGGCGACACCCGTCGCACGCAACGACTCCACCAGAAGGGTGCTGCCGCTTCGCTGAGAAGCCAGCACAAGGTATGCCGACGGGTGATTTGTCACCAACGCAGCTAGCTGACGGAAAAATGTTGCCCCTCTTCTATTTATCGTCACGCTGAACATAACTGTTGCACGATTTCGTGCGCGTTTACGTGATCCGTTCGAGGACGCGGAGTCCCAGCGAAAGCAGCAGCCGGACATCGGGATCAGCCAACGACGTTGTGAGGATCGTCTCTATCCGGCGGATCCGATATCGCACGGTATTGGGATGTACGTGCAGCTGCCGCGCCGCGGTCGCGACATCGCCGAACTCGTCCAGGTATACCCGTAGCGTCTGGGCCATCACCGGGTCGCGCGTCTGTAGTTCGCGGACCCGAGGGTCAACGAGCCGCCGGTCGGTGCCGACCATCGTGACAATCTCGTCGAGCAGCACCGTGGTCCGCGCTTCGGCCAGCGACGTCACCGCGGGAAACGAATCTGGATGGCGCTCAACACTATCCAGTACCCTATCGATGTCCGCCCGCACTGCGGCTAGACCGCTCAGGCCGGCCAACGGCGCCGCGACCACCGCGCGAAGCTGCAGATCCAGCTCGGTGCGCAAGGCGCCGATCGTGCCACCGATCCAGGATTGCAGCGACGACCGCTTCGTGGTCTGGGGAAACACCACATACACCCGTGACCCGCGGGAGCCGACCTGCGCATCGGAGCGAAAAGCGCTGGCGCTCAGCGCAAGCACATCAGCCAGCCGGTCGGGTCGGCCCGAGCTGGGGCTGTTCGCGGCGTCGAAACCGACTACTGCCGCGGGACCGTCGGCAACCACGCCCAGCTCACGGGCGATCGCGTCGACATCGACCGGTCCACTGTCGGCCAGACCGAGCAGTTGATGTGCCCGCAGGACATGAGTCGACGGCCTGGCGGTGAGCCTGGACATGATGCGGGCGGCCAGCACCGCGGCCCCGCGCAGCATCTCCTCGGCGTCGTCGGCCAGCGGCCTCGACCCCTGCTGAACCCAGATGCAACCGGTGAATGCCGGCGCCCGGCGCGCGTCAACACCCGGCTGGTGGATTCCGACCGCGAGCCGGGGTCGCAGTCCCAACTCCGGTCGCTCGGGAACCCGGACCACGTCGCCGCCGGCACGCAGCGCGTCGAAAATGCCCCATTGCCCGATCCAGGTCAGGTGTTCGGGCGGCCCGGCGCGACCCAGGATCGACAACCGCCGCAACTCGTCGGCTTCGTCGTTGGATGCCGAGTAGGCCAGCACGTGCGATTGCGCGTCCTCGATGCTCACCATGCCGTGGATTCGGTCGGCCAGTGACTGTGCCAGCCCGAACAAGTCGGTGCCGGAGTCGTTCTCGCCGTCCCCATGATGTTCCAAGACGTGGTCGACGAGTCGGTAGAGCCGCTCCCACCGGGCCCGCGGGTCGACGGCCACCACCGCGGTGCCGGTCGCAACGGCCCGGGCGACCAGCGCGGCGGAGGGTTCTTTGGCGAAGACCGCGGCCGGGGCGGGGCCGTTGTCGATCCAACGCTGTGCCTCGATGTCGGGGACGCCGAGCAGGAAGAACACGTCGGCGGAGTCGGCGCCCCGGCCCATTCCGAGCCGGACGTCGTCGGCGTCGATCAGTGCGACCGAGGCGACGGTCAGGTCGAGGCCGCGGGGCGCGTCGATCAGGCTGGCAACCGTCGCGTCCAGGGCCAACAGCAGTTGGCCGAGCCCCACTCCGCCGCGAGTCATGTTGTCCGATTCTACTAGTCGATGTACCGAATCTTGTCCGATCAACTAAGTCGACACGACCGCCGCGCTGAGATCCTTGGACATGGACGCGATCACCGAGGTTCCGCAGCCCGCCAACGAACCGATTCACGACTACGCGCCGAACTCTCCCGAACGGGGCCGGTTGCGCACCGCACTCGCCGAGTTGGCCGACGATCCCATCGACCTGCCGCACGTCATCGGCGGCAGTCATCGCATGGGCGGCGGTGACCGGATCGACGTCGTGCAGCCGCATCGACACTCGGCAAAACTGGGCACGTTGACCAACGCGCAACACCGTGATGCCGCGGCCGCCGTCCAGGCGGCGTCGTTGGCCCGAACCGACTGGGCGGCAACTCCTTTCGACGAACGCGCGGCAGTCTTTCTGCGAGCCGCCGAATTGTTGGCCGGCCCGTGGCGGGAGAAGATCGCCGCGGCGACCATGTTGGGGCAGTCCAAAACCGCGTACCAGGCCGAGATCGACGCCTCGTGCGAGACGGCCGACTTCTGGCGGTTCAACGTCGACTTTGCGCGGCATATTCTCGCGCAGCAGCCGCGAAGCACACCTGGTGAATGGAACCGCACCGACTATCGCCCGTTGGATGGATTCGTCTATGCGATCACGCCGTTCAACTTCACCTCGATCGCGGCCAATCTGCCGACCGCTCCGGCGCTGATGGGCAACACCGTGGTGTGGAAGCCGTCGGTGACACAAACGCTGTCGGCCTACCTGACCATGCAACTGCTCGAGGCGGCGGGACTGCCGCCCGGGGTGGTCAACATGGTCACCGGCGACGGCCACGCGGTCTCTGAAGTGGCATTGGCCGACCCGCGCCTGGGCGGTATCCACTTCACCGGGTCGACGGGCACCTTCCAACATCTGTGGCAGCAGGTCGGCACGAACCTCCAGCGCTATCACTGCTATCCGCGGCTGGTGGGGGAGACCGGTGGAAAGGACTTCGTGCTGGCGCACCCTTCGGCACGACCGGATGTGTTGCGTACCGCACTGATTCGCGGGGCGTTCGACTACCAGGGGCAGAAGTGCTCGGCGGCGTCGAGGGCGTTCATCGCGCACTCGGTGTGGCGGCAGATGGGCGATGACTTTCTCGCCATCACCGCCGAATTGCCATTCGGCGACATCACCGACCTGACCAACTTCGGTGGCGCCCTGATCGATCGGCGGGCGTACGCCAAGAACGTCGCGGCCATCGAACGGGCCAAGGGCGCGCCCGGTGTCACGATCGCCGTCGGCGGCGAATACGACGACAGTGAAGGGTATTTCGTGCGCCCGACGGTGTTGCTGTCCGACGACCCGACCGACGAGTCGTTCGCCACCGAGTATTTCGGTCCGCTGCTGTCGGTGTACGTCTACCCTGACCACCAGTTCGACCGAGTGCTCGACGCGATCGATACCGGGTCGCGTTACGCGCTCACCGGGGCGGTGATAGCCGATGACCGCGACGCGGTGTTGACGGCGCAGAACCGGTTACGTTTCGCGGCCGGCAATTTCTACGTCAACGACAAGCCGACTGGTGCGGTGGTGGGCCGTCAGCCGTTCGGCGGATCCCGCGGTTCGGGCACCAACGACAAAGCCGGTTCGGCGCTGAACCTGTTGCGCTGGACCTCCGCCCGCTCCATCAAGGAAACATTCGTGCCCGCGACCGATCACCTGTATCCGCACATGGCCGGGGCGATCGCCGGCGCGGCGAAGCCGGGCGCAGCGGGTCGCCCTAATGAGCCGGTGCAAGAGTGACCGGCCTGTTCAGCAAGACGCTGCGGCCGGCGATCCTCGCCGCCGGCCGGTCGCACGGGTTGCAGCACACCGCCGAACGCTTACCCGTCGCCCGCCGAGTCGTTCATCGATTCGTGCCCGGCGCGACTTTGGCAGGTGTGCTGGACAGCGTTGTCGCGCTGCGTGATTCGGGCCGGCTGGTCAGCATCGACTACCTGGGCGAGCAGGTCACCGACGTCGACGGTGCCGGCGCCACCACGACCGCCTATCTTCATCTGCTCGACGCACTGGGCCGCCGGCCGGACGCGACTCGGGAGGGCGTGCGGCCGCTCGAGGTGTCGCTGAAACTGTCCGCGCTGGGACAGGCACTCGACCGTGACGGCGAAAAGGTCGCCCTCGAGCATGCCCACCGCATTTGTGAGCGCGCCGAACGGATCGGGGCATGGGTCACGCTGGACGCCGAAGACCACACCACCACCGACTCGACACTGTCGATCGCGGCCGAGTTGCGCACCGATTTTCCCTGGCTCGGCGTGGTGCTGCAGGCCCACTTGCGGCGCACGCTGGGCGACTGCGAGCAGTTCGCCGCATCCGGTGCCCGGGTTCGGCTGTGCAAGGGCGCTTACGACGAACCGGCATCGGTGGCCCACCGGGATGCGGCGGCGGTGACCGCCGCATACCTGCGCTGTCTTCGCCTGCTGATGGCCGGACCGGGGTATCCGATGGTGGCCTCGCACGACCCGGTGATCATCGACGCCGCTCCCGCGCTGGCTCGCGAAACCGGCCGACCGTCAAGGGAGTTCGAATACCAAATGCTGTACGGCGTCCGCGACGCCGAGCAGCGACGGCTGGCCGACGCGGGCAATCACGTCCGGGTCTACGTACCGTTCGGCACCCAGTGGTACGGCTACTTCATGCGGCGCCTGGCGGAACGGCCGGCCAACCTGACCTTTTTCATGCGGGCGTTGGCGCGCACGCAGCGTTTCAGCCGACGTCAGACGGGTACGACGTGTTGATGAAAGCTGTCACTTGGCACGGCAAACGCGACGTTCGCGTCGACACGGTGCCCGACCCCAAAATCCAAGAACCGACCGACGCCATCATCGAGGTGACGTCGACCAATATCTGCGGCTCAGACCTACACCTGTATGAGGTGCTCGGCCCCTTCATGAATGCCGGTGACATCCTCGGGCACGAGGCGATGGGCATTGTTCGCGACGTCGGGAGTGAGACCGGCGACCTCCGAGTCGGCGACCGGGTGGTGATCCCGTTTCAGATTTCTTGTGGGAGCTGCGTGACGTGCGACCAGCAGCTCTACACACAGTGCGAGACGACCCAGGTGCGTGACCAGGGAATGGGCGCCGCCCTATTCGGTTACTCCGAGCTGTACGGCGAAGTCCCCGGCGGTCAGGCCGAGCTTCTGCGGGTGCCGCAGGCTCAATTCACCCACATCAAAGTGCCTGTCGGGCCGCCCGATTCGCGCTTCGTCTACCTCTCCGACGTGCTGCCCACGGCGTGGCAGGCGGTGGCGTACGCCGACATTCCCGACGGCGGGTCGGTCACCGTGCTAGGACTCGGCCCGATCGGCGACATGGCGTCACGGATCGCCGACCATCTCGGCTACCGGGTGATCGCGGTCGACATGGTCCCCGAGCGGTTGGCCCGGGTCGCGGCGCGCGGCATCCAGACCGTCGACCTCAATGATATCGGCGACCCGGTCGGCGACGTGATCCGCGACCTCACCGATGGGCGGGGCACCGACTCCGTGATCGACGCGGTGGGCATGGAGGCGCATGGCTCGCCCATCACCAAGGCGGCCCAGCAGGTCACCGGCTTGTTGCCGGACGCGCTGGGCAAACGCCTGATGCAGACCGCCGGCGTGGACCGGCTCGGTGCGTTGTACTCGGCCATCGACATCGTGCGGCGCGGCGGGACGATCTCGCTGTCCGGCGTGTACGGCGGGATGGCCGATCCGCTGCCGATGCTGACGCTGTTCGACAAGCAGATCACGTTGCGCATGGGCCAGGCGAACGTCAAGCGGTGGTCGGACGACATCATGCCGTTGCTCACCGACGACGACCCGTTGGGCGTCGACAACTTTGCCACGCACATAC
Source organism: uncultured Actinomycetota bacterium (assembly GCA_963836555.1). Classification (GTDB taxonomy): domain Bacteria; phylum Actinomycetota; class Actinomycetes; order Mycobacteriales; family Mycobacteriaceae; genus Mycobacterium. The sequence continues at coordinate 5,007 of CAWIKT010000068.1, read as the reverse complement.
TTTCGCTCGACGAGGCTCCGCACGCCTACGACATCTTTCAGAAGAAACAGGACGGTGCGGTGAAGGTCATTCTGCGGCCGTGAGCGAACCGGTTTAACCCCTTCGGCGGCGGGTATCAATACGAAGCCGCGTTCTTCAGTCTCAGGAATGGATCTGCGGATCCCAGCAATCTCACGCCGTCGGCGTTTGCGTGCTGATGGCTTTCCGGTCGTTTTCTGAGGGGTGGTAACCGTTGCGCGTCGCGTCCGTGCCGGCCTCGCACGTTTATGTACGGCATCTGTCCGATCCCGATGGCTTTGATGACGTTGTGCGGCTTGATGATCCAGTCCCCGTCGACGGACGCAAGGTGCCGGGAGGGTGGTGGCCACCGCTGATGCTCGAACCGGGATGGGTCGACGAGCACCACGAGTTGTTCGACGTCTTCCATCTGCACTTCGGCTTTGACGCCATCGGAGCCGACGCGTTGTGCGAGGTGATGGGTGAGCTGAAGCGGCACGACAAGCCATTTGTGTACACGGTTCACGACCTGCGCAACCCGCACCATCTAGATCCGCAAGCGCACAACGAGCAGCAGGATGTGCTCGTTGGGTCAGCTGACCAGCTCGTCACACTGACACCTGGCGCCGCGCAAGCGATTCAGGACCGATGGGGTCGATCCGCTCGGGTGTTGCCGCACCCGCACGTCTTGGAGCCTGCGCGGATCAACCGACAGCGCACAGTCGGCGACCGTTTCGTCGTGGGCCTGCACGCGAAGAGCGTGCGGGCCAACATGGATCCGTTGCCGGTCGTCGACGTGCTGGTCGAGATCATCGCGGCGTTGCCGTCGGCGGAACTACAGATCAACGTTCACGATGAGATTTTCCAACCCGGCAACCATTGGTTCGCGCCGGATGCCGCCAAGGCGTTGCTGACGTACCAACGCCACGACCATGTCCGCGTCGTGGTCCATCCCTATTTTTCAGATGACGAGCTATGGGAGTACCTCTCATCACTGACGGTGTCGGTGCTTCCGTATCGCTTCGGCAGCCATTCGGGGTGGTTGGAGGCGTGCTTCGACCTGGGTACGGCAGTCATCGCTCCCAGTTGTGGCTTTTACGCCGAGCAACGCCCCTGCGGTGTCTTCGAATTCACCGAGAACGGCTTCGACGAGGACTCGCTGCGCGACGCCGTGGAAACGGCGTACGCCAGCTGGTGCTCCGGCTGCGATGCTCCGCGCGCGACTTGGACGGACCGGCGGGGCGAGCGCCGCGACATTGCGCTGGCGCATCGCGCTCTGTACGAGGACATCCGGGCATGAGCACCGCACTGCGGATCGCGTTGATCGCCTCCAGCCGCCATCCGATCAGCCAACCGTTCGCGGGTGGCCTCGAGGCACACGTCTGGCACCTAGCCCGCGCGCTGGCCCGGCGCGGCCACGAGGTGTCGGTGTTCGCTGCGCCGGGAACAGACCGGGAATTGGGCTGTCGCACATTGCGGGTGCGGCCGCTGCTGGTCTCGGAATCGGCGCGAGGTGACGCGTCGATGGTGCCGGAGGCATTCATGGCCGACCACCACGCCTATCTGACTTTGATGATCGAGCTCGCCGGTTCTGCCCGAGGCGATTTCGACATCGTCCATAACCACAGCCTGCACTATCTCCCGGTGGCGATGGCACCCACGCTTTCGATCCCGATGGTGACGACGGTGCACACCCCGCCGACGCCATGGTTGGAGTCGGCCGTCGATGCCACCGGCGGCGCAGGGACCCGGTTCGCCGCGGTTTCACGGCACACCGCGGCGGCGTGGCGCGGCGCGGTGCGGCGTATCAGCGTCGTGCCGAACGGTATCGACGTCGATCGCTGGCCGGCGGGCCCCGGCGGCGGCCCGCTGCTGTGGTTCGGCCGGATCACCTCGGAAAAGGCACCACATCTGGCCATCGAGGCCGCCCGGCGTGCGCGCTGGCCACTGGTGCTTGCCGGGCCGATCTCGGATCAGCGGTACTTCGACGAGCGGGTGCGGCCGCATCTCGACGACGACACTCGCTATGCCGGTCATCTGAACCAGACCCGACTTGCGGCTTTGGTCGGCGGCGCGTCGGCTGCACTCGTGACTCCGATGTGGGATGAGCCCTACGGACTCGTCGTCGCGGAAGCGATGTGTTGTGGTACGCCGGTGATCGCGTTCGCCCGCGGCGGAATCCCGGAAGTCGTTGTCCCGCAGTCGGGCCGGCTGGTGGCAGCCGGGGATGTCACGCAGATGGCCGATGCGATCCCGGACGCGGTACGGCTCTCGCGGACCGAGGTGCGCGAGCATGCCCTTCGGAACTGCTCGGCAGAGGCGATGCTGCGCGCCTACCTGGACCTGTACACCAAGACGATCGACACACACCGCGAGGAACGCCATGATCGGCTATTACATTCACCATCAAGGCTACGGCCATCTGGCGCGGGCGATGAGCATCTGCGCGCGGCTGCGGCAGCCGAGTACAGCGCTAAGTTCGATGACGATCCCGGACGATCACCCGTTCACGGAGGTCGTGAGCTTACCGCGTGACGACCAGTCGGACGCGCCGAGGGAGCCCACCGCGCACGGTGCCCTGCACTGGGCACCTCACCACGACGCCGGGTTTCAGGCGCGGATGGATGCCATCGCCCGATGGGTCGCCGATGCGCGGCCGCGCGCATTAGTGATCGACGTGTCGGTCGAGGTGGCGACATTCGTTCGGCTGCTGGGAATTCCGGTGGTGGTGATGGCGCTTCCGGGTAAACGCTACGACGCCGCGCACCTGCTCGTGCATCGATTGGCCGATCACATCATCGCGGCGTGGCCGCAAGCGCTGTATGACCCGTCCTGGCTGCGGCCGCACGCGCACAAGACCAGCTATGTCGGCGGCATCAGCCGGTTCGACGGGCGGCCCGGTGCGCTCACCGCCGCGTCCGACGGGGCGGACCCGAGGGTGCTCGTGATCGGCGGCGCGAGTGCGGATTTCGGTCAGCAAATCGACGATTGCGCACTGGCGTGTCCGGGCACGACCTGGACGGCGATCGGCGGCGCCACCGGGCACTGGGTCAAGGACCCGTGGCCGCAGCTCTGTGCCGCCGATGTTGTCGTGACGAACGCCGGACAGGGCGCTGTCGCAGACGTCGCGGCCGCGCGACGGCGGGCCATCGTCATCCCGGCAGCCACGCCCGTTCGACGAACAGACCGCCACCGCCGATGCCCTACGCCGGCACCGGCTGGCGACCGTGACCGGAGGTTGGCCGGATGCCCAAGCGTGGCCTGGACTGATCGCCCACGCGCTGGGCGACGATCCCGACTCCTGGCAACGCTGGCAGGTGTCGGGCGCTGCGCAGCGCGCCGCGTCGGCGATCGAGGCCACCGCGTCGTGCAAGGCGATGGTGGGTGCGCCCTGAGAACTGCCGTCATCACGACCGTGCGCGGACGAGGTCCGCATTTGCGCCGTCAGCTTCCAGGGATTGTCGCGTAGCACCCGGCAACCCGACATGCATGTCGTTGTCGCGCTGGGTGATCCGGGTATCGCCGACATCGTCACCGACGAGGGTTCGCCGGCTACCGTGGTCGAGCTTGATGTCGCTGAGCCATTACCGATCGCGTATGGCCGCAATCAGGGGGCGGCCGCCGCGCTACGGAGCTCCGCAGAGCTACTGGTGTTTCTCGATGTCGACTGCATTCCGCACCCCGAGCTGATCGGTCGGTACCACGACACGGCGGCCGAGGATTCGCGGTACGCCGAGGCTCTGCTCTGCGGCCCGGTCACCTATCTCCCTCATCCCGCTGCGGGAGGTTATGTGTTGGATGAGCTCCCGGCGCAGATCAATCCGCATCCGGCGCGACCCGACCCGCCTTCCGGCCAGGTCATCCCGACGGTGGACTACGGACTGTTCTGGTCACTGTCGTTCGCCGTGACGGCACCGACCTGGACGAAGATCGGTGGCTTCTGCGAGCGCTACCGCGGCTACGGCGGGGAAGACACCGACTTCGCGCAATGTGGCGCAGCGCAGCAGATTTCGATGTATTGGGTGGGCGGAGCGCACGCCTTCCACCAATACCATCCAACCGCCGAACCGCCGGTACAGCATGTCGATGACATCCTGCGCAATGCGGAGATCTTCCACCGACGCTGGGGGTGGTGGCCCATGCAGGGTTGGCTGGACGGCTTCGAGCAAGCCGGCCTGATCACCCGCGATACGACCGGAATGCCCGTGCGGTCCTAGACTCCGCGCCGCGAGCGAGAACGGTCGCTGGCAAATCCCTGCACCACATGGGCACGCACGAAATCGGCGACTACCTCCGGGTCGTCCATGTCCAGGGTCGACGACGGTGTGCTGAACAGCGAGAACAGGATTCGGGCAAACCATTCGCCGCCGGCCTGGATGTCGAGATCCTTGCGCACCTCGCCGGTGAGTTTGGCGGCCGCCAGGTGCGGAGCGAGGAAGTCGACACACTCGCGCAGCAGCACGGCGGCGTCCTTGGTCAACAGCAGGCTCACCGCTTCTTCGTCGAAGAACTTCTCGGATGCGATGGCGCGTCGCGCCTGGGTAACGAAAACCGCTGCGCGAGCGAGCTTCTCCTCCAGCGAGCCGGCTCGGTCCATCGCGATGGACATCTGCCGGTAAAACTGTTCGGAGGTGTGCTCGGCGCAGGCTTCGACGATCGCAGCCTTATCGCGGAAATACTCGTAGATAGTGCTCCGGGAAACCCGGGCCACCCTGGCGATGTCGACGATCGTCGCCTTGTGCAAGCCCTGCTTGCGAAAGCAGGCGTACGCGGACTCGATGATGAGTTCACGGGTGTCGGCTGCGGTGGCTTGAGTCATGGGCTATCCGCTCGTCGCCAGGATCAGCCCGCTGGTAGGCACCCCGGTCCCCGATGTGACGAGCACATGCTCGACGTTGTCCACCTGGTTGTGAGACGTACCGCGGACCTGACGCACACCTTCGGTGATGCCGTTCATCCCGTGGATGTAAGCCTCGCCGAGCAATCCGCCGTTGGTGTCGATGGGAGCTC
>CAWIKT010000067.1:0-112105 GCA_963836555.1 uncultured Actinomycetota bacterium | reverse complement strand
CGGCGACGCGCCCGTACCACCGTCGTGGCCGCTGATGAGCACGACGTCGGAGTGCGCCTTGGCAACGCCGGCGGCGACCGTACCGACGCCGACCTCCGCCACCAGCTTCACGTGCACCCGCGCCCGCGGGTTGGCGTTCTTGAGGTCGTGGATCAGCTGCGCCAGGTCCTCGTCGCCGCGACGCGGCGTCCATCGACGGCGGCCCACGGCGTCAACGTCCTGGCCAGACGCAAACCCTGCTTAACCCAGTCGATCTCAGGGCTGGCGTCGTCGACGTGCAGCGTCGGCGGCACGGCTCCGTGCTTGCCGGACACCAGAATCTTCGCCAGACCCAGCGCACCGCTGGCAGCCAGCGCGTGACCCAGATTCGACTTGACCGAACCCAACAGCGCTCCTCGGTCGGCGTCGGTGTCGCCGTAGGTCAGCGCCAACGACCGCAATTCGGTGCGGTCACCGAGCCGGGTGCCGGTCCCGTGCCCCTCGACCATGCCAACCTCGTCGGGACGTATTCCGGCTTCGGTGATCGCGCGCCGGAACAAGCTCACCTGGGCCGCGCCACTGGGTGCGCTCAGTCCCGCGCTGCGACCGTCATGATTGATGGCGCTGCCGAGTATCTCGGCGAGGATCTGCCGCCCGTCCCGCAGGGCCGCCGACTTTCGCTGCAGCACAAAGACTGCGGCGCCTTCGGCCCACACCGTCCCGCTGGCCTGCGCGCTGTAGGCACGGCAGTGGCCATCGTCGGACAATGCGTGCTGCTTGGAGAACTCGACGAAAAATCCGGGCGAGCCCAGCACGTTCACGCCGCCGGCCAGCGCCAGGTCGCAGTCGCCGTTCTGCAGGGCTCTGACCGCCGTGTGGAAGGCGACGAGCGCCGAGGCGCAGGAGGAGTCGATGGTCACCGCGGGTCCGGTCGACCCCAGCGTGTAAGCGATCCGCCCGGAGATGACACTCAACGCGGTGCCGGCGAGCAGATGTCCGCTGTACTCGGAGAATTCGGCCATCTGCGGCCCGTATCCGGTGGCCGACGCCCCGAGGTAGCAGCCCAGGTCGTGGCCGGCCATCTCGTCGGGATTGATGCCGCTGTTTTCCAGCGCCCGCCACGACACCCGCAGCGCGACGCGTTGTTGGGGATCCATCGCGACCGCCTCGCGCGGCGAGATCCCGAAGAATTCGGGATCGAACATCGTTGCGTCGCGCAAGAAGCCGCCGCGGTCGTGGATCTCCTTGAAACCGCTGCGCCGTGATCCGGCGAACAGTTCGCGCACCGACCAGCCGCGGTCGACCGGGAATGGCGTCAGCGCCTCACGCCCCGCAGAGAGCAACTCCCAGTACGCATCGGCGGTGTCGATGCCGCCAGGCGCCTCCAACGCCATGCCGACCACCACGACCGGATCCGTCGGGCCGGCGAAACTGTTCTCAGCCACCGGCATTCACCCGCGCAACGATGTCGTCGATGTGGTCGTCGAGATAGAAGTGGCCGCCGTCGAACCAGTCGAGGTCGAAGGCACCCGCCGTGTGCGTCGCCCAGCGTTCCAGTTCGTCGGCGTCGACGCGGGGGTCGCTGTGCGCACCCAGGGCCGAGATGTCCGCCGCGATCTGGACATCCGGGCCGCAGGCGTAGCGATTGATCGCCGCATAGTCGGCACGCATCGCGGTGACCAGCAGCTCGGCGAATTCCGGGTCGGCGAGTAGTTCCACGTCCGTTCCACCGAAGTCGGTCATGTCGACCAACAGGTCGTCGTGACTGGTCGGGAGATCGGGTTTGGCTTCGACGGTGCAGGGGGCGGGCGCGGCCGACGCCCACAGCTTCTGCACGGGGGCGCCACGGGATTCGGCAATCCGGGCGAACTCGAAGGCGACGACAGCGCCCATGCTGTGCCCGAACAGCCGCAGCGGTGCCACCTGACGCCACGGACCGGCAACGAACAGACTGCGGGCTAGACCCTGCACCGTTTCCGCGGCCGGCTCGGCGAGGCGCTCGGCGCGCTGCGGATACTGAACGACGTAGGTGTCACCACCGCCGGCGGCCAGCGCCATCGCCAGCTTCCGATAGCCAGTGGCGGCCCCGCCTGCATGCGGAAAGACGACGGTGGCACCTCGGTTCCCAATGCCTCGGCCGGGGAATCGCTTGACCCAGGAGGGAAATTCCTTCTTCTGCACCGAGGTCAGGTTGTCGAAAATCATTACACCGCTTCGTTTCCGGCGATCGCCGCCACCACGTGGCCGGCGTCCATGCCGACGACTTCGGAGTACAGTTCCGCGACCTGCTCGAGCCGGCCCGGGTCGGTTTCACGGCGGGCCAGCAATTCGCTGAGCGCGGAAACGGTTCGGGTGGCGAAGATGTCGGCCACGATGACGTCGGGTGTGTCGAGCCAGGCTCGAATGCGCGCGACGGTCTGGGTCGCCAGCACCGAGTCGCCGCCGAGGGCGAAGAAGTCGTCGTCGACACTCACCGCAGCGGCGCCGAGCACCTCTCCGATGATCGCTGCGACCGCGGACTCGACAGGGGTGGACGGTGCGCGATGCTCAGGTGCCGATGATTTTGCGACCGCGGCGGCAAGCTGTGCGGTGACAACCCGCCGGTCGATCTTTCCGGCGAGGGTGTACGGGATGTGGTCGGCGAACGACAGGTGTTGCGGAATCATATGGGCCGGAACGAGTTCAGCCATCGCCGTGCGCACGCTATCGGCGGTGAGCAGCGGGCTGTCGGCGTGCACGGCCGCGGCCAGCACCTCCGCACCGCCGGTCGTCGTCACCAACGCCGCGATCGCCGTTGCCACCCCAGGGATCCGGCGCAGTGCCACCTCCACCTCACCGATCTCGACCCGGTAGCCGCTGATCTTGACGCGGTGGTCTGAGCGTCCGACGAACTCCAGGACGCCGTCCGGCCAGTATCTGGCCAGATCGCCGGTGCGGTACCACGTGTGACCGCTGTGTTCGACGAACCGCTCGGTGGTGAGGTCGGGTCGGCCGCGGTATCCCCGCGCGATGCCCCGTCCGCTGATCCACAGTTCGCCGACGACCCAGTCGGGGCAGTCGCCTCCCCGATCGTTCACCACGCGGCACGCGTTGTTGGTGAGCGGGATACCGAACGGCAGCGCGGTCAGCTCGGGTGGAAGCCGGTCCAGGTCGCCGACCTCGAAAATGGTGTTGTGCGTGGCAGTTTCGGTGGCGCCGCCCAGGCCGGCGAAGCGAAGTCCGGGGGCTTCGGCGCGCAAGCGGCGAACGACCTCGGGCCGTACCCAGTCACCGCCGGTCGGGACCACCCGTACCGAGGACAGTCGACCGGCGCCGACCTCGGTCAGCATTTCCAGCCAGCCGGGCATGAAGTGCAACACCGTGACTCGGTGGTCGTCGATCAGCCGAGCCCAGGTGTCGGGGTCGCGCCGCTGCGCTTCGTCGACCACCACGATCGATCCACCGGTCCGCAGGGTGACGAAGACGTCCATCACCGAGATGTCGCCCTCGAGCGTCGACAAGGCCAAACACCGGTCCTCGGGCCCGATGTCGAAGTGCCGACCGATGAATTCGACGGTGTTCATCGAGGCGTCATGGGTGACCTCGACACCCTTGGGCTCGCCGGTGGAGCCCGAGGTGAACAGCACGTAGGCAAGCTTGGTGGGATCGCCGGCACCGGGCTCGAACAACGGGTCGACGGGAGCGTCGTTGAGCACGTCGGCAATCGTCAGCGCGGGCACCGGCAGCGACAGCGGCTCCCCACCGCACACCAACGCCAACTTCACCTGACCGGATTTCAGGATGCGTTCGGCACGGTCGCGGGGCTGGTCGACGCTGATCGGCAGATAGACGCCACCCGCTGCCAGGATTGCCAGCAGCGCGGGCACCTGTTCGGCGGTCTTGGGGCCCATGATCGCGATGGTGTCATCATCGCCGATTCCATTGGCGCGCAATGCCGCAGCCAATGTCAGCGCCTGATGGCGCAGCTGACCGTAGGTCAGGTCACCGGAGCTCGACAGCACCGCCGGCGCGTCGGGTTGCCGCTCGGCCTGGCGAAAGAAGCCGTCGTGCAACCGCTCTCCGCTGGGCGCGGCGGTGCGGCCGTTGACCGTGTCTCGCACTGCGCGCTGCTGCGCCGGCAGTGCTGGCGGGTCGGGTTGCGTCCACGCGACCGGACTGGAGGCCAGCCGTCGCAGTTCGTCGATGTGATGCGCGAACATCGCGTCGATGACGCCGACCGGGAAAACGTCTTCGCGCACATCCCAATTCACCATGACGCCGCCGCCGAACTCGGTGACCTGCGCGTCGAGCGAAACCTGCGGCCCCTGCGAGATGATCCACGTCGGTGTGCCGAATACCTCGGTGACGTCATCGGAGAACAACTCGCCGAGTCCCAGCGCGCTGGTGAACACGACCGGGGCGAGCACCGGGGTTCCGCGGTGGCGAGCCAGGTCCCGCAGCACTGCCAGGCCCGGATAGCTGGCGTGCGCGGCAGCCGTCCGCATGGCGTCCTGCACGGTGTGTGCTCGCGCTTCAGCGTCCGACGTCCGGGTGAGGTCGATGTCGAGGAGCAGCGACGAGGTGAAATCGCCGACCAGGCTGTCGACGTCGGGGTGAATGGCCTCGCGACCGAACAGCGGCACGTTCAGCAGGAATCGCGAGGTGCTCGACCAGCTGGCCAAGGTGTGGGAGAAGGCCGCGGCGAACGTCATGGCGGGGGTGACGCCGCGGGCGCGGGCGTGCGCGAACAGGGCGTCGCGGACTGCCGGGTTCAGCCATTGCCAGCGTCGAGTGCTTTTGCGAGACAACGCGTTCCGATTGCTCGACGGCAGCCTGGGCGGATCCGGGAGTTCGGGGATGCGCTGCGACCACCACTTCCGGTCGGCGTCGTAGGCCGGGCGCGGCTCGGCCTCTCGGCGCACGATCTCCTGGCGGTATTCCTGGTAGGTGAAGCCCAGGTCGGCTAGCTGACGGCCCTGATAGAGCGCGGCCAGGTCGGCCGTCAGCGTGCGGTAGCTCATCGCGTCCGCGGCTTGCATGTCCAAATCGACATGCAGACGCGAACATTCACTGGGCAGCAGCGAGAGCGAGAGTTCGAAAACCCGCCCGTCGAGCCGCTGGTGCGACTTGGTTTCGCGGATCTCGAGCAGCCGCTGCTCGACGACTCCGTCGGCGAGGTCGCGGAAATCGTGGACGGCGAGCGCAAACTCGGTCGGCGCTCCGATGCGCTGGGTGCCGTCGGCGCCGAATTGAACCCGCAACATCGGGTGACGCACCGCCAGCGACGTCGCGGCCTGGCGTAGACGATCGGGATCGATTGCGCCGCCGTCGAATTCGACATACAGGTGTCCTGCCACGCCGCCGAGCGGCTGACTGTCGTGCCGGCCCACCCACATCGCGTGCTGCATGGGGGCAAGCGGAAATGCGTCGTCAGGGGAATCGGGGGACACCGCCAACGCGACGGGTTCGCACACCTCCTGGCCGACAAGCAGCGACCACGCCTCGATGGTGGGCTCCGCGGCCAACGTCGCAAAGTCGACGTCGACCCCTCGACGACGCCACTTCCCGGCCAGCGACATCATCCTGATCGAGTCGAGACCCTGACTGACCAGGTTGCCGCCGGGGTCGACGGCATCAGCGCTGAGACCGAGCAGTTCGGCGACCTCAGCGCGCACATCACTCGGGCTGCCAGCGATGGGAGCCCCGACCCCGCCAGTTGTCACACCCACCCCTTGCGTCAGTTAGTGGAGGCTAGCCTAAATTGCTGGCTACTGTAGTGGCTGGGTACCTACCAACGCCACCGGCGCACACGTTTCGTCAACAGCGCGCCGACCCACCTGATAACTAAGGGTAGGCATACCTATTGTGGCTCAGCTAAATCTCAGGTAGTGTCGCGTTCCGCCTGGTTATGGCGCGATAACACTTATCCTGACTTAAGGAGATGCTTGTGCATCCAGCTATCCCCTCCCCCTCGACAGCGGGCTACGCGAGTCGCCTCATGATCGCGGGTCTCGCGGTCGCGGGCGTCGGTGTGTTCGCCCTTAACGCGCCGGCCTCCTCCGCTCCGGTGCACCTGGACGTCGCGTTGGCTTCGGGCGAAGTCGACTGGACGACGTTTCTTTCCGACACTCAGGCGAACTTGGCGACCCTCCAGACCGAGGCCACCACGTCGAGCAGCGAGCTGTCGACAGCACTCGGAAACCTGTCGGACACCTTCAGCACGCAGATCAGCACCGCGTTGACCGGCTTCGACACCGGTGTCAACAATGCGCTGTTCGGGGGCTGGTACGGCGGCGACGACGGCTACGTCTTCGGGCTGTTCGGCGGTGAGCCCGTTCTCGGTGGACCCACCCCCGGCGTCACTGGCAGCCTGCTGGAGACCCTTTCGACGGATTTCCAGAACATCTCGACCAACCCGAACGGGAGCGAGCAGCTTTTCAGCGACTTCAACGCCTATTCGTTGGAGCTGTTGGACCACACGCTCAAGCCGCTGCTGGCGCCACTCCTGGACGAGACCACCAAGGGCGTGACGACGCTGTCGATCCCGGTCGAGCTTTCGCAGATCCAGACCAACCTGCTCGAGGCGTTCGGCAGCTACAACGAACTCAAAGACCTTGCGCAGACCGTGCTGTCCCCGGAGATCAGCGGATTCTTCGCCCTGACCGCCGACCTGGACAACATCAGCGCCGCAACGACGGCCGGCGACAGCGCTCTGGCCATGACCGACCTGAACAACCTGGGCTCCGACGTGCTCAACGCCGTCGTCAATGGCTACGACGCGGGCGTAAACCCGGTTGACGGTGTCGAGAACATCTTCCCTGGACTGATCAACGCCGGCAGCTTTCTCGACGAGCTGTACACGACGTGGACCGCACAGTTCATCGACGCGCTCGGCTCACTGGCGACCGAGTCGGCGACAGCGAGCGCATCCGAGGCGGCCACCAGCGCCGTCCCCGATTTGTTCACCGGGCTGCTTAGCTTCTAGGCAAGCGACGCGCTGGGCGGGATGGACGTTCGTCGTCCATCCCGCCCTTGGTGTCGCGGCAACCGAACTGGAGGCAAGTGATGTCGTCGTCCGTGATGGAAGGCTTTGAGCCGTTTCCGCCCGATCGTGCGGCCGCCTACCGCGCCGCGGGCTACTGGAGTGGCCGGACCGTTGACTCTCTGCTGTCCGACTCCGCGGAGCGCTGGCCGTCACGCACCGCGGTGATCGATGCCGAGGGGCCGACGCGATTGACATTCGCGCAACTCGACGAACGCGCCAACAGGGCGGCCGCCGGAGTGGCGGAGCTGGGCATCAGCGTCGGCGATCGGGTGCTGCTGCAGTTGCCGAACAGGTGCGAATTCGCCGTGGCGCTGTTCGCGCTGCTGCGCGCCGGCGCAATCCCGGTGATGTGTTTGACCGGTCACCGTGCAGCCGAACTAGGACACTTCGCCGCCGTCAGCGAGGCGACTGCGATGATAATCCCAGACATCGCAAGTGGTTTCGACTACCGCCTGATGGCGGAAGAACTACTTCGCGAGCATCCCGCGCTTCGTCACGTCATCGTCGACGGCGAACCCGGACCTTCTACCAGCTGGTCACAGGTGTGCGCCAGCACCTCCCAGAAGCCGGCCCACCGGCCGGACCCGGAATCCCCCGCGCTGCTTCTGGTGTCCGGAGGCACCACCGGCACGCCGAAGCTGATCCCCCGCACGCACAACGACTACGTCTACAACGCCACCGCCAGCGCCGAACTCTGCGAACTCACCCGCGAGGACGTGTACATGGCGGCTTTGCCTGCGGCACACAATTTTCCGCTGGCCTGCCCGGGATTACTCGGCGCCATATCGGCCGGTGCGGCAACCGTATTCCTGGCCAACCCCAGCCCGGAATCGGCGTTTGGCGCCATCGCGCGCCACGGCGTGACCGTCACCGCCCTGGTGCCGGCGCTGGCTAACCTGTGGGCGCACGCCACCGAGTGGGAGCCGGAGGCACCAACGTCTCTGCGACTGTTGCAAGTTGGCGGCTCCAAGCTGGAAGCCGGTGATGCACAACGTGTTCGAGAGACGCTGACACCTGGGCTGCAACAGGTATTCGGCATGGCCGAAGGACTGCTGAATTTCACCCGGCCCGGGGACCCTCCCGAGGTGGTCGACCACACCCAGGGCCGGCCGCTGTGTCCCGACGACGAACTCCGCATCGTCGACGATGCGGGCGAACCCGTCGTCGCAGGTAGGGAGGGTCAACTCCTGGTCCGCGGGCCCTACACGTTCAACGGGTACTTCCGCGCCGATGACGCCAACGCGACCTCGTTCGACCCGCAGGGTTTCTATCGCAGCGGCGACTTGGTCCGTCAACACCCCGGTGGAAACTTAGAGGTCACCGGCCGCGTGAAGGACGTCATCCATCGTGGTGGTGAGACGATTCCCGCGGCCGACCTGGAAGAGCACTTGCGCACCCACCCGGCGATCTCGTCAGCAGCGGCGGTGGCGCTGCCTGACCCCTACCTCGGCGAAAAGATCTGCGCGGCAGTCGTTTTCTCTGGTACCCCGGTGACGTTGACGGAACTGAATGCTTACCTCGACCAGCGAGGGGTGGCCCGCCACGCGCGACCCGATGTGCTGAACGCAATGGCTTCGCTGCCGACTACGCCGGTGGGCAAGGTCGACAAGAAGACGATCGCCCGGCAATTACAGTCTTAAGATTCGCCGGCGAATTCATCGAGTTCGGACAGAGATCCTTTACCTTTCGCCGTTACTGTCATCAGCATGAAGGCAACTGATAGCAGCACATCGTCGGCGCTAACCGGCCGCGTGGAAGCGAAGAGGTCAGTTGTGTCGATTGCTTTTTCGGTGCTCGCCACCGGCGCGACGTTCCTGGGTGCTGGTGCGGCTATGGCCTCTCCGTCCAGCATGATTCCCGGGGACGCGTTCCTCGCGTTCCACGCCAAGTAATTCGCCAGGCCACGCAGTCACTCACAGAGCTGCGGCTAATCTCCACAACGCTTCGCGGTCGGCCGAATCCGCCCGCTCCAGTGGGCTGAGCGTCAGTTCGGTGGCGCCCGCACTCAGATACGAACTCAACTGGCGCGCAACCGCTTGCTCTGATCCGATCGCGGCCAATTCGACAATGCTGTCGACGCCCTCTCGATTGGCCGATGGTTCGCGGGCCCGCCATCCCGGTATCGAAGACCGAGCGCAGGATCGTCAAGTGCTCGCGAAGCCGGATAATCACGTTATTCCAGTCGTTGCCGAACGCCGGGCGTTCGACGATGCGCGCGCCGAGTCCGAGCCCGAGACTGAAGTTGCCGTGGGTGGCAGCCTGCGCCGTCTGCGCCAGCTGGGCCACGATCAGGGGATGCCGCGGATTGATCGGCACCACCGATGTGCCGACACCCAATCCGGGTACGGCAGCGCCGACGAGCCCGGCCAGCGAGATGGCGTCGTAGTTCAGCTGCTGCGCCAGCCACACCTTCTTGACGCCGAGCTCGTGAGCAAGTCTGGCTTGGTCGAGGACGTCGTCGATGAGATTGGCGGCATCGCTGCGTGGGATGAGCAGGACTCCACCGGGCATGAGCGGCGTAACGCCCCCGCGGCTTCAGTCATTCCGGCGTCTGGCCTGCAGCCGCTGAACGTGGCCGTAGGTGTCGATCGGACTCTGCAGGGCCAGGCCACCGTCGGCGAGCACGGTTTGCCCTGTCACCCAATTCATCTCGAGCATCGCGACGACGGCTTCGGCGACGTCGTCGGCCTCCCCCACCCGTCCGAGAGCGGTGCGCTGACCCAGGGCGTCGAGCCATCCCGGAATCTGCTCAGCGCCACCAAGCATGGGCGTCCGGGTGACGCCCGGTCCCACCGCATTGACCCGTATGGCATGCGGGCCCCATTCGCTTGCGGCCACCCGAACGAGCATGTCTACGCCCGCTTTCGAGACGCAGTAGGCACCCATGCCCCGGTCGGCGACGGTTCCGCTGATGCTCGACACGGCGACGATGGAACCACCGCTGCCGTTGTCGATCATCGTCTGCGCGACCGCCCGCATGGTCAACCAGGTTCCGGTGAGGTTGACGTCGATGACGCGCTTCCAGTCGGCCGGATCCTGGGAGAGCAGCACGCCGGATGCACCCATCGCGGCGCAGGCGACGAGGCGGTCCGGCACGCCGGTCTTCGCGACCGTCTCCTCCAGCGCTGCGGCCACCGTGTCGGGATCGCTGATGTCGCAAACGATGTCACCGTCGGCCAGATCCCAGGTGACCACGTCATGTCCCGCGCGGCGTAACCGGTCCGCGGTGGCGGCGCCGATACCCGAGGCGCCGCCGGTCACGATGGCGCTCATCGC
The DNA here is from genome assembly GCA_963836555.1 of uncultured Actinomycetota bacterium. Classification (GTDB taxonomy): domain Bacteria; phylum Actinomycetota; class Actinomycetes; order Mycobacteriales; family Mycobacteriaceae; genus Mycobacterium. Next base: position 101,826 of record CAWIKT010000067.1, on the reverse strand, counting down.
GCCGGCCCGATCAGTTCGACGCGGACTCCGTCGGGTGCTTCGATCACCGCCATCTGGACCTGCTTCCCCCCCGGTGCGGGCATGGCAATCTGCCGGACTCCGTCGGTGAAGCCCGCGTCCGCCAGCCCTCGAAGCGCCGGTTCGACATCGCGATTCAGCGAGACGAGAAATAAACCCGGCGACGGGCCTGTCTCCGGGTCGCCCGCGGGCTCCGGGTCAACGAACACCACGAGTTCGACGATGCCGGTGTCGGATGCGCTGGGATCACCGAGAAAGACCGACCGGAGCCGGTCGGTCTTGGCGCCGAAAAGCGTCTGCCAGTCGCCGGTGAAGACTTGGTCGAAAAGGACCGTCAGTCCCAGGCCGTCGCGCCAAAATCGCAGCGCGCGTTCGACGTCGGTCGTCACGATCGCCGTGTGGTGAACACCGTTCATGCGCCGCCAGCCTTTGCGTAGGTATCGAAGACGTCCAAGGTCACCGCTGCCAGCCGCTGCGCGAAAATGGTTCCGCTGTAGGGAAACTGCGTCACCATCTTGCCACTGGGATGACGAAAGTAATTGTTGCAGTTCGCCGCCCAAACTGTGGTATCCAATGCCTGTTGGATTTCGGCGTTGAACTCCTCGTGTGGGCCGCGCTTGACGTCGACCGCCTCAATGCCTTCACGGGTCATGGTGTCGAGAAGTCCGCGGACGAACTCAGCCTGAGCTTCGAGAATGTAGATCATCGAGGTGATCCCATTGGTGTTCGGCCCGTACAGCGTGAACAGATTCGGGTAACCGGGTATGACGGTGCCCAAATACGCCTCGGCGCCGTCAGACCATTCGTCGTGCAGTCGCCGGCCGCCACTGCCGTAGACATCCAGACTGCTCAAGTAATCGGCGGCCTTGAATCCGGTTCCGAAGATCACCGTGTCCACCGCGTGCTCTACACCGTCGGAGGTGCGAAGTCCGCGCTCGGTGAACGCCACGATAGGGGAGGTCTCCAGCGTGACATTCGGTAACGCGAACGCCGGAAACCAGGTCCTGGACTGCAGCGGCCGCTTGCACCCAACGGGGTAGTCCGGCAATAACTTTGACCGTAAGTCCGGATCTTGAACCTTCTTCATCAGATAGCCGTATGACATGTCGGTCAGCATCTTGGTCATGTCAGATTCGACGTCGAAATCGGCGGCCTCGTATTGCTGGAAGGCCGCGTCGCGCACCTTCAGCGCTTCGTCGGGATCGCTCGCGAACAACGCTTGCTGCTCCGGTGTGAATGGGTCATCGAACCGTGGCGCCACCCAGATCGGGGTGCGCTGAAAGATGGTCAGATGCTCGGTCTCCGCGGCGATGGCGGGCACGTATTGAACGGCACTGGCACCCGTTCCTATCGACGCAACCCGTTCGCCCGCCGTCGATTTCGAGTGGTCCCACCGTGATGAATGGAAAACTCGGCCGCCGAACAACTCTCGACCGGGGATGGCCGGGATGTTGGGAACATCGAGCATTCCCACGGCACTGACCAGGACGTCGACCTCGTATCGCTCCCCTTGCGCGGTGTCGATCGTCCATCGCGTTTCAGCATCTGACCACCGCACCGCCGTTACGGTGGTGCGGGTACGCAGGCGCGCCGCGAGTCCGTGGTCGTCGGCGACCTTCTCCAGGTACTCAAGGATCTCCGGTTGGTTGGCGTAGGTCTTGCTCCAGTACGGATTCAGCGCGAACGAGAACGAGTAGAAGTGCGACGGCACGTCGCATGCGGCACCCGGATAGGTGTTGTTGCGCCAGGTCCCGCCGAACCCGTCGCCGCGCTCGAAGATCGTGAAGTCGTAGCCACCCTCGGCCAGTTGGATGCCCATCGCGATGCCGCCGGGGCCGGCGCCGATGACGCCGACCCGAGGCTTTCGAACCGGCACGCCCATGCTGGACCATGTTACATATGACACCCGATATGTAAACAATGCTGCTTTGGGCGCGGCGCTGGAGCAGAGTGACCGGGTGCCGACCTGCCATTCATCGACTTCCCGCCGGGGTACGGCCTGCGCCATGAGACCGACCGCGGCTTCGCCAACGTGTCCCGTCGCGTGGCATTCGAAGTGACCCGCATCGACGAGGTAATCCACTTCGTCAGAAAAGATCTCGGTGTTGCCCTGCTGCCGGAGTCGGTTGCCCTCTCGCGGGTCGGCGACGACCCGACACTGGTGCTGCGCCCGGTGTCGGGGGCCGATCTCTACCGTCAAGTACATCTCGTCGCACCGACTGATGCCTTGCGGTCGGCAGCCTCACAAGCGTTCATCGGCTGCGTGAACGACCACATCAATCGCTGCGCCGGATGATTTCCGGACACGCCGCGAGAACGTTGCCATTGACGAATGTCACCATTGCGTGTTGACTCTCCAGCATGACGGAGTCAATGCCGACTCGCGGATCGTTGCGATCCCGTTCCGCGGCGCTGGTAAGCATGGCGACATTGCGCCAGGTCAGTGCGGTGCTACCGCCCGAGCAAGCCTGGGGCCTATGGGCGTCGAGGCAGATCGTCGCCGGCGTTATGACTGCCTTCGGGCCTTCACTGGCCGGGACGCGCGTCGAGCACATCGACGTGCACCACGACGGGCGTCGCGTCGTCGGTGAGTGGGTGCGCGCCCCCGGCGTCTCGACGAGCCGGGGGGCCATCTACTTCGTCCACGGCAGCGGCTTCGCGTTGTGCTCGCCCCGCACTCACCGTCGACTGACGTCGTGGCTCTCGCGACTGACCGGGTTACCGGTGTTCACCGTCGACTACCGGCTGGCACCACGACACCGCTTCCCCACCGCGGCCGACGACGTGCGGGCCGGCTGGAACTGGCTCACCGCGCAAGTGCCCGCGGAAGACGTTGTGATCGCAGGCGATTCGGCCGGCGGCCACCTGTCGGTCGACCTGCTCTTGCAACCCGACGTCGCGGCCCGCGGCCCGGCCGCGCTGGTGCTGTTTTCGCCGCTGATCGACCTGACACTCGAACTTGCCCGCGCACGTGAGGATTTGCGCCGCGATCCGGCGATCCGGGCGAAAGATGCGGCGCGTCTGGTTCGCCTCTACAGCAAGGGCATCGATCAGGCCCACCCGCGGTTGAGACTGAACGTCGCCGGTGGACCCACGCTGCCACCCACCCTCGTGCAGGCCGGCGGCGCAGAATTCCTGCTCGCTGATGCGCGTCACCTCGCCGCCGACATTCGCAGCGGCGGCGGCCGCTGCACGCTACAGGTATGGCCTGACCAGGTGCACGTCTTCCAGGCGCTTCCCCGACTGACTCCGGAAGCCGCCAAGGCCATGGCGCACGCCGCCAGCTTCATCGGTAACGCGCTGCGCGACAGCAACATCGAGACCATCACAGGAAAGGCGGGCTGAGGATGATCGGACCGTTCGGCAAATCACCCAAGGTGAGCCACCACGCGCGGGCTGTGGTGACCGGTGCCGGCAGTGGAATCGGCGCCGCTTTCGCGATCGAACTCGCGAGCCGCGGCAGCCGGGTCGTCTGCAGCGACATCGACGAAGTCGCCGCCAAGCGAACCGTCGACCACGATCAGCGAATTCGGTGGCCAGGCCACCGCAATTCGCTGCGACGTCACCCAATTCGATGCTGTCCAGGATCTGGCCGAGCCAGTCGCAATCGTGGTTCGGCGCCGCACCGACGCTGGTGATCAACAACGCCGGGGTCGGCTCCGGCGGAGCCCCAATCGGCGAACTGCCCCTTGACGACTGGCAGTGGGTGCTCGGCATCAACCTCTGGGGTCCGATCCACGGCTGCCACGTGTTCGCGCCGATCCTGCGGACCGGCGACACCGCGTCCCCGGCGGCATCATCAACGTCGCCTCGGCCGCCGCGTTCGGCGCCGCGCCCGGCATGGCGCGCCTACAACGTCAGCAAGGCCGGCGTGCTGTCGCTCTCCGAGACCCTCGCCGCCGAACTGTCCGGCAGCGGAGTCAACGTCACCGTGCTCTGCCCCACCTTCGTCAAGACCAACATCGTCGAAGCCGGCCGCATCTCGGCCGGGTCGACCCAACTGGCCGACCGGCTCATGCGGCTGGACCGGATTCACCGCGGACAAGGTCGCCACGACCTGCCTGGACGCCCACGACCGCGGCGACCTGTACTGCATGCCGCAGCTCGACGCCGAAGTTCGGCTGGAGCATCAAGCGACTCGCGCCGGGTACCTACACCCGCGCCGTCGGCCTGCTGAACCGCATCGCCCCGCTCTGACAACCACCAAGCAGGAGGAAGATCGCCGATGGCAATCGACATGGAAGCGATGCTGGCCAAGATCAAGGACCGGCAGTGGGCGCTGGCCGACATCGACTGGGACGCACCGGGTGCCGAGACGATCACCGACGAGCAACGGCCGCAAGCTCAAGGCGTTCATGGCCGACCTGTGCTGGATCGAGAACGTCGGCGCCCGCGGGTTCGCCGCGCTGGCGAAGAAGGCGCCGACGCCGACGCATCGCCGAGATCTACCGCTACTTCCACGCCGAGGAGCAGCGGCACGCCAACGCCGAGCTGGCGCTGATGAAGCGCTGGGGCATGCTCGAGGACGGCGAGATACCCGAGCCGAACGTCAACATCCGGCTGGCCATCGAGTGGCTGGACCGCTACGCCGACGACATGCCGCTGTCGGTGCTCGGCACCGTCATCCCGATGCTCGAGGTCGCGCTGGACGGCGCGCTGCTGAAGTTCCTGCTCGACGAGGTGCACGACCCGGTCTGCCACCAGGTGTTCGAGAAGATCAACAACGACGAGTCCCGGCACATCGCCGTCGACTTCGAGGTGCTGGACATGATCGGGCACGCGAAGGCCCGCAAGCTGGCTGATCGACTTCGTCGGTCAGCGATCGCCACCCCGGGCCTCATCATCGGCGCGATCATGTACGTGCCCGCTGCTCAACCGGATCGCGCAACAACATCGTCGACATGGGTCTGGAGCCGGAGCGGCTCTACCGGGCCGATGAAGCGATTCAAGGAGCTCGGCGACCGCGGCGAACACACCTGGCGGGTGCCGACTTATCAGTTCCTGCAAGCGCCACGCCGGCGATGGTGACCAACCCGAGCCACCCCTACCACCTGCTGGCCAATTCGATGGTGTGGTTGTCCGACCGGTACCCGCGGCCGCTGCTGCCGCTCGGTACCCAGCTGGGTCAAGCGAACTCACCCACGAGCCGGCGGCGTGACCATGGCGAGGACGCACACCCACGAAACCCTCATCGTCGGAGCCGGATTCAGCGGACTCGGCGCGGCGATCAAACTTGCCCAGGCCGGCGTCGACGACGTCGTCATCCTGGAACGCAGCGACCGGGTCGGCGGAACCTGGCGCGACACCAGCTATCCCGGCGCAAGCTGCGACATCCCGTCGCTGCTGTACTCGTTCTCGTTCGCCAAGAACCCGACCTGGTCGCGGACCTACTCGCCCGCCGATGAGATCCGCAACCACCTCGAGGAGATGGCCGACCGGTTCGACATCCGCCGCCGCATCCAGTTCGGTCAGGAAGTCACCGGGCTCTCGTTCGACGAGGACGCCGGCGTATGGACCGCAACCACGGCCACCCGCAAGCGGTTCCGCGCCCGCACGGTGGTGTTGGCCTCCGGCCCGCTGCCGGACTCCAGCTTCCCCGACATCCGGGGCATCGACAGCTACGAGGGCCACAAGATCCACAGCGCCCGCTGGGACCACGACTACGATTTCGCCGGTAAACGGGTCGGGGTCATCGGCACCGGCGCCAGCGCGATCCAGATCATTCCTGAACTGGTCAAGCAGGCCGAGTTCGTGAAGGTGTTCCAGCGCACCCCAGGCTGGGTGCTGCCCCGTCTGGACTTCGCCACCCCGCCCGCGGTGCAGATGGCGTTCGCCAAAGCTCCTCGGGTGCAACAGCTTGCACGCCAAGCGTTGTACTGGGGCCACGAGGCGAGCGCGACCGCGCTGGTGTGGGACACCCCGTTGACGTCGCTGGTTGCCCGGCTGGGCAAGATGCACCTGCGCCGGCAGGTCAAGGACCCGTGGCTGCGCCGCCAGCTGACGCCCGACTTCACCCCGGGCTGCAAGCGCATGCTGGTGTCCAGCGACTACTACCCTGCCCTGCAGCGCGACAACTGCAAGCTGATCGACTGGCCGATCGCGACGATGAGCCCGGTGGGCCTCCGTACCAGCGACGGCATCGAGCACCACCTGGACTGCATCGTGTTCGCCACCGGTTACGACGTGCACCTGACCGGTCCGCCGTTCCCGTCACCGGTCTGGGTGGACGCTCGCTGAGCGCCGAATGGACGCGACGGTGCACAGGCTTACAAGAGCGCCAGCGCGCACGGCTACCCGAACCTGTTCTTCATGACCGGCCCGAACTCCGGACCCGGGCACAATTCGCTGCTGGTCTACATCGAAGGCCAACTCGATTACGCGGTCCGCGGCATCACCACCATCTTGGACAACGAGCTGCGCTATCTCGATGTCCGCCAGGACGTCCAGCGCCGCTACAACGAACGCATCCAGCAGCGGCTGACCAGGACGACCTGGATGTCGGGTTGCAGCAGTTGGTACCTGACCAAGGACGGATTCAACGCGTCGATGTACCCGGGTTTCGCGACCCAGTATCTTCGACAGATGCGAGACTTCCAGCACGCCGACTATGACGCGGTCGAGCAGGTCGCCGCCCGGGTGAGCTCCTCCGCCTGATGCGATGACGCCCGACCGACCGCCCCGCGCCGAAACCGGCACCATCGCCGGCATTTTGGCGAACCTGCGACGCGCGCCCAAACGCGTTCGGCGTCAATCGCGCGAGGTCGTCGAGAACGCGGTCTCGCAGTTGTTCGATGCGGCGGTGCGGTATCCGCATGGCACACCGGGCTCGGGCGAATATCGCATCGAAGACCTCGCCCGCCTTGCCGGCACCACCACTCGCAACATCCGGGTCTACCGCGACCGTGGGCTCCTGCCGCCTCCGCTGCGCGTCGGGCGTATCGCGCTGTTCAACGACACCCACCTGACCCGGCTACGACTGATCACCTCGATGCTCGACCGTGGGTACAACATCGCCCACGTCCGAGAGATGCTCAGCGCCTGGGAAGAAGGCAAGGATCTCGGGGACGTGCTCGGACTGGAAACCGCCATCGTCGGCACCTGGACGAGCGAGAAGTCACGGACCATGCCGCTGGACGAGGCGCAACGACTCATCAACGACGCCAACGCTTTCGATCGCTTGGTGAGTCTGCAGCGTGATTCACGTCGACGACGGGCAGGCCACCATCACCCGTCCGAAACTGATCGAGGCTTTCAACGAGATCCGCGGTTACGGCCTCAGCCTGGACAAAATGATCGACCTGCACGAGAACATCGTCCCGCTGATCGACCAGATCAGCGAGATGCTGGTGCGCACCGGAGCCGAACACGTCCAGGACCGGATCAAGCCGCGCGAGGCACTGCCCGCCGACACCGAGATTGCCGAACTGATCACCATGCTGGTTCGATTCCGCACCCAGGCCGTGGCTTCGGTAACCGCCACACTGGCGTCGTCGATCGAAACGACGATCGAGTCGCTGGTCAGCCAGATCCTGGCGGAGTATCTGGAACAGGCGCCCGAGGCCGACGCCGGCTAGCTCGGCCGTCGCGCCACCAGGTGCGGCGCGAGGGTGGCCAGCTTCTCGCAGGTCTCCTCGAATTCGCGGTCAGGTTCCGATGCGGCGATGATGCCGGCGCCGGCGCGCAGCCAGGTCCGCCCGTCACGTTCGTACACGGTCCGCAACGTCAGCGCCGCATCCAGCGCGCCATCGGCCGAAAATCGCACCACCGCACCAGAATACAGCTCGCGTGGGCTTTCATCGAGCCGCAGGATGGCGTCCACGCCGGCCGCCTTGGGGATGCCCGACGCGGTGACCGCGGGAAACAGCGTCTCGAGGGCGTCCATCCGGTCCTTCGAGGCGTCGAGGCGACCGGTGACGGTGGAGCCGAGATGCTGCACGCTGCCGCGCTCGCGCACGGTCATGAAGTCGACCACCGCGGAGCTTCCGGGTTCGGCGACTTCGTCGATCTCCTGCACGGAGCTACGCACCGACATCGCGTGCTCGACTATTTCTTTGGTGTTCGACTGCAAGTCTTCGCGGGCCTCGCGGTCGCGCTCGACGCCACGGCCCAGCGCCCGCGTGCCGGCCAGCGGCTCGGTAACCACGACGCCGTCGCCGTGCACCGCGGCGACGAGTTCCGGGCTGTAGCCCAGCGCGCGAAATCCACCGAGATGCAACAGGAACGAGCGGGCCGGCGTGTTGTTTTGACGTCCTACCCGGTACGTGGACGGAAAGTCCAGTGCGAAGGGCACATTGACGCAGCGCGACAGGATCACCTTGTGATAGCTACCGGCGGTGATTTCATCGATAGCGGTGGCCACTCGGCCGCGGTAGTCGGACGAGTCGGCGGACACGTCGACGGCTGACGGTCTGGGCAGTGCCGGCGCACCTGCGCTGAGCAATCGTCTCACCACCTCGAGCTGGCGGTCGTCGGCATCGAACAGTCCGACAGCGGCATCGTCGACGACGATGCGGGTGCGCGGCCAGAAGACACGCGCCAACGGCGTCTGCGGCGCCAGCCGCTCTTGCAGACCGAAGCGGTAGGCGCCGAATTCGAAGGCGATCCAGCCGAAGACCTCCTCGGTTTCGAGCAGTAGCCGGTCGACCGCCTCGCCCAGCACCGGACCCGGTCGACCGGACCAGGTCTGTCGCCGGGTGACGCCGTCCTGAACGATGCGAAGTTCGTCGCTGTCCAGCTCGATCATCGCCAGTGCGCCGATCGCGAGCACCCACCGGCCGTCGCGCTCGTAGAGCAGATACTGGTCGCCATCGACCTCGGCGATGGCGGCCGCCAACTCGGCGGCCACGTCCGCCGGGGCGATGTCGGCCGGCAACGGAAACGACGCAGACACGGCGTCTGCCAGGCTGGTTTCGACACCGACGTGGGTCACGGTTAGTAAATTTAGCCTAACCTATGAACGGGTAGGGGTCTCCGGTAGCCGAACACGCGCAGGGGGTCAGGTGCAGGTCAACCGCGGGGTGAGCGTGACGGTCGGCCGCACCCTCGCCGATGCGAAGACTCTTACGACAGCGTGATCGCGCTCTCCGGGCAGTTCCGCTCGGCGTCGGCACCCTGAATCTCGAGTTCGCCGGAGATCTCGTGGGCCAGCACGACCGCGTGCCCGACATCGTCGGCGTCGAAGACCTTCGGCGCGAGCGTGTAACAGCGCCCATGACCCACGCATCGGTCGGCGTCAACCGCAACGCGCGTCATGACGCGGCCACCGGGAAGATCAGTGGTAACGACTCCACCGACCGCAGAGCCGCCGTGTACGTCAATTCGGCACCTGGCTTGATCTCGTAATCTGGTATGCGGCGATGGAATTCGCGCAGCGCCACCCGCAGTTCCATCCGAGCCAGATGCGATCCCAGGCAGCGGTGCGGACCGCCACCAAAAGCTCTGTGCCGATTTGGGTTACGACGGAAATCGACGAGCTCGGGATCAGTGAACTCCGCGGGATCTGTGTTCGCCGCACCGAGCAGCGGACTGACCCGCTCGCCCTTGCTGATCGGGCAGCCGCTCACCTCGACGTCTTCCGTAGCCACCCGCACGACACCGGGAACTGGTGTCTCCCAACGCAATAACTCCTCGATCGCGCCAGGCAGAACGTCAGGTTGCTCGACGATCTGGTGCCGCTGCTCGGTATGCCTGGCGAGATACACGAAGAAGCAATCAAGCGAGTCGGTCACTGTGTCCAGCCCGGCGATCAGGAACAAAAAGCAGACGTCGAGGATTTCCTCGCGCGTCAGCGGCTCTCCGTCGATCCGCGCCGCAATCAGCGAGGACATCACGTCGTCGCGCGGGTTGGCGATGTGATCGTCGATGGCACGTTCGAAATAGTCGTAGATCTGCTGGGCAGCGGGCGCCATGTTCTCGTGGCGGCGGTCGTATCCCGAGTCGCCTTCCGGGCGGATGACCGCGTCCTTCCATTCCAGGAACTGGTCCAGGTCTTTCAGCGGCAGACCGAGGAGTTGCAGGAACACCGTGCACGGAAGCGGCACGGCAAACTCCTCGTGAAAGTCGCATTCGCCGCGGGCAGCGAAGCGGTCGATCATCTCGTTCACCAGCTCGGTGACGCGAGGCTCGCGACGGGCCATCTCACGTGGCGTGAACAACGGATCGAGTATGCGGCGGTACTTGGCGTGGTCGGGCGGATCGATCTGCAACGGGATCAAAGGGCGGATGTTGCCCAAGTCGACGGCGTCCATGTTCGACGAGAACAACTCGGTGCGCTTGAGGGCCATCTCGATGTCGGCCAGCCGGCTGAGCACGACCGCCTGCGGTGACCGGAACACCGGGGTCGATTCACGTAGCGCTTTGTACATCGGCTGGGGCTCGGCCATGCCGGCCATCGCTTGGTCGACATACCCTTCGGCTTCTGTCATCCGGTCAGCGTGACACCAAACCAAGACGCGGGGACGCGATCGACAATCACCGCGGTGAGGTTGGTCGGAGTGCGCCGCTATAGTCGCACATATGTTCGAAGAACTGCTCGCCATCGATCCTCGGTCGCCGGAATCCGAACTGGTGGCGCGGATTGCCGAACTCGAGAGGCTGAAGTCCGCGGCGGCCGCAGCTCAGGCCCGCGCGGCGGCCGCTTTGGACGTCGCGCGTCGATCCGCCGAGTCGGCCGCCGGGGTACCGGCGGCGAGACGCGGACGCGGGGTAGCCAGCGAGGTCGCGCTCGCTAGACGAGACTCGCCATCGCGCGGCAGTCGGCATCTCGGCTTCGCCAAGGCTCTGGTGCATGAGATGCCCTATACGTTGGCCGCCTTGGAGCAAGGCCGGTTGTCGGAGTGGCGGGCTACGCTCGTCGTGCGCGAAAGCGCCTGTCTAGACATCGAAGACCGACAGGTGCTGGACACTGAATTGTGCGGCGACCCGGCCGGTTTGGACGGAATGGGCGATGCGCGGTTGGCGGCCGCGGCCAAGGCCATCGCGTACCGGCTCGACCCACATGCGGTCGTCGACCGGGCGGTCAAAGCGGAGACCGAACGGACGGTGACCATTCGGCCCGCGCCGGACACGATGACATACCTCACCGCGCTTCTCCCTGTCGCGCAGGGAGTCTCGGTGTACGCGGCGCTGCGGCGAGAGGCGGACACCACATTCGACGGACGATCCCGCGGTCAAGTCATGGCCGATACTTTGGTCGAACGCGTAACCGGGCGCAGCGCCGCGACACCGACGCCGATCGCAGTCAACCTTGTTCTGTCCGACGGCACCCTGCTGGGCAGCGACACAACCCCGGCAGACATCGATGGCTACGGCCCGATTCCGGCAGAGGTTGCCCGGGGCTTGGTCGCGGCGGCGGTCACAGACTCACGGTCACGGGCGACGCTGCGGCGGATTTACAGTCATCCGAAATCCGGTGCGCTGGTGAAAATGGAGTCACGCGCCCGGCGATTTCCGCGTGGGCTAGCCGAGTTCGTCGGACTGCGCGATCAGCGCTGTCGCACACCGTATTGCGACGCCCCGATCCGGCACCTCGATCACGCCCGACCACACGCTCGCGGCGGACCGACAGATGTTGTCAACGGGTTGGGATCCTGCGAGCGTTGCAACTACGCCAAAGAAGCCGCCGGTTGGCGGGTCAGCGCCGAGGTAGACGAATCCGGCGGACACGCAGCCGAATTCACGACTCCGACCGGGCAGCGTTATCGTTCCGTGGCGCCGCCGCGCGCACCGGCGGTCACGGTCAGCGAACTCGAAGTCAGGGTCGGCATCGCCCTGTTGAAACACGCGGCCTAGCAATAATCCGGCCTAGCCGAGCAGGTTGCGCACAATCCCGTCGGCCAACAACCGGCCGCGGTCGGTGAGCACCAGGCAATCGCCCTCGCGCACCAGCAACCCGTCCTCGACGGCGGTTCCCGCGCGCTCGCGCTCAGCCTCGCTCAGCAACTCGACCGGCAGACCCTGACGCAGCCGGATCCTCAGCAGCACATCCTCGGTGTGCCGGCTGGCGGGGTCCAGCTCCTCGAAGCCGGCCACTGGTAGCGTCCCGTCACCCAATAGCTGCCCATAAGTGTTGGGATGCTTGACATTCCACCAACGTGTCGTCCCGACGAAGCTGTGCGCACCCGGCCCGGCGCCCCACCACTGCCCGCCGTCCCAATAGCCCAGGTTGTGCCGGCACTCCCCACCCGGGCGGCTCCAGTTGGACACCTCGTACCACTCCAACCCAGCCGACGACAGCCGCTCGTCGAGTAACTCGTAGCGGTGCGCGAGCACGTCATCGTCCGGAGGGGCCAATTCGCCACTGCGGACTCGGCGCGCCAACGCCGTCCCGTCTTCTACGACGAGGGCGTACGCGGAAACGTGATCGACACCGGTGTCGATCGCGGTATCGACCGAGCGCGCCACGTCGTCGTCGGACTCCCCCGGGGTGCCATAGATCAGGTCCAAGCTGACGTGCTCGAATCCCTCGGCGAGGGCCTCACGAGCCGCCGCGGCCGACCGGTTGGGCGTGTGGATCCGATCCAGGACGCCCAGCACGTGCGGCGCCACCGACTGCATGCCTAGCGACACCCGGGTGCAGCCGGCCGCTCGAGCCGCCGCAAAGAAGTCCGGCCATGCCGACTCGGGGTTGGCCTCGGTGGTCACCTCCGCGTCGGCTGCCAGCTCGAAGTTGTCTTTCACCGAGCGCAGCACCGTGGTGAAGCGCTCGGGGCCCAGCAGCGACGGCGTTCCGCCTCCGATGAAGACGGTCTGGACGGGCGGGCCTGCCAGCCTTGCGGCGGCCAATTCCAGTTCGGCGGCCAGCACCTGCAGCCACGCGTCCGGGTTGACGCCGCCGAGCTCTGCGGGCGTGTAGGTGTTGAAGTCGCAGTAACCGCAGCGGGTGAAGCAAAACGGCACGTGTACATAGATGCCGAAGGGCCCGTCGGTGCTTAGCTGCAGGTCAGGAAGTTCGACCGGCGAAGTGGATGCCGTCACGTCTGCCAATATTCCGCAGCCTCGACGCAACCTCCAGCTGAGCTCCGCCGCTGCGCCCACATTCGCTCACTGTGAGCCAAAGTCGCCCCTGGTAGTGGGAGTTCGGGGCATCCATGGCACAATGGTCGAGTGACCGTTGCCCACCACAGCCAAATTCGCATTCCGTTGGTGGCGCGCCGTCATGTCGACTTCAAGCGCGTATGCAGCTGTCGCTGTCTGCCTTGATTCCGTAGACCCGCCCACCTGCACTTTCAGCTGGCTTCCGGATCTGCGCCGCCGGTACAGCCTCCGGTGATTTGCGCGCTCCACGCCGGCTGCTCCACAGAGGAGTTTGCCGAATGACGTCACCCCGCCCCGCCAAGAGCCAAGGCCAGTGGGCGCTCGGTGAGCGCGAACCGCTCAATCCCAACGAGCAGTTCAAGAAGGACGACGATGCGCTCAACGTACGCGACCGCATCCTGAACCACTACTCCACGGCCGGCTTCGACAGCATCGAGAAGAACGACCTGCGTGGTCGGATGCGGTGGGCAGGGCTCTACACCCAGCGCGAGCAGGGCTACGACGGCAGCTTCACCGGCGACGAGAACATTGACCTGCTCGAGGCCAAGTACTTCATGATGCGGGTCCGTTGTGACGGCGGGGCCATCTCGACCCAGGCGCTGCGCACCCTCGGCGAAATTTCCATCGAATTCGCCCGAGACACCGCCGACATCTCCGACCGGGAAAACGTGCAGTATCACTGGATCCGGATCGAGGATGTTCCGGCGATCTGGGACCGGCTGGCGGCAGTCGGCCTGCAGACCACCGAGGCGTGTGGCGACTGCCCCCGCGTGGTGCTCGGCTCGCCGCTGGCGGGCCGGTCGTTGGACGAGGTGCTCGATCCCACCCCGGCACTCCAAGAGATCGTGCGCCGCTACATCGGCAGCCCGGACTTCTCGAACCTGCCACGCAAATACAAGACCGCGATCTCGGGTCTGCAGGACGTCGCGCACGAGGTCAACGACATCGCGTTCATCGGCGTCAACCACCCCGAGCACGGGCCGGGTCTGGACCTGTGGGTGGGCGGTGGCCTCTCGACGAATCCGATGCTGGCGCAGCGGGTCGGCGCCTGGGTGCCGCTGGACGAGGTCCCCGACGTCTGGGAGGCCGTCACCTCGTTGTTCCGTGACTACGGCTACCGGCGACTGCGGGCTAAGGCGCGGCTGAAATTCCTCATCAAAGACTGGGGCATCGAGAAGTTCCGCGAGGTGCTCGAAACCGAGTACCTCAAGCGCAAACTCGTCGACGGCCCGGCCCCCGAGCCGCTGACCCGTCCGATCGATCACGTTGGCGTGCAGAAGCTGAAGAACGGCCTCAACGCCGTGGGTGTTGCGCCGATCGCGGGCCGGGTATCCGGCACGATCTTGTCCGCAGTTGCCGACCTGGCCGAGCAGGCGGGCTCGCAGCTGGTCAGCTTCACCCCCTACCAAAAGCTGATCATCCTCGACGTCGCCGACGACAAGCTCGACGAGTTGACCGCCGGCCTCGAGGCGCTGGGCCTACCGCACCAGCCGTCGCACTGGCGTCGAAACCTGATGGCCTGCACTGGAATCGAATACTGCAAGCTGTCGTTCGCCGAGACTCGGGTGCGCTCGCAGTCGCTGGTGCCCGAACTGGAACAGCGACTCGAGGACCTCAACGCGCAACTCGATGTGCCGGTCACCGTGAATCTCAATGGCTGCCCGAACTCGTGCGCCCGCATCCAGGTCGCCGACATCGGGTTCAAAGGTCAGATGGTCGACGACGGTGACGGGAATCCCGTCGAGGGATTCCAGGTTCATCTTGGGGGCAGCCTGGGACTCGACAGCGGGTTCGGGCGAAAGCTACGCCAGCACAAGGTCAGCAGCGAGGAACTGGGCGACTACATCGACCGCGTGGTACGCAACTTCGTCAAACAACGCGAGGGCGACGAACGTTTCGCGAACTGGGCATTGCGTGCCGAGGAGGCAGATCTGCGATGAGCAACATGACGGAAGCGGAATTACGCGAGCTGGCCGACAAGGGCGCCGCCGAATTGGAGGGCGCCAACGCCGCTGAATTGTTGCGGTGGACCAACGAGAACTTCGGCGGCGTCGGCGGACCCCGGTCAAGCGCGACGTGTAACTACGTGGTGGCCTCTAACATGCAGGACGCCGTGCTGGTCGACATGGCGGCCAAGGTCCGTCCCGGTGTGCCAGTGTTGTTCCTGGACACCGGCTACCACTTCGTGGAGACCATCGGGACCCGCGACGCGGTCGAGGCGGTCTACGACGTGCGAGTGCTCAATGTCACGCCCGAGCACAGCGTCGCCCGACAGGACGAGTTGCTCGGTAAGGATCTGTTCGCCCGCAAGCCCAGCGAATGCTGCCGGCTCCGCAAGGTCGCGCCGCTGGGTAAAGCGTTGCGCGGCTACTCCGCGTGGGTGACCGGTCTGCGGCGGGTCGAAGCGCCGACTCGTGCCAACGCACCGGTGATCAGCTTCGACGAGGCATTCGGGCTGGTGAAGGTCAACCCGCTGGCCGCCTGGTCCGACGACGAGATGCAGGCCTACATCGACGAGAACGACGTACTTGTCAATCCGCTTGTCTACGAAGGATATCCGTCGATCGGTTGCGCTCCGTGCACCGCAAAGCCTGTCGAGGGAGCCGACCCGCGCAGCGGACGCTGGCAGGGTCTGTCCAAGACTGAATGCGGGCTGCACGCGTCGTGACGACCCTCGTGCTGACTGCGCACGGCAGCGCAGATCCGCGATCGGCCGCCAATGCGCGAGCGGTGGCCAATCAGATTCGTTTCATGCGGCCGGGCCTTCGGGTGCGTGTCGCATTCTGCGACCTGAATTCGCCTCGCCTGCCTGATGTTCTCACCCCGGGTGCGGTGGTGACGCCGTTCCTGCTGGCCGACGCCTACCACGCACGCATCGACATTCCGCACCAGATCGCCAGCTGCGGTATGCCCGTTCGGCAGGCCGATGTGCTCGGCGAGGACGACCGGTTGGTGTCGGTTATGCGCGAACGGCTGGCCGCACTGGGAGTCGACGCGTTCGACCCGGAGTTGGGTGTCGCCGTCGTCGCGATCGGCTCGACCCATGCGGCGGCCAATGCCAGGACGGCCACGGTCGCAGACAAGCTCGGCGCGGGCACTCAGTGGGCTGGTACGACGGCGGCATTCGCCACCGGGAACGGGCCGTCGCCGGCCGACGCCGCGGACCGGTTGCGCCGCAACGGCGCCCGCCGCGTCGTCATTGCGCCGTGGTTCCTCGCCCCCGGCAAGTTAACCGACCGGGTCGCCAAACACGCCGCAGCGGAGGGCATTTCGATGTCAGCCCCGCTCGGTGGGCATCGTCTGGTGGCCGAAACGGTGCTCGATCGGTTCGACGCGGTAGTAGCTCAGCGCGCCGCGGCCTGAGTTGAGCCGCATCCAGCAAGGCCGCGGACTTCGCCCGCACGGCTCGGTCAGCGCGCTACGGTAGCCATCACGATGACAACGCCGACAACGCCAGCCGCCGATGACCGCCCCGTCAACAGATGGGCAATCGCCACGTTCTTGCTCGGCTTGGTGAGCCTGATCCCGCTGAGTGTGATCGCCGGAATCGTCACTTTTCTCAAGACCCGAAGCGGCAAGGAGTCCGGCCGCGGATTGGCGATCGCGGGGATCGTGATTTGTGTGCTGTGGGCGGCGGTCTGGGCTTACATCGAATGGCCGAAAAACAGGCTAGTCACCGGTACAACGTCATCCGCGCGAGTCGGCACCTGCTTCCAGCAGACCATCAACTCACCGGTCAGCTGCGACAAGCCCCACACCGACGAACTGTTCGCCATGTTGGCGCTCTCCCGTTTCCCGGACAGCGATCACGAACAGCGGGATATTGAGAACCGTTGCAAGGCAGAACTTCCCAAGTATTCCGCCACCGCGAGCCGCGACCCGCAGCTTCATGTCGAGGCGTGGTCGCCGGGTACGGAGTGGAAGCAACTCGACAGTCACGCCGCCGGCTGCGTAGCCCATTTCAACGCAGAGCGGGTTGGCTCCATCAAGCTCGGGCCGGCCTTCAGCTGGGACTCACCCTAAGCTCGTCGGCCCCGACTTCAGCGTCCTCGCGCGGCACCGTTTGCTCGGGCAGCGTCGGCACGCGGGTGGCCCGCACGTAGACGGTGTCCCCCTGCTTCAATCCCAGCGCTTCAGCGTCACCTCGGGTGATTTGGGCGATGAACGGTCTACCCGTGGCAGCGTTGGTCAGTTCGACACGGACCTCAAAACCCAACACCACCACCCGGTCAATCGTCGCGCGAATGACGCCGGTGGCCTCGGTGGTGCCGTCGCCGGGGGCGATCGGCATATCGGGATTGCGGCCGACCCGAATGTCGTGCGGTCGAACCAGAGTGCCGTTCAATGACGACACCGCACCCAGGAACGACATGACGAAATGGTTGGCCGGAGTGTCGTAGACCTCGCTCGGCGACCCGACCTGCTCGATGCGGCCATCTTTGAGCACCGCAATCCGATCGGCGACGTCCAGCGCCTCGGACTGGTCGTGGGTCACCAGGACTGTGGTGACGTGTACGTCGTCGTGCAGTCGGCGCAGCCAGGCGCGCAGATCATCGCGCACCTTCGCGTCGAGGGCACCGAACGGCTCGTCGAGCAACAACACCTGCGGGTCAACGGCCAGCGCGCGCGCCAACGCCATGCGTTGGCGCTGACCACCGGAAAGCTGGCTGGGGTAACGGGTTTGGAACCCGCTGAGACCCACCACCTCGAGCAGATGATCGACCTTCTCGGTGATCTCGGCCTTCGGCCGCTTGCGGATCTTCAACCCGAAGGCCACGTTGTCGCGGACGGTCAAGTGTTTGAAGGCCGCGTAGTGCTGGAACACAAAACCGATCCCGCGCCGCTGCGGTGCAACGGTCGTGACGTCATGTCCGCCGATCATGATCGTCCCGGTATCGGGCTGGTCGAGTCCTGCGATCGCGCGCAGCAAGGTCGACTTGCCCGACCCGCTCGGCCCGAGCAGCGCCGTCAACGATCCTCTCGGCACGTCGAAGTCGACGTCGTCCAGCGCGACGAAGTCGCCGTAGCGCTTGTTGACTCCCCGCACGGTGATGGCATGGTCAGTCATGTAGGGCCGCTCCTCACCTGTCATGCTTGCTTGGCCGCTCGGTTGCGGCGAGCATCGAGAATCACCTGAACGATCAAAACCAGTACGGAAACCGTCATCAACAGCGTCGACAGCGCGTACGCGCCATACTCGACGCCGCGGTTGTAGCGATCGGACACCAACAGCGTCAGCGTCTGCGATTGCCCGGGCAGGTTCGACGACACGATCAGCACCGCGCCGTACTCGCCGAGCGTGCGGGCGATGGTCAGCACGACACCGTACGTCAATCCCCACCGGATCGATGGCAGGGTGATCCGCCAGAACGTCTGCCACCAGTTCGAACCTAGCGTCGCGGCAGCCTGCTCCTGGTCGTTGCCCAGCTCGTGCAGCACCGGCTCGACCTCGCGAACCACAAACGGCAGCGTCGCGAAGATGCTGGCCAGCACGATGCCCGGCAGGCCGAAGATGATCTTGAAGCCGAAGTCCTTCTCGACGAAGCCGAGCAGCCCCGCCGATCCCCACAAGACGATCAGGGCGACACCGACCACGACCGGTGACACCGCGAATGGCAAGTCGATGATCGCCTGCAGGATGCCCTTGCCACGAAACCGGTTGCGCGCCAACATCAACGCGGTCGGTATTCCAAATACCACGTTGAGTGGCACCACAATCGCGACCACCAGCACCGACAAGTTCAGTGCCGAGATGGCCGCCGGCGTGCTGACCCAGGCGAAGAATTGGCCGAGGCCGGGCTGGAAAGTCCGCCACAGAATCAACCCGACCGGGATGACGAGCAGGACCGTCACGTAGGCCAGCGCCAGGAAACGAAGCAAGTACTTCACCGGCAGCGACAAGGTCATATGGCACCACTCCTCCTCATCGCTTCGTCCCCCTCGCCGCTTCGCGGCTGGAGGCACCCCCACTGCATCGTCGTTGGCGCGGTCATGCCGACAGCTCCTCACGCTTGGCGGCACGTGATCCCACGGTGCGCAGCACGAACAGCACGACGAAGGAGATGAGCAGCAGCACAATTGATATCGCCGCGGCCCCGGTGCGGTCATCGTTCTCGATCAGTGTGCGAATCCACTGCGAGGACACTTCGGTCTTGCCCGGCACCGCGCCACCGATGAGCACCACCGAGCCGAATTCGCCAATGGCCCTTGCAAATGTCAGCCCGGCACCGGTCAGCAGCACCGGGGTCAGCGACGGCAGCACCACCGTGGTGAAGATCGTCGCGTTGTTGGCACCCAGCGACGCCGCCGCTTCCTCGGTCTCGTGGTCGATCTCGAGTAACACCGGCTGCACGGCGCGCACCACGAACGGCAGCGTGACGAAGGCCAGGGCCACGCCGACTCCCCACGCGGTGTGCTGCAAATGCAGACCGACCGGACTGTGGTTTCCGTAAAGCGCCAACAGGACCAGGCTGGCCACGATGGTCGGCAGAGCGAATGGCAGGTCGATGACAACGTCGACCACCCGCTTGCCCGGAAAATCGTCGCGCACCAACACCCAGGCGATCAGCAGTCCGAAAATCATGTTCACAACGGTGACGCCCGCCGAGATCGTCAGCGTCACTTTGAAGGATTCGATAGCCGCGTTCGAAGTGACCGCGAGCCAGAACGCATCCCAGCCCCCGCCGACCGACTGCCACAAGATGGCGGCCAGCGGCAGCAGCACAATCACCGACAGCCATACGACGGAAACGCCGACCCGCAGCGACGTTCCGTTGTTGACCAACTTGTTGCGGCCATGGGGTTTCGCGTCGGTGACCTCGCGGGTGATCGCTGTCGTCATCCGGTGGCCTTGGTGTAGATCTTGGTAATGCTGCCCGACTTCTTGTCGAACAGCTGCGAGTCCACCGTCGGCCAGCCACCCAGGTCGGCAAGCGTCCATAACTTCTGCGGTGCCGGAAACTGGTCGCGGACCTGAGCGGCGATCGCGGGGTCCACCGGACGGAACCCCGCGGCCGCCCAGACCTTTTGGGCATCGGCGGTGTACTGGAAGTTCTTGAATGCGACGGCGGCGTTCAAGTGCTGGCTGCTGGTCACCACCGCGACCGGATTCTCGATCTTGATGGTCTGCGGCGGATTGATGTGGATGATCGGCTTTCCCTGCCGCTCGGTGGCGATCGCCTCGTTCTCGTAACTGATCAACACGTCACCGCTGCCCTGGACGAACACGTCGGTGGCCTCACGTCCGGAGCCGGGGCGCAGCTTGACGTGCTGACTCACCAGCTTGTGGACGAAGTCGAGGCCGGCTTGCGGGTCGTGGCCGCCGTTGCTCTTGACCACATACGGCGCCAGCAGATTCCACTTCGCCGAGCCGGAACTCAGCGGACTGGGCGTCACCACCTCGACGCCGGGACGCAGTAAGTCGTCCCAGTCTCTGATGTTTTTCGGGTTTCCGGGACGCACCACCAGGGTCACGACCGACCCGAACGGGATGCCCTTCGTGGCGTCTTTGTCCCAGTCCTTGGATACCTTGCCCGCCTTGACCAAGCGGGTGATGTCCGGCTCGACAGAGAAGTTGACGATGTCGGCGGGTTTGCCGTCGACGACGCCGCGGGACTGATCACCCGAGGCGCCGTAGGAGGCGATCACTTGGATCCCCTTGCCTTCAGGAGAAGCGTTGAACGCCGGGATCAGCTTGCTCCAACCAGGCTCCGGCACCGAGTAAGCGACCAGCGTGATGCTGGTGTTGGCGCCCGACGGCCCACCCCCGCCGACGACGTCGCTGGCGCCTCCGTGGCACGCGGAGATCAGTCCCGCGGCGAGGGTCAGCGCAACAGCGTGTCGCCAGGAAAGGGAATGGTTGCTGTCGTCGAACAATGGTCGACCTTTCGGCAGTGAGCTTGACGTCTGACAGATCCCGAAGCGAAGAAACGGCGCGCGGGCAGAAAGTCAGCGACAACAATGCACGTCAGCGACGGCGCAATTGCCCACGGCAATGAGTGCCAAGACGTGGCACTCGGTACTGCCGGACACTGCGTGCATGCGCGAATCCTAACAGAATGCTGTGGAGTCGCAGCCGAATCCGATGCAGGTCAGCGGGTCAGCAACCAGGCGACGATCACCAACACGACCAACGCAACCAGGATCAAAGTGACCCGCGATCGGGGCATTCCGG
This sequence comes from uncultured Actinomycetota bacterium, assembly GCA_963836555.1. Lineage (GTDB taxonomy): Bacteria > Actinomycetota > Actinomycetes > Mycobacteriales > Mycobacteriaceae > Mycobacterium. Next base: position 80,600 of record CAWIKT010000067.1, on the reverse strand, counting down.
TGTTTCCGCTCATCCGGCTTCTTCGTCGCCGTGCCGGACGCGATTCATCAGGTTGATTCCAACTCCCAAGCCGCCGTCCAGTGCCGCGGCGACCACATAGGCCAACGCCAGCACCACCGGCATCACCACAATGGTTTGGAAGACGAACCCCAGGCCAGAGAGCCACAGCTCGACGCCGTCCCACCAGCTCAGGATCGCGTTCATCGGGCTCACCCTATTCGGCGCGCTCAGTGATTCCAACCTGCTCCACTAAGCTGAAGCGCGCATGTCTCGTGGTGAGAGGAATCCGGGGCGAGAACCCCGAGGAGGAACCCCGTGAACACCGCCGACGCCCCGACCCACCGCATCGCGTTGCTGTCGACGTCAGACACCGACCTGCTGTCGGCGCGCGCGTCGCACGCGCCGTACAACCTGGCCAATCCAGCGCGTCAGGCGATCGAGGACGTGCTCGGTGACGCCGAGGTCATGGTCCTGCGGGTGCTGGGTTCGTCGGCGGAGGTGGCCGCGGAACTCACCACGCTGCGGGCCACCGGTCGACCGCTGGTCGTGCTCGGTGGCGAACGCACACCCAGTGCCGAGTTGATGGAGTGTTCGACGGTCCCGATCGGGCTTGCCGCGCAGGCACATTCGTACCTCGCCGAGGGCGGTCCGGCCAATCTCGCTCAGCTGCACGCGTTTCTGTGTGACACCGTGTTGCTCACCGGCGAGGGGTTCGACGAGCCCGTGGTGATCCCCGAATGGGGCTACTCCGCCCGCTCCGGTGACATGATCGCCGAGGCGCGGATCGGTGTGCTGTACTACCGGGCCCACGAGGTCAGCGGTAACTCCGGCTTCGCCCACGCACTCGCCGACGCGATCGACGCCACCGGCGACGCAGTCGGCGTGCCGATCTTCGCGTCATCGCTGCGCAACGCACCGGACGAATTGTTCGACGCGCTCAGCAGTTTGGATGCGGTCGTGGTCAGCATGCTGGCGGCCGGCGGGTCGAAGTCCGCTGCCGCGGGCGCCGGCGAAGACGACTCGTCGTGGGACATCGAACGAATCGCCGCAATGGACATCCCTGTGTTGCAAGGGCTTTGCCTGACATCTTCGCGCGACGAATGGCAATCCAACGACGACGGGGTCACTCCATTGGACTCCGCGACGCAGATCGCGATCCCCGAATTCGACGGGCGCATCATCACCGCGCCGTACTCCTTCAAGGAGGTCGACAACGACGGGCTCCCCCACTATGTCGCCGACCCGGAGCGCTGCGCGCGGGTCGCGGCGATCGCGGCGAACCACGCGAGGTTGCGACGGATACCCAACCGAGACAAAAAGCTTGCGCTGGTGCTGTCGGCCTATCCGACCAAGCACTCGCGCGTCGGCAACGCGGTGGGCCTCGACACTCCGGCGTCCACCGTGCGACTGCTGCACCGCCTCGCGCGGGACGGCTACGACGTCGGCGACGGCTTCGGAGTGCTCGACATCGATGACGAGACGCAAGCCGGCGACCAGTTGATGCACACATTGATCGACGCGGGCGGCCAAGACGAACAATGGCTGACCACAACGCAGGTCGACGGCGCGCAGGTGAAAGTCACCCCGGCGCAGTATGCCGAGTGGACCGCCGGACTACCCGCCGGACTGCGAAACGCGATGGCAGAGGCATGGGGTCCGGCGCCGGGACGGTTGTTCGTCAACGACGACGGCGACGTGGTGATCGCCGCGCTGCGGTCGGGCAATCTCGTGCTGATGATCCAGCCGCCGCGCGGATTCGGCGAGAACCCGGTGGCGATCTACCACGACCCCGACATGGCCGTCAGCCATCACTATCTGGCCGCGTACCGCTGGCTCGAGCACGGCTTCGGGGCCCACGCGGTGGTGCACCTCGGCAAGCACGGGTCGATGGAGTGGCTGCCGGGCAAGAATGCCGCGCTGTCGGCGGCCTGCGCCACCGACGCCGTGCTGGGGAACCTTCCCTTGATCTACCCGTTCCTGGTCAACGACCCGGGCGAGGGCGCCCAAGCCAAGCGGCGCGCGCACGCCACGATCGTCGACCACCTGATCCCGCCGATGGCTCGCGCCGAGAGCTACGGCGATATCGCCCGACTCGAGCAGCTTTTGGACGAATACGGAAACATCGCGGCGATGGACCCGGCCAAGTTGCCGGCGATCCGCGGCGAGATCTGGAATCTGATGCGCGCGGCCGAGATGCACCGCGATCTGGGACTCGACGACCGCCCCGACGACGACGAGTTCGACGACTTCCTGCTGCACGTCGACGGCTGGCTGTGCGAGATCAAGGACGCTCAGATCCGCGACGGTCTGCATGTGCTCGGTGAAGCGCCCGCCGGGACGGCCCGGGTCAACCTCGTGCTAGCCATCTTGCGGGCCGCGCAGGTGTGGGGCGGCAAGGACCACGCCGTCCCGGGACTGCGCACCGCTCTTGGCCTCAAAGACGGTGCCGAGACCGCAGCAGTCGACGAGATCGAGGGTCGCGCACGCGCATTGGTCGAGGCGATGGAGTCCGCCGGCTGGGACGCCGCGGCTGTCGACGCGCTGCACGACGAGCCGGACGTGCGGGCGTCGTTACGATTCGCGGCGACCGAGGTGGTGCCGCGCCTGTCGGGTACCGCGGGTGAGCTGGACGCCGTAATACACGCTCTGGCAGGCGGTTTCGTCCGGCCCGGTCCGTCCGGCTCGCCGCTGCGAGGTCTGGTGAACGTGTTGCCGACAGGTCGCAACTTTTACACCGTCGACCCGCGGGCGGTGCCATCGAGGCTGGCCTGGGAGACGGGCCAGGCGATGGCCGAGTCGCTGCTGCAGCGCTACGTCGACGACACCGGCACCTACCCCGAGTCGGTGGGCCTGTCGGTGTGGGGCACCAGCGCGATGCGCACGTCTGGCGACGACATCGCCGAAGTGTTGGCCCTGCTGGGTGTTCGACCGGAGTGGGACGAGGCGTCGCGACGGGTGAGCCGGCTGGAGATTGTCCCGCTCCAGGAACTCGGCCGGCCGCGCATCGACGTGACAATCCGCATCTCCGGCTTCTTCCGCGATGCCTTCCCCCATGTGGTGATGATGCTCGACGACGCAGTGCGGATGGTGGCGCTGCTCGACGAGCCGGACCAGCACAACTACATAGCCGCTCACGCTCGCGCCGACCTCGCCGACCACGGCGACGAGCGACGTGCCACCACAAGGGTTTTCGGGTCCAAGCCGGGGTCGTACGGCGCGGGGATTCTTCAGGTAGTCGAAGCGGGCACCTGGCGAGACGACAAAGACTTGGCCGAGGTCTATACGGCGTGGGGCGGCTTCGCCTACGGTCGCGGACTGGACGGTAGCGCCGCAGCCGATGACATGCGCACCAACTACGCGCGAATCAAGGTGGCGGCGAAGAACATCGACACCCGTGAACACGACATTGTCGACAGCGACGACTATTTCCAGTATCACGGCGGCATGATCGCGACGGTCCGCGCGTTGACCGGGTCGGATCCCAAGGCGTACATAGGTGACTCCACGACGCCGGACGCGGTGCGCACCCGCACGCTGTCCGAGGAGACCGCACGGGTGTTCCGCGCCCGGGTGGTCAACCCGCGGTGGATCTCGGCAATGCGCAGGCACGGCTACAAGGGCGCGTTCGAACTCGCCGCCACCGTTGACTACCTCTTCGGCTTCGACGCCACCGCGGGCGTCGTGCACGACTGGATGTACGAGAAGCTGGCCGAGTCCTACGTTCTCGATCCGCAGACCCGCGATTTTCTCGACAAGTCCAACCCGTGGGCGTTGCACGGCATGGTCGAGCGTCTGCAGGAAGCCGTTGACCGCGGCCTGTGGGCTGACCCCTCGCCGGAGACGCTGGCGGCGTTGCGGCAAGCCTACTTGGAGGTCGAAGGTGACATCGAGGACCGCGCCGGTGCCTGACCCAGTCCGGGTGCGCATCCTGGGGGTCGGCATGGGGCCGCAGCACGTCACGCCCGAGGTGGCCGCGGCGCTGCAATCGGTGGATTACGTGGTGGCTGCGTTCAAAGGTCCCGACGACGAACTGCTAGCGCTGCGGTGGGAGATTGTCGAGGAGTACACCGACGGCTCGGTAGACGTTGTGGCGGTGCAGGATCCGGAGCGGGATCGATCGACCGGCCTGACCGATCAGGGATATCAGCGCGCGGTGGGCGATTGGCACGACGCCCGCGCCGAGGCGTACGCGGACGTGTTGCGCAAGCGGGGTGGCACCGCGGCGTTCCTGGTGTTCGGCGACCCGTCGTTGTACGACTCGACGATCCGAGTCGTCGAGAAGATCCAGAAGCTAGGCGTGCCAGTCGAATTCGACGTACTCCCGGGTGTCAGCGCGCCGCAGGTGCTGGCCGCGCGACATCGCATCGTGTTGCACGAGGTAGGCCGCGCGGTGCACATCACCACCGGCCGCCTACTGCAGGAGGCTGTCGCGGCCGGCCAGGACAACATCGTCGCGATGCTCAACCCGCCGCCCGAGCGGCTGGACCTGACCGGTCTGGACGACTGGTCGGTATGGTGGGCGGCGAATCTCGGCCTCACCGGCGAGCGGCTGGTCGCCGGACGGCTCGGTGACGTTGCGCCCCACATTGTCGAGGCCCGTTCGCAGGCCCGCGCCGAGACCGGTTTCGTGATGGATATCTATCTGCTACGACGGCCGTGATACCCCGGCGCGTGCTGCTGCTGGGCGGGACGTCGGAGGCCCGCACGCTGGCCGCCCGGTTGGTGGCCGACCGAATCGAGTTGACGAGCTCGCTGGCCGGCCGGGTCGCCCACCCTCGACTGCCCGAGGGAAACGTACGCATCGGCGGATTCGGGGGCGTTGACGGGCTGCGAAAGGCATTGGCGGACTTCGATGTCGTGGTCGACGCCACCCACCCCTTCTCGGCCACCATCTCTGACAACGCCTTTCGCGCGTGCACAGCTGCGGCGGTGCCGCTGCTGCGGCTGCAGCGGCCCGGTTGGGCCGATCGGGCCACCGCGTCGTGGCATTGGGTGGACTCTCATGAAGAGGCAGCCAATGCGGCGCGGCGACTGGGCGTTCGGCCGCTGCTAACTGTCGGGCGGCAGCAATTGGCGACGTTCGTGGCAGCGCTCGGCGAGTTGGCGGTGCTGGCACGGGTCGTGGACGAGCCGGATCTTCCGCTGCCGCCGGCGTGGCAACTGGTCCGCGATCGCGGACCCTACGCGCTGCCCGGTGAATTGGCGTTGCTGCGCGAGCACCGGGCAGATGTGTTGGTCACCAAGGATTCCGGCGGTGAGTACACCTGGCCGAAAATGCAGGCCGCCGCCGAGATTGGCATTCCGGTCGTCATCGTCAGCCGACCCGCGGTTCCGGCGGGCGTGCCGGTGGTGGACGATGTGGACGACGCTGTTGCGTGGCTACGCCGATAGCTGATGAACGGCCCGCGCGAAGCGTTGCGCCATCTCTGGATGGCCGGCCCAATGGGCGTGCAGGTACGCGGCGTGCAACGTCTTGGTGGCGAAGCCCTCGGGGCCTGCGGGTAGGTTCCACGCCGGTTGACCGTCGAACGCAGCGATTGTCGTGCGGTGGAATTCGTGACCGGTGACGTGTGCGCCGCGGTCGGCGAGCAGTGAATCCGCCGGGCTGACGGCACAGCGGTAGCCGAGGGTAAGCCGCGGCGTCATCACCGCGTCGGTGGGCACCGCACCGACCATCGGGGTGCCGTCGAGTGAGCGGCACAGGTAGAGCAGACCGGCGCACTCGGCAACCGTCGGCACGCCCGCGGCGATGGCCGTCCGCAAATCGGCGATCAGACAATGGTTCTCGGCGAGCTCGGCGGCATGGACCTCGGGAAAGCCGCCGCCGAGATAGATACCGGTGGCGCCAACGGGCAACCCCGGGTCGGACAACGGGTCGAATTCGACCACGTCACATCCGGCAGCGCGCAGCAGCTCCTCGGTCTCGGCGTAGCGGAAGGTGAAGGCGCGCCCTCCGGCCATCGCGACGACCGGCCGGGCGTGCGACGGTGGCTCGATCTCCTCCGAGGGGTCCCAGGGCGTTTCGAGTAGCGGTTCTGACGTTCCCGCGAGATTCAGGATCGCATCGATATCCACGTGCGCGGCAATCACTTCCGACATCCGCCTGATGGCCTGCTGCGATTCGGCGCGCTCGGCGGCCGGAACCAGGCCCAGATGACGTGACGGCGTCACGATGCCGTCATCGCGGGGAAGGACGCCGAGTACCGGAATCCCGATCGGGCGTAACGCGTCGCGAACCTCGTCGGCGTGCCGCGCGCTGCGCGCTTTGTTCAGGATCACGCCCGCGATCTGGACCGACGGGTCGAACGACGCGAGTCCGGAGATTGCTGCCGCATGGGTCCGCGACGCGTGCGAGATGTCTACCACGAGCAGCACCGGCGTTCTCGTCAGCGCGGCGACGTGGGCGGTCGACGCTTCACCACCGGTTCCGAGTCGGCCGTCGAAAAGTCCCATCACGCCTTCGATGACGGCGATGTCGGCCTTTCGTGCGCCGTGCAGCAGCAGCGGGACGATCCGATGTTCACCGACCAGGAACGGGTCGAGGTTGCGGCCCGGCCTGCCGGTGGCGAGGGCGTGGTAGCCGGGGTCGATGAAGTCGGGTCCCACCTTGTGACCCGATACCGTCAGACCGCGACCGGCCAGCGCTGCCATCAATCCGGTTGCCACGGTGGTCTTTCCATGCCCGGATGCGGGCGCGGCGACAACGATGCGCGGAAGCTCGGTGGCTACCACTCGATGCCTCGCTGGCCCTTCTGGCCGGCGTCCATCGGGTGCTTGACGTTGGTCATCTCGGTGACCAGGTCGGCGATCTCGATCAGCCGCGGATCGGCGTTGCGGCCCGTGATCACCACATGCTGGTGGCCGGGACGGTTGACGAGGGTGTCGACGATGTCGTCGATGTCCACCCAACCCCACTTGATCGGATACGTGAATTCGTCGAGCACGTAGAGGTCGTGGGATTCGGCGCCGAGGCGGCGTTTGATCTCGTCCCAGCCGGCCGCGGCCTCCTGCGCATGGTCGACCTCGGTGCCCGCCTTGCGACTCCACGACCAGCCAGACCCCATCTTGTGCCATTCGACCGGACCTCCCTCCCCGGTCTCGGTGTGCAGCGCGCCCAACCGCTCGAGCACCGTCTGCTCGCCGATGCGCCACTTTGCCGACTTGACGAACTGGAACACCCCGATCCGGAATCCCTGGTTCCAGCCGCGCAACGCCAATCCGAAGGCCGCGGTGGACTTTCCCTTCCCCTCACCGGTATGCACCAGCAGCAACGGCCGGTTCCGGCGCTGCCGCGTCGTGAGCTTGTCGTCGGGGACCACCGACACCTGACCTTGGGGCATCAGGCCACGCCCGCAGTGGTGGCGCCGCGCACAATGTCCGCCAGGGCCTGTGCGTTCACCTGACCAAGCGGCACGTGCTCGGCGTTCAGATGCTGCGCCAGCGTCGCCGCCAAACCCATTCGCATCCGGCCGCTTTCGCAGTCCACGACGATGCTGGACACCCCGTCCTTCACCAAGAGCTCGGCAGTCCGATGAGCCCGTGCGATCGGATCGGTGCCCGTGGTCGCGCGACCGTCGGTGACCACGACGAGCAGGGGTCGTCGGCTCGGGTCCCGCAGCCGTTCACGCCGGATCACCTCGGCCGCTTTCATCAGCCCCTCAGCGAGCGGCGTCCGACCGCCGGCCGGCAGATCGTCCAACCGCTTGGCTGCGATATCGATCGAACCCGTTGGTGGAAGTGCGATCTCGGCCGCCTGATCTCGGAACGTGACGACACCAACCCGGTCGCGCCGCCGGTAGGCATCCAGCAGCAGCGACAGGATTGCGGTTTTGACCTGACGCATCCGTTCACGCGCAGCCATCGACCCCGAGGTGTCGACGACGAACACCACCAGGTTGGCCTCGCGTCCCTCACGCACCGCCCCGCGAAGATCGCTGGGCCGCAACAATAATCGGCCATCGTCACGACCCCGGGCGACCTGGTGCGGTGCGGCGCTCCGCACGGTCTCGACGAGATGTATGCCCGACTCGGACAGTGGGCTGGCTCCGGTACGTCGACCCGTCGTCGTTCGGGCGCGGCTGCGACGGCCGGCGTGCCCGTCCCCCACCCCGCGAACCGCGAACAACTGGGTCCGATACGGCTCGCCGGCACCAACCGGTGGCGCGGACGTCGGATGCTGCTGCCCACCGGCACTTTGGGGCTCAGGCGGGTGCTGCCCGCCACCGGGATCGTCCGGGTCGGTGTCGGGCTCGGCCCCCTGGCCGCTGTCCGGCGGCAGCAAGTCGTCGAGTTCCTCGTCAGACAGGCCGGGAGCATCAAATGGATTGCGCCGACGACGATGCGGCAGAGCAAGTTTCGCGGCGGCGCGCAGATCGTCGATATTCGGATGTTCGCGATCGTGCCACGCGGCGTGGGCGGCCGCCGCGCGCGCCATCACGATGTCGGCGCGCATGCCGTCGACACCTGCCGCAGCGCAGATCTCGGCGATTCTCAGCAGCGCCGCGTCCGTAAGCTCCACGCGGGTCAAAACCGACTGTGCGCGCCGGATCCGATTGCGCAGTCGCTCCTCGGCATTCGCGTACCGGGCGCGGAACGCCGGTGGGTCGGCGTCGAACTGGAGTCGCCGGCGCACAACCTCGGCCCGCTGGGCGGGATCGCGCGGGGCGGCGACCTCCACGGTGAGGCCGAAGCGGTCGAGCAGCTGCGGCCGCAGCTCACCCTCTTCCGGGTTCATCGTGCCGACGAGCACGAATCGTGCGGCGTGGGTGACCGATATGCCGTCGCGCTCCACGGTGACCGTCCCCATCGCGGCTGCGTCGAGGAGTAGGTCGACGAGATGGTCGTGCAGCAGATTGACCTCGTCGACGTAGAGGATCCCGCGGTGCGCGTTGGCCAGCAGCCCCGGTTCGAAGTGAACAGCGCCTTCGCCGAGCGCCCGTTTCAGGTCGATCGATCCGGCCACCCGGTCCTCGGTGGCTCCGACCGGAAGCTCGACCAATCGCACGGGCCGGGTTTGCACCGGTGCGTCGGGCCCGAACGGCCCGTCGGGTGAAGTCGGATTGGAGTGGGCGGGGTCGGTGGAGAACCGGTCGCCGGCGATGACGTCGATGGGCGGCAGGATCTGGGTCAGCGCGCGCACCAGGGTCGACTTCGCGGTGCCCTTCTCGCCACGCACCAGCACGCCGCCGATGCCGGCGTCAATGACGCTGAGGATCAGCGCCAGCGCCATGTCGTCGAGCCCGCCGGGGGCGTCGGGGTCCCCGCCGACGACGGCGGGAAACGGGTACAGCTGATCAGCAGGGGGCATGATTACGCCTGTTCGCAGGGTGCGTCGCGGGCATTACGCTAGCATCGCCGCCGTGCCGACCTCTGACCTGCGGGTAACCGTCGTCGGTGTCGGCGCCGACGGCTGGGACGGCCTGACACCGGACGCGCGGGCGGTCATCGCGTCGGCGGATGTCGTGCTGGGTGGTCGACGCCAGCTGGGGCTGCTGCCCGCTACCGACCCCCAGATTCGCAAGCCATGGCCGTCGCCGCTCAGCGCCGCCTTGCCAGAACTGCTGACCCAATTCGCGGGTCGACGCGTGGTCGCGCTGGCCTCCGGCGACCCGATGCTGAGCGGCATCGGCACCACGCTGGTCGACCTCCTCGGCGCCGACCGGGTCACGGTCATCCCGCAGCTGTCGTCGGTGACCATCGCCCGGTCCCGGCTCGGCTGGTCCGCGGAGTCCACCGCGGTAGTAAGCGTCGTCGGCCGTGACGTGCACGCCGTGTTGCGCGAACTGGCTCCCGGCCGAAGGGTTCTGGTGCTGTCGTCCGACGGGGAGACACCCGCGACCCTTGCCGGCCTGCTCACCTCGCACGGATACGGGTCGAGTCGTTTCGTGGTGATGGGCGACCTCGGCAGCGACGGCGAGACTTTCCACGACTGCACCGCCGCCGATTTCTCTGGCGCTACTCCACGGCTGAATATTGTTGCGCTGCAATTGGAAGGACACCTGCGGGCGGGTTGGGCGACGGGCTTGCCAGACGATGCGTTCGAGCACGACGGTCAGCTGACCAAGCGAGATCTGCGGGCAAGCGCGCTGGCGCGCCTGCTGCCGGCGCCCGGTCAATCGCTGTGGGACATCGGCGCGGGGGCGGGTTCGGTGGGCATCGAGTGGATGCGTGCTCACCCGACCTGTCGGGCCGTCGCGGTCGAGTCCGACCCACAGCGGGCCGACCGCATCGCCCGTAACGCGCAGTCGCTCGGCGTGCCGGCGCTGCATGTCGTATGCGGGACAGCACCGGACGCGCTGAGCGACCTGGCCGCTCCCGACGCGGTTTTCGTCGGCGGAGGTGCGAGTCGACCCGGTGTGCTGCAGCGCTGCCTCGACGCGCTGCCTGGCGGCGGCCGGATCGTCGCGCATGGGGTGACGGTCGAAACCGAGACCGTGCTGGCTGCCGCCTACGCCGAGCACGGCGGTGAGCTCACCCGAATTCACGTCGAGCATGCCGCGCCGGTCGGATCGTTCACCGGTTGGACGCCGTCACGCGCGGTCACGCAGTGGGCGTTCACGAAGTAGCCGATCGATCGCGCCGCGGGTCGTACAGGTGGCTCTCGCCGGCCCGGGGATCGGCTTGTGCGCCAAGCGCGTCGCCCACCAGGATCACCGCCGCCTGCGTCAGGCCGGCCGACTCGACCTGGTCTGCGATGTCGGCGACAGTGCCGCGAAGAAGCAACTCGTCGGGTTGCGAGGCTCGGTACACCACCGCGACCGGACAGTCGGCGCCGTAGTACTGCGTTATCGCCGTCATCAACGCGCGAGTGGCGGTTATTGCCAAGTGCAGCACCAGGGTTGCGCGGGTCGCCGCGAACGCGGCCAGCGACTCGGTGTCCGGCATCGCGGTCGACCGCGCCTGGGTTCGCGTCAACACCACGGATTGCGTGACGAGTGGAACAGTCAACTCGCGACCGACGCGGGCAGCCGCGGCGGCATAGGCCGGGACACCGGGCGTGAGCTCCCATGGCACACCGCAGGCGTCGAGCCGCCGAGTCTGCTCCGACACCGCGCTGTAGAGCGACGGGTCACCCGACACCAGACGAACGACCCGTCGACCGGCGCGCTGAGCGTCGACGATCCGGGCGACGAGCGCGTCGAGGTCCAGATGTTGGGTGTCGATCAATTCGGCGGTCGGGGAACAGCTTTTCAATACGTCGGGGTCGAGATAACTGCCCGGGTACAGGACGGTGTCGGCGTCGGCAAGCAGCCGGGTGGCCCGCACGGTCAGCAGGTCGGCGGCGCCCGGTCCGGCTCCGACGAACTGCACGGCGTTCACCGCACCCACCGCGGCGTCCACACCCGGCCGTTCGATGTGACTCTGGTACTCGACGCACCAACCAGAACAAGGCTTTTCATGTCGATCGAATCGGTGTTGAGATCGGCGAGCGTCGTCACGGTCAGCGACTCCTCGGCTCGCCCGACGTCTCGCCCGACCACGACAACAGTGTCGGCACGGCGATGCTCGAGCAGAATATCGCGGGCCAGCTTGATTTGGTCGGGTCGCGACCGCGAGGCCGGATTGTAGATCGCCACAATGAGGTCGGCGTCGGCGATGGCTCGCAGCCGTTTCTCGATTACCGCCCACGGCTTGAGCCGGTCGGACAGACTCATCACCGCGAAGTCCGCGCCGAGCGGCGCCCCGGCCCGTGCGGCGACGGCGTGCACGGCGGAGACTGCGGGCAGCACCCGGATCGGAACGTCGGCGTAGCGGTCGTCCTCGGCCGCCTCGAACACCGCCGCCGCCATCCCGAAAACCCCGGCGTCGCCGCCGGATACGACGGCGACCGACTCCCCCTTCACCGCGAGGTCCAGCGCGAAGCGTGCCCGATCGACTTCGACGGTGTTGCCGGATGCGTGCCGCTGCAGACCTTCTCGCTGCGGCACCCGCGCGACGTACGGCGCATAGCCGACGACGTGCCGCACGTCAGAAAGCGCCGCCGTAGCCTCGGATGTCATCCAGTCGTCCGGTCCCGGGCCCAATCCGATCACCAGCAGCTCAGCGGCGTCGACACCGGTGGAAATCGTTGCCGGACTGGGTTGGTCGACCATGACTCGAGACCGAGCGCCGTTGATCGAATCGCCATTGACCACGATCAGCGACAGGTACGGAACGGTCGTTTCGTCGACCTCGAGCACCGACTTCCAAACTTGTTGGGGATGGCTGGCCCGCTCGACGTACATCGCGTGATCGAGACGTCCGGCGGCGGCGAGTGCACGGCGAACGGCCGGGAACGTCCGGCCGAGTTTCATGATGATCGCGCCGTCGGTGTCGGCCAGTCGTCGCGCGAGTTCGGCCTCGGGCAGCGTTCCGGGCAGCACTGTCAGCACGTCCGTCTGGCGCACCAGAGGCGACGCGATCGCCGCCGTCGCGGCGGTGAACGCCGGTATCCCGGGGACGATCTCGGTCGAAAATCGGCCGCTGAGCCGATCGTGCATGTACATGAACGAGCCGTAGAACAGCGGATCACCTTCGGCGAGTAGGGCAACGGTGCGTCCGGCGTCCAGGTGCGCGGCAAGTCTGGCGGCCGATTCCTCGTAGAACTCGGCCAGCGCGCCGGCGTATCCGCCGGGATGATCGGTCGTCCCGGTGGTCAGCGGGTAGCGCAGTTCCTCCTCGACGGCCTCGACCGAGATCAAGTCCGCCGCGATGGTGCGTGCGTACGACTGCTTGTTGACACCGGCGTGGTAGGCGATGACGTCGGCGTCACCGATGATCCGAGCCGCCTTCAGGGTGATCAGCTCGGGATCTCCTGGGCCCAAGCCGATTCCGTAGAACTGGCCGGCCGTCACTCGACCTCCGAGGCCAAGGCGTTGACGGCCGACGATGTCATCGCCGAGCCGCCCCGCCGTCCGCGCACTGTCACGAACGGGATGTCGATGCCGTGGTCGCGAGAAAACGATGCCAGGGCGTCCTTGGATTCCGCGGCGCCGATGAACCCGACCGGGCAACCGACGATCGCGGCCGGACGGGGTGCACCGTCGACGAGCATTTCCAGCAAGTGAAACAGTGCGGTCGGTGCGTTCCCGATCGCAACGACCGCATTGTCCAGCAACGGTTCCCATAATGAGACGGCCGCGGCCGTGCGGGTGGTGTTCCATTCCTTCGCCAACGCCGGCACCCCGGGTTCGTTGAGGAAGCAGTGCACCTCGTTTCCGGCCGGAAGTCGGCCCGCGGTGATGCCGGTGGCGACCATGCGGGCATCGCACAGAATCGGCGCGCCGGCCTGCAGGGCTGAGCGCGCGGCGGACACCAGCGTCGGGTGGATGATCAGGTCGTCGACGAGATCGGGTTGACCGGTCCCGTGGATCATTCGCACAGCAAGCTTTTCCGCTTCCGCCGGGACCTGTGACAGGTCGGCCTCGCGCCGGATCGTGGCGAAGGAGTCCGCGTAGATCGCGGGCCCGTCGGCGACATAGTTGTAGCGCCGCGTCGGCCGCAACGTCTGGGTCACTCGGATACCTCCGGGGCGTTGGGGACCAGGACACCGCGCCAGGGTGTGACCACGACCCGCGTTACGTCGGTTGCGCGTTCGAGCAGCTCCTGGACATCATCGGGGTTCAAGACACCGCCCTGCGCGGGTACATGCATGCCGCCCGGCACCCTTCCATACGGCAGCGGTGCCGCCGCGGCGGGGATGCGAGGGTCCGCGGGAGCGGGCGTTTGCAACGGTCGACTCAGTTCGCGGATGTGCCATGGCGCATCGGTACCGATTCCGCGCGCGTCGAGGAATTGCGACGCCATACCGGCCAGCCGGTCGACGACCTCGTCGACGGCGACGACATCGCCCCAGTGACCTCCGATTCGCAACTGAACCACACCGTCGCCGAGTGCCATGCAGCCCAGGTCGGTGCCACGCTTTCCCGTACCCGTGAGGCGATCCAGCAGATCGCCGCGACCGTCGTCGAGGGTGAACAGAAACCGCCCCGGCAGCTGACCAAGGCGGGGGCTCGCACACAGCAGGGCGTCGAGGCGCGCGATCACCGGACGCAGGTCCGCGCGGCCACCGGCCAGTCCTGTCTGCGGCGAGGCCAGCACATTGCGCACGAGCTCGTTTGTGCGCGTTGGCATCAGTCCGGTCGACTCAATCGCAGCCACGACGTCATCCGACAACTGACCACCGTCACCCGGCAGCCCACGCAATTGCAGGTTCGCCCGTCGAGTCAGGTAGATCGCCCCGTCGGCGTAGCGCTGGCTGACCTCCGAAAGACGCTGCAGCGCAGTCGGAGGAAGTGCGCCACCCATCAATCGGATGCGGACCAGCAACCCGTCGTCGGCCTGCCACGGACGCCAGACACCGGGGCACATGTCTGCCCGGGTGCGGGAGTCTGTCGTCATCGGCGGCCTTCGTGTCGTGGTCATGTGGTGTCAGCTCAGGTCGCTGACCTTTGCCATCATCGCGTGGGCGACATCGACAGCACTGCTATCGGGGTTCGCCGATCCGGGATCTGACGGCCGCCGATCACCGAAGAAGATCATGTCGACCTCTACGATGCAGTTCATTCGGACACCGACGGCACGCGCCTGCGGCGTGGGCTGCAGAGCCGGCATGTTGGGAAGCGTCGCGGTTGCGGTATTGGTCGCTGCGACAACGGAATCGGTGACGCGGACGTCGTTGATCACCGTCGTCGTGTCGATTGGGCCTGCTTTCTCGTCCGTCGTCTGGCCATTGCAGTGCTGCCACTGATCCGGGAATTTCGCGAACAGCGCCTGAGCCTCCGCCGCCGAAGGCAGCGTGACAACGCCCTCCCTGACACTGATCACCTGAGCCGGATCCCCGTCGTTCCACCACGACACCGTTGCCACGGTCTGAACATTGGCGGGGCCGTACACGCTGTTCTGCAGCATCGCCGTGACCTCCAGACAATCGGCCGACTCCGGTGGCCCCTCACGCTGGTCGAGGATGTCGGCGCCACCGACTTTCGCGGGCGCGCGGGCGACGAACGGTTGGCCGAGCATGCTCGACAGCGTTCGGCCGTCGAGCAGGACCTGCTTGACGACCAGGCCGGACAACGGTTTCGGCTTCAGGTGCGGCGCCGGCTTCGCCGTCCCATCGATCACCGGACCACACCCCACGGCGCATGCGACGATCACCGTGCACGCCGTAGCCAGTCCGACCGTCCGCATGGCTACTTCTTCGAGCCTTTGTCCGCCGGGGCGTCTGTGGACAGCGCGGCGACGAACGCTTCCTGCGGCACCTCGACCCGGCCAATGGTCTTCATCCGCTTCTTGCCCTCCTTCTGCTTCTCGAGCAGCTTGCGCTTACGGGTGATGTCACCGCCGTAGCACTTGGACAGCACGTCTTTACGGATCGCGCGGATGTTCTCGCGCGCAATGATTTTGGATCCGATGGCGGCCTGCACCGGCACTTCGAACTGCTGGCGTGGAATGAGCTCTTTGAGCCGGGTGGTCATCTTGTTGCCGTAGGCCGCCGCGCCGTCCTTGTGCACGATCGCGCTGAACGCGTCAACGGCCTCGCCTTGGAGCAGGATGTCGACCTTGACCAGCGAGGCTTCCTGCTCGCCGGCTTCTTCGTAATCCAGGCTGGCGTAGCCGCGGGTGCGTGACTTCAGCGAGTCGAAGAAGTCGAAGATGATCTCCCCCATCGGCATCGTGTAGCGCAGCTCGACGCGTTCGGGCGACAGGTAGTCCATGCCGCCGAGTTCACCGCGCCGCGACTGGCACAGCTCCATGATGGTGCCGATGAATTCGCTGGGCGTGATGATGGTGGTCTTGGTAATCGGCTCGTAGACGGCCCGGACCTTGCCTTCCGGCCAGTCCGATGGGTTGGTGACGACGAGTTCGGAATTGTCTTCCTTGACAACGCGATACACGACGTTCGGTGACGTCGAGATGAGGTCGAGGTCGAACTCCCGCTCCAAGCGCTCGCGGGTGATCTCCATGTGCAGCAGTCCGAGGAAGCCGCAACGGAAGCCGAAACCCAGCGCGACCGATGTCTCCGGCTCATAGGTCAACGCCGCGTCGTTGAGCTGCAGACGCTCCAATGCGTCACGCAGATCGGGATAATCGGACCCGTCGACCGGATACAAGCCGGAGTACACCATCGGCCTGGGTTCGCGGTATCCGGTAAGTGGGTCCGTGGCGCCGTGCTTGGCCGTGGTGACGGTGTCGCCGACCTTGGATTGGCGAACGTCTTTCACACCGGTGATCAGGTAGCCGACTTCACCGACGCCGAGGCCCACCGAGGCCTTGGGCTCGGGCGACACGATGCCCACTTCCAGTAGCTCGTGGGTGGCCCCCGTCGACATCATCGTGATCTTCTGGCGCGGAGTGATCTTGCCGTCCACGACGCGGACATAGGTGACCACGCCGCGGTAGATGTCGTATACCGAGTCGAAAATCATTGCGCGCGTTGGGGCGTCGGCGTCACCGGTCGGCGGCGGCACCTCGCGCACGACGTGGTCGAGCAGGTCGGCCACGCCCTCCCCCGTCTTGCCTGAGACGCGCAGCACGTCGCTCGGTTCGCAGCCGATGATGTGGGCGATCTCGCCGGCGTAACGCTCCGGGTCTGCGGCGGGCAGATCGATCTTGTTGAGCACCGGAATGATGTGCAGGTCGCGGTCAAGCGCCAGATAGAGATTGGCCAGCGTCTGCGCCTCGATGCCCTGGGCGGCGTCGACCAGCAGCACCGCGCCCTCACAGGCCTCGAGCGCGCGGGACACCTCATAGGTGAAGTCGACGTGGCCGGGGGTGTCGATCAGGTGCAGGACGAACTGCTCGCCGTTGACCTCCCAAGGCAGGCGAACATTCTGGGCCTTGATAGTGATGCCGCGCTCGCGCTCGATGTCCATCCGGTCGAGGTACTGCGCCCGCATATCCCGATCCGCGACGACACCGGTGAGCTGCAGCATCCGGTCGGCCAGCGTGGACTTGCCGTGGTCGATATGGGCGATGATGCAGAAGTTCCGAATCTGCGCCGGCGCGGTGAAGGTCTGGTCGGCGAAACTGCTGATGGGAATCTCCTGGTGAAGCCGGGGTTAGGCGCTACCAGCGTATCTAGCCAGGGGCGCTGCGGCACAATCGCGTGCAGCACGGGACACCTGCCATCACGGCCGGAGACATGGCTGGGTGGTGCCGCAGTCGCGACACCACCCAGACCGTGCAGAGATGAGTCGTCCGGCTTCTCCGACTACAGCCCGAAGGCCTGCAGCAGGATCGTCCAATCGGCGGTGAATGCTGCTGAGCCTCCAAAGCCCAACAAGTCCGCGTAGAAGGTGGCGTCGGGAATGCCGTCGAATACCCCGGTGCCGCTGGTAAAGACGTTGAAAATATCGCCGTCGGGTTCGATGTTCGAGCTGCCGACGACCGCAGTCGTACCAGTACCAATGATGTTTGCGGCGCTGTCCGGGTTGATGGCCTCGGCGTAGCTGTTGTTGGCCAAATCGACGGCCGCGCCGCCATTCCCGGTGAGCAAATTGGTGCCGGTGTCGTTGGCGTAGGCCACGCTGGAACCGCTGTCGTAAACGGTTGCAACGCTGGGCGTGGTGCCGAGACTGTCGGTCACCGGTGAGCCGGCGGCGGTCGTAACGGTGCCGTTCGCGAGCGCGTAGTCACCTGACACGGTGACGCCCGTAGGTGCGAGCCCGTCGTTCGAGACGTCGGCAAAACCACCGTTCGTGGCGATGGCCGTGCTGTTGGAGACCTGATCCTCGACACCGTTGCCGGCCAGGTTGATGGCGGCATTGCCGCCCCCGAAGACCTCGGCATTGCTGTTACCGCTGCCACCACTGCCGATTCGCGTAGCCACGCCTGCCGGAAACCTGAGAAAGCCTAACAATCACCGATTTCGATGTGAAGTGTTTTTGAAGCAAACATGAAATTCATACGATCGTGCTAGGCACTGGGGAAAACGCTGTTCAGCGGCGTGCTGACCTCTACCTATCGCGACCATACTGTCCTCATATTGCCGGGCCCGAAAAACCGACCTTGTGCGAATAATTTGCGCGGATGTTAACAATTCCTGTGTAAATAGACACAATACTTAAGCAGTTTTAGGCGCATGCATATCGCACCCGGCCAGCTTCAATTGAGGTTTCAGCGACGTGCCCTCGTCGTCGCATACTGACGTAATGGCGTCGCACTTGCGGAACGGCGCCGATGCCTCCGCAGGGAGTGACGCCAAGCGGTAGTTCGCACTCAGCCAGATGATGTCGTACAGGTTGTATCGGCACCGTAGCTGAGCGGTGCCGACAGAAAGCCGAACGTCGACGAGGTCTCTTGTTACCGGACGCTATGCCCCAGGAACCGGCTGTCGCGCTGTCGGCCGCACGTGCCATCCGTTCGACCAGCGCGGATTTGCCGTGGCCGATTGGCGATATGCAGAAGTTTCGAATCTGCGCCGGCGCGGTGAAGGCCTGGTCGGTGAAACTGCTGCTGGAAATCTTCTGTTGAATCCGGGGTGAGGCGCTTCCAGAAAAGCTAGCTGGGGGTACCGCAGCACAATCGCGGGATGGTTCGGCCAAAACGAAACCCCCGGAGTTGCCTCCGGGGGTTTCGTTGTAGAGCGTGGGAACTAGATGCCGAAGTATCCAAGCAGGTCGTTGTACGCGTTGCCAAGGAGGTCGGTGATGGCCCCCGAGGCGGTCGTACCCGCCAACTCAGTAGCGAGCGAGGCCTGGTTGCCAAACAGGTCGGTTGCGAAGTCGGCCGCGGGAAGCATGGCGCCATTGTTCTCCAGGGCATACAACCCGATGTTGTACGCGTCGTCGAGCCTGACCAGCGCACCGTTGAACAAGTCGTAGGCACCCGGGCCACTGGAGGCGTTTGCAATCGGGTTCAGCCCGTACAGGAAATAGTCAAATGCGTTGGGTGTTCCCGCATCAGGTGCGCCCGCTAGCGAGATGGTCTCAAAGGGCTGACTGGCCGTAGGAGAAATCAAGTCGCTGCCGACACCGTAGAGATTGGCCTCCGCAACGAACGCTGAGTTCAGTGAGGAAATCTCAGCGCTCACGGTAGATGCGAGACCACTTGCGCCCGCGGCCGGTTCCGCGGCGGCGGTAGCGGCCGCAGGCCCTGCGCTGGTACCGAACGGCGTAATGATGTCGTACAGGTTGTTCGCACCCTGAGCACTCGCGTTGCCATGCGTAAACAGAACCTCAGCGAGGTCGCTGTTGCCGGACGCAGTAGCGTTCGAGCCGGCATGTGCGCTGTCAGCCGTCGTGCCGAAGGGGTCGCTGACGTATGCAATGTTGCCGTTGCCGAGGTGGTCTGCGTTGCCGCCGGCGTCCGCGGTGCTGTTAGCGGGACCGTAGACGGACGCATAGTTGTAATTGCCGAAGGTTGCGGAGACACCGTGATTGTCGAGGGTGTAGTTGGTGTCGGCGGTCGCGGAGTTGTAGTTCCCGAAGCCCGAGAAAGCGCCTTCGTTGGTGCCGGTCTCGGTGCCCGTGGTGTAGGCGGAATCACCTTGCCCGCCTACCGCGGCGGAGCCATCGTTGGCGCCGAGGATATTGCCGGAGGTATACGCGGTGTCCCCATTGCCGGCCACGTGGTTGTAGCCGATCAGTCCGCTGTCGCCGGCGAAGGCGCCGCTGTTGCCACCGCCTTGTTCGCCGGGCGCAGTGTTGATACCGGTGTTGCCGATGAGTTGAGCGGTGTCGTTGCTGCTGGCGCCGCTGGCGTCGGTGTTGCCGATCAGGCTGCCGCCACCCGCGTAAGCACCGTTCGGAGCACCGACATACGTCGACGGGTTGACGTTATTGCCGATGTCCGTGGCGGAGTCGAAGTTGAAGCCGGTAGCGCCTGCAGTCTTAGAGCCGGCCTCGGCGAGCGCATAGGTGCCCGACGCGAGCGCGGAGTCTCCGTAGCCGCCGGCGGCGTAAGCAGTCGCGTGGTCACCGTAGGCGATCGCCAAGCCGAACTGCCCCGCGTCGGTTGTAGCTTTCGCGGTGCCGTCCGAAAGCAGGTTGTAACCGTCGAAAGAAATGGCCAAGTTCAATGCCGGGGTCGTGTCAGCGGCCGGAACTGCGGCCAACAGAGTGTCCACCGATGACAGCCAGTCGCTGTAGGTGTCTGCTGAGCTGATCGGCGCAACCGCCAGAGCAGCCCCGCACGCGAAGCCAGCGGCCGCAGCGATTTTACGAATGTTCATGGAAACTGCCTTTCAAAGATGTCCGCCGACGATTCGGGCGCACCGTCGGAGGTCCCCCCAGCACCCCTTGGCTCATGCTTAACCCCGCCGCTGGAACCTGAGAGGAACTTAACATTCAACTAGGCATACGCCAAGCATTCTGCGAAGAAAATCGTACGTTCGTATGAGCCCACCGTGAACTACCTGCTCAGCTCCGCCACGACACGAATGTTTTTGTGCGTGATCCACTTTCGATTTAGCCCGACCACCGGCACGGCTAGCGAGCGCAACGCTCAAGCCAGCGGCTGACCCCCGCTAGCTGAGAAAAATCCGCGGACCTGCTGCCGGTTAGCTGAGAATCTGTTGTTGATAGTAAGTGCATCGACCGACTCGGTCAGCTGAGAGGTCGGGCACGTTCCCGACCGCGAGTAAAGCCTGGATGCGTTGTCGGACAGATAGTCGAAGAGATGTCGCGAATCCAGCGTGGTGTTGGCGGCGGCGCTATCGACGATCGGTTCAAGGATTGCGCCCGCGGCGCCGACCAGGGTGAGGCCAGTTTTACTGCGCCAGCTCAGCCGCGCGGGCGCTCGATATCGCGGCTTACCACCAGCGGGCTCATGCGTTGTATTGGCGCGATGCTCATACGAAATCCTGGGCGCGCAGCGTTCACCGCTCAATAGGGGTATTCCCTACACTTACGGGCCGCAGCTCGCAGGGTCCTACGAGCGCGACCGCGGCGTCCGCACCTATGCTGCGAAGATGCCGTCACAGTGGAGAACGTTCCAGCGACTGGCCGAGCATCTGGTGTTCAGCGAGGCGCCGAAATTGATTCGGCAGCTACAACATTCGCCGGCCGTCCAGCGGGGTATCAAGATCGGTCTGGACGCGCTCGCGGGCACCGCCGCCGAATCACCGGCCGAAATCAGCGCCGGCCGGCCGGTCACCAGAAACAGCGCACCCACAGCGCGCCGGGCTCGCAGAGTCGTCTACTCCCCCGACCTCGACGGTCGGGCCGATCCCGGCGAGATCGTGTGGACCTGGGTGACTTACGAGGACGACCCGACTCGTGGCAAGGACCGACCGGTGCTGGTCGTCGGCCGTGACCATGCCACGCTGCTCGGCTTGATGATGTCGAGTCAGGAAAGCCATGCCAACGAGCGGTTTTGGGTGGGAATCGGCAGCGGCAGCTGGGACGCCGAGGGCCGGCCCAGCTGGGTACGCCTGGACCGCGTGCTCGACGTCCCAGAGGAGAGCATCCGGCGCGAGGGCGCTGTCTTGGACCGTACGATCTTCGATCAAGTCGCTGCGCGCCTGCGCCGCGACTACTCCTGGAGTTGAGCTGCCGCCGTCAGCCCTGCGTGATGTAGGACTGCAGCTGCTCGTGCTCACTCTCGAGCTCTTGCATCCGCGTCTTGACGACGTCGCCGATGCTGACGATGCCGATCAGCTTCCCGTCCTCGAGCACCGGCACGTGCCGCACCCGATTTTCGGTCATCAGCAACGTGAGACTGTCGACCGTGTCGTCCTTACTGCAGGTCGAGACCATCGACGTCATGATCTTCTCGATCGGCTGGGAAAGCAGCGAGGCTCCGTGTGCGTGCAGCTGGCGCACGACGTCACGCTCGGAAACGATGCCTTTGACGCCGTCCGACCCGGCCACCACCATGGCACCGATGTTGTGATCGGCGAGTCCGGCGAGCAACTCCGCAACCGTGGCATCGGGCTTGATCGTCACCACCGCGCCGCCTTTGCCGCGCAACACATCTGCTATCCGCATCAAGCCTCCCGTCGAGTGTGATCAGGTTCACATCAAGGCTACGACGAGAACGGGCGGTGTGTAAGTAGCTGGGCGAAATCAAGGAAACGACCAGGTCACGACGATGGGACGGCACCGTCGCGGCGTGTCGGCAACTGAATTGCGACCACCAACAGCCACGCCAGCGCCGCGACCCGCGCCACCGGCAACATCGGGCCGAGCGCGGTCCAGGCCAATACCAGCGTCGTCGTCGCGCATAGCGTTGCAATCGCGACGCCCGACCACGCTGTTGCCCGCGGCAACCGTCCGGCGGCCGCGAACCCGGCGATAAGGATGCCCAACGCCACGAGGTGCGCGGGACCACCGACCAAAAAAGTCAGGTAATACAGCGCCCGGCCCAACCTGGCGTCGCCTGCGATGTCGGGTCGTGACATCAACCAGCCCAGCAACCCGGTCGAAGCCAGGCCGCCGGACGCCAATGTCCCTCCCACGACAGCGATCGTCGGTCCCGCACCACTGACACCGAGCCAACGCAACTGCGAACTGACGGTCGCGGCGTACACGGCCAGCAACACCGATGACCCGAACACCGCGACCGCCATGATGTGCAGCGCCAACGGCTGGGCTTGCAGGTAGCGCTGGACGGCAGCGGCCGGTCCGTACGGCAACGGCATCATGCCGCCGATCGCGACACCGGTGCCGAGCCCGCCGAACAGCAGGGCAATCGAGAGCCCGATGAGTACGGTTGGCGACGGCCCGTCGTGCCGGTGAGGTTCCGCCATGCCGGAACGATAAAGCGAAAGACTATGCTAATCGGGTGATTTCGACAACGACGTCGAGATCGGTCGCACCCGCCCCGTGGTAAATGCCCTTCAGCGGGGACACGTCGGAGTAGTCCCGCCCCGCGCCGACCGTCACGTACTGCTCGTTGATCGCGCTGTTGATGGTCGGGTCGTGATCCCACCAGGCGCCGGTCCAGGCCTGGATCCAGGCGTGACTCTGCCCGTCGACCGTGTCCCCGACAGCGGCGTCGGCGTCAGGATGGTGATACCCCGAGACATAGCGCGCGGGAATTCCCATGCTGCGCAACACCATCAGCGACAAGTGGACGAAGTCCTGGCAAACGCCCTTGCCCTCGCGCAGGGCGTCCAACCCGGACGAGTGCACGCTGGTGCTGCCCTTGACGTAATCCAGTTCGCCGCGTACCCATTCGGTGGCCGCAAGCACGGCATCGGCGGGATCGTGCTCCTTGGCGATTTTCTTGCCCACCGACGCGATCCGTTTACTTGCCGGCGTGTGATCGGTGGGAGTCAGCACTTCGTCGTAGCGATCGATGACTGATTCACTTCCCAGTTCCGACCAGGTCAGCTCCTTGGCCGGCGGGTCGGGCTTCTCGGTCTCCACCACCGACGCAGATGTCACGGTCAGCTCGACGTGTGGTGCATGCAGATCGAACGCCGTCACCGCCGTGCCCCAATAGTCGACGTAGCGATACGACCTTGTCGCTGGCACGGTTTCGACACGGTTGAGGACAACGTTCTGACGGGAGTCCGACCGCGGCGTCAGCCTTGCTTCGTTGTATGAGGCGGTGGCCGGTGACGGATACGCGTAACCGGTCGCGTGCAGCACGCGCATCCGCCACATCAGTTTCTCCCCTGCTTCGCCGACTTGGCCGGCAGCGGATCGCGCTGGCCCGCATCGGTCCAGGCCACCCACGGTACTGCGTGAAAGTACTGCACTGCCAAGGCTTCTCCCACATCGGAACACGACTTCTGCAGCCCGGCCAGCCGCATCTCCAGCGACTCGAGCAGCACGCCCGGCCGGACGAATTCGAGTTCGCTACGGGCCCGGCCCAGCAGACGCTGCGCCTCGGAAATCGTACCGACGTTGCCGTGCGAGTTGTGTAGCAGTTCGTCCAGGTTGTGCTCGGCCATTTTCAACGAATAGAAGATCGACCGCGGAAACCGCCGATCGAGCAGGATGAACTCGACAACCCGATTGGCATCCAGCACACCGCGATACGTCCGCAGATACGTGTCATGGCCACCCGCGGAGCGCAGCACTGTCACCCACGCCGGCGAGGCCGCACTGTCGCCCACCCGCGACAGCAGCATGCGCACCGTCATGTCGACCCGCTCGATCGCACGGCCCAGCATCATGAAGCGATAGCCGTCATCGCGGGACAGCGTCGAATCGGCAAGACCGGCGAACATGGCCGCGCGGCCTTCGATGAACGACAGGAATTCGTGCGGCCCAAGACGTTTGGCGGCACGCATGCGCTCACCCATCGCGTTGTAAGTGGTGTTGAGGCACTCCCACGTCTCGGTAGACGTCACCTCGCGGGCCGACCGAGCGTTCTCGCGCGCGGCAGTAATCGCGTCGACGATCGAACTGCCGCCGCCCAAAGTGTTACGCCGGAAGGCGACCACGTCGGTCAGCGACCAGAGGTCCAGCTCATCGTCAGGCTCTTCAATCCCCAGAACCTGCAACAACACTCGGGAAGTGTGGTCGGGATCAACGCTTGAGTCCTCTAGCAACTGGTGCAAGGTGACGTCGAGGATGCGCGCCGTGTCATCCGCGCGCTCAACATAGCGACCGATCCAATACAGGGCTTCGGCATTGCGTGCGAGCATCAGCGGACCACCGCCTGCTGTCGTTGCTGCTGACCTGACTGCGTTCGGGGGCCCGCCTTCATCTGCTTCTGCTTCTGTTGTCGAGTCGTCTGCTCCGCCGCCTCCTCGTCGGCCGCGGTCACCGGCGCAGGCAACGCCTTGACCACTTCCGCGGCACCCAACTCGTGCTCGGCGACAGAGGTTTTCGATGCCAGCACCCAGGTGTCTTTCGACCCGCCGCCCTGGCTCGAGTTCACCACCCGCGACCCCTCGACCAACGCCACCCGGGTCAGGCCGCCGGGCAGCGTCCAAATTTCTTCGCCGTCGTTGACGATGAACGGCCGCAGGTCGACGTACCGCGGGGTCAGGGTGTCGCCGACCTGAGTAGGCACCGTCGACAGTTGCATCATTGGCTGAGCGATCCAGCCTCGCGGGTCGTCGCGGATGCTTTTGCTGATGGCGTTCAGTTCCTTACTCGACGCTTCCGGACCGAACACGATGCCGTAGCCACCCGAACCCTCAACCGGCTTGATCACCAGTTCGGCCACCCGATCGAGCACCTCTTCACGCTCGTCCTCTAGCCAGCACCGGTAGGTGTCCACATTGGCCAGCAGCGGCTTTTCACCTAGGTAGTACTCGATGATCGTCGGAAGATAGGTGTAGACGAGTTTGTCGTCGCCCACCCCGTTGCCGACCGCGCTAGAAATCACGACGTTGCCCGCCCGGGCCGCATTCAGCAGGCCGGCCACGCCGAGCACCGAGTCGGGGCGGAACTGCATCGGGTCCAGGTAGACGTCGTCGATGCGTCGATAGATGACGTCGACTTGCCGCTCGCCCTCAGTCGTACGCATGTAAACCTGATTGTCGCGACAGAACAGATCACGGCCCTCGACCAACTCGACGCCCATCTGGCGGGCCAGCAGCGAGTGCTCGAAGTACGCCGAGTTGTAGACGCCGGGCGTGAGCACGACGACTGTGGGATCGGCCTCGTTGGTGGCCGCGCAGTTACGCAGCGCTCGCAGCAGGTGCGACGCATAATCGTCGACCGCCCGGACCCGGTGGCTGGCGAACAGATTCGGGAACACGCGCGCCATGGTTCGCCGGTTCTCCATGACGTAGGAGACGCCGGACGGCGAGCGCAGGTTGTCCTCGAGGACCCGCCAGATGCCTTTCTCGTCCTTGATCAAGTCGATGCCCGCGACGTGAATGCGGACGCCGTTGGGCGGCACGATGCCCACGGCCTGACGGTGGAAGTGCTCGCACGAGGTGATCAGGCGCCGCGGGATGACGCCGTCTCGCAGAATCTCCTGGTCGCCGTAGATGTCGTCGAGATACGCCTCGAGGGCTTTGACGCGTTGGACGAGCCCGCGCTCCAACTTCGTCCATTCTGCGGCCGAAATGACGCGCGGCACCTGGTCCAGCGGGAATGGCCGCTCTTGGCCGGAGAGCGAGAAGGTTATTCCTTGATCGACAAACGCCCGGCTCAGGGCCTCGGCGCGGTCGTCGAGATCATCGGCACTGGACGGCGCCAACTCCCGGTAGATGCCTTTGTAAGGTGCCCTGACATTGCCCTGGGCATCGAACATTTCGTCGAATGCGTCGGAATAGCCGTTGGTCGCGTTGTATCCGTCGAAAATTTGCTCGTACATCTTCGACTGGCTTTGCTTTTGGCGCTTGGTGTCGGCGGGAACAGTTCGAAGGGCCACGCTGCCATGCTGCATCAGATCTTCGAACTCCGCAGGGCCGGCTTCTTGACTTTGGGAGAAAGCATCCGGGACTGATACCCTGGGCAGTCGCTGCTTAAGCGTGAAGACGCTCCGGCAAACCCGAGACAGCACAAGCCTCAGACATTTGAGAAGGATTTACGCGTGGCCAACATCAAGTCGCAGCAAAAGCGGAACCGCACCAACGAGCGTGCCCGACTGCGCAATAAGTCGGTGAAGTCGTCGCTTCGCACGGCTGTGCGCGCGTTCCGCGAGGCTGCCGAGGCCGGCGAGAAGGACAAGGCCGCCGAGCTGCTCGTTTCCACTAGCCGCAAGCTGGACAAGGCTGCCAGCAAAGGCGTAATCCACAAGAACCAGGCCGCGAACAAGAAGTCCGCGCTCGCCCACGCTCTGCACAAGCTCAGCAGCTAGTCAGTCGGCGGTGCCTGTGCGCCGCTTCCTCAGCCGGCCTGCATCGTCACTCGGCGATTAGCTCGGCGACCTTTCGCACCGCTGCCTCCAAGGCATAGTCCGCGTCGGCGGCCGCCCCTTTCACGTCGGCGTTCAGCTTCGCCACCAGCCGCATCGCGGTAGCCACCGAATCGCGCGACCATCGCCGGGCCTGTTTCTGCGCCTTCTGCACCCGCCAGGGCGGCATCCCCAGTTCCGAGGCGAGCCGATAGGGATCGCCCGACAGCGAACCCACCCGCCCGATGCTGTGGACGGCCTCGGCCAGTGCGTCGGCCAACACCACGTGCGGCTCGCCGCGCAGCATCGCCCAGCGCAGTGCTTCGACGGCGCCTTCGACATCGCCCACCACTGCTTTGTCGGCGACATCGAATCCTTTCACCTCGGCCTTGCCGTGGTGATAGCGCCGCACGGCGGCGACGTCCACCTTGCCGCCGGTGTCAGCCACCAATTGTGAACAGGCCGAGGCCAATTCGCGGATATCAGAGCCCACGGCGTCGAGCAGGGCGGAGAGCGTATCGTCGTCGACCTTGACCCTGAGCGCACGAAACTCTTTACGCACGAAGTCCAACCGTTCGCCGGGTTTGGTGATCCGCGCGCAGGGATAGATCTGCGCGCCCAGCTTCTGCAGTTGATTCGCCAGTGCTTTGGCCCGCCCCCCGCCGGAGTGCACGACCACGAGTTCAGTGCCCGCCGGCACGTCGGCCGCGGCTTTGGCGATCAACTCGGCGGCTTCTTTACCGGCTTCACCGGCCGACTCCAGGACGACGACGCGCTCGTCGGCGAACAGCGAGGGGCTGAGCAGCTCGGCCAGTTCGTAGACACCGACATCGCCGGCCCGGACCCGGTCGACGGGAACATCGTAGGTGCCGCCTCGCTCGCGGGCCGACCGCAGGACGTCCGCGACGGCACGCTCGACCAGCAGCGACTCATCCCCTAGGACGAGGTGCACTGCTGAATCCTGCCGACTCATCGAATGATCGTGTCACGTGCGGCCGACAGGTCCGCCGACCCCTGCCAGCAGACCGGACACCGACCAGGCGACCAGCGCGCAGACCGCCAGCGCCACCGCGGCCCGAAACCATCGCCACCGCCAAAGCAACACTGCGAGCATGCCCCCGGCACCCACCACCAGCACGCCGGAAAAGCCCGACGGCACCGCGACACTCGCGCCGGGCAAGCTGGCCGACCAGTGCGCGATGCGCAACAGCCACCACAGTTCCGGCCCGGTGAATCGGATCAGCAGCTGCGCCCCGGACGGCCAGAACAGACACAGCCCCGCCGCGGCGCTGCCCAGCACCGTGATCGGCGCGATCAACGCCGTGACCGCGAGATTAGCTACCGCCGACACCAGGCTGAGCCGGCCGGAGATGCCGGCGATCAGAGGCGCCGTCACCAGCTGGGCCGCACACGCCACGGAGATCGCGTCCGCCAGTGGTTTGGGCCAGTGCGCCGCCACCAGACGCCGCGACCAGATCGGCGCCACGATGACCAGCGCGGCCGTCGCTACCACCGACAACGCCAGCCCTACGTCAACGGCCAACTGCGGTGTCACGACCATCAGCAGCAGCACCGTGGCCGCCAGCGCCGGAACCGCTTGCCGGCGCCGCGACGACAGCACACCAACGAGGGCGATCGCGCCCATCGTCGCTGCCCGCAACACACTGGCCGACGGTTGCACCACAACGACGAACAGCACCAGCGCGATGCCCGCCAGTCCGACCGCGGCGCGTGGACCGATCAGCCGTGCCGAAAACAGCACCGCGCCACACACAATCGTCACGTTGGCGCCGGATACCGCAGTCAGGTGGGTCAGGCCGGCGGTGCGGAACTCTTGGTTGGTGATCGGGGTGACCGTCGACATGTCACCGAGCACCAGTGCCGGCAGCATCGAGGCCTGGTCGGCGGGCAGCACGCGACGGGCCGTGTCCGCGAACCCGGCGCGGACGGCGTAAGCGGCGCGGTTGAGCGGTCCGGCACGGCCGATCGTCGGCGCACCGACCGCGGTGAGCATCGCTACCGTCAGGTCGCGACGGGTCGGCGCGGTGATGCGAGCACGAAACCGCATCGGCTGACCGACCATCACTGCCGCGAACTCTTGCGTGGGAGCGAAAACTATTGTGCGACCTGACATCTCATTGCTTGCGAGCTGGCGAAGTTTGGCACGGAACAGCACCCGTCCGTGACCTATCGACCGCGGACTCTCGATCGGCGTGACGGCCACCTCGGCGCTGGAGCCGACTGCGGCGGTAATCGGGTGGTGCGCGACAGCGTTGGCGCGCAACGCAATCGCGAATCCGAAACCGGTGCCGACCAGGCCGGCGGCGACCAACCCGACGCCGATCGCGCGCAGCCGCGGCTGGTCGGGACCGAAGCGCCACAACAGCGCGCCGACCGCACTCGCGGACAGGCAGAGCCACCCGGTGACGGTGCCGATCGGCCAAAGGATTCCGGCGGCGGTCACGACCCAACTGGTCAGCGCCGCCGGGACCAGGCGCGCATCTAGTCGCGCCGCGGTCGGGTCGGCGTCGGGTTGTTGCGCCACCGTCCTCAGACACGGACCAGGGGGCGCAGCTTCTCCAAACGTCCGGGGCCGATGCCGTCCACCTCGCCGAGCTGGTCGACGCTGGTGAACTTGCCGTTGGCGTCACGCCACGCCACGATCGCCGCCGCCATCACCGGGCCTACGCCGGGCAACGTGTCGAGCTGCTGCACGGTAGCGGTGTTCAGGTTGATCGGCTGAGCGGGTCCGTCCTTGGCCGGTCGCGGCGGCGCACTGGTCGCGGCGGGCGCGGTCGAGCCGGGGCTCACCGAACTGCCCAAGATCGCGGGCTGACCTTTGACCGGCGCGATACCCACGACGATCTGTTCGCCGTCGTCGACTTGGCGCGCCATGTTGAGTCCGATGGTGTCGGCGCCGTCCGTCGTGCCGCCGGCCGCTTTCAGCGCGTCGGCGATGCGCGCCCCAGGTGTCAGCGTGACGAGGCCGGGCGTGTGCACTAACCCGACCACGCTGACCACCACCGGCTGGTTCGGCCGGGCGGAGGGACTCGGGTTGCGGCTCGCCGTGGCCGCCATGTCCACCGGCGGCAGCTTCGCCGACGCGACGGGAGCGGGCTGTTCGCGCATCAACGTGAAGATGGTGACGAGCACGGCAACGGCGGCGACCGCGGCGAGCGCGACCGCTCCCGCCCGGCCGGGGTCCGCGCGGACCTTGGCGAGCCAGCCGTCTTGCTGCATCGAACCGTCTGGAACCCACCGCGGCAGCAGCGAGTTCGGATCGTTGTCGTCCTTCGTCGTCGGTCTTGGATGTCGGCGCACGGCTGGGCGCCAAGTCGGCGGTGCACTCGCTCGGCGGGCAGTTCTGTACGCATGCCAGCGACGGTAGGTCTGGTCACCGCCGACAGGGAGACTTCGCCTCGCTCATCCGATGCCTGCTGTGGATCGGCAGGCGACTGTGGATGAACGCCGACCCCTGTCGGCCGGTGGTGACCTGCGCCACGCCGTTCGACCATCCGGTGGATTGGGCGCGGGCGAAGCCGGTTAACGTTCAATGCAGGTCCGACAGATTCAGCAGAGGAGACTGCCATGCAACTGGCGCTCACGAAAGACGAAGCCGCCCTCCGCGACGAGCTACGCGAGTTCTACACGACCAAGATTCCCGCGGAAATTCGCGAGCGGACCCGCTCGGGCGAAGGCCTGGACCGCGATGACATCGCGACCAGCCACAAGATCCTCAACGAACACGGCTTGGCGGTCCCCCACTGGCCTGTCGAATGGGGCGGCAAGGACTGGACGCCGGCCCAGCATCAGATCTGGCTCGACGAGATGCAGTTGGCCTGCGTGCCGGAGCCACTGAACTTCAACGCCAAGATGGTCGGCCCGGTCATCGCCGAGTTCGGCTCGCAGGAGATCAAGGAGCGGTTCCTTCCGCCGACCGCGGCCCTGGACATCTGGTGGTGCCAAGGGTTCTCCGAGCCGGAAGCCGGCTCCGACCTGGCGTCGCTACGCACCACCGCGCTGCGCGACGGTGACAGCTACGTGGTCAACGGCCAGAAGACCTGGACGACCCTCGGTCAGTACGCCGACTGGATCTTCTGTCTGGTGCGCACCGACCCGCAGGCGCCGAAGAAGCAGGCCGGCATCTCGTTCTTGCTCATCGATCTGGACACTCCGGGAATCACGATGCGTCCGATCAAATTGATCGACGGCAGCGTCGAGGTCAACGAAGTCTTCTTCGAAGACGTCCGGGTACCCGCCAACCATCTTGTCGGAGAAGAGAACCAGGGCTGGAGTTACGCGAAGTTCCTGCTGGGCAACGAGCGGACGGGCATCGCACAGGTCGGCCGCACCAAGGTCCGGTTGGCCGATGTGAAAAAGCGTGCTGCCGAAAACGGACTGCTCAACGACCCGCTGTTTGCGGCCCGGGTCGCCGAGGCCGAAAACGACTTGCTGGCACTGGAACTCACCCAGATGCGGGTCGCGTCCGGGTCGAAGGGCGGCAAGCCCAATCCGGCTTCGTCGGTGCTGAAGCTGCGCGGCAGCCAGTTGCAGCAGATCGCCACCGAATTGCTCGTCGAGGTCGCCGGCCCCGACGCGCTGCCCTACGAAGCCGGGGACGACATCGCTTCGCCGTCATGGGCGCAGGGCAGCGCACCGCACTACCTGAACTACCGCAAGACGTCGATTTACGGCGGCAGCAACGAAGTTCAGCGCACCATCATCGCGTCGACCATTCTCGGCTTGTAAGGCAGGAGCAGACATGGACTTTCAATTGAGCGAAGAACAGACGCTGCTTCGCGACACCACCCGCGACCTGCTGTCGCGCAGTTACGACGCCGAAAGCCGAATCAAGATCATCGATTCCGACCTCGGCTGGAGCAAAGACGTCTGGAAGCAACTGGCCGAGACCGGGATTCTGGGACTCGGATTCGACCCCGACGAGGCCGGGCAGATCGAAGTGATCACCGTGCTCACCGAAATCGGCCGCCGACTGGCGCCCGAGCCTGTGGTGCACGCGGCGTTGGGACCGGGCGCAATCATCGCCGAGGTCGGCAGCGATGCCCAGCAGGAATTGCTCGGCGAGGTCGCCGAAGGCGAGCGGTTGCTGGCGTTCGCGCACCTGGAGTCCGGCGCACGCGGCATGGGCATCGACCGTGTGGCGACGACCGCTGTGCAGCAAGGGGATTCGTGGGTGCTCAACGGCCACAAGAACCCGGTGCTGGCCGGCGACTGCGCCGACACCCTGGTGGTGAGCGCGAAGCTGCCCGACAGTGGTGTGGGCTTGTTCCTCGTCGACAGTGAAGAGGTCAGCCGCCACCCGTACCGCACCTTCGACGGCCAGCGCGGCGCGCAGATCGATCTGGACAACGCGGCCGGCGAACCGCTCGGCGATGCGGTGGACGCGTCGACGGCCATCCGCAACGGGCTCGTCCGCATCCAGTCCGCGTTGTGCGCCGAGGCGGTCGGTGCCATGGAAGAGGCACTGCGGCTGACGAGCGACTACCTCAAGCAGCGCAAGCAATTCGGCGTCACGCTGAACACCTTCCAGACGCTGACCCAGCGGTCGGCCGACATGTATGTGTCGCTGGAGTTGGCCCGCAGCATGAACCTCTACGCCGGCCTCTCGGTCGCCGACGGCAACTTCGACCCGGTGATCGCCGCGCGCGCCAAGCTGCAGATCGGCCGTTCGGGACGCCACATCAGTCAGGAGGCCATCCAGTTGCATGGCGGCATCGGGATGACGAACGAGTACCCGGTCGGTCATTACGCGGCGCGGCTCACCGCGATCGACCACATCTTCGGGTCGTCGCAAGACCAGCTGCACGTGCTGATCGAGCAGGTCAACGACTACGAGGTCGTCACGCTCTAGGACGCCTCGCCGGCAATGAGATCGGCGTTAGCGTGAAGGCTCCCTCGAACTTTGGCACGCTCATTGTCGATCTCGGCGTAGCGTGCTCTAGCCGTCAACTCGACTCCGAGGCGAGCTCGGGCGCCGCAGCCGTCTCCGCTTGTGCCTCACCGGGCTCCGCCGCCTCAGCGCCGCCGGACTCCGCGTCCGGCATCTGCGCCGCAAGGTACTCGCCCAGCCCGCCGATTGTCGGGTAGTCGAACACCGCGGTGGCGTTGATCGTGAACTTGCCACCGAACTGGCTGTGCAACCGGTTGCGAAGTTCCACCGCCATCAGCGAGTCGGTGCCCAGGTCCAGGAACCGGCTCGTCGGGGCCGGCGGTTGGGCCAGCCGCAGGAAGCCCTGCACCTCGCGCTGTAGGAACTCGGTGATGAACGTCGCCCGCTCGGACACCGGAAGTCTCCTGCAGTTGCTTGAGCAACTCGCTGTCGACCACCTCGGCCATGTCGCTCGGCAACACCAGGTCCAGGATCGGCGGCCGCGAGCTGCCCATCACCTTCGCCGCGCGCGCCCAGTTGGCCTTCAGCACCGTCGCCTGCCCGGTGCCGTTGGCGACCACCTCGGTGAGGGCACCGAGGGCGCCCGAGGCATCCAACGGCAGCAGGCCCTGCGCGCTGATGTTCGAGCTGGCCGCCTCCGAGGAGGCCATGCCGGCCCCGCCCCACGGACCGAAGTTGATCCCGGTCGCCGGCAGGCCGTGTGACTTGCGGTCCGCGATCAGACCGTCGAGCAACGCGTTGGCCGTTGAGTAGTTGGCCTGTCCGGGCGGGCCGAGCAAGCTCGACACCGACGACGACACGATGAAGAAGTCGAGCTTGTCGTCCCGGGTCAACCGGTCCAGGTAGAACGCGCCGAACGCCTTGGGCGCCAACGTCGTCCGGAACCGATCCAGGTCCTGCTGACCCAGCAGTGCGTCGTCGAGGACACCGGCCAGGTGCGCGACACCCGCGAGCGGCGGGAGCTCACCGCGGATGCGCTCCAGCAGCTTCTCGACATCGGACTCCTCGCCGACGTCGGCCGAGAAGGTGTGGACGCGGGTCTTGTAACGCTCGGTGATCTCATCGATCGTCTTCTGCGCGTCCGCATCCGGCTCACGCCGACTGGTCAGCACGATGTCGCCGGCCCCACGCTGCGCCAGATACGACGCGGTGCTCAGGCCGATGGCACCGAGACCACCGGTGATCAGATAGGTCCGATCCGGCCGCGGCGCAAGCGGAGTCGGCATCTGGCAGACGATCTTGCCGATGTGGCGGGCCTGCTGCATGCGACGGAACGCCGTCCTGGCCTCGGTCAGCGGGTAGATCTCCGCGGGCAGCGGCGTCCACTCCCCCTTGGCCAAACCATCCGAGACCTCGGTGAGCAGGTCGCGAATACGGTTGGGCTCTTGGAACATCACCGTGTCCAACGCGACGATCTCGTAGGCGATGTCGGGTCGGGCCTCGGCCATCTGCTCGGGAGTCCAGATGTCGCGCTTGGCGATCTCGGCAAAGCGGCCGTTCTTCGCGGTGGCCCGCACGGTCGCCTCGATGAACCCTTCGCTGGTGAGGCTGTTGAGCACCACGTCGACGCCGGCACCGTCGGTGTCTGCGAGGATCTGGTCGGCGAAATCGGTTGTGCGCGAGTCGTACACGTGCTTGACGCCGAGCTTGCGCAGCGTGGCCCGCTTGAAGGTGCTCGCCGTCGCGTAGACCTCCGCCCCGTGCTGCTGTGCCATCTGAATGGCGGCCAACCCGACACCACCACTGGCGGCGTGGATCAGCACCTTGTCGCCCGGATTCAACTTCGACCAGTCGAAGGACAGCCGCACCGTCAACGCAGCGGCCGGAATGGTCGCGGCTTCGACCGCGCTCACCCCGTCCGGGATCGGCGCCAGGAACTGAGCCGGCACGTTGAACCGGCTGGCGAACGCACCCTGCATCGAGCCGTACACCCGCTGCCCGACCTCGACATGGTTCACGCCCTCGCCCAATTGGGTCACGGTACCGGCGAAGTCACCACCGACCGGACCCGGGTCGCCCGGGTACAGCCCCAGCACATTGAGCACGTCGCGGAAGTTCAATCCCGCGGCTTCGACCCGCACCTGGACGTAGCCCGGCTCCGGCGCCTCGACCTCCTTCTCGGTCAGCCGCAGGTTGTCGATCGCGCCGCGCTCGGTGGGGAGCAGGGCGTAATCGTCGGCACGCGGCACATTGAGGTGACCGCTGCGCGACCACTGCAGCAACCGGGAGGCCAACGCTTTGCCTTGGCGCACAGCCAGTTCCGGCTCGTCAATCGGGGTCGCGAGCAGACTCGTCAGCAGCTTCACAGCCTCCGGCGAGCCGTCGACGTCGATCAGCTTGCTGCGCAGTCCCGGTTCCTCGGTTCCGATGGTGCGCCCAAGTCCCCACAGCGCGGCCTGCACCGCGTCGACCGGCTCGCCGGACTCGGTGGCCACCGCACGTTCGGTGACGATCCACAGACCGCCGGGCAACTTGATCGAATTGTCGGTTTGCGCGGTATGCACCGCGCTGAGCAGGTTTTCGACCTCGGCTTCCAGCCGCGAAATCTGTTCTGCGGTCGACTCGTCGGCCTTACGGTCGGAGCTGCGCCAGACGATGCCCGCGTACGGCATGCCCTTCTCGTGAGCCTGCGCCAGTACCTGGCCCAGTAGCTCGGAGTCGCCGGCGCGGTCGAATGGGATGCAACCGGGCAGTGCGGCGGCCAGTTCGCTGAATCCGGCGACCAGCCAGGTGCCGCTGGGCGATGTCGCTTCCTCGGTGGGCGCGATCGGCACCTCGTGCCAGCCCAGGGTGTACAACAGCCGGGTCGTGTCGCCGCCGAGGCCGCGCAGCAACGCCTCCCGCGGCGCCCGCTTCACGGTGAAGCCGCGGATCCCACCTAGGTTGCGGCCGTCCCGATCGATGTAATCGAGGTCGAAAACCTGGGTTTCGCTGTCGAGTTCATTGGTGTGCCACTTCGCCCGGCAGTAGAACCGGCGCGGCATCTTGTCCTTCAGCGTCACCTGCTCGTAGCGCAGCGGCAGGAACAGCCCGCTGACGCCCTGCTCGGCGGCCCGCAGCGCGGGGAACGCCGGGAACGCGACACCGGTGCACAGGTCCATCAGCACCGGGTGCATCGGCTCGGTGCCGAGGTTTTCCGACAGTTCCGCACCGACGGAGATGTCGCCGATCGCCTCACCGTCGCCGAGCCACAACGACTTCAGCGACCCG
Source organism: uncultured Actinomycetota bacterium (assembly GCA_963836555.1). Taxonomy (GTDB): domain Bacteria; phylum Actinomycetota; class Actinomycetes; order Mycobacteriales; family Mycobacteriaceae; genus Mycobacterium. The sequence continues at coordinate 44,809 of CAWIKT010000067.1, read as the reverse complement.
GACCAGTTCGGGCCCCACGCCAGCTCCATGTCGTCGAAGGTCTCGAACAGTTCCTGCGGACGCATGCGTTCCATCCGCTCGATCGCCGCGTCGATCGGCTCCTGCGGCTCGACGGGCTCCGACTGCTCCCCGGCTCCGGCGATGGCGGTTCCGTCGGCGTTCAGCGACCAGTCGGCGTCCTTGACGCCGTAGGGACGGCTGTGCACCTGGAACTTCCAACCCTCGTCCAGGGGATGCAGGGTCAGCTGCACCTCACGAGAAGCCTTCTCCGGCAAGATGATCGGCTCGTAGAAGAAGACCTCCTTGACGTGTGCCGGCGTGCCGACGGCGGCCAGCGCCATCGCGGCATAGGTGGCGCCGGGCACGACGACCGTGCCGTAGATGACGTGGTCGCCCAGCCACGGCTGCGATTTGACCGACAGGCGGCTGGTGTAGACGGAGTCGCCGGACGCGAGATCCTTTCCGCTGCCGAGCAATCCGGAGATCGCCGGACCGTCGACGGTGATCGCCGAGCTCCTCGGCCAGAAGCGACGACGCTGGAACGGATACGTGGGCAGCTCAAGCCGGCGCCCGTGCTGGTGATGCAGCGCCTCGAATTTCGGCCGGTGGCCGCTGACGTAGGCGTTGGCCAGTGCGTCTGCGATCTGGCGACGGTCAGCGACGCCCTTGCGCAGCGACACGATTGCACGCGGGGCGGCCAGGTGCTCCGGCCAGACCTGCACCGCGGCACCGGTCAACACGGGCTGCGGTCCTATCTCCGTCAGCACCGAGCAGCCCAGCGCCGCGACGGTCCGCACGCTCTCGGCGAACTGCACCGGCTGGCGGGAGTGCTTGCGCCAGTACTGCGCGTCGAGCGGGGTCTCCGCCGTCAGAATCGAGCCGGTCCGGTTGCAGACCAGCGGCAGCGTCGGCGTGGCGAACTCGAATTGGCTTGCGAACGACTCGAATTCATCCAGCACCGGCTCCAGCAGCTCGGAGTGGAAGGCGTGGCTGGTCTCCAGCCACGTGCAGCGCACCCCCTCCTCGCTGAACTTGGCCACGACCTGCTCGACGTCTTCGCCCGGCCCCGACAGCACCGTGTTGGGGCCGTTGTAGGCGCCGACCGACACCGTCGGGTACTCGCCGGCGACCTGCTCCACCTGCTTCGGATCGGCGAACACCGCCACCATTCGCCCACCGGCGGGCAGGCTCCCGAATAGCCGGCCGCGCTCGGCCATCAGCCGGACGCCGTCCTCGAGGCTGAACACCCCGGCGACGCAGGCGGCCGCGTACTGGCCGACACTGTGACCCAGCACCACGTCGGGCTCGATTCCCCACGACTGCCACAGCGTGGCCAGGCCCATCTCGATGGCGAACAGCGCCGGCTGCGCAAACGACGTGTGCTGTAACCGTTCTCCGGCCTTGCCGCGGGTTTCGCGATCGGTGGCGAAGATCACCTCGAGCAGCGGCTCCGGCAGGAGCTCACTCACCGCGTCGGCGCAGCGCTTCACCGTCTCAGCGAAAACCGGTTCGGCGGCGAATAATTCGCGGGCCATGCCGGGGTATTGGCTGCCCTGTCCGGTGAACAGCCACGCCGTCGTCGGACGGTCGGTGCACTCACCGCGGACCACACCCGGACGCAACTGGCCTGCGGCCAGGTCGGTGAGCCCCTCGATCGCGGTCTGCGCCGAATCCACCACCAGGGCGGCGCGGTGCTCGAAGTGCGAACGGCCCACCCCCGCGGTGAGGCACACCTCGGCGATGTCGGCCTCGGGGTGGCCGTCCAGCCACGTCCCGTACCGCTGCGCCAGCTCAACCAGCGCCTCCGGTGAGCGCGCCGACAGCGGCAACACGTTGACCGACTCGCTTTGAGCATTCGAATCCGGGGTTGGCGCAACCTCATCCGCGGGCTGCTCGTCGATGGCCACCGGCTGCGGCACCGGCGCCTCTTCGATCAACACGTGGGCGTTGGTGCCGGTGAATCCGAACGAGCTCACCCCGGCTCGGCGCGGCCGTCCGTTGGGCTCCCACGGGGTCGATTTCTCGACGACCTTCACCGGCAACGATGCCCACGGGATATGCGGTGACGGGTTGTCGAAGTGCAGGCTTTGCGGCAACGTGCTGTTTTGCAGCGACAGCACGACCTTGATCAGACCGGCTGCCCCTGAAGCCGATTCGGTGTGGCCGATGTTGGTTTTCACCGAGCCCATCAACAGCGGGCGGTTGGCCTCGCGGGACGCGCCGTAGACGGCGCCGGCCGCCTGGACCTCGATCGGGTCGCCGAGCGGGGTACCGGTGCCGTGCGCCTCGAGGTAGTCGACGTCGCCGCCGGACAGTCCGGCACGGGCCAGCGCCGTGGCGATAAGACGCTGCTGCGCGCCACCATTGGGCACCGTCAGACCACTGGACGCGCCGTCCTGGTTGACGGCGGTACCCGGGATCACCGCGGCGATCCGGTCGCCGTCTCGCTCGGCGTCGCTGAGCCGCTTGAGCACCAGGATGCCGCAGCCTTCACTGCGGACGTAGCCGTCGGCCGACGCGTCGAAGGTCTTGCATCTGTCCGACCGGCGACAGCATCCGGGCGCGGGAGGCGGCGACCACCGTCACCGGGCTCAGCAGGACGTTGACCCCACCGGCGAGCGCGAGATCGCAGTCGCCGGAATGCAATGCCTGGACGGCCTGGTGGACCGCCACGAGCGACGAGCTGCAGGCGGTGTCGACCGCGACGGCCGGGCCTTCGAACCCGAGCGCGAAAGCGACACGGCCGGAGATGGCGTTGAGCGCGTTACCGGTGATGAAGTACGGCTCGATCTTGTCGATCGACTCGGCGGACAGCAGGTGCGCGTACTCATTGGCGGCCACGCCGGCGAAGACACCGGTTCGGCTGCCGCGCAACGCGGCCGGCGCGTAGCCGGCCCGCTCCAGGCCTTCCCAGACCGTCTCGAGCATCAGCCGCTGCTGCGGCTCGATCCAGACGGCCTCGCGCGGCGAGATGCCGAAGAACTCGGGGTCGAACCCATCGATGCCGTCCAGGAATCCGCCGAAACGTGTGTAGGTCTTGCCCGCGGTGTCGGGATCCGGATCGTAGAACTCGTCGATGTCGAAGCGGTCCTCGGGGACCTCGCTGATCGCGTTGACGCCTCCGGACAACAACTGCCAGAACGCTTCCGGGTTCGGCGCGCCGGGGAAACGGCACGAGACCGCGATGATCGCGATCGGCTCGTCGCTGCGGGTCACCGAAGTTGCGATCACGGGGGCGGCCTTCGCTTCGCCGAGCGCAAGCACGTCGCTGAGCAGGTATTCCACCGTGTCGGACAGGCGCGGATGGTCCATCGCCAGCGTGGCCGGGATCTCCTTGCCCACGTTCTGCTCGATGCGACGGCGCAATTCGACGGCCATCAGCGAATCCATGCCTAGGTCGAAGAACCCGGCATCCTCGCGGATCTCAGCCGGGTCGACCCGGGTGACGTCGGCCACCGCGTCACGCAGGAAGTCCGACATCAGTTTGCGGCGCTGCTGCACAGGCGCATTGATGAGCCGCTCGACCAGTTCGGTCTTTCCGGACGCCGTCGTGACCGGCGCCGCCGCGGCGGGCACCTCACGCTCCAGCTCGTTGAGGAACGCCCGCCGGCCCGCGTTTTGGTACAGCGGAAGGAATTTCGCCCAGTCGATGCGGGCCACCACACCCGACGCGGCCCCCTGTTCGCCGGCGACGGCGACCAGATCGCCCAGTCCGGCCAGCGCATCGGCCGGCGACAAGGTCTTGATACCTCGCTTGGCCAACTTGGCCCGCGAGTCCGCGTCGGCCATACCCGCCGACCACGGACCGAAGTTCGCGCTCACACCGGCGATGCCCTGCTCACGCAGCCGCCAGGTCAGCCCGTCGAGGAAGGCGTTGGCAGCGCCGTAGGCACTCTGGCCGTATCCCCCCCACACCGACGCGATCGACGAGGTGGTGACGAAGAAGTCCAGAGTCAGGTCCGACGCCGCTTCGCTCAAATGCCAAGCACCCCAAACCTTGCCGGCGAAGACCCGGTCGACTTCGGCGTCGGTGAGGTCGGCCAGCGGGGTGGTGTCGATTTCACCGGCGGCGTGCACGATGCCGGCCAGCGGTGGCAGGTCGCCCTTGATCGTGGACAACAGCCGCCAGACGTCGTCCGCCTCGGCGACGTCGGCCGCGATGACCAAGATCTCGCTGCCGTGCTGCTCGCTCAGCGCGTCGATGCGCTGCTGGGCGGGCTCATTCGGCGTCCGCCGGCTGGTCAGTACCAGGTGCTTGGCTCCGGCTGCGGCCAGATATCCGGCGATCTCCAAGCCGATGGACCCCAGCCCACCGGTCACCAAATACGTTGCGTCATCCCGCAATGCCAGGGGCGTCGAGCTCGGCTGCCCGGCCCGCCGCACCAGCCGCGGCACGTAGACGTCCTGCCCGCGAACCGCGAACTGATCCTCGCGGCGTTGTTCGGCGGCAGCCTGGTTGATCACCCGTGACCACTCATCCGCGGTGCCGTCGGCCAGGTCGGCAAGGCCACCCCACAGCTGCGGCAGCTCCAGGGATGCCGCACGCGCGAAGCCCCACACCGCAGTCTGCTCGGGTGAGACGGTGTCGCTGTCGGTAACGCGTTGCGCACCACGGGTTATCAGCCAGATCGGGGCGCGCAGCTCGGCGGCCGCCGCGGCGCGGAAGAGCCGTCGAGCGCCGCCGAGGACCTGGTGCTGCACGCGCGTCAGCGAACGCTGCGACGACACGGTGTCGGACTCGACGGCCGAGAAGTCGACGATCCGCAGCGTTGCCGATTCCTCGGCCGCGGCCCGCAAGGTTGCCGTGAGCTCCTGTTCATCGGCGTCCGATACCGGCAGTCCGATGATCCGGTGCTTCTGACCCCGTTCGTTCAGCGCCTCGACCAGCGGCGCAACCACGTCACCGTCGTCACCGATCAGCAGCCAGGTGGCCGACTCGGTCGGATCGGACGCGGCCGCGGTGACCTTGTCCCAACGAAATTCGTATCGCGAGTCGGCGATCGACTTGGCCTTACGCTGCTGGTTGTGTTGCGCGGCAAGCTTTGTCAGCACGTTAACGGTACCGCCGTCGTCGCCGGCACCGCCGAGCAACGCAGCCAACTCTTCGATCTTGCCGTCTTCGAGCAGCCGCATCGTCTCGCTGGTCGACGAGACGTGCGACTGCTGCGTCGGCAACTCGCGGTTCTCACGGAACCAGTACTGGCGGTGCTGGAACGGGTAGGTCGGCAGGTCGAGCTTGCGCGCCGCGCCGTGCAGCACGGCGTCGAAGTCGGGCTGATGCCCGAGGGCGTAAGCGTCGGCAAGCGCCTCGGTGATCTGACGGTGATCGGCGGTGTTCTTGCGCAGCGACGCGATGGCCCGGGGCGAGGTGGCCGGGTCCGGCCATGCCCGTAGCGCCGCGGCGGTGAGCACCGGCTGCGGGCCGATTTCCAGCAGCACCTTGCAACCCAGTTCGGACAGCGTCTGCACGCTCTTGGCGAATTCGACCGGCTGACGCGCGTGGCGACGCCAGTAGTTGCCATCCAACTTCTGGCTGCGGCCGATCACGGCACCCGTCCGGTTGTCGACCAGAATCCGTTGCGGCGACGCATATTTGAAACCGTCGGCATACGTCTCGAACTCGTCGAGGATCGGGTCGAGCAGCGCCGAGTGGAACGCGTGGCTGGTCTCCAGCCAGTCGCAGCGCACACCGTCGGCGGTCAGTCTCGACACTGCCTTGTCCAGATCGCCTGCGGGCCCGGACAATACGGTGTTTGCACCGTTGTAGGCGGCGACTGACAGGCTCGGGAATTGGTCGGTCAAGCTCTCGACACGCTCCGCGGCGGCGAACACCGCGACCATCCGCCCGCCCGACGGCAGGCTGCCGAAGAGGCGGCCGCGCTCGGCCATCAGCTTCGCGCCGTCCTCCAAGCTGAACACGCCCGCGACGCAGGCCGCCGAATACTGGCCGACACTGTGGCCCAATACCACGGCGGGCTCGAATCCCCAGGACTGCCAGAGCCGAGCCAGACCCATCTCCACCGCGAACAACGCCGGCTGGGCGTACGAGGTCTGTCGCAACGTGTCTTCCGCGTCCGGGCCCTCGGTGTCGAAAATCACCTCGAGCAGCGGCTTTTCGAGCACGTCGGCGACCGCGGCGGCGCAACGGTCCACCGTCTCGGCGAACACCGGCTCGGTGTCGAACAGCTCGCGCGCCATGCCGGGGTACTGGCTGCCCTGACCGGTGAACAGCCACGCCGTCTTCGGGGTCGCGTCGGAAACCCCGCGTACCAGGCCGGGCACCGGGCGGTCGTCAGCCAAGGCACCGAGCAGCTCGCCGGCAGATTCGCGGGAGTTCACCACCAGTGCGGCGCGGTGCTCGAAGTGCGCGCGGCCCACCCCGGCGGTCAGGCAGAGGTCCGCCAGCGTGGCTTCCGGGTGCGTGCTCATCCAGCCGCGGTACTGCTCGGCGATCTGCACCAGTGCGTCGGGCGTGCGCGCCGAGACCGGCAGCATGCTGAATCGCTTCTCCGACGCCTGGTCGGTGGTCGCAGCGTCAACGATCTGCGCCGTCTGAGCGGGCGCCTCCTCGAGGATGACGTGTGCGTTGGTCCCGGCGAACCCGAACGAGCTGACTCCGGCGATACGCGGCTCACCGTTGCGCTGCCACGGCGTGGCCTCCTTGACCACCTGCAGCGCAAGCCGGTCCCACGGAATGTGCGGCGACGGGTTCTCGAAGTGCAGGTGCGCCGGCAGCAGCTCGTTCTCCAGCGAGAGGATGACCTTGATGACGCCGGCGATGCCCGCGGCCGCCTCGAGGTGTCCGATGTTCGTCTTCGCCGAGCCGATCAACAGCGGGTCGCTGTCCTTGCGCCCCTCGCCGAGGACTGCGCCGGCGGCCTGCGCCTCGATCGGGTCACCGAGCGAGGTTCCGGTGCCGTGCGCCTCCAGGTAGTCGACATCGGCGGGATTCAGACCGGATCGCTTCAGTGCGTCGGCGATAACCCGTTGTTGGGCAACGCCATTCGGCACGGTCAGGCCGCCTGAAGCACCGTCCTGGTTGATCGCGCTGCCGCGGATGACGGCCCGGATGTGGTCACCGTCGTTGATTGCGTCTTCGAGTCGCTTGATGACGATGACGCCGCAACCCTCGCCGCGCACGTAACCGTCTGCGGCCGCGTCGAAAGTCTTGCATCGACCATCGGGTGCGAGCATGTGCGCGCTGGAGAAGGTGATCATCGTCGCAGGCGTGAGTATGACGTTCGCGCCCCCGGCCAGTGCCAGGTCGCACTCCCCGAGACGCAGCGCCTGGCAGGCCTGATGGATGGCCACCAACGACGAGCTGCACGCCGTGTCGACGGCGACCGCCGGGCCCTGTAGCCCCAACCGGAAGCTGATCCGGCCCGCCGCTGCGGCGTTCGACGTCCCGATCGCCATGTAGGCCTCGATCTCGGGGAACGTCAGCTCACTAGAAGCCATACCCAGGTAGTCGTGAGTGGCCAAACCGACGAACACTCCGGTGTTCGTATTCGCCAAAGACGTTGGCGCAGTGCCGGAATGCTCGACCGCCCGCCATGCGGTCTCCAGCAGGAGCCGGTGCTGCGGGTCCAGCATCCTGACCTCGCGTGTCGACATGCCGAAAAAGGGCGCGTCGAAACCGGTCACGTCGTCGACGAAACCCGCCCGACGAGTCGCGACCTTGCCCGGAGCGTCCGGGTCGGTATCGAAGAACTCGTCGACGTCCCACCGATCGGCCGGCACGTCGGAGATCGCGTCGCGGCCGTCTCGCAGCACATCCCAGTACTCGTCAGCATTCGCGGCTCCGGGAAAACGCGCCGCGTAACCGACGATCGCAAACCTGGGTGTTGACTGCTGTTGGCCTTCGACGGAAGCCATGCGTTGTCCTCTCGGCTTGGGGACTGTGGAAGATTCGGTCGCCGCGTACGGCCCGGATGCGCAACAGAATTGCTGTCGCGCCCAAGGATTGCAAGTGCCGCTCCGGCGGCGGTGCCGGACTTCGCGACCGTACCCCAGGGTATGGCTAAGGTCACCCTCTGCCACGCCGGGTAGTTCCCTGTCAATAGACAAGAAGGTTGACATCATCGACCCTGTCGGTGTGCCCGTAGGGGCCGCTGACGCCGGGCGACAGTCACAGCCGAGAGGACTATCTTAGTTTCGCCGCAAGCAGCGCGGCCGGCCCGGAGCCGTTCAACCGAGGAGGACATTGATTTGCGCATCGGGCAGATTACGGTCGGCTCATTGAATGAGTGGACGTTGACCCCGGGCACCGTCACCTCGTGGCACCCGACCGCCACGGCCGCGGAAAAAGCGCGCCAAGCGCCGGTGAGCTCGGTGCCGGTCAGCTACATGCAGAGCCAGCACCTACGTAACTACTACGAACGAGATGCTGCCGGCCTGAACTTCTCCCGGCAGATCATCGCCAGCTGCGACGCCAAGGGTGAATGTGATATCGCGGCCATGGACATCGCGCTGAACGCCTACCTGCGTCGACACGACACGTTTCGCAGTTGGTTCGAACGCACCGACGACGCCGGATTCATCAGGCACACCATCACCGATCCGACCGAGATCGAATTCGAGCCAATCAACCAGGGCCACATGAGCGTCGAGGAGATTCACCAGCACACCATCGCGATACCCAGTCCCCTGGAGTGGGGCTGCTTCACCTTCGGGGTTGTGCAACGTGAGGGCCAGTTCACGTTTTTCGTCGCTATGGACCACGTGCATGGCGACGCGACGCTGATCGGCACCACGATGATCGAAGCCAACGGCATGTATGCCGCGTTGAGCAGCGGCGGCGACGCGCTGGAGCTCCCCGACGCAGGCAGCTTCGACGACTTCTGCATTCGCGAACGCGAGTCCACCTTGGCATTGACTGTGGATTCGCCGGGAGTCCAGGCGTGGATCGACTTCGCCGAGAACAACGATGGCGGCTTCCCCGAATTCCCCCTTCCGCTGGGCGACCCGGATAAGACGCTCAGCAGCGAAATGTCCTCCGAACTGCTGATGGACCCCGTGCAAGCGGAGCGGTTCGAAGCGGCGTGTCAGAAGGCCGGCTCACGGTTCGTCGGCGGCATCTACGCGTGCCTGGCCCTGGTCGAACACGAATTCACCGGCGCACTCACCTATTACGGCCTCACGCCGCGGGATTCGCGCACCGGCGCGGACAACTTCATGACCCAGGGCTGGTTCACCGGCCTGATCCCGATCACCGTGCCGATCGCCGCGACCTCGTTCAATGAGGCGGCCTATGCGGCGCAAACCTCGTTCGACTCCGGTCTGGACATGGCGCGGGTGCCGTACTACCGCGTGCTGGAATTGGCGCCCTGGCTGAAGTGGCCGCAGCCGAATTTCCCGGTGTCGAACTTTCTTCATGGTGGGGCCGCGCCGCTGAACGCTATTCTCGCCGCAGGCGACATGGGCTTGGCGGACAACATCGGGATCTACCCGGACGGTCGTTTCTCCTACCAGCTGACGATCTACATCTTCCGCTACAAAGAGGGCACGGTGATGGCGATCATGCATCCCGACAATCCGATCGCGCTGAAGTCGGCCACGCGATACATGGAGGCAATGAAGTCTGTGTGCGTGCGGGTCGCCGACAGCGGGCACTGGGGACGCGTCGCCTGACGTGGGCAGTGCGTGCCACAACCTATCGTCGGCGAGCGTCGCCGGCGGGCGCGGACGACTGCGCCGACCGGGGGGAAGACTTACATGCGACGGCTAGCTGACTTCGTGGTGCGATGGCCCTGGGTGGTGATCGGAGCCTGGATCGCGATCGCGGTGGCACTACCTCTGTCTTTCCCGTCGCTGAACGAGATGTCCGAGAAACACCCGTTGGCGATCCTGCCCAGCGATGCACCTTCGGCCGTCACCGCCCGAAAGATGACCGAGGCGTTCCACGAAGCGGGCTCCGAAGACCTGCTGCTGGTGGTCCTGACCGACGACAAGGGACTCAGCCGAGCCGACGAGGACACCTACCGCCGACTGGCGGACACGCTGCGCAAAGACACCAAAGACGTGGTGATGTTGCAGGACTTCATCAGCACCCCGCCGCTGAAGTCGATCGTGACCAGCAAAGACGGCAAGGCCTGGGTGCTGCCGGTCGGCGTGGCCGGCGAGCTGGGGACGCCGCGGTCCTACGAGGCGTTCAACAAGATCACCGACACCGTCACGCATACGGTCGCAGGGACGACGCTGAAGGCGAATCTCACCGGACCCGCGGGCACCGTCGCCGACCTCACGGTGGCCGGACAGCAGGACCGCATGCCGATCGAGCTGGCCATCGGCGTCCTGGTGCTGATCGTTCTGCTGATCGTCTATCGCAGCGCGATCACCATGCTGCTGCCGTTGATTTCGATCGGGTTGTCGCTGATGATCGCCCAGGCACTGGTGGCCGCGTACTCCGCACTCACCGGGGCCGGCGTCTCCAATCAGTCCATCGTCTTCTTGAGCGCGATCATGGCCGGTGCCGGAACGGATTACGCCGTCTTCCTGATCAGCCGCTACCACGACTATCTGCGCTCCGGCGAAGAACACGACGCGGCCCTGAAGAAGGCGTTGATCTCGATCGGCAAGGTGATCGTCGCGTCCGCCAGCACGGTGGGCATCACGTTTTTGGTGATCAGCTTCGCCCAGATGGGCGTGTTCCAGACCGTCGGCATCGCGTCGGCGATCGGTATCGGCGTCGCGTTCCTGGCAGCGGTGACCCTGCTCCCGGCCATCGTGGCGATCGCCGGCCCGCGCGGCTGGGTCAAGCCGAAACGCGAGATCACCGCCCGATTTTGGCGGCGTTCAGGCATCCGGATCGTGCGTCGGCCGAGGGTGCACCTAGTCGCCAGCCTGCTCGTGCTGATCGCCCTGGCCAGCTGCGCCACCCTGGTCCGTTACAACTACGACGATCGCAAAGCATTGGGTCCGTCCGCCCCGAGTTCGATCGGCTACACCGCACTGGACCACCACTTCCCGGTGAACCAGTCGATTCCTGAATACATCTTCATCCAGTCGCCGCGCGACCTGCGCAATCCGCAGGCCCTGGCAGACCTGGAGCAGATGGCCGACCGCGTCAGTCAGCTGCCGAACGTCGCGGCCGTCAGCGGCATCACCCGTCCTACCGGGAATGTGCCGGAGCAATTCCGGGCCACCTATCAGGCCGGTGCGATCGGCTCCTTCCTGGCCGGCGGATCCACCCTGATCAACGACCACACCAGCGACCTCAACCAACTGTCCGAGGGGTCCGTCACGCTCGCCGACAAGCTCGATGAGGTGCGCGGCCAGGTCGGCGAACTCGCGTCCAGCGTGCAGGAGCTGGAAACCACCATGACGTCAACCAAAGACCAGTACAGCGGCGAGACGCTGGTCCACGAGGTCGACCTCGCGGCTCAACTGGTCGACCACGTCAACGCGATCAGCAACAACATGGGCTGGAATTACACTGGAGCCAAGAATTTGCTCGAGTGGGTCGGTCCGGTGCTGACCGCCTTGCAGGGCAACCCCGTCTGCGACCTGAACGAGTCCTGCAGCAACACGCGGGGCGCCTTTGAGCAGTTGCTCGGTGGCCGCAACCAGGAAGATCTGGATGCGATCAACGACTTGGCCCATCAGATGGGCGACTACCCCGACAAGAAGCAGCTCAAGGCATCGACCGACAAGATGCGCGCGGCGATCAGCAAGCTCACCGGTGTACTGAAATCGCTGGGGATGGACCAGCCCGGCGGCTTGCAGGCCAACCTGGACCAATTGCAAGGCGGCGCAAACCAATTCGCCGGCGGCAGCCGGCAGATCGCCGACGCGGTCAACCTGCTCGTCGACCAGGTCAAGCAGCTCGGCGCCGGGCTCAGTGAATCCGCGACATTCCTGCTGTCGCTGAAGAAGGACGCCGCGCAACCGGCGATGGCGGGATTCAACATCCCGGCGCAGCTGCTGCGGTTGCCGGAGTTCCAAGATGCCGCCAAGGTGTTCATCTCGGCCGACGGTCACTCCGTGCGCTACCTGGTGCAGACGAAGCTCAACCCATTCGGCACTCAAGCGATGGATCAGGTCAACGCGATTCTCGCGACGGCCAAGGGCGCCCAGCCCAACACCATGCTGTCGGACGCCAAGATCTCGATGGCCGGCTACACGGTCGGCCTGAAGGACACCCGCGACTACTACCAGCACGACATTCGCTTCATCATCGCCACGACCCTGCTGGTCGTGCTGCTGACCCTGATTCTGTTGCTGCGGGCGATCGTCGCGCCGCTATACCTGGTCGCCTCCGTCGTGATTTCGTACCTGTCGGCGGTCGGCATCGGCGCCGTCGTCTTCCAGTTCATTTTGGGCCAGCAATTACATTGGAGCGTGCCGCCTTTGGCGTTCGTGGTGTTGGTCGCTGTGGGGGCGGACTACAACATGCTGCTGGTCTCCCGAATGCGCGACGAGTCGCCGAACAGCATGCGCTACGGCATCATCCGCACGCTGAGTTCGACCGGCGGGGTGATCACCGCGGCGGGGCTGATCTTCGCCGCGTCGATGGCCGGTCTGTTGTTCTCCAGCATCGGCACCGTGGTGCAGGGCGGTTTCGTGATCGGGGTAGGCATCTTGCTCGACACGTTCCTGGTCCGCACCATCACCGTTCCCGCCATCGCGGCACTGGTCGGACGGGCGAATTGGTGGCCGTCGTCGAGGTCGGCGCCAGCACGCGCAGCGGTCCGAGCGAGTTAGCGCGCACCCGTTATGTATGTGAAACTAAGCAACCCAAGCGGTCAGGGGCAGGCATTGAAGAAGCTTTTCGCAGGAGTATCGGCGCTGGTAACCGTCGGCGCCACAGGATGTTTCGGCGTCGGGACCGCCGCGGCCGATGAGCCGCAGATCAGCGGACCGCCGAGCCCCGGAGCGCCGGGCGACCAGACCGCCTACGCTCTCGGTGGCGCGCACGTGCTGGGCATCCCCTACGACCAGTACATCAAGATGGAAGGCGCGCAGTGGTTTCCCGGCCAGCAGCGCCAGATCGTGCGCTACCCGGCCGGACAAGTCCAGGGTCACGTGCTCGCGCGGCTCTTCCCGGGCCTGAAGCCGGACATCGACAAAGTCGACCAACAGTTTCCGGGCCTAGGCCTCGACGGTCCCAGCGTCGGCCAGTCGGTCGACGAGGGCGTCGACAACCTCGACGCGGCGATCCGCACGACCGGTCGCCCCGGCACGGCGATCGGCCTGTCCGAGGGCGGGTTCGTGGTCGACGGCGAGCAGCTGCGGCTGGCGACGGCCCCCGACGCTCCCCCGCCGAACATGCTGAATTTCGCCACCTTCGGCGACCCGATCGGGCACCACGCCTTCGGTCAGAGCTTCCTGACCGCAACCTTCCCGGTCGGCAGCGTCGTTCCGGCACTCGACTACACCATGCCCCCGCAATACGAGAGCCAGTACGACACCAATCGGTTCGTCGCCGCCTACGACTCGATCGCAGACTTCCCGGACCGGCCGGACAACATGTTCGCGCTGGCCAACACGCTGATGGGCCTGGCCACCGGGCACACCGCGGTCGCGTTCACCAACGCGAGCATGGTGCCGCCGCAGAACATCCGGACCACGATCAACTCGCGGGGCGCCAAGGACACCACGATCATGGTCCCGGAGAAGCACCTTCCGCTGGTCATGCCGCTGAAGTACATCGGAATCCCGGAAGACACGCTAAACAAGCTGGACGCGATCCTCATCCCCCGGGTGAACTCGGGTTACATTCGGAACGACGATCCGGCAACGGCGCCGGTTCAGGTCGACCCAGTGCGTGGCTTCGACCCCGCGGAAGTCACTGCGCCGGCCAACCAGGCGACGTTCGGCGGCGGTGCCGACCCGTTCTCGCAGATTCTCAGTGGTGCCATGTCCGTGCTGTCGCACGGCGCCGGCGAAGCGCCCAGCTGATCGCTGAGACCGAGCCCTTATTCGACTAGCAAGACGGACGAAATCATGTCTCAGTCAACGATTCTTTCGATGCTTCACGGTCGCGCCAGTATGCGACCACATGACGCCGCCTTCACCTTCACCGACTACGAGAAGGACTACACAGGGGTCCCGGAGACTCTGACCTGGTCGCAGTTGTCGCGCCAGACACTGAATGTGGCACGCGAAGTCCGCGCGCACGGGTCAGTCGGAGATCGGGCGGTCATTCTGGCGCCGCAGGGGCTGGATTACATCCGCGCGTTCCTCGGGGCCATGCAGGCGGGGCTGATCGCCGTACCGCTGCCACTGCCGCACCGCGGCTCGAGCTACGACCGCGTCGGAGCGGTGTTCGCCGACACCGCACCTTCGGTCGTTCTCACCACGACCTCAGCCGCGGAGGACGTCGGTGACTACGTCGACCAGTCGCGGATGGACACCGCTCCGAAGATCGTCGCGATCGACTCGCTGAATCTGCACGCCGAAGGGGGACCGAGCCTTTCGACCGCCGACGTGCCGAATACCGCCTACCTGCAGTACAGCTCGGGATCGACCCGCACGCCGACCGGAGTGATGATGTCGCACCGCAATCTCACGGTGAACTTCGAGCAGTTGATGCGCAGCTTCTTCGCGAACTCCAAGGTCCCTGCGGACACGACTATCGTCTCGTGGCTGCCCTTCTATCACGACATGGGTCTGGTGCTGGGCGTCTGCGCGCCGATTCTGGGCGGCTACCGCGCGCAGCTGACCAGCCCAGTCGGCTTCCTCGAGCGACCGGCGCGGTGGATTCGTGCCCTCGCCGAGAATCCCAATGCGTGGTCGTCAGCGCCCAACTTCGCCTTCGACCTGGCCGCCCGCAAGACGACCGACGCCGATCTGGCCGGACTGGACCTCGGCGGGGTGCTGGGCATCATCAGCGGTGCCGAGCGCGTCGAGCCGGCCACCCTGCAGCGTTTCGTGGACCGCTTTTCGCACTTCGATTTCAAAGACCACATGATGCGGCCGTCCTACGGGCTGGCGGAAGCCACCGTGTTCGTGACCACCGGCACCTGGAGCGAAGACGCGCCGACGAAGAACTTCGACGTCGGCGAACTCGGTGCCGGCCGGGTCGAGCGGTGTGCGGCGGGCGGCGGCTCCGCTCTGGTCAGTTACCAGATCCCGCAATCGCCATTGCTGCGGATTGTCGACATCGAGACCTATCGCGAATGCCCGCCAGACCTGATCGGCGAGATCTGGGTGCACGGCGAGAACGTTGCCGAGGGCTATTGGAACAAGCCGCCGAGCGAGCAGGCTTGCTTTGGTGCCACCATCACCGAGCCGTCGGCCGGCACCCCGGAGGGCCCGTGGCTGCGCACCGGTGACCTGGGCTTCATTTACGAGGGCGAGCTCTTCATCGTCGGCCGCATCAAAGACCTGCTGATCATCCGCGGGCGCAACCACTACCCCGAGGACATCGAGGCGACGGTTCAGCAGGTCGCCCAGGGCCGGGTCGCGGCGATCTCGGTGCAAGTGGACAGCACCGAGCAGTTGGTCACGGTCATCGAGGTGAAAAAGAAGCGGGGCGAAGCGGGCGAGGAGTTGCGCCACCGCCTCAGCGGCGTCCGCAGCGACGTGACGTCGGCCATCTCCAACGCCCACGGGCTCAATGTCGGTGACGTCGTCTTGGTCCCGGCCGGCTCGATTCCGACCACGACGAGCGGCAAGATCCGCCGGGCGGCCTGCGTTGAGCACTATCGCCAAGACCAATTCGCCCGGTTGGACGCCTAGCCCGATCCCGGGTCGCAGCCCCAGAATTAGCTCATGCTGGCAACTGTCCTGATAATGGCTCTTGCCGTCAGTATCGAACCATTTCGCATTGGCATGACAGTGCTCATGCTGAATAGGCCCCGACCCGCTCTTCAGCTCTTCGCGTTTTTGTGCGGCGGCTTCGTCATGGGCACCACAGTCGGCCTGGTTGTGCTTTTTGTATTTCGGCGAATTCTGCTCGGGACGTCTGTCGTGACGGTGCCGCGGGTGCAGCTTTTGATCGGCTTGATGGTGTTGTGCATTGCCGCGGTCGTCGGACTCGACCTCGTCGGCCGGCTGGGCTCGCGGCCCGCGAAGATGGCTGGCCCGGCGACCAGGCTGCTCAAAGGCGATTCGCTGTCGGTCGCCGGTATCGCCGGCCTGGGCATCGCGTTGCCCTCGGTCGACTACCTGGCTGCGCTGGCGGTGATCCTCGCCTCCGGCGCCGCCGCGCTGACCCAGGTCGCCGTCCTGGTGGCGTTCAACGTGGTGGCCTTCGCGCTCGTGGAGATTCCGCTCCTTGCCTACCTGGTAGCACCCAGGCCGACCGCCAGGGCGATGACGGCGCTGCACGAGTGGATCCGGTCTCGGCGCCGACGCGATGTCGCGATGACGCTGGCCGTGATCGGGTGCGCCTTTGTCGCCGTCGGCGTCGCCGGCTTCTGAACCTGGTCCGCCTGGAACTGGTTGAGCCAGCGGCTGTTAGCGCGCTTTGACTTCGAACTTCTCGGCGATTTCCTGCCAGGCGCGGGCGTTCTTCCGCGCGATCTCGGCGAAAGTGCCCGAGCAGTGCATCGGAACAGAGTCGGTGAATTCGTTGCAGGCGCTGATCGCCACCACGACCGTGGACAGCAGGCGCAGCAACGCCCGCCCGCGCTCGGACGACCTTACCGATGGATCGTTTCTGAGCCGCTGCAAAAGGTCGCGGCCGCGGCCCTCCGGGACCATGCGGGTGCCTCGCGAAGAATGCGCGAGCGGCGGCGTCACCGTGGCGTCGGTCGCGCTGACAACCGGTGCGGCAGCCTGACTGACCCTTCTGGCGAGGTTGTCCGGTAGTGGGCTCTCGCCCTTGTCAATCCGCTGACGCACGTCACGCGCGGTCGTCACCGAAACCCCCGCTGTGCGCGCAATCTCGCGCAGTGATGCTCGCGGATTCATCGAGAGGAATTCGGCGGCGCGGCGCCGGCCATTGGCCGGGCTGACGGGTCGAACTTTTCCATCCCGTCCCAGTCGGGGGTTCAACTGGGAGATTTCCTCGGTTGTACGCCCGCGCAATTTTCCGACCGTTTTATTCGATACGCCGGCAACCAACCCGATAGACCGGTCCGACCAGTGCGGGTAAGATAGCAGGACTCTTTGCGCGGCGGCCTTTCGTTCGGCGAGTGTGAGCGGAAGTCCGTGCGTGACATTCAAATGCACCGCGAGCGCGAATGCCTCCGCGTCATTACCCTCGAAAAGCCGAGCAGCAATTGTGTTGTGCCCACGCAATTCGGTGGCGCGCAGTCGATGCACGCCGTCGATCACCCGCATCGATCCCCGGTGGATCACGATCGGAGGCAACGGCAGCGGCGATTGCGCCAGGACCTGGACGTGGCTTTCGTTGGCCTTGGTCTTCCTCGGCGTGTAGGAGTTGCGTATCGCCGCGAGGGGAATGTGCTCGACCGGCAGCAGGCTGCCGCGCTGCGACCCACTCCTCCACCGCACATGCTGACAGCGAATCGAGTTGGCCGTAGCCGGGCAACGAGGTGAGCGTCACGTCCGCCTCGCTGACGATCCGTGCGGTGCTCTCATGTAATTGCGCCATCGACTCGAAGCCCTGAGCTATCGCTTCGGACGTCGTTCACGACGAGTTTGCTGCGTGCCCATCCGATCAGACCCCTTTCGGCGGCTCCAACAACTTACCCATGCGTAGGTTACTTTAGAGTAAGAATACGATCGTTCACTGTCAACTTGCTGCGCCAATCTCGGTACCGACGGTCCGCCCTACCGCGGCACACGCCGCTCGACACGTCCTTCGGTTGCGGCAGTGCAGGTTTCGGCACACATTCAACGCCTGTTCAATGCGAAATTGCATGTCGAGGCGACTTTGACGGCTGTCTAGTTTTGGTTGCTCAAGCGACTTCAGTACCCATCGCAAGGCTGCCGGGAGCGGAATCTAGGGACCGATCTCCGGTAGACGGCCGGAAAATTATCACGCACGGCAAAATTAACTCTGGGTGCGAGCCGCCCGGCTGGGGCGCCCGCTGAACGGTTGAACATAATGAGTTCAGTCACACCGGCAAAGGAGCCCCTGATGAGCGCGACACATCCACAACGACCGCTTCGCGTGATCCAGTGGACGACCGGCAATATCGGGCGCCGGTCGCTGCACGCCATCATCGGCAGGCCGGACATGGAGCTCGTCGGGGTCTACGCCCACGGTCAGGACAAGGTCGGGGTCGACGCGGCTGAGCTGGCCGGCTGGCCTCAGCCGACCGGCATCATCGCCACCAACGACATCGATGCTCTGCTGGCGCTCCGACCCGATGCGTGCTGTTACAACCCGCTGTGGCCCAGCATCGACGAACTGGTTCGGCTCCTCGAGTCCGGTGTCAACGTGTGCACCAGCGCGGCCTGGATCACCGGCGGAAAGCAGACGCCGCAGGATCGCCGGCGCATCCTCGACGCCTGCGAGCAGGGAAAGTCGACGATCTTCGGCAGCGGCGCTCATCCCGGGATGACCAACCTGGTCGGGATCGCGCTGAGCGGCTCGTGCGAGCGCGTCGACGAAATACGCATCACCGAGTCGGTGGACTGCTCGACCTACGAGTCGGCGGAGACCCAGACCGCCATGGGCTTTTCGCAGGACCCGGACACCCCTGGGCTGGCGGAGAATGTACGCCGCGAAAGCGAGGTCTTCGCCGAATCGGCAGCGATGATGGCCGATGCGATCGGGGCAAAGCTGGACAGGATGACCTTCGACGTCACCTTCACCGCGGCCACCGGCGACTCGGACTTGGGGTTCATGAAGATTCCGGCCGGCACCGTCGGCAGCGTTTTCGGCTACCACCGCGGCTGGGTCGGCGACCACAACGTAGTCAGTGTCGGATTCAACTGGACCATGGGCGATCACGTCACGCCGCCGAAGCCGCTCGAACACGGTCACGTCATTCAGGTGTTCGGCATCCCCAACATGCGGACCGTGGTGCATTGCCTGCCACCGGAGGATTGGACCGAGCCGGGATTCATGGGCTTGGGCATGATTTACACCGCGATGCCGGTGACCAACGCGGTGCCCGCCGTGGTGGCCGCCGAGCCCGGGATCGTGACCCTGGCCGACCTGCCCCCGGTCACGGGGCGGGCCGCACTGGCGTAGTGCGAACCCGCGCGCATTGTTGGGGTCAAGCGGAACGCGCGCGTCCCCTATCGTCTAGCATCGTTAGCCGAGCAAAGGTTCTGATCGGCATCGGTTGTCCGACACCGTTTCGTGGGCCTGGCTCGTTCGGCGAAGCTGTCCCGGACGCGTCTTTTCGACCGCGGAAGGGATCCGCAGCGCATGCGTTCGTGGACACCATTGCGGACGGGCGGCGGGAGGAGACCGAGTGAGGGCGATGTCGATTAGCGGTGTGCTCAAACGCGCCTGGATTCCACTGCTGCTCATCGTGGTGCTGTCGATTTCAGGCCTCACCGTGACGCGGTTGCACAAGGTGTTCGCCTCCCAGGACCTCAACGCGAATTCAGGAGCCGGGATCAAGATCGTGCAGTTCAACCCCAAAGTCGTGAAGTACGAGATCTTCGGCAATCCCGGGGCCACCGCCAACATCAACTACTGGGACGCCGACGCCAACACCCACCAGATCAACAACGCTCCCCTGCCGTGGGAGTTCACTGTGTCGACCACGCTGCCCACGGTCAGCGCGAACATCATGGCGCAGACCGACGGCGGTTACATCGGTTGCCGCATCACCGTCGACGGAGAATTGCGCGAGCACCAGAGTTCGGACGGACACAACGCCCAGACGTTCTGCCTGGTGAAGTCCGCATGAGCCGCGCCGGCGACGATGCAGAGCGGAGCGATGCTGAGAAGCGGCGCATGACTGGCACGGCCGAGTCGCCCCTGCCGATCCCAAGCCGCATCGGCCCTATCTTCCGCACGTGATCCGGATCTTCGCGATCCCGATCATCCTGGTCTGGGTCGCGGTCACCGTCATCGTGAACATCGCGGTCCCGACGCTGGAAGTCGTCGGCGAGGCGCACTCCGCCCCGATGGCTCCCCTGGACGCGCCATCGATGAAGGCGATGATGCGGATGGGGCACAACTTCCGCGAGTTCGACTCCAACAGCACGGTGATGGTCGTCGTGGAAAGCCAGCAACCGCTCGGCGACGCCGCCCATCACTACTACGACGACATCGTGCGCAAACTGCGCGCCGACACCACGCATGTCCAGCACATCCAGGACTTCTGGGGCGACCGGTTCACCGCCGCGGGCGCGCAGAGCGCCGATGCCAGAGGCTCCTACGTCCAGGTCAACATCGCGGGTAACCAGGGCACCACGCAGGCCAATAACTCCGTCGAGGCGGTCCGCAAGGTCGTCGACGAAGAAAAGGCCCCACCCGGGGTGAAGGCCTACGTCACGGGTCCCGCGGCGCTGTCCGACGACATGCACGTGATCGGCAACGACAGCCTGGCCAAGATCACGCTGTTCACCCTCGGCGCGATCGCGATCATGCTGCTGCTGGTCTACCGGTCGTTTGTCACGACGCTGATCCAGTTGTTCATGACGTTCGTCGCGCTGGCCTGCGCCCGTGGCGTCGTCGCGGTTCTCGCCTACAACGACGCATTCGGACTCACCACCTTCGCCGCGAACATCCTGACCATGCTCGCGATCGCGGCCGGCACGGACTACGGAATCTTCCTGGTCGGCCGTTATCAGGAGGCGCGCCGCGAGGGCGAAGACCGAGAAACCGCGTACTACACGACATTCAAGGGCGTTGCACCGGTCGTGCTCGGGTCGGGTCTGACCATCGCCGGCGCGACGTACTGTCTGAGCTTTTGCCGGCTGCCCTGGTTCTCGACGATGGGCGCACCGGTTGCCATCGGCATGTTGGTCGTCGTGCTGGCCGGGCTGACACTCGGTCCCGCCGTCGTGTTCATCGGCAGTAGATTCGGCCTTTTCGAAAAGAAGAGCCAGGCCCGCGGCAAGTTGTGGCGTCGGGTCGGTACCGCCGTTGTCCGTTGGCCCGCACCGATTTTCGCCGTCAGCACCGCCGTGGTGCTGGTCGGCATGGTCGCGCTGCCCGGATTCACGACGAGCTACAACGATCGCCACTACCTACCCGAGTCCGCACCGTCCAACATCGGGTACGCCGCGGCAGACCGGCATTTCTCCGAGGCCCGGATGAACCCGGACCTGCTGATGATCGAGTCCGACCACGACATGCGCAACACCTCGGACATGCTGGTGCTGGACAAGGTCGCCAAGAACGAGATTCGCACGTTGGGCATCGCGATGGTCCAGGACATCACCCGCCCGCTCGGAATTCCCATCCAGCACAGCTCAATTCCATTCCAGAACAGCATCCAGGCCCAGACCACGATGCAGAACATGGACTTCCTCAAAGACAGAATGAAAGACATTCTGAAGATGGCCGACGAGATGCAGGTCATGATCAACGTGACCGAGCGCCAGGCGAAGGTCACCCACGATCTGGCGTCCGCCGCCCTCGACAGTGCGAAGACCACGCAGGAAACCTCCGAGATCACCGACACCCTGCGCGACCACATCGCGGACTTCGAAGACTTCTACCGGCCGATTCGCAGCTATTTCTACTGGGAAAAGCACTGCTACGACATCCCGATCTGCATCTCGTTCCGGTCGCTGTTCGACTCGATTGACGGCTTCGACCAGCTTGCGGAGAAGTTTCACGACCTGTCCGGCGACATCGCGCGCACCGCACAGGCCTCGCACGAGTTGGAGCAACTGATCCCAATCATGTTGGAAACGTTGAAGACAACGCATGGCCTGACGCTGACTATGTACCAGACGTTCAAGGCGATGATCGATCAGATGGAGGCTATGAGCAACACCTCCATCGTGATGGGACAGAGCTTCGACAAGTCGCAGAACGACGACTTCTTCTACCTGCCCCCCGAGGCGTTCCAGAACCCGGAGTTCATCCGCGGCGTAAAGATGTTCTTCTCCCCCGACGGAAAGTCCGTGCGATTCTTCATCACTCACCAGGGTGACCCGATGACGCCCGAGGGCATCGAGCGGGTGAGCGCGGAGCGCACGGCGGCGCAGGAAGGACTCAAACAGTCCTCGCTGTCGGAAGCCAAGGTGTATCTCGGCGGGACGGCGGCGACGTTCCGCGACATGGCCGACGGTGAGAAGTACGACCTGATGATCGCGGTGGTGTCGGCGCTGACGCTGATCTTCATGATCATGCTGCTGCTGACCCGAAGCGTGGTGGCCGCAATGGTGATCGTGGGGACGGCGAGCAGTTCGATCGCAGCATCGTTCGGCCTGTCGGTGTTGATCTGGCAGGACCTGCTCGGCATGCACATCCACTGGATCGTGATGGCCTTGTCGGTCATCATCCTGTTGGCGGTCGGCTCGGACTACAACCTGCTGCTGGTGTCTCGATTCAAAGAAGAGATACACGCCGGACTGAAGACCGGATACATCCGGTCGATGGCCGGCACCGGCGCGGTGGTGACGTCGGCCGGTCTCGTGTTCGCCTTCACGATGGCCGCGATGCTGGGTAGCGAGTTGACGGTGTTGGGTCAGTTCGGCTCGACGGTCTGCATCGGCCTGCTGCTCGACACCCTGGTCGTGCGAACGCTGTTCATGCCGTCGCTGGCGACGCTGCTGGGCCGGTGGTTCTGGTGGCCGCTGGTGATCCATCCTCGCGGCGACCACGCCAAGCCGAAGCCGGCGGCGGTCCCCGACGAGGCCAACACCGCGCCGTTGGCCGTGCAGAAGTCTTGAGCTAGTCGGGGTCGGCCAACTGCACGCACACCGCAAGCGCGCCGGCGCCGACGTGCAGGGCGAGCACCGGGCCCAGCTCGGTGACGATCGCAGGTTCGCATCCGGGCAGCCGCTCGGACAGCGACTCGACCAGGCTTTGCGCGCCCTCGAGGTTGGCGACGTGGTGCACCGCGAGCGAGGCTCGTCGGTCGCCGACGATCTCGGCAACCCGGTCGATCATCGTCGCGACCGCCTTGTTGGCCGTCCGAACCCGTTGCGCCAGAACGAGTTTCCCGTCTTCGATCCGCAGCAACGGCTTGAGTGAAAGCTTGGTGCCCAGCCAGGCGCCGGCGCCGCCGATGCGCCCGCTTCGTCGCAGGTTGTCCAGATGGTGCACGACGATGAAGCCGTGGTTGCGGCTGACGGCGGCCTCCGCGGCCGCCGCGACGCCGTCCTGATCGGCGCCCTCGGCGGCAGCGCGTGCCGCCGCCAACGCGATGAAACCGGTGTTCATTCCGGTCGACTTCGAGTCGAGAACCCTTATCTGCGAACCGATCTCGGCGGCGGTGGACTGTGCCGCGGCGTATGTTCCGGACAGCGCCTTGGACAGGTGCACGGCAACCACCCCGGCGCCGGCGCTGTCGTCGAGGGCCTGCCGGTACACCTCGGTCAACTCGGCTGGGGTCGCCGCCGCGGTGGTGGCGTGGCCGAAGTCGTGGATGTCATCCGGGATGTCGTCGACACCGTCGCGAAGATCGATGTCGTCGACCAGGATGTGCAGCGGGACTTGACGTATCCCCCACTCCCGCCGCAGGTCTTCGGGAAGGCGCGCCGAGGAGTCGGTCACAACAACGACGGGCACGAACTCAGCCGCCGACCCTGACGCCGGCCTCGGCCAGCGCCTTGAGCATCAACTCCGCAACCGCCCGGTGCGCCTCGAAGTTCCAGTGAATGCCATCGGGATTGCCGCGACCGTTCATCACCTCGTCGGCGACGGCCGCCTTCAGGTCGACCAGGGGAACGTCGTGCTCGGCGGCCCACGCGGTGATCGCCGCAACCGTGCCCGGTCTGCCGTGGTGCGCCTTGCCGTACGCCTCGGCGATGTGCACCGACGGCAGTGACGCCACCATCGGAATGCCGGGCCGATTGAAATCGATTGCGCCACGTGTCTCTTCGAGATACTCGGCGGACAGGTGCGGCGGCAGAGCGGCGCGCGACACCGGCGAGAAACGGGGCTGGATCCACCCGTAGCCGTCGCGGACCCAACGCCGCAGCCACGGCGGGCGCACGTACCGGATGAGTTCCCGCAGCGCGGTCGGCAACGGCGAGGGCAGCGAATCCATGCCGCTGGTCGCGAAGATCACCGCGCCGGCCCGCGGCAGGGCCGCCCAGGCCCGGGGATCCTGGGTGGCCGCCCACCAGACGTCGCGGCACGTCCACCCGATCCGGCCGATCAGCTCCAAGTCCCAACCTAGTTGCGTGGCAACCATATTGGGCCAAATACGGGGGTCGTCGGACGGCAGACCGCCGGTGGGCCCGTAATAGGCCAGCGAGTCGGCAAAGACCAGCAGGGTCGCCGGGCGCTCAGAGGACATCGCCGGCGACCTGTGCCGATGCGTTCCACACGTCGAGCCGCCACCGGATGGCGTCGAACTCGTCTGTCCCAGCGCCGGACTCGGTGTGCCCGGACAGCTGCGTCCAGCTCGCATTGCCCATGCCGCCCAACACCGGCCAGTTGACCACTGGTAGCCGCAGCAACGCCGCGGTCAGCGCGGCGATCAGGCCGCCGTGGGCGACCAGCACGACCGGCCGCGCCGGCTCGTCGTCGGCACCCCACTCCGGTTCATCGGCGACCAACTCGGCCACCAGCGGCACGCTGCGATTGGCCACGTCGACCCGGTTCTCCCCGCCGTGCGGCGCCCAGGTGGCATCCTCGCGCCACGCCAGCCGGGCGCCCGGTGCTTTTGCGTCGATCTCGGTGTGGGTCATGCCCTGCCAGTCGCCGAGATGGGTTTCCCGCAGCCGGTCGTCGGCCCGCACCCGCAAACCGGTGCGCTCCTGCAACGCGACCGCGGTGTCGGAGGCGCGACGCAGATCCGAGGACACGATCAGCAGGGGTTGATGCTTGCCCAGCGCTTCGGCCGCGGCCACCGCCTGCGCGCGGCCCAGCTCCGTCAACTCGGTGTCGAGTTGACCCTGCATCCGGCTGCCGAAGTTGAACGCGGTCTGACCGTGCCGCAACATCACCAGGCGACGGATCGTCATGACAGATCCATCGCAACCACCGGACAGTCGCGCCACAGCCGGTCGAGGGCATAGAAGTCGCGTTCGTCCTGGTGCTGGATGTGCACGACGATGTCGACGTAGTCCAGCAGCGTCCAGCGGCCCTCGCGGGTGCCTTCGCGGCGGGCCGGCTTGTACCCGGCCTCGCGCATCTTCTCCTCGACCTCGTCGACGATCGCGTTGACCTGTCGTTCGTTGGACGCCGAGGCGATCACGAAGCAGTCGGTGATCACCAGCTGATCGGAGACGTCGATGACGACGACGTCGTCGGCGAGCTTGGAGGCGGCCGCGCGCGCCGCGACTTCTGCCATGTCGATGGCCTCGGGCGCGGCGGTCATGCTTCCTCCCCCCGTTTGCGATAGAGATCGGTCTTGGAGATGTACTGCACGACGCCGTCGGGCATCAGGTACCACAGCGGGCGGCCTTCGGCGGCGCGCAGCCGGCAGTCGGTGGAAGAGATTGCCAGAGCCGGGATTTCGACGAGCGACAGCGCGTCCTTGGGCAGGCCGTCGAGCACACCGGCGAGGTGCTCGCTGCCCAGGTCGTAGCCGGGCCGGCTGACGCCGACGAACCTCGCCGCGGCGAACAGCTCGTCGAGGTCCTGCCAGGACAGAATCGACGCCAGCGCGTCGGCGCCGGTGATGAAGTACAGGTCGGAGTCCGGGTTGAGCGCCTGCAGCTCCCGCAGGGTGTCCTTGGTGTAGGTGGGACCGGCGCGGTCGATGTCGACGCGACTGACCGCGAAGCGCGGGTTGGCCGCCGTGGCGATCACCGTCATCAGGTAACGGTCTTCGCCGGCGCTGACCTCGCGACCCTTCAGCCACGGCTGGCCGGTCGGCACGAACACCACCTCGTCGAGGTCGAACAGGTCAGCGACCTCGCTGGCCGCGACCAGGTGGCCGTTGTGGATGGGATCGAACGTCCCACCCATGACTCCCAGCCGCCGCTTTTGCACGGTTTGCCAGCTTACTTGAGCCCCGCGAGGCGAGATCCCGGCTGCGAGCGTCACCCCACGGTGCAAAACCGGCCGGATACGCGCAACGGCGTTACGCCGGCCGGGCGGTGCTCAGAAGTAGTTGGGGTCGAACAGGTCCTCGACTGTCTGTATCAACGCGAGGATCGGTCCACTGTCGGCGACCCCGTGGGTGAACGCGCCGAGCAGTGCCGTCGTGTCGTTGATGATGGCCCCGGGGTCCGCGCCGTCCGGAATCGTGATGGTCGTGGTCAATCCGTCGGTCGATGCGACGCCGCTGGCGATCTCCTCCGGGGTCAGGCCCAGGTACTCCACGTGGGTGGTGAAGAAGTGGAAGAGGCCGTTGGTCAGGGCGGCCCATGGGTTTCCGTCGTTGGCGGCGAGGCCTGCGTCCCAGTCCTCTTGCCAGTCGGAGACACCGTCGGTGTTGATGTCGTAGATGGTGGTCGGATACAGGTCGTTGGGCGTGTCGCCGGCCAGCAGGCCACCGGGGGCGAACTGGTCTTCGTTGATCGCTTTGAGCACGAAATCCGTGATGTCCGTGCCGGTCGTGCCTCCGCCGAACAGCTGGACCAGGTCCGCGTAGATGTTGGTGGCGATCCCGTTCGCGTCACTGGGATCCCCGATGAAGACAAAATGCAGGTCGTCCTGCGGAATGGTGGCTGAGAGCACTTTCTCGGCCGCCGATGCCGCAATGGCGCTCTGCGAGTAGGCAAAGATCGTGAGGGGGTGGTCGGCACTGATGGCTCCCGTCGCATACTCGGCTTCCACAGCGGCGATGAGGTCCGACTCGTCCTGCAAACTGCTGGGGCCGAACTCGAACACTTCCGGCGTCGTGAGTACCTGCAACGGAGCGTCGCACGGTACGGATCCCACCATGTCGCAGATCGACGCGGCATCGGCGAAACCCAGTGGCTTCAGAAACAGCGACTCGGCGGCCTCCACGTAAGCCGTCGAAGGCGTTGGTTCTGCTGTGCCGCCGAGGAACATTGCGGTGGTGCTGCCCGATAATGGGTCTTCTGCATCGGCGTGGGCCGGCATGGCCGAGGCGATCGACACGGCAGCCGCGCCGATGATCGGTGCCATGACGCAGAGACATTTCCGCATGACGAACCCCAATTCAATTCTGCCGGTTGCACATAGCGCACCTGAGCCCTGCCTGATATCAGGCTAAGACTAGCGTCAATTTGACCTGTGCAACTGAGGATCTTTTTCCCGCGACCGTGCACGAAGCGCAGCGAGCGCCACGTGGGCGCCCGGAAGGCGCTCTAGACCGGCAGCAGCTGGTCGATCACCGCAGCCAACTGCTTGGCGGAGCGGCATTCGTGCATGGTGATCACGTCTTGGTAGCGCGGTACCGCGGAATCACCGCTGCCCCAGAGGTGCTTGGGCTCGGGGTTCAGCCAGTGCGCGTGCCGGCTCGCGGTCACCATGTGTGACAGCACGTCGGTGGCCGGGTCGCGGTAGTTGGTGCGGCCGTCGCCGAGCACCAGCAGCGAACTGCGCGGCGACAGGACGTTCGGGTGGTCCTGGATGAACGAGACGAAGGCGTTGCCGTAGTCGCTGTGGCCGTCTCGGGTGTAGACGCCCGCTTCGCGGGTGATCCGCTGGATCGCGACCGCGAGGTCGGCGTCCGGGCCGAACATGTGGGTGACCTCGTCGCTGGTGTCGATGAACGCGAACACCCGCACCCGGGAGAACTGCTGGCGCAGCGCATGCACCAGCAGCAAAGTGAAGTGGCTGAACCCGGCCACCGAGCCGGACACGTCGCAGAGCACCACTAATTCCGGGCGGGCCGGACGCGGCTTGCGCAGCACCAGGTCGATCGGCACCCCGCCGGTGGACATCGACTTGCGCAACGTCTTGCGCAGGTCGATGGCGCCGGCACGGGCCCGGCGCCGGCGGGCGGCCAACCGGGTCGCCAGCGTGCGGGCCAACGGCTGCACGACACGGCGCATCGACCGCAGCTGATCACCGGAGGCGCGCAGGAATTCGACGTTCTCGGACAACTGTGGAATGCCGTACATCTGGACGTGGTCGCGGCCGAGCTGCTCGGCGGTGCGCCGCTTGGTCTCGGCGTCGACCATCTTACGCAGTTGGGTGATGCGCTGCGCGGCAAGTGCTTTGGCGATCTCTTCCTGGGTCGGCGTCGGCTCGTCGCCGTAGGGTGCAAGCAGACCGGCCAGTAGCTTGCCTTCCAGCTCGTCCAGCGCCATCGACTTGAGCGCCTGATACGACGAGTACGACGGGCCGCGGCTGGAGTTGTATTTGCCGTACGCGTCCACGATTTGGGCGATCATCGCGACCAGCCGGTCATCCATGTCGGCGAGGTCGGGGTTGTCGGTGAGCAGATCGAGCAGCATCTGACGCATGGCCTCGACGTCGTCGGGCGGCAACTGCACGTCCGGGTCGATGGCGTCCTCGTCGGCGACGGCGGCGCGGGTGCCCAACGCGGCGGGCCACCACAGGTCGAACATCGCGTCGTAGGTCTCGCGGTGCTCGGGCCGCCGCAGCACCGCACACGCCAGGCCCTCGCGCAGTATCTCGCGGTCACCGAGACCGAGGACGCCCATTACCTGACCGGCGTCCACGGTTTCCGACGGTCCGACCGAGATCCCTTGGCCGCGAAGCGCTTCGACGAAACCGACCAGGTGGCCCGGTATGCCATGCGGGGCCAGCGGCTGGCTGGGGCGGACTCGGCGGACGGCCATCATCTTCCTCAGTTCAGCCGTAGCTCAGAGGTGGCGCGGGTCTGATCGGACTGGTGTTTGAGCACGACGCCCATCGTCGCCGCGATCGTGGCGTCGTCGATGGTGTCCAGGCCCAGCGCCAGCACCGTGCGGCCCCAGTCGATGGTCTCGGCCACCGACGGCAGCTTCTTGAGTTGCATGCCGCGCAGCACGCCGATGATGCGGACCAGTTCCTCGGCGATGTGGGCCGGCAGCTCGGGCACCCGGGACAACAGGATTCGGCGTTCCAGATCGGGTGTCGGAAAGTCGATGTGCAGGAACAGGCAGCGACGCTTGAGCGCCTCGGACAACTCACGCGTGGCGTTGGAGGTCAGCACCGTGAACGGTCTCCGCTCGGCGGCGATAGTGCCCAATTCGGGGACCGTCACCGCGAAGTCGGAGAGCACCTCCAGCAGCAGACCTTCGATTTCGATGTCGGCCTTGTCGGTTTCGTCGATCAGCAGCACGGTGGGCTCGGTTCGCCGGATCGCGGTCAGCAGCGGCCGCGACAGCAGGAACTCCTCGGTGAAGACGTCGGTCTTGGTCTGGTCCCAGTCGCCGGACCCGGACTGGATGCGCAGAATCTGCTTGGCGTGGTTCCACTCGTAGAGCGCGCGAGCCTCGTCGACGCCTTCGTAGCACTGCAGGCGGACCAGCCCGGACCCGGTGGCCTGCGCGACCGCGCGGGCGAGTTCGGTCTTGCCAACCCCGGCCGGACCCTCGACCAGCAGCGGCTTGCCGAACCGGTCGGCGAGGAAAACGGCTGTCGCAGTGGCGGTGTCGGGAAGATAGCCGGTTTCGGCACAGTCGCCGGCCGACATCCTCGATGTCGGCGAACAGCGGTGCGGGCCGCGCTGGCACACTCACGTGGTTATTCTCCTCAGCTATGTCAGACCGGGCGGGTCTGGCCGTCTCCCCAGCCGATCCACTTGGTCGAGGTCAGTTCGGCGAGCCCCATCGGGCCGCGGGCGTGCAGTTTCTGGGTGGAGATCCCGATTTCGGCGCCGAACCCGAACTGCTCGCCGTCGGTGAAGCTCGTCGACGCGTTCACCATCACCGCCGCCGCATCCACACCCTCGGTGAAGCGTTGCGCCGCAGCCATATTCGATGTCACGATGGCCTCGGTGTGCCCGGTGCCGTATTCGTTGATGTGGGCGATCGCCGCATCGACGCCGTCGACGACCGCGACGGCGATCTCCATCTCCAGGTATTCGCGGCGCAGGTGGTCGTCGTCGGGGTCGAGATGCACGGTCACGCCGGCGTCCTGCAGCGCGTTGACCAGTCGCGGCATCGCCTGGTCGGCAATCGCCCGGTCGACCAGCAGCGTCTCGGCCGCGTTGCACACGCTGGGTCGACGTGTCTTGGAGTTCAACAAGATTCGTTCGGCCATGTCGAGATCGGTGGCATCGTGAACGTAGACATGGCAGTTGCCGACACCCGTCTCGATGGTCGGCACCTGCGAGTCGCGGACCACCGCGTCGATCAGGCCGGCTCCCCCGCGCGGGATGACCACGTCGACCAGTCCGCGGGCCTGGATCAGGTGTGTCACCGACGACCGGTCGGCGGACGGAAGCAGTTGCACGGCATCGACCGGCAGGTCTTCGCCGTGCAGCGCGTCGCGCAACACAGCGACCAGCGCCTCGTTGGAGCGCACCGCAGAGGCGCTGCCGCGCAGCAGGGCGGCGTTGCCGGACTTCAGCGTCAGGCC
The DNA here is from genome assembly GCA_963836555.1 of uncultured Actinomycetota bacterium. Classification (GTDB taxonomy): domain Bacteria; phylum Actinomycetota; class Actinomycetes; order Mycobacteriales; family Mycobacteriaceae; genus Mycobacterium. The sequence goes on along the minus strand of CAWIKT010000067.1, from coordinate 14,469 downwards.
GAACGCGTCCACGGTGACGTTGGGCCGGCCCTCGTAGACGATGCCGACCACACCGAGCGGGACACGCTGCTGCCGCAGGGCCAGCCCGTTGGGAAGCGTGTAACCGCGCAGCACCTCCCCGACCGGGTCGGGCAGGCCCGCGACCTGTCGCAGGCCGGCGGCGATTCCTTCGACGCGTTTAGCGTCCAGCGCCAGGCGGTCGAGCATGGCGGTCGGGGTGTTGGCGGCGCGAGCGGACTGCAGATCTTTGGCGTTGGCCGCCAGGAGCCGGTCGGTGTTGGCCACCAGCGCGTCGGCGGCGACGTGCAGCGCTTGATCCTTGGCGACCGTCGGCAGTGCGGCCAGAATTCGAGCCGCCACCCGGGCCCGGCGCGCCGCGTCGTGTACCTGCTGGCGCACGTCGGTCGCCGAGAAGGCATGGACACTCATCGACCCAGCGTAGCGGGCAATCTAGCGGCGGATCGCGACGGCCCCGACGGGCGAGGACTCGCTGCGACGGTCTTCGATGATTCGTCCCAACTCCTGTAGCAGCAGCGGAGTCCGCAGCACCAGGTCTTCGATGTGCTCGCGATCGATCTCGAGTGCGGTCACTTCCTCCAGCGCATACGCGCCGGCGAGGCTGGGTTGGCGGGTCAAGGAGCTCAGTCCGAGGAATGAACCTTCCTCCAACAGGCTGAGCGGAGTCACTGTGCCGTCGTCGTTGGTCCTGGTCCGCCGGATGCTGCCCTTGATCACAAAGGTCATGGCGGTGGGCACATCGCCGGCGTACTGCACGATTTCGTCGGCGCCGTAGCGAACCATCCTCGCGTGCGGGATCAGGGACTGCTGGTCGGTGAGGCTCAAGCGCAACGCGGGCGCCACCACGTCGCGCATCGCGAGCTGAATCCGTGCCGGCGTGGAGAAGTCGTCGCTGACGTCGTCGAGGTGCAGCTCCTCACGCCGGGCCGCGTACCAGATCCACCGCAGGAAGGTCGCTTTCGCGGCACCAGCGTCGGCGGGCGACCGCAATGCGATGCTGACCTCATATCCCCCGGAGCCGGTGGCCGAGCACGTTGGCGCGACATCGGCTTTGCGTTGCGGCAGCGCGCCGGCCACCCGCACCAGCAGTAGTCGCACGCGGTCGGGCGGGTCGGCCACCGAGAACGTGCTGCTGATCGACAGGGTGTGCGCGCCGGTCGGCCGGCTCAGGTTGGTGAACGACGTGGCGGCCAGCACCGAGTTCGGCGTGATCTGCAGGCCGTGTCCGGTCTGGATGTGCACCGCGCGCCAATTCGCTTCGACGATGCGGCCACGCGCGGTGGGCGTGTCCAGCCAGTCCCCGATCCGGAACGGCTGCTCGAACAACATGAACAACCCGGACACGATCTGGCCGACGGAGTTCTGCAGCATCAAGCCGATGACCACCGACGTCACACCGAGGGCGGTGAACAGTCCCCCGACGCGGACCCCCCAGACATAGGAGAAGATCAACGCGAGACCGATCGCGATCAGCAAAAACCTTGTGACATCCCGGAATATCGCCGGCACCCGTTTGCGCCACGAACCCTCCGGCGCTCCCTCGAACACCGTGGCGTTCAGCCCGGACAACACCAGCAGCAGCACCACGAAGCCGAAGACCGTCGCCAGCACCCGCACCGAGTCGACCTGCGCCGGCACCCGCGCCACCTTGACCAGCAGCACGAGCAACGCCGCCAGCGGCACCAGATAGCTGCGCAACAAGTTGACCGGCCGTGCCAGTGCGCTCTGACGGCGTGTCAGGAACTGCTGCCATTCGGTGAGACCGATCAACAGCAGCGGCAGCCCGATGGCCAACCCGATGGCCCAGTACAACCACACCGGATCGACGACGGTCATTTGCGGTCCGCCAATCGCCAGATCGGCTGCTCTGTGCCGTCGACCGTGAGGGTCCCAGCCGGGGTGAATTGCCGGATGTCGCGCATCACCTCGTATACGTCGCTGGTGACGAAGACACCGGATTCAGTTGCACTGCTGCGCATTTGATGCGCCAAATTCACCGCGGCGCCCCACATGTCGTAGATGATGCTGGATTTGCCGACCAATCCGCTGACCACGTTGCCGGTATTGACGCCGGCCCGGATGCTGAGGTGATAACCCTTGCCGCTGTTGAATCGGTCGATGATGCGCTGCGTCTCGACCGCGAAGTCGATGATCCGGGGCACGCTGTCCAACCGTGGGACGTTGAGTCCGCAGCTGGCGAGGTACCCGTTGTGCACGGTGCGAATCGGTTCGACACCAAAGCTTTCGGCGGTCGAGTCGAGTTCGCGCACGAGTTCGTCGATGATCCCGACCAATTCGTCGCCGGACATGCCGATGGAGATCTCGTCGAGGCCGATGATGTCGGCGAAAAGAACCGTGACGTCCTGGTGCTCTTGCGCGATGACCTGCTCACCGTCGCGGTAGCGTTGCGCGACCGACTCGGGCATCAGTGACAGCAGCAGCCGGTCGTTCTCCTTACGCTGTGCGGTGAGCAGCCCCTCCTTGATCTCCAGATTCCGGCTCATCTCGTTGAAAGCAGCGGTGAGATCGCCGATTTCGTCGTGCGTGGTGACCGGTATCGTGATGTCGTAACGTCCGGCACTGATCTCCTCCGCGCCGGCCCGCAGCCGCCGGAGGGGGCCGACGAACCGTTGGGCGATCAGCATCGCGAGCACACAGAGCAGGAAAACCAGCACGGCGGCAGTCACCACCAGCGTGCGAGCGAAGGCCTCGATGCGCGCGTAGGCCTCCTCGCTGTCTCGACTGGCCAGGATCGACCAGCGCAGGTCAGAGTTCGGAATGGTAACCGGGGCATACGCCACGAGTTCCTGGTCGCCGAGATAGCCGGTGTCCGAGAGCGTGCCGCTGCGCCCGCGCTGGGCGGCGCGGAACGCCTTCGTCTCGACGGGCTGCACCAGCGTCGTGCCGTGCCAGCGCATCGCCTTCGCGACAATGTCTTCCGGGGTTCCCGCTGCCACCGCGTCGCGCTGGTACCTTTCGGGGTCTTGCAGAAACAGCCGCGAATCGGAACGCATCAGGCCGTCCGGACCGGCCAGGTAGGTCTCGGCCGTCGCTCCCATGCCCGCGGCCTGCCAATGCTGATCGGCGGTCATGATCCGGTTGACCTTCGAAATCGGCAATGGAAGCGCCAGCACCCCGTTCGTCTTGCCTGCCACACCGATCGGCGAGACCAGCCATGCGACGGGCATTCCACCGGCCGCCTGGAACGCCTGGAAGTCGGTGATCCAGACGAAATCGACGGAGTCTGCGGCCATTGCCTTTTCGTACGCGCCACGCAGATTGGATGCCCGATACGGGCCATTGAGGATGTTGGTGCCCAACGCCGGGCCCTTGTTGACGTTGTAGACCACGTTGCCGCGGGTGTCGAGCAGCATCGCGTCGCGGTATTCGAACCGGGTGGCGATCTCGCGAAAGTATCTGTTGAATCGGGCATTCGCCGCCGACCATGCGCTGCCGTCACCGGCATCCACGGGAGCGGAGGAACCGTCGGCGGTCGGAAGTGTGTAGTGCAGTTGCAGGTATCGCTGCGCGTTGGTGCTCGGCAGCACCGCCGCCAAATCCAGCTTCTGTCCGGTGGTCTGCTGGATCGGCTTGATCAGCCTGTCGGTGTAGTAACCAGTCAAGGCTTGTTGCTGCCCGGGATCAATTGGCGTGTCGGCTAATTGGTCGAAGCCCGCGGTGAACGCCTGCACCGCTTCGTCCGCGGTATAGCCGCGGCTGTAGATCGCCAGCGAGTTCGACAGGTCGGCGAATAACATCTCGATCGCGCGCTTTTGGCCCTCACGCAATTGCGTCATGCGTTCGGCCGCGATCGGCAGCAGCGAACGGCGGCCGGACACATAGGTGACGACACCGATCACCGCCAGCGTGGCCAGGCTGGAAACCAGCAGCATCACCATGATCTTGGATTGAATGCTCAACCGCGACAGGGGCTGTAGATGTCGGCGCCGGCCACTGGTGGCCGCGACCGGTTGCCGGTCCGCTGCCGGATCAGTCGAGCCTCGCGGCGTCAATCGACGTCCTTTCGCTGTTTGATGCCCTAATCACGCTGCAGAATAACGCCTGTCGAGGAGCGAAAACGGATTTGCCGAAAACCGTTATCAACACGACGTTTGTATATCCGCGCAGTTGTCCATAGCGTCGGGACGATGACGCGGGTTTGCGTGGTGGGCAGCGTGAATATGGATATCGGCTTCACCGTCGAGGCGTTGCCCGGCCCCGGTGAGACGACGTTGGCCGGATCGGTGCGCCAGACACCCGGCGGCAAGGGCGCCAACCAGGCGGTTGCGGCGGCGCGTGCGGGCGCGGACGTGACGTTCGTCGGCGCTGTCGGTGACGACGCGGCCGCAGCACAACTGCGCGAACACCTCGACGCGAACGGCGTCCGGACCGATGGGCTCATCACCGTGCCGGGGCGCAGCGGCACCGCGGTCGTCATCGTCGACCCGAGTGGGGAGAACATGATCGTTGTCGCGCCCGAGGCCAACGGGCGACTGGCATTCGACGCGGCGGCGCGCGACCTTGTCGCCAACGCCGATGTGCTGTTGCTGCAGTTGGAGATTCCGCTCGCGATGGCGACGGCGGCGGCGCGCAATGCACATTCGGCCGGGACGACCGTCATGCTCAACGCCTCACCCGCCGGCGGTGACCACGCCGAGCTGGCCCGACTGGCCGAGGTGACCGATGTCCTGGTTGTCAACGAAACCGAAGCCGCGCAATGGGTTTGGCCAGTCCCTCATCGCGTCGTGACCCTCGGCGCCCGCGGTGCGACCTACGCCGGTGACGACACGGAGTTCACCGTGGCCGCGCCCACCGTGGAGCCGTTAGACACCTCCGGCGCGGGAGACGCGTTCGCCGGTGTCCTGGCGGCCAACTGGAACCTCGACCATCGCCAGGCGTTGCGCCGGGCCTGCGCCGCCGGCGCACTCGCGACGCTGGTTGCCGGTGCGGGTGACTGCGCGCCCGATGCCGACGCGATCGATGACGCGACACGGCGGGGTTGACGCTAGAGCGCTGCCGCGCGCGTGACCTGAGCAAATCGACTCGACGGTGCACACGCATCGCGCACCCCGACAATGTCCTCGATGACGTCGACGTCAGGCAAGGCCTTTACCGCGACCACGTCGATACCGTTGTCCCGCAACGCTTGCGCGGTCAGCTCGCCGGTGTCCGGCTGGGACATCGGGACACCGCGAAGGCACTCGGCAGCGGCCGGATCGCGCAACCCGAGGATCCACCAGCCGCCGTCACACGCCGGGCCCAGAACGGCCGGCACACTCAACAGCCGGCCCGCACACTCGGTCAGCAGTTCGGTGGTCACCTGGGGGGTGTCCATCCCGATCTGCAGGACGGGCAGGCCGGCGCACACCTCGCCGGCGTCAGCGTGCGCGTTGGCCAGCCGGTCGGCGAAGTCGTCGCCGCGCTGCCCGATGACCGTGAAAGCGCCGAGCCGACGGCGAATCTCGACGCCGGCGCAGGCGGCGTCCACGTCACCGGTGAGCGCCACCACCCGCCCTGCGACCGGCATGTCGGCCACTGCGTCCAGGGTGTCGAGCAGGGCCGCGGCGGCGATCTCGGCGGCGACCCGTTCGCCGACCGTCTTCGCGAGCCGCGTCTTGGCCTTCCCCGGTTCCGGGGCCTTCGCAACGACCAGCGCGATCAGCGGAAGGGTGTTCACGAAATCACCTTCCAGAAGTCGAGAATCGCGGTGATGCTGCCCCGCAGCGAACCGCTGACCTTCGACTTGCCACCGGTCCGGGGACCGTAGTCCACGTCGAACTCGACTACTCGCCAGCCGGCCGCCGCCGCGCGCACCAACAGCTCGAGCGGGTATCCCGAACGCCGATCGACCACACCAAGATTCAGCAGGTCGTCCCGCCGGGCCACCCGCATCGGCGCGATGTCGTGGACCGGTAGGCCGTGGCGGGTGCGCAACCGCCAACTCATCACGATGGTTCCCAGCCGCGCCACCAATGGCCAGCGCAGCCCCCGGACCGGGCGACGCCGGCCGATCGCCATCTGGGCGCCCTCGTCGAGGGCGGCCACCAGGCGCGGCAGATCGGCGGGATCCATCGATCCATCGGCATCGATGACCGCGACGAGGGGAGTCGACGCGGCGACCACGCCGGCGTGCACGGCCGATCCATAGCCGGCCCGCGGCTCGACCACCACCTCGGCGCCGTGCCGGGCGGCTACCCGCGCGGTGTCATCGGTGCTGTTGTTGTCGACCACCAACGCCCGGTAACCCGAAGGGATGGCTGCCAATACGGCCGGCAGCGACTCCTCCTCGTTGAGGCACGGCAGCACAACGGTGACCAGGTCCGGCATCGCGGAGCCCATCACCTGAGCGGGGCGAACGCGAAGTCGCGCAGGCCATCCCGAGGAGCGATCGATGCGCGGAAATCCAAGGTCTGTGCGGCCCGGGCGGGGTCGGCAACGATATGGCGCACGTCGCCACTGCGGTATTGCCCGGTCACCTCGGGCGCCAGTCCGTCCGCTCGGGCGTCACACAATGCGGCGGCCACCTCGCGAATTGAGATCGGTTGCCCGGAGCAGATATTGACCGCGATGAAGCCGTCCCGCTCGGCCGTGGCAGCCACGTTCGCTGCGGCGACGTCGTCGACGTGGACGAAGTCGCGCATCTGGCCGCCATCTTCGAAAACCTGCGGTGGCACGCCCTTCTCGATCGATGAGCGGAAGATGGCAGCTACCCCGGAATACGGGGTGTCTCGAGGCATTCCCGGACCGTAGACGTTGTGGTAGCGCAGCGCCACAACCGAGCCGCCCGTCGACTCCGACCACGCCAACGCGTAGTGCTCTTGCGCGGTCTTGCTGGCCGCGTACAGGCTGCGTGGACGTAAGGGCGCGTCCTCTCCGACGAGCTGCCATTGCAGCGCCTCGCCGCCGAGCGGACAGCGGTGTTCGAACGCGCCCGCCTCCAGATCGGCACGCAGTCTCGGCATCGGTTCGACCGGTCCGTGCTGAGGGCACGCGTAGCCGCCCTGCCCGTACACCACCATCGACGACGCCAGCACCAGTTGGCGCACTCCGGCAGCGAACATCTCTGCCAGCAGCACTGTGGTGGCCAGGTCGTTGTGCCCGCCGTACGCGGGCGCGTCGGCGGCGTTCACACCGGCACCGACCATGGCGGCCTGGTGGCAGACGAGGTCGACACCCGCGAGCAGCGGAGCCAGTGCGTCGGCGTCTCGCACGTCGACCCGGCGGCAGCCCGGCGGCAACTCTGAGTTGGGCCCGTGCGCGGCCGGCAACAACAGATCAACGCCGATCACCTCGTGGCCGGCGGCGCCAAGCGCCGCACCCACCCTCGAGCCGATGAATCCCGCCGCGCCGGTCAACAGCACTCTCACGGCAGCTTCACGTCCTCTCAGCCCTGGGGCAATTCGTTCGGAGTGACGATCTGCAGCCCGCTGGCGCCGCCAGGTGCGCTGCCGGTCACCAACACGTTGCCCGATCGCGGGTCGACGGCCACCGAGTTGGGCTGCCGCACGGTCGGCACATCGCCGAGTATCCGCGGTCGACCCGGGTTGGCGACATCGATGACCCTCATCAGGTTGGAAGCGGTGAGCGTGACGTAGATGCGTTTGTGTGTCTGGTCGAAGGCCAGGCCGTACGGTTTGCCCGGCGCATCGACCTTCGCGAGCAAGCTGAGCTGCGGATCGACGCGTTCGACTAGGACGGCGCCCCCATCGGTGTCCGCGAAAGCAGCCAGGTCGTCGGTCAGCGCGATCGCGTGAGTCAGCTTCACCCCGACCGGGCCGTGCGCCACCTGCCGCCGCGTGCCTGCGTCGTAGACCCACACCCCGTCACCCCGCACGTCGGCGACCGCCGCATAGTTGCCGACCGCCGCCACGCCACCGGGCTGAACCGGGCCGGGAAGCAGTGCCCCCACCACCGACGCGTCGCGCACGAACACCACACCACCCCCGACTTCGTTGGTGACGACGATCGTGCCCCCGGTGGTCTGCGCCGCATCGTGCGGTTGACGGCCGACACCCGCTACGGTCGCCGCGACTCGACCATCGATGCTCACTTCCCACAACTGGTTTGAATTCTCGAGTGGAACCAGGACCGGACCATCGGGCGCGGCCAGGCCCAAGTGGCGGGCAGCTCCTGGGGTTGCGACGGTGTGACGCACCGCGCCGGTGACGGCGTCGACCAGCTCGATGGCATCGGGATTGCGGACCGCCACCGCTGCGATCCCCGACGCTGCGACCACGATGCCCTCGGGGGCGTTGCCGACCGGTACCACTTGGCCGACCGGAGGGGTGGCCGGTGCGCCGGCCGTTGCCGGCTCTGCCGCAATCGCCGCCGCGGGGGCCCTCGACTGAGTGTTACCGCCGCAGCCGGACAGCAGCAGCCCGATCGCCAGCGAGCAAAGCAGCACTGGATGCGGACGCATCCCTCCACTGTGCCCCACGCGGCGCAGCGCGACGATGAACCGCGACGGCCGCGTCCTCGTGATCCCCTGGCAAGCGTTCGTCGTGCCGGCCTCGAACCTTGGCAAGTTTGTAAACCGCGACGGTGGCAATCCTCAGAGCGGCCGGCACCGAATCGCAGTTGAATGCACCAACAAACAAACGGGTGGGTGGGAATGTGTGTTGTCGGGCTCGCCGGTGTAGACAATGACTGCTGACGCCTGCGAGGTGCCGGCGGTGCGGTCGGCGGATGTGATCTATCGTTCGGCCGCCTCGGGCAACTCCTGCTGGTCGCGCGACCATCTGGGAAATCGCAGCGAGTTGCCGATGGCGCGCTGGATCGGCGGCCAGGGCGCCACTCCAGAAGATCGGGTCGCCGACGAACACATGCTGCGGCACTGCTCGTCACATCCGACACTGGATCTGGGCTGCGGCCCCGGTCGATTCACCGCGGCCCTGCAGGCGCGCGGCTTGCCCGCGCTCGGGGTGGACAGTTCGATGACCGCGGTGGAGATGACTCGACGGCGCGGGGGGACTGCCATTCGCGGCGACGTGTTCGCACCGCTTCCCGCGGAGGGCAGCTGGGCGCAGGTTCTGCTGACCGACGGCAACATCGGGATCGGCGGCGACCCGGTCCAGATGCTGCGGCGTGCCGCGGCACTGCTGGCCCAGGGCGGCGTGGTGGTCGTCGAGACCGACTCCTTGGCCCACGGCTCCTGCTACGAGTGGCGACGCTGGGAAACCACCCACTATTCCGGGCACTGGTTTCCGTGGTCGCGCGTCGGAGCCGGCTCGCTGGCCGACATCGCCCGTGCTGCCGGACTGCGGGTCAGAAATCTGATCGACGTCCACGATCGAGTGATCGCCGTGCTGACAGCATCGACGCGCGGCGTCGCCGGTTGAGCCTGAAGGGACCACGATGGCCGACTCGGACCAGCCGGCGGCAGGAGCCGACGAAGACTCAACCGAGCCGACTTATGGTTTCCCACAAGCACTTTGGCGAACACTGGAACAGCATCGCCCACCCGGGATGGGCCTGCTGCCGAGGTGGCGAAGCCCGCTACGGGGTCCGTGGCTGACATCCGTATTCGGCTCGGTGTTGTTGATCGGGCTGCCGGTGGTGATCCTGACCGGTCTGCTGTCCTACATCGCCTACGGTCCGGAATTCGGTCAGGCGATACCGAAAGACGTCGGCTGGCTCAAGCTTCCGAGCTTTGCTTGGCCGACCCGACCGTCGTGGCTATATCGCCTCACGCAGGGTCTGCACGTCGGTGTGGGCCTGGTCCTCATCCCAGTGGTGCTGGCGAAACTCTGGTCGGTCATGCCAAGGTTCTTCGCGTGGCCACCGCTGCGCTCGGTTGCGCAGCTGATCGAGCGGGTGTCCCTGGCCATGCTGGTGGGCGGAATCATCTTCGAGTTAGCCACCGGCGTGCTGAACATCCAGTACGACTACATCTTTGGGTTCAGCTTCTATACCGCGCACTACTTCGGCGCCTGGGTCTTCATCGCCGGCTTCACCATCCATGTGCTGATCAAACTGCCGAAGATGTTCAGCGGCTTGCGGTCTCAGTCTTTCCACGCTGTCCTACGCGGTTCGCTCGCCGACACCCGCCCGGAACCGCTTGACCCCGACGGCCTGGTCGCCGAGCACCCGTCACCGCCGACGGTGAGCCGTCGCGGGGCGCTGGCCCTGGTCGGCGGCGGCGCGTTGCTCGTCGCGGTTCTCACCGCGGGACAAACACTGGGCGGCGTCACCCGTCGCGCCGCGCTCCTGATGCCGCGGGGCCGCAGCCGCGGGGACGGCCCGAACGACTTCCAGGTCAACCGGACTGCGGCCGCCGCCGCGATTACCGCTGCTGAGGTCGGGGCGGACTGGCGGCTCACCCTGCGCGGCACGTCGGGGCGACTGCGGCTGACTCGGGGCGCTCTCGAGAAGATGCCACAACACACCGCAGAACTCCCCATTGCATGCGTGGAGGGCTGGTCAACGACCCAGACGTGGACCGGAGTGCGGCTGCGTGATTTGGCCGCGCTGGCACACATGTCGCCCTCCGCCGTAGCCGTCGTGCACTCACTGGAGCGCGGGGGCGGCTTCAATCACGCCACCCTGCAGGGCAATCAGGTAGCCAATCCGGATTCGCTTCTCGCCCTGCAGGTGAACGGCGTTGACCTGTCCGCCGACCACGGCTATCCCGCCCGCATCATCGTGCCCGCGCTGCCGGGGGTGCACAACACCAAATGGGTGCGCTCCATCGAATTTCGGCAGCCTTGAGATGCGTACCGCGCTGAGAAAATTCACCACCCTGTACGGCGCCCATCCGCTACACCTGTTGGGCACGCTCACGGCGTTGGCGTTGGCCGGCTATGCGGTGATCGTGCTCGGCCCGCACGCATTATGGAATTCCAAGGTGTGGTGGCAGTCCATCGGGGTCTGGTTTGTCGCAGCGATCATCGCCCACGACTTGATCCTGTTTCCGCTCTACGCCCTCGCGGACCGCTCGTTGACGAATGCCCTTGCCGCCCTGCATAACCCGCGAACGCGTCGCACGCCGACAGTGTCCCCACTGAATTATGTGCGGGTGCCGACCCTGGCGGCTGGGTTGTCCCTGCTGCTGTTCTTCCCGGGAATCATCCGACAAGGACAAGCGAGCTACATCGCCGCGACAGGCCAGACCCAAGATCCCTTCCTCGCGCGCTGGCTCCTGCTCGTCGGCACCCTCTACGGGGTAAGCGCGCTCGCTTACGCCACCCGTGTCGGCACCGCGGGCCGCCGGCAATCCGTGAAGTCGCACCCGCCTGGCTTAGTGTGCTGACCATGGCTGGGTTGTCGTGAAGATTGCACGGCGCGACATCGTCGCGGTGTCACTGGGAGTCGTACTGGTACTGGCGGCTTTCCTCGTTCCGCACCTGAATCTTGCTGTTGTGGCCCCGTTGATCCACAGCTCGCCGAAGCAGGTGCACGACTACGCCAACGCGGCGCCGATTTTCGGCTGGTGGCGCGCGCACGTCGGCTGGGGCACTATCCCGGCCGTCGCAATTGGTGCGTCGGCCGTGCAGTGGGGGCCTGGGTTGGCGCAGCGGGTGCCATGGCGCTTCCTCACGCTCATCACGTGGGTGACGTCGGGAGCCTGGGCGTTCTCGCTGGCAATGGTCGATGGTTGGCAACTCGGCTTCGCGGGCCGGCTGGTGTCGCGCCACGAGTACCTGGGCGAGGTACCGGGGATCGACGATATCCCGTCGATGCTGCGCACCTTCTCCAGTCGCATCCTCGATTATCAGCCGCATTCCTGGATCACCCACGTGTCCGGCCACCCGCCCGGTGCACTACTGACATTCGTCTGGCTGGACCGACTCGGCGTGCGGGGCGGCGCTTGGGCGGGGGCGTTCTGCCTGCTGGTCGGCTCGAGTGCGGCGGTGGCTGTGATCGTCGCGCTGCGCGCCGTCGCCGACGAGCAGACCGCGCGCAGCGCAGCGCCGTTCGTCGCCGTGGCACCGACGGCGATCTGGATTGCGGTGTCTGCGGATGCATACTTCACCGGAGTCGCCGCGTGGGGAATCGCACTGCTGGCGTTGGCCGCACGCCGCACCGTGCGGCGGCCAATCATCGTCGCGGCCCTAGCCGGCCTGCTTCTCGGCTGGGCGATATTCCTCAACTACGGCCTGGTGCTGATGGGGTTGCTCGCGGTAGCCGTGCTGCTCCGAGCCTGTGACCGCAGGTCGGCATTGACCACGATGGCGGCCGCCGTGCCGGCGGCGCTCGCGGTAGCGGTGGTCTTCGCGACGACCGGATTCTGCTGGTTCGATGGTTATACCCTTGTCCAGCAACGTTATTGGCAGGGCATAGCGATGAATAGGCCTTTTCAGTACTGGGGTTGGGCAAATCTGGCCTCGGTCGCTTGCGCGATCGGGGTGGGTAGCGTCGCAGCGCTGGGCCGGGTCTTCGATGTCGCCGCGGTGCGTCGCCGTTCGGGTCTGCATCTGCTCGCGTTGGCCGCGGTCGCCGCGATCCTCTGCGCAGACCTGAGCATGCTGAGTAAGGCCGAGACGGAACGCATCTGGCTGCCGTTCATGCTGTGGTTGACCGCGGCCCCGGCATTGCTGCCTCGAACCACTCACCGTTGGTGGCTGGCCGCCAACGTGGTTGGCGCGCTTGCCATCAATCATTTCATTCTGACGAACTGGTAGTTCGCTGAGGCCAAAGTTGTCGGAGGTGGCTGCAATGATCGGGTCATGACTTCGATCGCATCGCCACCCGCGGCGGTGGGTTCTGCCGAGCGTCTTGAGGTGTTGTTCGAGGAGTTGTCGGAGCTGGCCGGTCAGCGCAACGCGATCGATGGGCGCATTGTGGACATCGTTGCTGAGATGGATCGCGATGAGATGTGTGGTGCGACCGGTGCGCGGTCGGTGGCGGCGTTGGTGGCCTGGAAGCTGGGCTGGTCATCGGGAAATGCCCACACCGTCACCACGGTGGCGCGCCGGCTCGAGGACTTTCCCCGCTGCGCGGCCGGGATGCGGGAGGGTCGGCTGTCGTTGGATCAGGTCGGGGTGATCGCCGCACGGGCCGGGGTGGGCTCTGATGAGCATTACGCGCAGCTGGCGGCGGTCGCGACGGTGAATCAGCTGCGCACCGCGGTCAGGCTGGAGCCGCGACCCGAGCCCGAGCCTCGGCCAGCGCCTGAGCGCTCGATCACCACGACCTCGGGCGAGCAGGGCAGCTGCTATCGGATCACTCTTGATCATCATGACGCCGCGAAGTTCGACGCCGCCTTGGCCTCGCACCGTGACGCGCTGATCGCCGAGTGGAAGCACGATCACGGCAATGGCGCGGGCGATCCAGATCAGCGGCCCCCGTTGCCCAACACCGGTGATGCGTTCATGCGCCTTATCGAGGCCGGCTGGGACGCCGATGCGGCGCGACGGCCACACGGGCAGCACACCACGGTGATAGTGCACCTCGACGTTGAGCAGCGTGTCGGGCGCTGCATCTGGGTCCGCTGCTCACCGATGCCGACCGCCGATACCTGACCTGTGATGCCACCTGTGAAGTGTGGTTCGAACGTCACGGCGAGGTCATTGGCGCCGGTCGAACGACCCGGCTGATCAATCGCCGGCTTCGCCGCGCACTCGAGCATCGCGACCGCATGTGCGCGGTTCCCGGCTGTGAGGCCACCCGAGGACTGCACGCCCACCACATCCGGCATTGGGAAGACGGCGGCACCACCGAGCTGGCCAACCTCATCCTGTTGTGCCCGTATCACCACCGGTTGCATCACCGTGGCGTCATCACCATCACCGGACCCGCCGACGCGCTCATCGTCACCGACGACGACGACCAACAACTGCACCCAGGATCGCTGGCACGCCCACCCACTCAACCCCCGCCCGCGGTCGCGCCCTGCCCCGGACCAACCGGCGAACGCGCCGACTGGTGGTGGTACACGCCCTTCCAACCCCAAGCACCACCCAACAACAACTGAATCGGCACCGAAGCGGGACATCATCGGAGCCCGGAAACACTGAGGCATAACCAGATTCGCTTGCGCCAAATCGTTGGGCCAATGCGATGGTCAAGGAGCTCTCCGCGCAGGCGCTGGTGAGCTAGCCCTGGTCTTCGGGGATGTCGCGTTCGATCGAGTCCAGCCAGGCTCGCGCCGACATGTCCGACGGGGCACGCCAGTCTCCTCTCGGCGACAACGCACCACCGTGCGACACCTTGGGACCGTTGGGTAGCGCCGACCGCTTGAACTGGCTGAACGAGTAGAACCGCTGCACGAAGATCTGCAGCCAGTGCCGAATCTCTTTGAGCGAGTACGACGGCCGTTTGTTTTCCGGGAATCCGGGCGGCCAGTTCCCGCTGTCGGGATCGCTCCACGCGTGCCATGCCAGGAACGCGATCTTCGCCGGCCGAAACCCGTATCGCAGGACGTGGTATAGCGAAAAGTCTTGCAGCGCAAAGGGTCCTATCTTTGCCTCGCTACTCTGCAACTCTTCTTCCTCGCCGCTCGGCACCAGTTCG
>CAWIKT010000066.1:0-36436 GCA_963836555.1 uncultured Actinomycetota bacterium | reverse complement strand
CCTGGTCAACGCGCGCGACACGTTGGTCCGCGGCGCCGCGGAACGTGACACTTCCACCCAAATCTGACAACCAAAATTTCAGATACTCACCGGTAGACGCCCCCGCCCCCGCATACTTGCGGGGTGCGTCGTGTCGGAGTCTGCGCCGTTGACTTCGCTGTCGCATCGAAAGCTCACCGCCGGTCAGGACCCCAAACTTCGTCGACCCAGCACGCCCGCGGTCGGCGCCCCACGAAAGGATTGAGATGAGTGGTATCGACCAGTTCCGCTACGACGGCAAGAAGGCACTCGTAGTCGGAGGCGCCACGGGCATGGGAGCCGCGGCCGCCAAGATCGTAGGTGATCTCGGAGCCGAGGTGATCAACCTGGACTACGCCCCGGTGGAGGCCGGCCTCGGCCGCGGCATTCAGGTCGACCTGCGCGACCCTGCATCGATCGACAGCGCATTGGAGCAGGTCGGCAAGGTCGACGCGGTGTTCTCCGCCGCAGGCATCGCGGACGGCCCGGACCTGATGAAGATCAACTTCATCGGTCACCGGCACGTGATCGACAAGCTGATCGACAACGGTCAACTGGGCCGCGGTGGGGCCATCTGCTTCATCTCGTCGGTGGCCGGCATCGGCTGGGAGACCGATCTGCCACGGCTGCAGGAGTTTTTGGCCACGCCGGACTTCGAGTCGGCCGACGCCTGGGTCAAGGCTCACGAGGCCGACAACTTCGGTCACTACGGCACCAGCAAGCAAGCGATCAACGCATACGTCGCCACGCACGCATTCCCGTTCCTGGCCAAGGGAATTCGAATCAACGCGATCTGCCCGGGTCCGACCGACACTCCGTTGGCCCGCGCCAACGCCGACCTGTGGCTGTCGTTCGCGCAGGACTACCGAGAGGCCACCGGCACCGCGACGCACACGCCCGAGCAGATGGGCAACGTGATGGCGTTCCTCAACAGCGACGCCGCCGCCGGCATCAACGGCGTGACCCTGCTGGTCGACTACGGACACGTCAATTCGTCGAACACCGGGACCTTCGCCGCGGGCAAGCCGATCATCGACTTGCTCATGGGCCGGATCTCGCTCGGTTAGCCCTCGGTGCACGTTTACTCCCCCGGACGCACGCAGGCTGATAGAACAGTGCCAACTAGACCTGCGTGCGTAGGAGGTGCCCGGTGGGCCACCGAATTATGACCGCTGCGGCGAGCGCTGCACTGGTCGCGGCATCATGCGCGGGTTGCTTCACTCAGGACGACAAGTCGACGCAGAAGACTGCGCACATCACCGTCGACAACACCAGTCGGACGTCGCACGCGATCACCTGTAATCAGGTCAACTGGCTACTGACGGCCAACATCAGCGTGGCGCCGGCCACCGTGAAGGTGCTGCTGCGGCTGGAAGACAACAAACCGGAAGTCGAATCGGTACACATCGACAATTTCGCCGGCTTCTCCGGTGTCGCCAACTCAGGCGCCGGCGAGGCGACGGTCCGGATGGTCAAGGACGTCTACACCATCACCGGCACGGCCTCCGGGTCGCAGCTCAACGATCCACACATCTCGGTGACGAAGCCGTTCTCCGTAGAAGTGGGTTGCTGAGCAACTATTCCACTTCATCGTCCGGCGGTGTCGGGTGGAACTCCTGCGCGGGCGGGGAGTTCTACAAATACGCCCGCAGTCGTATCAGCGGGGCGACGACGATACCGGTGGCCAGCAAGATCAACAGCACCACGATTGCGGCGTTCATACCGTCAATGGTGCCAGTCCGAGCGGTCCACGAGCATTACGAATTCGATGCTCCTGAGGTTTATCAAATGGTGCTTGTGTTATGGGAGTTGCTTGACGTGCCTTTCGTGGCAATTACATAATTCGGCGTTTGCGCAGCTCAGAGGGCGAGAAACGGCATAAGCGCAACGCGGCGACGTTTGAATTGTGAGCTGCGCGGCTATTCGCACTCCGCGTTGCGCACCCCACTGGTGCGTAAAAACGACAGGGAACTAAGAAGGAGCCCATCGTGAAGACAACGACATTCATCAAGACCGCGATTGGTGCGGCGGGTATTGCTGCGATCAGCGTGACCACCGCAGGAAGCGCAGCGGCTGCGCCAAACATTCAAGGATTCGGTACCAGCGAACCGTTGATCGACGGGCCGATGATCACCAACTACACGGTGAGTAATTTGCAGCCGAGCAACGTCGTGATCCCCGGATTCACGCCGAAGGGAACGCTGTACCAGGCTGACATCGTCGTCCGCTCGGACGGCGGCGTGGTCACGCCGCAGGTGCGCGACTTCAGCGCCCGCGGTCCGAACGGACAGACCTACAAGCTGGTCGACAGCGTCGAGGTGCCGAACGGCCTCAACCCGGCGCCCATTCCGCAGGGCAGCGAGTCGAAGGGCACGCTGTACTTCGACGCGACTGGAGCCCCGCCGAACGGTGTCGCCTACAACGACGGCCTGCAGGACATCTTGATGTGGACGTCGAACGTGCCGGGAACCTCGACTCCGAACGGGTCGGGAACCATGACGCCGGGCATGAACGGGTCTGCTCAGCCGGGCATGAACGGGTCTGCCGAGCCGGGCGACACCGGTCCCGCGCCTGGTCAGCCCCCGGCGCCGGCCACCACGACTTAAGTCAAACCGAAAAGTCTCCCTTCGTCCCGGCGAAGGGAGACTTTCGTCAGCGGGGGCTCGGCTGAAACGCGCCGGGTGGCTGGCCGAGCGCCAGCGCCGTTCCGGTGCCGATCGGACCGGTGCTGTCGAACATGGTCGCCGAGCCGGAGCCCACGCCGTCGGTCCCGTAGTAGCTCTGGGCGGCAAGTCCGATGTATTCGCCTTCGGGGAGACGACTGATTGCCACGGTGTAGTCGGCGTTGATGTAGCGCAGACCTGCCGTGCTCCAGTGCGTCAACGAGCTGATGATGTCGCCGGCGAATGCCGCACGCGTGAACGGTGTCAGCGGGTGGCCCGCCACCATCGGCCGAAACAGGCGGCCCCACGCAAACTTCTGCACCCCAGGCTTTTCCCACTCGGGCGGCGGCATGCCCGCCGAGCCGGTGTCGGACTCTGAGTTGTACGTCCATATTTCAAACGGCATAGTCGTGTCCGGTGGGCCCCCATCAGCCGGTCGCGGCGGCATGGTGACGGGGCCCGACCACACTTCGCCTTCCGGTGCGGCGCTGCGGCGAAGGAACAGCGCGCTGGCCCGCGCCACGACGCGACCCTGCTGCAACATCGCGGCGTCGACGAGCCTGATGCGCCGGCCTTCACGCTGTATCGACGTCTCGATCGTTACGGGTTCGATGGGCACCGGCCGCAGCAAGTCGACGGTCAGCCGCGCGGGCTGAAGTTCGTTGTCGCCCTGGCGGTCCAGTGCCCAGCCGAGCAGGCCGCCGACGATCTGACCGCCCATCGTCAGCCCCCAGGGCCCACGGGTCATCTCGCCGGGTAAGTAGCAGTCGCCGTCGGCGGTGAAGAATGCGTCCACCCGCTCATGTTAGGGAGCGGGTTCGTCCGTTTTTGGTGCGGGCGGAGGGACTCGAACCCTCACGCTCTTTCGAGCACGGGCACCTAAAGCCCGGGTGTCTGCCAATTCCACCACGCCCGCGATGCCTCGCGATCGTACCGTCACTGCACTGCCAGGGTTTGTCGCGGTCTTTCCGCAAGCGCCCCGGAGTACCTTCTAGGGATGTCCACTACACGCCGTCGGAGACCCGCGCTGATCGCGCTGGTGATTTTCGCCGCGTGCAGCTGCCTGGCCCTCGGCTGGTGGCAGTGGACCAGGTTCCAGTCGACGTCGGGCACATTCCAGAACCTCGGATATGCGTTGCAGTGGCCGGCGTTCGCCGCATTCTGCGTCTACGCCTACCGTAAATTCGTTCGCTACGAAGACACGCCGCCGGAGCCGCGAAACACCGACGCCGTCAAGGAGATACCCGATGGGCTGCTACCCGAGCGACCCAGAGCCGCCCAACCGGGCGCCGACGACCCCGAACTCCGGGAGTACAACGCCTATCTAGCCGAACTTGCCAAGGCGGACAACGACACTCATCAGAAGCAGAACAGGACAACCGCATGACCACAGCCGGCCAGAACATCCGCACTCCGCTGCTCGCCTATCGCGTCATGGCGTGGACGACGGGTATCTGGCTGATCGCGCTGTGCTACGAGATCGTGGTCCACTACGTGATCAAGGATCCCAACCCGCCAACCTGGATCGGCATTGTGCACGGCTGGGTGTATTTCGCGTATGTGTTGGCGGCGTTCAACCTCGCTGTCAAGGTCCGCTGGCCGATCGCGAAAACCGCCGGGGTGCTACTGGCCGGAACCATTCCGCTGGTCGGGATCATCGTCGAGCACTTTCAGACCCGAAATGTGAAGGCACAGTTCAATTTGACGTAGGCAGCTCATTGCGCGGCCAGTGCACGCAGCGCCGGTAGCAGCAATGCCAGCGCGCGTCCACGATGCGATGCGGCGTCTTTCTCCACCGAACTCAGTTGCGCCGCAGTGCGATCCTCACCCTGCGGAATGAACACCGGGTCATAGCCGAAGCCCGCGTCGCCGCGCGGCGCAACGGCGATGGCGCCCGGCCACTCGCCGCGGACCACGACCTCGTCGGACCCCGAGACCAGCGCGCAGGCCGAAACGAACGCCGCGCCACGACGGTTGTCGGGAACATCGCGCAGCTGTGCGAGCAGGAGCGCGGTGTTGGCGGCGTCGTCGCCATGGCTGCCCGACCAGCGCGCAGACAACACACCGGGCATGCCGTTCAGCGCATCCACCGCCAGCCCGGAGTCGTCGGCAACGGTGGGCAATCCCGTCGCCGCGAATCCATCGCGCGCTTTGGCCAGCGCGTTATCCTCAAACGTCGCACCGGTTTCCGGCGCCTCGTCGAACGGCGGGACGTCGTTCAGCGACACCAGCGTCAGCCCCGATACCGCGGCGGCGTCCAACACCCGACGCAACTCCGCGAGCTTTTTCGCGTTGCGACTGGCGACCAGGAGGCGGGTCATATAGCGCCGGCGCGTCAGCTACCGAACGCCTTCTGCTGCGCGGAGCCTTCGGGTAGCACACCCGGATACGGCAGAGCCAGCGCCTCGTTCTGCGCGACGAACAACGTCTCACAGGCACCCTGCGCGGCGTCGAGCAATTTGTCCAACGTCGACCGGGGGAAGGTCGCGCCCTCACCTGTGCCCTGGACCTCGACGAGCGTTCCGGTGTCGGTGGCCACCACGTTCATGTCCACCTCGGCGCGAGAGTCTTCTTCGTAGGGCAGGTCAACCCGCACCCGTCCGTCGACAACGCCGACGCTGATCGCGGCGATCGCACACGACAGCGGGCGCGGATCGGACAGCCTGCCGGCCGCCGACAGGTAGGTCACCGCGTCGGCCAAGGCGACGTAGGCCCCGGTGATCGCGGCGGTGCGAGTTCCGCCGTCGGCCTGCAACACGTCGCAGTCGATGGCAATTGTGTTCTCTCCCAACGCCGCCAGGTCGATGCAGGCCCGCAGCGACCTACCGACCAGCCGGCTGATCTCCTGGGTGCGTCCGGATGGTCGTCCCTTCACCGACTCCCGGTCGCTGCGAGTGTGAGTGGCCGACGGCAGCATCGCGTACTCAGCGGTCAGCCAGCCCAGCCCGGAGCCCTTCCGCCAGCGGGGCACGCCTTCGGTGACACTCGCGGTGCACAGCACTTTGGTCTGACCGAATTCGATCACCACCGAACCTGCCGGGTGCGAGGTGAACCCACGGGTGATGACGACGGGTCGAAGTTCGTCGTCGAGGCGGCCGTCTTCTCGTTTTGACACGCCGCCAACATTAGCCCGGCGACGATGCGGAGCGCGCAGCCCGGCGTGGAGTCAGGAGCGCCCGACGTCGAATGTCTCGCCGCACACCACCGCGTGGACGGGACCATTGAATTCCGCTTTGGCCTCGCTGATCACGTCCTCGCGCGACGTCCACGGCGGGATGTGAGTCAGCAGCAACTCCCCCACCCCGGCCGCCGCGGCGATCCGGCCGGCCTCGGCGCCCGACAGGTGCAGGTTGGGCGGGCGATCCGGGGCGTCGGTCCAGGACGCTTCGCACAGAAAGACGTCGGCGCCACGGGCGAGATCGATGACCGCATCGCAGTATCCGGTGTCGCCGCTGTAGACGAACGTGGCGCCGGCGCCGTTGGTGAAGCGCATGCCGTAGGACTCGGTCGGGTGACACACCAGCCGCGGCGTGACGTCGACGGCGCCGATCGTGACGGACTCGCCGTCAACCCAGTGGCGGACGTCGAATATGTCGGAGCAGTCGTCGATTTCGCCGCCGTACGGCGACGACGCCGCGCCGAGCCGCGACCAGGTGTCGCTGGGCCCGTACAGCAGGGCTTTACCCTTCGGCGGCGACGGGTGGTAGCGGCGCCAGACGAAAAGCCCGGGCACATCGAGGCAGTGATCAGCGTGCAGATGCGACAACAGCACTTGCACCGAACCAGGATCCGCGTGGCGCTGCAACGCGCCTAATACGCCTCCACCGAAGTCGATAACGAGCGGCGGCGTGTCAGGCGCGCGCAGCAGGTAGCCCGATGCCGGCGAATCCGGGCCAACGACGCTCCCAGAGCAGCCGAGCACGGTGATTCGCACGGTCACTACTGTGCCATGCCCAGCGGCGTGTTGTTGAAAACATCCCACGTTTACTGCTGAGTAAGTCAGCCGGATGCCGCGATGTGCCGGTGGACCGGTTCGACGCCGGTGATCGCAGGCCCCAGGAACCGCGCCGCCAGCGCGAGAAACGCGTCCGGATCACCGGTGGCTTCGAACGCCCGCAGTGGCGCGGCGGCATCGGGACTGTCCGGGTGGGGATGTAACAGGTCGCGTTCGGTCAGCACCCGAAGCAGTTCCTTGGCCGTCTCCTCGGCGCTGGACACCAGCGTCACCGCGTCGCCCATTGCCAGCTGGATCAGCCCGGACAGCAACGGATAGTGTGTGCAGCCCAGCACCAGGGTGTCGACGTCGGCGCGCTGCAGTGGTTCGAGATACCCCTGGGCCAGACCGAGGACCTGACGACCGCTGGTGATGCCGCGTTCGACGAAGTCGACGAACCGCGGGCAGGCCACCGCGGTGACCTGGGTGTCGCGGGCGGCGGCGAACGCGTCCTGGTAAGCGCCGGAGGCGACCGTGGCCTGGGTTCCGATCACGCCGATGCGGCCGTTGCGGGTTGTGGCGACGGCCCGGCGGACCGCGGGCAGGATCACCTCGACGACGGGCACGTCGTACCGCTCGCGGGCGTCGTGCAGGCAGGCCGACGACGCCGAGTTGCAGGCGATGACCAAGGCTTTGACGCCACGGTCGACGAGGTCGTCGCCGACGGCCAGGGCGTGGGCGCGAATCTCGGGGATGGTGAGCGGACCGTAGGGGCCGTTGCCGGTGTCGCCGACGTAAACGATGTCCTCATCGGGCAGTTGATCGATGATGGCGCGCGCGACCGTCAGTCCGCCGACCCCGGAGTCGAACACCCCGATGGGCGCCAATGGGTTACTCATCTCGACTCGATTATCGCTGTGGGGCTTGTCGGCGCCGCTCGCGAGCCTCGCGTTCCGGACTGGACAACATGTACGCGGCAAGGACTCCGGCTATGCCGCCGCACAGGTGCCCCTGCCAGGAGACACCACCGCAGACATTGAGCACCGGCACGGCACCCCAGAGCACCCCGCCGTAGGTCACCAGCACCAATAACCCGACGACGATCTGCCAGCCCGAGCGGGTGAAAAATCCGAACACCAGCAGAAAGGTCAGCCAGCCGAAGATCAGCCCGGACGCGCCGATGTGGTCGGTCTCGCCGCAGGGTGAGCCCAGGTTCCCGATCAGCCACGTGCCGAAGCCGCCGACGATCCACACGATCGCGGTGGCCCAGAGGAACCGGGACAATCCGGCCAGCGTGACCAGGAATCCCAGCACCAGCGCCGGCCCGGTGTTGGCCGCCAGGTGCACCCAGTTCGCGTGAAGCAGCGGCGCGAACAGGATCCCCCACAGCCCGTCGCTTTCCATCGGGCGGATGCCGTTCTCGTCGAGCCGGTGGCCGTTGAGTTGGTCGTATGCCTCGATGACGTAGAGCAGCGCCACGAAGCTGAGGATGGTGGCTCCGCCGAGGACGAACGCGGATCGCTTTTTCGGCTGCCGCACCGCCGTGTGGCCTCGTGTGGTCATGGCCGTCGCTCCTTTCCAACGCAACCCCCGCTCTTCCACGCTACCGGCGGGCCGCGAACGCTCCGGGTAACAGGCCGCGATAGGTCGGGATCTCGGCGACCGGCTC
Organism: uncultured Actinomycetota bacterium; assembly: GCA_963836555.1. Lineage (GTDB taxonomy): Bacteria > Actinomycetota > Actinomycetes > Mycobacteriales > Mycobacteriaceae > Mycobacterium. Next base: position 28,152 of record CAWIKT010000066.1, on the reverse strand, counting down.
GGCGGCAATCACGGCGGCCACCACTGCGTGGGCCAGACAGTCGGCCGCCGCGCTGCCCACCTCGGTGGCCAGCGGGGTCTCCGGTGAGAATGCGGCCGGTACATCGGCCGGCGGTGCCACCTCGATCGCGCCGGTGGCCAGCGCGAACACCGTGTCGCCGTCGACCGGGGTGTGCGCGGGCCGGACGCTTCGAGCCAGCCCGTCGTGTGCCGCGCTCGCAACCTGCCGGCACGCCGCCGGGCTCAGCGCCGCGTCGGTCGCGACGACGGCGATCGTGGTGTTCAGCGCGCTGCGCGACGACTCGAGCGCGGCCAGCTCGGCGAGTTGCCCGTCGGGTGGCCTCACCAACCCGAAGTCGTCGACCAGGTAGCTCAGCCACGGCAGACCGGTGGCCTGGTCGACCACGTTGCCCGCGGAATTGACCACCACCAGCGCACCCACCGTGACCCCGGACGGCAGCGTCATCGACGCGGTCCCGACGCCGCCTTTCAGCACCCCCGAGCACGCCCCCACCCCGGCGCCGACCGAGCCGACGGCGACCTCGGTGCCGGCCGACTGGCACGCGTCGTAGCCGAAGTCGGCGGTGGGCCGGTTGGTCCACGCGCCGACCTCGAGATCGAAGATCACCGCGGCCGGGACGATCGGCACCACGCCGCCGGTCATCGCCACGCCGCGCTCGTGTTCCTCCAGCCAGCGCATCACGCCGTCGGCGGCGGCCAGCCCGAACGCGCTGCCGCCGGCGAGCAGCACCGCGTCCACGTAGCGCACGCTGTTGGCCGGATCCAGCAGATCGGTTTCCCGGGTACCGGGCGCACCGCCGCGCACGTCGACGGCGCCGACCGTGCCCGGCGGCGTCAGGACGACGGTGACGCCGCTGGCCCAGCCCGCGCCCATCGTCGCGTCGGAGTCCAGCCGGTGCTGTTGGCCGACGAGGATGCCCGCGACGTCGGTGATTGCGTTCATCGCGGTCCCATCAACGCCAAGACCAGGTACTCCTGCAGGACGGTCAGCCATTGGTAGACGTCGAGATGCGCGGCCAAGGGGTGATCGTCGGGCAATCGATCGGGGCCGTCGGGCTTGATCTCGAGCATGGTGCCCAGGGCCAGCCGCAGGTCGTTGACGGACGCGGTCCACGCGTGGGCGGCGTCCTCGGTCAACTCGAATTTGCCACCGTGATCGGGCAGCGTCTCTAGAAGTTGTTGCGCCGCAGCCCGTTTGGCGTCGATGATGGCCGGCTCGTGAAGGTTACGCAGGGCCGCATTGAGGCTGTCGGCCCCGTCGGGGTCGGTGTCGTCGGGCTTGGAGAAATCCGGCAGCAACCGCTGTAACGTCGCGTTGTCCGGCGGCTCGGAGTTGCCGGTCTTGATGCCGGTGATTTGCTCGAGTTCGTCTTGTGGCGAAGATGATTCGCGTTCGTCGAGCAACCCGATCATCGACGCGACCAGATTTTTCAGCAGCGCGGCTTCGTGAGCGTCCAGCGCGGACCGGTATCGGGCACCATCGGCGGTTTCGACCCGCTTCCACTTACGCACTCGGTTTCAGTTGTCCTGCTGCATGGTGGCCCACAGCCCGGCCGCGTGCAGCTTCGTGACGTCGACTTCCATGGACTCCCGGCTGCCCGCGGACACCACTGCCTTGCCTTCGTTGTGCACCTGCAGCATCAGCTTGGTGGCATGCGGCTCGCTGTAGCCGAACAGCTTCTGGAACACGTAGGTCACGTAGTTCATCAGGTTGACCGGATCGTCCCAGACGATCGTCACCCAAGGAGCGGCGGTGGACTCGACGGTGTCTGCCTCCCGCTGCCCGGTAGTGCCCGGTTTGGTCGGGGCTGACGCAGCCATGGTCAATAGGATACCGAGCGGAGCCCGGACAACCGATACCGTTGCGATGTGAACGACTCGGCCTTCACCGGGCTGCTGACCGACAGGTACGAGCTGACCATGCTCTCGGCGGCGCTGCGCGACGGCACCGCACACCGTCGGTCGGTCTTTGAGTTGTTCGCTCGCAAGCTGCCCGACGGCCGGCGTTACGGCGTGGTGGCCGGGACCGGCCGATTTCTGGAAGCGTTGTCCGACTTCACGTTCGACGACACCGCGTGCGATTCGCTGGCCGAGTTCCTCGACCCGGACGCGCTGGCGTATCTGCGCGACTTCCGGTTCGCCGGTGACATCGACGGCTATGCCGAGGGCGAGCTGTATTTCCCTGGCTCGCCGGTGCTCTCGATCCGCGGCAGCTTCGCCGAATGCGTGATTCTCGAGACGCTGGCGTTGTCGATCTTCAACCATGACACCGCCATCGCCTCGGCCGCGGCGCGGATGGTCAGCGCCGCGCAGGAGCGCCCGCTGATGGACATGGGCAGCCGACGCACTCATGAGCGCGCCGCCGTCGCTGCATCCCGCGCCGCCTACCTGGCGGGATTCGCTGCGACGTCCAACCTGGAGGCCCACCGCTGCTACGGGGTGCCCACCGCGGGCACCAGCGCGCACGCCTTCACGCTGCTCTACGACGGGGCGCACGGGCCCGACGAGCCGGCCGCGTTCGCCGCACAGGTCGCGGCGCTGGGCACGGGCACCACGCTGCTGGTGGACACCTACGACGTGACGACCGGCGTGGCCAACGCCGTCGCGGCGGCCGGCACCGATCTTGGCGCGGTACGCATCGACTCCGGCGAACTCGGTGTGTTGGCCCGGCAAGTCCGCGAGCAACTCGACGGGCTCGGGGCCACCGGGACTCGCATCGTGGTCTCGGGTGATCTCGACGAATTCGCCGTCGCGGCGCTACGCGCCGAACCGGTCGACAGCTACGGGATCGGCACGTCGCTGGTCACCGGCTCGGGAGCGCCGACCGCCAACATGGTCTACAAGCTTGTCGAGGTTGACGGTGTCCCCGTCGAGAAGCGCAGCGCGCGCAAGGAATCGCACGGCGGCCGTAAGGAGGCGGTGCGGCTGGCCCGCCCGAGCGGCACGATCACCGAGGAGATCGTGTTCCCGGCGGGCCGGCCGCCGGGAGGCTCGGAGCCGTCGCGGATGCTGACCGTTCCGTTGGTGCGCGACGGCAGAGCGGTCATCGAGGTTGGCGCTGAGGCTCTGGGCTTCGGCGCGCGAACTGGTGGCATCGGGCTTGCGAAGCTTGCCGTGGGAGGGTCTGATGTTGTCGCACGGCGACCCGGCGATCCCGACCACCCAGATCCCGGCCCGACGTCCGCCGGCCGACAACCAGGAGTAGCCACGCCCGAGGATGTGCCGATGCCGGTGACGCAGCTATTGGCCACTGCGGTGGCCGCGCTGGGCGGCAAAGAACGCAACCGGCCAGCTCGAGATGGCCGACGCGGTTGCGCGCGCCTTCGAGTCCGGCGAGCACCTCGCCGTCCAAGCGGGTACCGGCACCGGAAAATCGTTGGCGTACCTGGTCCCGGCGATCGACCGCGCGATCGCCGACAACACGCCGGTGGTGGTGTCGACCGCGACCATCGCCTTGCAACGCCAACTGGTCAACCGCGATCTGCCTCAGCTGGCCGACGCCCTGGCCGACACGCTGCCGCGCAAGCCAAGTTTCGCGTTGCTCAAAGGCCGTCAGAATTATCTGTGCCTGAACAAGATTCACAACGGTTCGGCCGCCGATGCCGTCGAGGAGCCGCAGGAGCTGTTCCGGCCGCAGGCGGCCAGCGCGTTGGGGCGCGAGGTGCTGCGGCTCACCGAGTGGGCCTCGGAGACGGACACCGGCGACCGCGACGATCTCAAACCCGGCGTCGCCGACCGGGCGTGGGGTCAGGTCAGCGTGTCCGCCCGCGAGTGCCTCGGGGTGGCGCGCTGCCCGTTCGGCACCGACTGCTTCTCCGAGAAAGCGCGCGCCAAGGCCAGCATGGCCGATGTGGTCGTCACCAACCACGCGCTGCTGGCCATCGACGCCGTCGCCGACAGCGCCGTGCTACCCGAACACCGGCTGCTGGTCATCGACGAGGCGCACGATCTGGTGGACCGGGTCACCGCGGTGGCCACCGGCGAGCTGACTGCGACCGCGCTCGGTATCGCGTCTCGGCGCATCGCGCAGCTGGTCGAGCCTGAGATCCTGCAGCGCTGGGAACGCCTGTCGGGCAGCTTCATCACGCTCATCCAGAATGCGCCGGCTGGCCGGATGGACCACCTCGACGACGAGCTCGCCACCCAGCTCACCGCGCTGCGAGATGCGGCCACCGCGGCGCGCTCGACCATCGACACCGCCCCCACCGACCCCAAGGCCGCCGCGGCCCGCAACGAAGCGGTGGCCAGCCTCCTCGAAATCGCCGACACCGCCACGCGAATCCTGTCGGCGTACGGGCCGGCGATCGCAGACCGCACCGACGTGGTGTGGCTCGACCACGAGGAGAACCGCGGCTCGACGCGCACCTTCCTGCGGGTCGCGCCGCTGTCGGTGGCCGCCCTGCTGCGCACCCGGTTGTTCGCCGACGTGACCGCGGTGCTGACCTCGGCGACACTGACCGTCGGCGGCTCCTTCGACGCGATGGCCAAGGCCTGGGGGCTGGCCGACAGCGAAACGCATTGGCGCGGAATGGATGTCGGCTCGCCGTTCCAGCACGCCAAGTCTGGGATCCTCTACATCGCGGCTCAGCTGCCGCCGCCGGGGCGCGACGGCACCGGAACGGCCGAACAGCTGACCGAGATCGCCGAGCTGGTCACCGCGGCGGGCGGGCGAACGCTCGGGTTGTTCTCGTCGATGCGCGCGGCCCGCGCCGCCGCCGAGGCGATGTCCGCGCGGCTGTCCACACCGGTGCTGTGTCAGGGTGACGACACCACCACCACACTCGTCGAGCGGTTCGCCGCCGAGGAGTCGACGTCTCTGTTCGGCACGCTGTCGCTGTGGCAGGGCGTCGACGTCCCCGGCCCGTCACTGTCGTTGGTGATCATCGACCGCATCCCGTTTCCGCGGCCCGACGACCCGCTGTTGTCGGCCCGGCAGCGGGCAGTGGCAGCCGCCGGGGGCAACGGCTTCATGACGGTCGCGGCCAGCCACGCCGCGCTGCTGCTGGCCCAGGGCGCGGGCCGGCTGCTGCGCGGCATCGACGACCGCGGTGTGATCGCGGTGCTCGACTCCCGGATGGCCACCGCCCGCTACGGGAGTTACCTGCGGGCGTCGCTGCCACCGTTCTGGTCGACCACCGACGCGGCCACCGTGCGCGCGGCGTTGGAGCGGCTTCGCGTCGACGGCTGACGGCCCGCATCGTCGGCGGGCGTCGGCTACGCCAGCGTGACCAGACCCAACTCCGCCTCCGACGCCAGCATCGGATGATGGGGCAACACGCGCACGGTGTAGCCGACCGATCCGGCTACCGGTAGCGGCGTCGTCGTCGCGAATACATGGTCACCGCCGGAAGCCGTTCCGGTGTAGGGCATTTCGACGGTGACGGGATCTACCAGCACGTCGCCGACCTCCACCCGGCCGACCACCGCCTGCACCGTGACCTCCTCCGGCCGAAGGCCCGCCAGCTGGACCGTCGCGGTCAGGGTGAGCTTCGACCCGAGGATCGGCGTGTCCGGCAGGCCCGTGCTGTCGACGTCGGTGATCCGGATATTGGGCCATGCCTCAAAGGCGCGCCGCCGGTAGGTCGCCAACTCCCGGGCCGGATCGAACGACACCTGCCCGTCGCCGTCGACCGAGACGGTCTTGCGCAGCGACTGCGCCGCCGGCAGGTAGTAGCCCTCGGTGTAGTCGCGAACCATCCTCGAGGCCAACACCTTTGGGCCTAGCGCCTGTAGGGTGTGGCGGACCATCTCGATCCACCGGCGCGGCACACCGTGCTCGTCGCGCTCGTAGAACCTGGGCGCGACGGACTTCTCGAGCAGGTCGTAGAGCGCGGCCGCCTCCAGATCGTCGCGGCGTTCGTCGTCGGCGACGCCGGAGGCCGACGGGATCGCCCACCCGTTCTCGCCGTCGTACCACTCGTCCCACCAGCCGTCGAGGATCGACAGGTTGAGGCCGCCGTTGAGCGCGCTCTTCATCCCCGACGTGCCGCAGGCTTCCAGCGGCCGCAACGGGTTGTTCAGCCACACGTCGCAGCCCCAGTACAGGAGTCTGGCCATCGACATGTCGTAGTCGGGCAGAAAGGCGATCCGGTGGCGCACCTCGTGCCGGTCGGCGAACTGGACCACCTGCTGGATCAACGCCTTACCACCGTCGTCGGCGGGGTGCGATTTGCCGGCGACGATCAGCTGGATCGGCCGGTCCTTGTTGAGCAGCAACCGCTCCAACCGCTCCTGATCGCGCAGCATCAGCGTCAGGCGCTTGTAGGTCGGCACCCGGCGGGCGAACCCGATGGTCAGCACGTCCGGGTCGAAAGCCGCTGGAATCCAGCCCAACTCGGCCTCCGGTGCGCCGCGAACCAGCCAGGAGCGGTGCAGGCGCGCCCGCACGTCCTCGACCAACAGTGCCCGCAGTTGCGATCGGATCCACCAAAGATGGCCGCCGTCAATCTCATTCACCCGCAACCAGACGCCGGGGTCGCTGAACGAGTCCGTGCCGAGCCAATTCCTGGCCTAGCTCCAGCCACTGCGGCGCCGCCCACGTACGGCGCGTGCACGCCGTTGGTGATCGACCCGATCGGCACCTCGTCGGTGTCGAAACCGGACCACAGCTCGTTGAACATGCCGCGACTGACCTGGCCGTGTAGCAGCGATACACCGTTGGCGCGTTGGGCAAGCCGCAGTCCCATGTGCGCCATGTTGAACTTCTCCGGGTCGTCCTCGGCGCCCAGCGCGAGAATCCTGCCGACCGGCACGCCGGGCAGCAGCACCGATCCGGCGGCGCTGCCCGCGGCGTCCGTTGGGCTGCCGGCGAAATACCGCTGCACCATCTCTACCGGGAACCGGTCGATCCCGGCGGGGACCGGGGTGTGGGTGGTGAATACCGTGCTGGACCGCACGACGGTCAGCGCGGTGTCGAAATCCAAACCGGCGTCGACCAGTTCGCGGATCCGCTCGGCGCCGAGGAATCCGGCATGGCCCTCGTTCATGTGGAACACCTCGGGCGCGGGCAGCCCCTCGATCGCGGTGTAGGCGCGAATTGCCCGAACCCCGCCGATGCCGGCCAGGATCTCCTGCTGCATGCGGTGTTCCTGGTCGCCGCCGTAGAGACGGTCGGTGACCCCGCGCATGTCGTGCTCGTTCTCCGGGATGTCGGAGTCCAACAGCAGCAGCGGCACCCGGCCGACCTGCGCGACCCAGATCCGCGCGCGCAGCGAGCCGGACTCCGGCAGCGCCAGCTCGACCAGTGCCGGCGTGCCCGTGCTGTCGGTGAGCAACCGCAACGGGAGTCCCGCCGGATCCAGCGACGGATATTCCTCGTGTTGCCAGCCGTCGGAGGTCAGCGACTGACGGAAATAACCGGAGCGGTAGTACAGGCCGACCGCGATCAACGGTAGCCCGAGATCCGACGCCGCTTTGAGGTGATCGCCGGCCAGGATGCCCAGACCGCCCGAGTAGTTCGGCAACACCTCGGCAACACCGAACTCCATCGAGAAGTACGCAATGCCGTTCGGCAGAGCTATTGCGGCGTCGCCGCCTTGCTGCTGCTGCTGGTACCACTGCGGACGGCTCAGATAGTCGTTGAGTTCGCCGGACAGGTGGTCGAGCCCGTCCAGGAATCCGCTGTCGAGCGCCAATTCGTCGAGCCGGGCCGGACTGACCGCGCCCAGCACGGCCACCGGATCTCGCCCGCATTGCGTCCACAGCGCCGGGTCGATCGTCTCGAAGAGATCCTGAGTCGGCTTGTCCCACGACCATCGCAGGTTGATCGACAGCTGCTCGAGCGCTGCCAGGCGCTCTGGGAGGTGGGCACGGACCGTGAACCGACGAAGGGCTTTCACGCATCAGTACCTTACTGACGCGCAACCAGGTTTCGCCTACCTAACGAGCGGCGCACCCGACCTCAGGTGTGGCTCGACACTACGGTGGGTACTGGGCGCAGAGTGGCTGCCAAGATTTCTCGAGCCAAAGACGCGCAGGTTGCGGTTCGACCGCGCCCCAGACGACATCCGACTAGCTCAAAAGGAGTATCGGTGCCCGGTCGTGTCGAGATCGACGACGTTGCACCCGTTGTGTCATGCGGTGCCTACCCCGCTAAAGCCGTGGTGGGCGAGGTAATTCCGGTCCGCGCAGCCGTGTGGCGCGAAGGCCACGACGCGGTGGCGGCCACGCTGGTGGTGCGTTATCTGGGCCCCCGTTATCCGCAGGTCGGCGAGACGCGCCGGCTCAGGGCGACGCCGGCTGCCGCGGTGGCAGCACCGGAGGCTGAGCCGGCGGCCCGGGTCAAGCCGCTGAACGTGCAGATGACGCCCGACGGCCTGGAGCCCTACATCTTTCACAGCGCGTTTACACCCGACCGGGTCGGCCTGTGGACCTACCGGGTTGACGGCTGGGGCGACCCGATCCACACCTGGCGACACGGCGTCGAGGCCAAACTGAACGCCGGCCAGGGCGAGAGCGAAATGTCCAACGACCTGCTGGTCGGGGCGCAGCTGATCGAGCGCGCCGCAGCCGGGGTCCCCCGCGCCCGCCGTGAACCGCTGCTCAAAGCTGCGGACGCACTGCGCGCACCCGGCGACCCGGTGACGCGGGCGGCGCTCGCCCTGACCGAGGAGATCGATGAGCTCCTCGACCAGTTCCCGCTGCGCGAGCTGGTCACCCGCGGAGAGCAATACGGCGTCTGGGTGGACCGTCCGCTGGCCCGGTTCGGCTCGTGGTACGAGTTGTTCCCTCGCTCGACCGGAGGCTGGGACGCCAAGGGCAACCCGGTACACGGCACCTTCGCCACCGCCGCGGCGGCCCTGCCGCGGATCGCGCAGATGGGCTTCGACATCGTGTATCTGCCGCCGATTCATCCGATCGGCAAGGTGCACCGCAAGGGCCGCAACAACACCGCGACCGCCGCGCCCGGCGACGTCGGATCACCGTGGGCCATCGGCAGTGACGAGGGCGGACACGACGCGGTGCACCCGCAGCTCGGCACGATCGACGACTTCGATGATTTCGTCGCCGCCGCTCGAGGACCTCGGCATCGAGGTGGCACTCGACTTGGCGCTGCAGTGCGCGCCGGACCACCCGTGGGCCAAGGACCACCGCGAATGGTTCACCGAATTACCCGACGGCACCATCGCTTACGCCGAAAACCCGCCGAAGAAGTACCAGGACATCTACCCGATCAACTTCGACAACGACCCCGCCGGTCTCTACGACGAAGTACTGCGCGTGGTGCGGTTCTGGATGGCATCACGGCGTCAAGATTTTTCGGGTCGACAACCCGCACACCAAGCCGCCCAACTTCTGGGCCTGGCTGATCGCTCGAGGCCAAGACGGCGATCCGGACGTGCTGTTCCTCTCCGAGGCGTTCACTCCGCCCTGCCCGCCAGTTCGGTTGGCCAAACTGGGCTTCACCCAGTCCTATACCTACTTCACCTGGCGCACCGCAAAGTGGGAGCTGACCGAATTCGGCGAGCAGATCGCCGAGCATCGCCGACTTCCGCCGGCCCGAACCTGTTCGTCAACACCCCCGACATCCTGCACGCCAGCCTGCAACACGGCGGGCCGGGCATGTTCGCGATCCGCGCGGTGCTGGCCTCGACGATGAGCCCCACCTGGGGCGTGTACTCCGGCTACGAGCTGTTCGAGGGCCGAGCCGTCCGCGAGGGCAGCGAGGAGTACCTGGACTCCGAGAAGTACGAGCTGCGGCCACGCGACTTCGAGGCCGCGTTGGCGGACGGGCGAGTCGCTGGAGCCATTCATCGACGCGGCTCAACGAGATTCGTCGGCTGCACCCGGCGCTGCATCAGCTGCGCACCATCAAGTTCCACCACCATCGACAACGATGCGCTGCTGGCCTACAGCAAGTTCGACCCGATCACCGGCGACTGCGTGCTGGTGGTCGTGACGCTCAACGCGTTCGGCCCGGAGGAGGCGACGCTGTGGCTGGACATGGCCGCACTGGGTATGGAACACTACGACCGGTTCTGGGTGCGCGACGAGATCACTGGCGAGGAATACCAATGGGGTGCAGGCGAATTACGTTCGCATCGATCCCGGCCAGGCCGTCGCCCACGTCATGAATATGCCGCTCATACCGTCCGAATCACGACTCAAACTGCTGCGCGAAGGAATGACGCACATGAACCGCAGCGAACCAACTTTCCAGCGCCCGCTTGGCGCCCGAGCCCGGTGACCTGGCCCGGCTGGTCGCCGGCGAGCACCACGACCCGCACTCGATCCTGGGCGCCACGAATACGGCGACCACACCGTCATCCGCGCCTTCCGGCCGCACGCCGCCGAGGTGGTCGCGCGTCGTCGGCGACGATCGCGTTCCCGTTCAGCCACGTCGAGTCCGGGCTGTTCGCGGTCGCGGTGCCGTTCATCGAACCTGATCGACTACCGGCTCGAAGTGAGCTACCGACGCGACGGCGAACCGTCGCACACCGTCGCCGACCCCTATCGCTTCCTGCCGACGCTCGGCGAGGTCGACCTGCACCTGTTCGCCGAGGGTCGCCACGAACGGCTGTGGGACGTCCTCGGCGCCCATCCCCGCCGCTTCACCACCGCCGACGGCGTCGGTCGACGGGGTGTCGTTCGCGGTATGGGCCCCGAATGCCAAGGGCGTCAGCCTGATCGGCGAATTCAACCAGCTGGAACGGCAACGACGCGCCGATGCGGGTGCTCGGCTCGTCGGGCGTGTGGGAGTTGTTCTGGCCCGAGTTTCCCCACGACGGGCTGTACAAATTCCGGGTGCACGGCGCCGACGGCGTCGGTCACCGACCGCGCCGACCCGATGGCGTTCGCCACCGAGGTGCCACCGCAGACGCGCCTCGCGGGTGCACGTCAGCGACTACACGCTGGAACGACGAGCGACTGGATGACGGCCGCGCGCCAAGCGCAACCCGGTGTTCGAGCCGATGAGCACCTACGAGGTGCACCTGATGTCCTGGCGGCCCGGCCTGACCTACCGCGAACTCGCCACGCAGCTCACCGAATACGTCGTGGAGCAAGGGTTTACCCACGTCGAACTGCTGCCCGTGGCCGAGCACCCGTTCGGCGGCTCCTGGGGGTATCAGGTCACGTCGTACTACGCGCCGACGTCGCGGTTCGGCACGCCCGACGACTTCGCGATTCCTGGTCGACGCATTGCACCAGGCCGGCATCGGCGTGATCGTCGACTGGGTGCCCGCCCACTTCCCGAAGGACGCCTGGGCGCTCGGCCGGTTCGACGGGACCCCGCTCTACGAGCACTCCGACCCACGCCGCGGCGAGCAACTCGACTGGGGCACCTACGTCTTCGACTTCGGTCGCGCCGAGGTACGCAACTTCCTGGTCGCCAACGCGCTGTACTGGCTGCAGGAGTACCACGTCGACGGTCTGCGAGTCGACGCCGTCGCGTCGATGCTCTACCTGGACTACTCACGCCCCGAAGGCGGTTGGACGCCGAACATCTACGGCGGCCGGGAGAACCTCGAAGCCGTGCAGTTCCTGCAGGAGATGAACGCGACCGCACACAAGGCGGCACCCGGCATCGTCACGATTGCCGAGGAGTCGACGTCGTGGCCCGGCGTCACCCGGCCGACAAACCTTGGCGGCCTTGGCTTCTCGATGAAGTGGAACATGGGCTGGATGAACGACACGCTGGCCTTCATCGGCCGCGATCCGATCCACCGCAGCTACCACCACCACGAGATGACGTTCTCGCTGCTGTACGCGTTCAGCGAGAACTTCGTGCTGCCGATCAGCCACGACGAGGTGGTGCACGGCAAGGGCACGCTGTGGGGCCGGATGCCCGGCAACGACCACATGAAGGCCGCCGGGCTACGCAGCCTGCTCGCCTACCAGTGGGCCCACCCGGGTAAGCAATTGCTGTTCATGGGGCAGGAATTCGGTCAGCGGGCGGAATGGTCCGAGGAGCGCGGCGTGGACTGGTTCCAGCTCGACGAGCACAGCTTCTCCGACGGGATCGCGCGGCTGGTGCACGATCTCAACGACATCTACCGCACGTCGTCGGCACTGTGGAGCCAGGACATCAAGCCCGAGGGATACTCCTGGATCGACGCCAACGACTCGGCCAACAACGTGTTGAGCTTCCTGCGATACGGCAGCGACGGCTCGATGATGGCGTGCGTCTTCAACTTCGCCGGCGCCGAGCACAGTGGTTACCGGCTCGGCCTGCCCAGCGTCGGCAGGTGGCGCGAGGTGCTCAACACCGACGCCACCGTCTACAACGGCACCGGAATCGGCAACCTCGGTGGCGTCGACGCGACCGATGACCCGTGGCACGGTCGCCCGGCCTCGGCGGTGCTGGCGTTGCCGCCGATGTCGGCGCTCTGGCTGGAGCCCGAAAAGTCTTCTAGTACAGCGCGTTAGCGAGTTTGCGTCGCCCGGCGATGACCTCCGGGTCGGCCGGATCGAAGAGCTCGAACAGCTCGATCAGCCGCGTGCGGACCGACGTCCGCGCGTCGCCAGACGTCCGACGCACCAACGCGACCAGCCGGTCGAACGCGCCGGCCACGTCCTGGGCAAGAAGCTGCACGTCGGCCGCGGCGAATGCGGCCTCGATGTCGTCGGGCGCGGCGTCCGCGGCCGCGACCGCCTCCGGTCCGTGGGCGGTCGCGCGCATCAGGAACGCGATCTGACGCACCGCGCCCTTGGCCTCGGCATGGTTCGGGTCGTCGTCGAGGATCGCCTGGTACGAGTCGAGCGCCGCACCGAGGTCGTTATCCTCGAGTTGCCGGCGGGCGTGGACCAGCGCCGGATCGATTTCCTCGGGCTCGTCGGAATCGGCTGCCCCGCTGAGCTTTCCCGCGGTCGCCGACAGCAGCGAGTCGATCCAGCGACGTAACTGATCCGGCGGCTGAGCACCTTGGAAGCTGGACAGCGGCTGCCCGGCCGCCAGTGCGACCACGGTCGGGACCGCCTCTACACCGAAGATCTGCGCCACTCGGGGAGATACGTCGACGTTGACGCTGGCCAGTGCCCACTTGCCGCTGTCGTCGGCGGCAAGCCCGGACAGGATGTCCGCCAGTTGCAGGCAGACCTCACTGCGCGGCGACCACAGCAGCACGACAACCGGCACCTCGTTGGAGCGCAGCAGTACTTCTTGCTCGAAGTTGGTCTCGTTGACGTCGACGCCGGCCGACGCCTGGGCCGATCCGTCTCCGCGGCTGCTGTTGCCGCTCGCGGCAGGTGGTTGCTTGAGGGCGGAGAGATCGACCGCTCCGGACAACGCGGGCCCGATCGGGGGGCGTGGACGACTCACGTGATCAAGTCTGGCATGGCGGCGTCAACCGTGTTTCATCCGGTTCAGGCGACCGTATGAGCAACATCACATCACGCGTTGTCAGATCGCGACGGTGGCGGTGCCAGCAAACTTCCGGACGTCTGTCCAGCCACACCGGTCACAAAGCGTACCGGCCGGTAACTAGCCGACGCGGAGGATCAAAGCGTCGCCCTGACCTCCCGCACCGCACAGCGCAGCAACGCCGTAGCCCGAGCCGCGGCGGGCCAATTCCAGCGCCGCGTGCAGAGCGATCCGGGCACCGGACATGCCGATCGGGTGACCGATTGCGATGGCGCCGCCGTTGACATTGACGATCTCGGGGTCCACGCCCAGCTCCTGCATCGATGCCAGCGCCACAGCCGAGAAAGCCTCGTTGATCTCGATGACCTCGAGCTGGTCGACGGTGATGCCTTCGCGATCGATTGCCTTTTTGATGGCGTTCGCGGGCTGCGACTGCAGGGTCGAGTCCGGGCCGGCCACGACGCCGTGGGCACCGATCTCGACCAGCCAGGTCAGGCCTAGCTCGATCGCCTTGTCCTTGTTCATCACGACGACAGCGGCCGCGCCGTCGGAGATCTGGGACGCCGACCCGGCGGTGATGGTGCCGTCCTTGCGGAAGGCCGGTTTGAGCCCCGCCAACGACTCGGCAGTCGTATTCGCCCGAATGCCCTCGTCCTCGGTGAACTCCAGCGGATCGCCCTTGCGCTGCGGGATGCTCACCGGCACCACCTCGTCGGCGAACACGCCGTCCTTCCAGGCCGCTGCGGCCTTCTGATGCGACCGCGCCGCGAACTCGTCCTGCTGCAGGCGGGTGAACTTGTCGACGTCGTTGCGCTGCTCGGTGAGCGCGCCCATCGGCTGGTCGGTGAACACGTCGTGCAGGCCGTCGTAGGCCATGTGGTCACGCACCGTGACGTCGCCGTACTTGTAGCCGGAGCGGCTGTCGATCAGCAGGTGCGGAGCCTTTGTCATCGACTCCTGGCCGCCGGCCACCACCACGTCGAACTCGCCGGCCCGAATGAGCTGGTCAGCCAAGGCGATCGCGTCGATCCCGGACAGGCACATCTTGTTGATGGTCAGCGACGGCACATCCCAGCCGATGCCCGCGTCGACAGCCGACTGCCGAGCCGGCATCTGGCCCGCGCCCGCGGTCAGCACCTGGCCCATGATCACGTACTCGACCAGCGAGGCCGGGACGTTCGCTTTCTCCAGTGCTCCCTTGATCGCGATGGCACCCAGATCGCTGGCGCTGAAGTCCTTCAGCGAGCCCATCAGTTTGCCGACCGGCGTCCGTGCTCCAGCAACGATCACCGATGTCGTCATGACTACCTCCACAGCGCGATTCGGGGGCCGATCACAAAGATCGGGAGAAGCGGATTCTCAACGGTCAGGTTACCGTTACAAAATGACCACCGATCAAGTTGACACCCGTCGAGTACTCAGCACCGCACTGGTGACGGCGGTCGACCATGTCGGCATCGCGGTCCCCGACCTCGACGCCGCGATCGCGTGGTACCACGACCACCTCGGCATGATCCTCCTGCACGAAGAGGTCAACGACGACCAGGGCATCCGCGAGGCGATGCTGTCGGTGCGGGGCGCCGCGGTCGGCAGCGCCCAGGTTCAGCTGATGGCCCCGATCGACGAGCTCGTCGCCGATCGCGAAGTTCCTGGACAAGCGCGGTCCCGGACTCCAGCAGTTCGCGTACCGGGTCAGCGACCTCGACGCTCTCACCGAGCGCCTTCGCGACCAAGACATCCGGCTGCTCTACGACGGTCCCCGCCGCGGCACCGCGAACTCCCGGATCAACTTCATCCACCCCAAGGACGCGGGCGGCGTGCTGATCGAACTGGTCGAGCCCGCCGACGACGCGCACTGATTTCTCACGACCACCTTCGGGTCGGCCCGCGTGTTGCGCGGTTGGCCCAGCAGGGCGTGTGCCAATGCCGTCGGTCCTCGACGGCCACCTCGCCGTCATCGGCCGGCCACACCACCACATGGGCTGTGCCGGTGCGTATCTCGTGGTCGCAGCCGGGGCAGCGATAGGTCTTGAGCGCTCGCGCAGCGGCCACCGACCGCACCTCGTAGTCGCGTCCGTCCGGCCCGGCCTCCAGCCGGGGTGGCGCCGGCAGTGGCGCAAGCGGCTGTTGCCGGCGCGGTGAACTGCGGCGTCGAGCCATGCCCGCAGTGTAATGAGACGATCAGAACAAGCGGAACTCGTCGGAGTCCATGCCCCGCATCTTGTCGTAATCCAATGTCAGACAACGTATTCCGCGGTCGGCCGCCAAGGTTTTCGCCTGCGGCTTGATTTGCTGCGCCGCGAATACCCCGCTCACCGGCGCCAGCAGGCTGTCCCGGTTGAGCAGTTCCAGATATCGAGTCAGCTGCTCGACCCCGTCGATTTCACCGCGCCGCTTTATCTCGACGGCGACCGAGCGGCCTTGATCGTCGCGGCACAGCAGGTCGACCGGACCAATCGGCGTCATGTACTCGCGACGCACCAGGGTGTAGCCGGCGCCGAGCAACTCGACATGTTCGGCGAGTAGCACCTGCAGGTGCGCCTCGACACCGTCCTTGACCAGACCCGGGTCTACGCCCAGCTCATGGCTGGAGTCGTGCTCGATGTCCTCTATCGTGATGCGCAGCTGCTCGCCGGCCTTGTTCTGCACCACCCACACGGACGACTCAGCTTCGGCCGCGCGCTCCTCGGACAACCAGCAGGGCGGGCTCATCCAGTTCAGCGGCTTGTAGGCACGGTCGTCGGCGTGCACGCTCACCGAGCCGTCGGCCTTGAACAGCAGCAGCCTGCGCGCCGAAGGCAAGTGGGCGGTAAGGCGTCCGACGTAATCGACGGTGCAGCGGGCGATGACGAGGCGCACGCAACACACCTTAAAGGCGGCGCGTTGCAGCAATTAGGCTGACGCCACCATGATGGCTAAGCGAACGACCGCGCAGCGGCTGGGACGAGTTCTGGAGCGGCTGACTCGGCAGAGCGGTCGTCTGCCCGAGACCCCGGCGTACGGGTCCTGGTTGCTCGGGCGCGTCTCGGAGAGCCAGGCGCGCCGCCGGGTGCGCATCCAGATCATCCTCACCGTGTTCATCGTCGGCGCGAACGTCATCGGGATCGGGGTGGCGACCCTGCTGTTGACGGTCGCGTTCCCCAAGCCGAGCGTCTTCAGCGACGCTCCGCTATGGATCACCTTCGGCGTCACTCCGGCGTATTGCGTCGTCGCGCTGGGGTTGGGAACGTACCTGATCACCCGACGAACCACCGGCGCTCTGCGGTGGGCGATCGAAGAGCAGGACCCCACCCCGGAGGACGAGCACGCCACGTTCACGGCCCCGTTCTGGTTGGCCCTCGGCGTGCTGATGCTGTGGGTGATCGGCACCGCTTTGCTGACGACGCTCTATGGGTTGGCCGACAGCACGTTCATTCCGATCGTGGGTTTCTGCGTCAGCGTCTGCGGCATCCTGGTGTCGACAGCCTGTTATCTGTTCACCGAATTCGCGCTGCGACCGGTGGCGGCGCAGGCGCTGGAGGCGGGCGGGGCGCCGCGGCGACTGGCACCCGGGATCATGGGCCGGACGTTGACCGTCTGGCTGCTGGGTTCCGGTGTTCCGGTGCTCGGCATCATGGTCACCGCGCTGCTGGGCGGGGTGCTGCTGGACAATCTGAGCAAGACCCAGTTGGCGGTGGCGATCCTCGTGATATCAACGGCGGCATTGATTTTCGGCTTCGTCCTGATGTGGATTCTGGCCTGGCTGACCGCGACGCCGGTCCGGGTGGTGCGCGCAGCACTCAAGCGGGTCGAAGACGGCGATCTGCGCGGCGATCTAGTGGTGTTCGACGGCACCGAACTCGGCGAGTTGCAGCGCGGGTTCAACGCGATGGTCGACGGGTTGCGCGAGCGTGAACGGGTGCGCGACCTGTTCGGTCGGCACGTCGGCCGCGAGGTCGCCGCCGCCGCCGAACGGGACATGCCCCAGCTCGGCGGCGAAGAACGCCACGTCGCTGTGATCTTCATCGACGTCATCGGCTCGACGCAGTTGGTGACGAGCCGGCCGGCCGCCGAAGTCGTCCAGCTGCTGAACCGGTTCTTCGCGGTGATCGTCGAAGAGGTCGACCGACACTGCGGACTGGTCAACAAATTCGAGGGCGACGCGGTGCTGGCGGTGTTCGGCGCGCCCAACCATCTCGATCGACCCGAGAACCACGCGCTCGGCGCCGGCCGCGCGATCGCCCGTCGCCTCGAGAGCGATGTACCCGAGATCAAAGCCGGCATCGGGGTAACCGCCGGAACTGCGGTCGCCGGAAACGTCGGCGCAAAGGAGAGATTTGAATACACGGTTATCGGCGAGCCGGTCAACGAGGCCGCGCGGCTGTGCGAGCTGGCCAAGAACGAGCCACGCCGGCTGCTGGCCTCCTCGAACGCCGTCGAGGCCGCCAGCGGCGACGAGCGGGACCGCTGGACGTTAGGCGATTCGGTCACGCTGCGCGGCCACGATCAACCCACCCAACTGGCGACACTCGCCTAGCGGCCTGGGTCATTCGGCCAGACGCCGTGGATGAAGACGGAGCGGCTAAACCGAAGGCAGCCGCCCCCGGGACCCAACAGATCAGCTCCAGGATGGTGCGCGATACTGCCGATATGGTCGACGATCGCCGTGCCGAACTATGCGCACCTTCTCTTCAGAACCGTGACGGGTTCCGATCATGAACACTCGGCTGGCGGACTTTGTCGTCGATCGACGGATGCTGCTGATGGCCGCGCTCGCCGCGCCGATCGGCGCGCTGGCCGCGGGTGCGGCATGGTGCCTGCTCCGGCTCATCGGGCTGGTGACCAACCTGGTCTTCTACCAACGCTGGGCGGTCGGCTTGGTCGCCCCCGGCGCGCAACATCATCCGTGGTGGTTGATGCTGAGCGCGCCGGTCGTCGGCGGCTTGATTGTCGGCTTGATGGCCCGGCTCGGCTCGGAGAAGATCCGCGGACACGGAATGCCCGAGGCGATCGAAGCCATCCTCACTCAGGGCAGTCGTGTCGAGCCCAAAGTTGCTGTGCTGAAGCCTATTTCGGCGGCGATCAGTATCGGCACCGGAGGCCCATTCGGTGCTGAAGGACCGATCATCATGACGGGCGGGGCGCTCGGTTCCATCCTCGCTCAGCACCTGCACCTGACCGCCGATGAACGCAAAATTCTGCTGGTGTCCGGCGCCGCGGGCGGAATGGCGGCGACGTTCAATTCGCCGCTGGCTTCCATCCTGCTGGCCGTCGAGCTGTTGTTGTTCGAGTGGCGCCCGCGCAGCCTCGTTCCGGTCACCGCTGCGGTCGTCGTCGCGACTATGGTGCGTCAAGTCATCCTGGGCGGCGACGCGGTGTTCCCAGTCGCCGTGCACGTCGCCCAAATCCACTGGAAGATCGACCTGCTGGCGCTTGTCACGGGTGCGTGCGGTGCCGCGGTTGCAATCATTGCGACGCGGCTGGTGTATCTGTCCGAAGACGCCTTCTCACGTCTGCCGATTCACTGGATGTGGTGGCCTGCGATCGGCGGCGTCGTGATCGGGATAGGCGGGCTGATCGAGCCGCGGGCCTTGGGGGTCGGCTATGACGTGATCAACGCCCTACTGACCGGCGATGCGACGATGTCACTGATTATCGGCATCCTTTTGGTGAAAACGGCGATCTGGTCGCTGTCGCTGGGGTCGGGCACCTCTGGCGGCGTACTGGCACCGGTATTCATGATCGGCGGCGCGCTCGGAGCCTTTGTCGGACACTGGTTTCCAGCAGTATTCCCCGGCTTCTGGGCGATCCTCGGTCTGGCCGCCGTCGTGGGTGGGGTCATGCGCTCCCCGTTGACCGGAATCGTGTTCACTCTAGAACTCACTCGAGCCTGGCCCGCCCTGTTTCCGCTCATCATCGCGTCGACGACGGCTTACGCCGCCTCGGTACTGATGCTCGACCGATCGGTCCTGACCGAGAAGATCGCACGGCGTGGACTGCATCTGACTCGGGACTACACCACCGATCCACTCGAGGCCTTCTTCGTCGAAGAGGTGATGCACACCGAGGCACCAATGGTCCCGGTGGCCGGCACCATCGGCACTCGCGACACCTTGCGGCATGCGGCGAACGTGTTGGCAGAGGCGGGTGGGCGGCCGTTGCTGGTGTTGTCACCGGAGGGCGAGGAATGCGGTCATTTGGTCATGGACGACTTACTCGTCGCCCGGTTGCACGACCTGAACGAAGACACTCTGCGGACCCGACACTTCGTCGCCTTCGGCCGTGCCAGGCCGCTTGCCGACGATCCAACGACGGAAGCCACTCCCCCGACCGCGTGATTGTTGTTGGGCCGCAAGGCCTATCAATCGCAAGGATCGACTAACCCCAGCACGCGGCCGCGCGGGAACACCGACTGCTTAGGATGTCGACGTGGATATCAATGGAGCGAGCGCGGTCGTCACCGGCGGCGCGTCAGGAATCGGTGCGGCGACTGCCCGTCAGTTGGCCGCCAAGGGTGCCCGAGTCGTCGTAGCCGACCTTCAGGCCGACAAGGGCGAGGCACTTGCCAACGAAATCGGCGGTGTCTTCGTCACCGTCGACGTCACCAACACCGACCAGATCATCGACGCGGTCAAGACCGCTGCGGACCTTGGCCCGCTGCGGGCTCTGGTCAACTCGGCCGGCATCGGCTGGGCCCAGCGCACCATCGGCAAGGACGGCGAGTTCTCATCGGCGCACGACCTTGGCGCCTACAAGAAGGTCCTCGAGATCAACCTCGTCGGCACCTTCGACTGCATCCGCATCGCCGCCACCGCAGATGGGCAAGAACGAGTTCACCGACACCGGCGAGCGCGGCGCGATCGTCAACATGACCAGCGTCGCGGCCTTCGACGGCCAGATCGGCCAGGCCGCCTACTCGTCGTCCAAGGGTGGCGTCGTCGGCCTGACGCTGCCGGTCGCCCGCGACCTGTCGGCCGTCGGCATCCGCGTCAACACCGTCGCCCCCGGCCTGATCGACACCCCGATCTACGGCGAGGGCGAGGCCTCCGAGGCGTTCAAGGCCAAGCTCGGCGAGTCCGTGCTGTTCCCGCACCGCCTCGGCAAGCCCGACGAGCTGGCGTCCATGGTCGTCGAACTGCTCACCAACTCGTACATGAACGCCGAGGTCGTCCGCGTGGACGGCGGCATCCGGATGCCACCGAAGTAGACCCGCAGCGTCGAAGGGCCCCGCTACGGCGGCGGGGCCCTTCCGCGTGCGACGGCCGTGTCGCTTTTCCGCTAGAAATGTCGGTACCCGGGTGTAAAGGTCGAATCGTGCACGAAGACTTCGACCGCTGCTATCGGGCCGTCCAGTCCAAGGACGCTCGCTTCGACGGCTGGTTTGTCACCGCGGTGCGAACCACCGGGATCTACTGCCGACCCAGCTGTCCTGTGCATCCCCCGTTCGCCCGCAACGTCTGCTTCTATCCGACCGCAGCGGCAGCGCAACGTGCCGGCTTCCGCGCGTGCAAGCGCTGCCGCCCCGACGCCTCTCCCGGCTCGCCGGAATGGAACATGCGCGACGATCTCGTCGCCCGCGCCATGCGTCTGATCGCCGACGGCACGGTCGACCGCGAGGGCGTCACCGGCCTCGCCGCGCGCGTCGGCTACACCACCCGGCAGCTCCAGCGACTACTGCAGGAGCAGACCGGAGCCGGACCACTTGCGCTCGCCCGTGCGCAGCGCACCCAGACGGCGCGAATACTCATCGAGACCACCGAGCTGTCGTTCGGCGACATCGCTTTTGCCGCAGGATTTTCCAGCATCCGCCAATTCAACGACACCGTGCGGTCGGTCTTCGACGGCACACCAACGGCACTGCGCCGACGCGCTGCCGCGCTGCGCGGACGCAACGCCGCCGACCTGCCCTCGCCGGGAACGGTGACGTTGCGGCTGCCAGTGCGGGTCCCCTTCGCTTACGAGGGAGTGTTCGGACATCTCGCCGCGAGCGTCGTGCCCGGATGCGAGGAAGTCCGTAACGGCGCGTATCGGCGTACCCTTCGGCTGCCGTTCGGCACGGGCATCGCGAGCCTGACACCGGCACCCGACCATGTCCGGTGCGTCCTGGTCCTCGATGACTTTCGCGACCTGACGTCCGCGATCTCCCGCTGTCGACGGCTGCTCGATCTCGACGCGGACCCGGACGCAGTGATCGACGCATTGAGTTCCGACGCGGTGCTGGCCCCGGTGGTTGCCAAGGCACCCGGTCAGCGAATCCCGCGCACCGTCGACGAGGCAGAGCTTGCCGTTCGCGCGGTGCTGGGCCAGCAGGTGTCGATGAAGGCCGCCCGAACCCATGCGAGCAGGCTGGTGGCGGCATACGGCGACCCGGTCCAGGACGTGAACGGCGCACTGACGCATACCTTTCCGTCGATCGAGCAGCTCGGTGACATCGACCCGGCCCACCTCGCCGTTCCGGCGAGTCGACGGCGAACCGTGACCGGGCTCATCGCCGCGCTCGCAGACGGACGCGTGATTCTGAATCCCGGCTGCGACTGGGACGCGGCTCGCAGTCAACTGTTGGCGCTTCCTGGAATCGGCCCATGGACTGCTGAAGTCATTGCGATGCGCGGCCTCGGCGACCCCGACGCGTTCCCGGCGAGCGACCTCGGGTTGCGTTTGGCCGCAGAGCAATTGGGCTTGCCGACGGATCATCGCGAATTGACGACGCGAAGCCAGCCCTGGCGCCCATGGCGGTCGTACGCGACCCAGCATCTGTGGACGACATTGGAGCACTCGGTGAACCACTGGCCAGTCAAGGAGACCGCATGACCCATTACCGCACGATCGACAGCCCGATCGGGTTGCTGACTCTGGCCGGTCATGACAACGCGCTGACCAACCTGCGGATGGTCGACCAGACCTACGAACCTAGCCGGGTCGGCTGGTCAGCACGACCCGCGGCCTTCGCCGACGCCGTCGAGCAACTCAACGCGTATTTCGCCGGCGAGCTCACCGACTTCGAGCTCGAGCTTGATCTACAGGGCACCGAGTTTCAGCGGCGGGTATGGCAAGCACTGCTGACCATCCCGTTCGGACAAACCCGGTCCTACGGTGAAATCGCGGCGCAGGTCGGCGCACCCGGTGCTGCTCGTGCTGTTGGACTTGCCAACGGCCACAACCCAATTGCCATCATCGTCCCGTGTCACCGGGTGATCGGTGCCAACGGCGGTCTCACCGGCTACGGCGGCGGACTGGACAAAAAGCGGTCGCTGCTTGCCCTGGAGACCAGACGCAGCTCCCCGACGCTGTCCCTGTTCGACTGACCGCCGACCCGGCCAGCGTCGTCAAAACCCCGGAAACGGGCGCGGGGCCGGTGCCCCGGGCAGACCGATGGGCAACCCAGGCGCCGGTGCGCCGGTTAAACCGAGTGGCAATCCAGGGCCGCCCGCGCCGGGAAGCGGGAACGGCATGTTGCCGTTGGCGACCGAGTTGATCCACCCCGGACACTGCGACTGGATCGCCATTCTGCGCCAGGAAGCCGGCCATGGGTGCTTCCAGGCCGCCGTGACCACTCATCTGTGCCGCCCCGCTCGCCAGACTGCCGCCAGGCTTGACGAGCATCGGGCAGATGGACTGGCCCATCTGGGCAATGGCGCCGCTGACCGGGCCGTTGTTACCCAGCCCTACGCCGCTGAGGCCGGGAGTCATTGCGTCGCCGGCCGAATCCGCGTGCGCCGCAGGGATAGCGGCCACGACGGCTGCGAACACTGCTGCGGTGACGATCACAGGACGCATTACCCATCACGTCGCCACAATCCCCATCGTGTCCCATGTCGTGCGCCGGGTTTCGGACTTCCGATTAGTTGACCGGGCTGATAAGTCAGTCGTCTTGCTCGTGGTCATGTGGAGATCCCCTCAGCTAGCACTCCATGCACATTAAGCTCATATTTCACTTTGATAACGCTAAGGGACTCAGGTCACAGTAACAACACGAACGGATAACTCTTTGCAACCGCAGCGTTGCGCAATCGCGATCCGCGAGACCCGAATGACACAATTGCAAGTTTTGCGTCGAGAGTTTGCTGGCAGGCAGTTCCGCAGATACACAACCGGCCGGAGGACCCGCCGGCTCGATGCCGTTGACTTGATGTCTTGGTGGATAAATGCCCGTGCCCCCCAAGGGTTTTGGGGGGCACGGGGTTTGTGGTGTGTGTTCGGCGGTGTCCTACTTTTCCACCCGTGTGGGTAGTATCATCGGCGCTGGCAGGCTTAGCTTCCGGGTTCGGGATGGGTCCGGGCGTTTCCCTGTCGCTGTGGCCGCCGTAACTTTATGATTTTTTGGGTGGTGTTTTGGTGGTGGGGTGCAGTGGTTGTCTGGGTGGTTTTAGTGGTTGCGTGTGTGTAAGTTTTCGGCCGGTTAGTGCCAGTTCCCTGCGACCATTGCTGGTTTTGTAGGTCTGGTCTATTGATCCCGTGGTCTGCGGGGGGCCTTATCCCTCTTAAAAGGGTGAGAAGCCTGGTCTTGGAGAAGGTTTCCCGCTTAGATGCTTTCAGCGGTTATCCTGTCCGAACGTGGCTATCCAGCGGTGCCCCTGGTGGGACAACTGGTGGACCAGAGGTTCGTCCGTCCCGGTCCTCTCGTACTAGGGACAGGTTTCCTCAAGCTTCTGACGCGCGCGGCGGATAGAGACCGAACTGTCTCACGACGTTCTAAACCCAGCTCGCGTGCCGCTTTAATGGGCGAACAGCCCAACCCTTGGGACCTGCTCCAGCCCCAGGATGCGACGAGCCGACATCGAGGTGCCAAACCATCCCGTCGATATGGACTCTTGGGGAAGATCAGCCTGTTATCCCCGGGGTACCTTTTATCCGTTGAGCGACACCCCTTCCACTCGGGGGTGCCGGATCACTAGTCCCGACTTTCGTCCCTGCTTGACGTGTCAGTCTTGCAGTCAAGCTCCCTTGTGCACTTGCACTCAACACCTGATTGCCGTCCAGGTTGAGGGAACCTTTGGGCGCCTCCGTTACATTTTGGGAGGCAACCGCCCCAGTTAAACTACCCACCAGGCACTGTTCCTGAACCGGATATACGGTTCGAGGTTAGAGGTCCAATACGATCAGAGTGGTATTTCAACAATGACTCCGCAATTACTGGCGTAATTGTTTCACAGTCTCCCACCTATCCTACACAAACCGTACCGAACATCAATACCAAGCTATAGTGAAGGTCCCGGGGTCTTTTCGTCCTGCCGCGCGTAACGAGCATCTTTACTCGTAGTGCAATTTCGCCGAGTCTATGGTTGAGACAGTTGAGAAGTCGTTACGCCATTCGTGCAGGTCGGAACTTACCCGACAAGGAATTTCGCTACCTTAGGATGGTTATAGTTACCACCGCCGTTTACTGGGGCTTAAATTCTCCGCTTCACCCTTGCGGGTTAACGGGTCCTCTTAACCTTCCAGCACCGGGCAGGCGTCAGTCCGTATACATCGTCTTGCGACTTCGCACGGACCTGTGTTTTTAGTAAACAGTCGCTTCTCACTGGTTTCTGCGACCCACTCCCGCTGCCGGCCGCGAGGGCCTTGACGATATGTGGGCCCCCCTTCTCCCGAAGTTACGGGGGTATTTTGCCGAGTTCCTTAACCATAGTTCTCTCGTACGCCTTGGTATTCTCTACCTGACCACCTGTGTTGGTTTGGGGTACGGGCCGTGTGTGAGCTCGCTAGAGGCTTTTCTCGGCAGCATAGGATCACCGAATTCGCCTCATTCGGTTATGCATCACCTCTCGGAATATGTGAGACCCGGATTTACCTAATGTCTTCCTACGGGTTTGCCCCAGTATTACCACTGACTGGTACGGCTACCTTCCTGCGTCACCCCATCGCTTGACTACTACCATGAGGGTCCCACGCAGCCGGCGACCTCCTTTCCCCGAAGGGATCAGATACGTCACCTTTTGGGTGGTTAGTACCACTGATTCGTCATGGGCGCGCACACACGGGTACGGGAATATCAACCCGTTGTCCATCGACTACGCCTGTCGGCCTCGCCTTAGGTCCCGACTCACCCTGGGCGGACTGGCCTGGCCCAGGAACCCTTGGTCTTTCGGCGGGCAAGGTTCTCACTTGCCTTATCGCTACTCATGCCTGCATTCTCACTCCCACACCCTCCACCACTGGATCACTCCGCGGCTTCACTGGATGCAGGACGCTCCCCTACCCAACACCAAAGTTGTTGCCGCGGCTTCGGCGGTGTGCTTGAGCCCCGCTACATTATCGGCGCACAATCACTTGACCAGTGAGCTATTACGCACTCTTTCAAGGGTGGCTGCTTCTAAGCCAACCTCCTGGTTGTCTATGCGACTGCACATCCTTTTCCACTTAGCACACGCTTAGGGGCCTTAGCCGGCGATCTGGGCTGTTTCCCTCTCGACGCACGGAGCTTATCCCCCGCCGTCTCACTGCCACGCTTTGACTTACCGGCATTCGGAGTTTGGCTGACGTCAGTAACCTAGTAGGGCCCATCGGCCATCCAGTAGCTCTACCTCCGGCAAGAAACACGCAACGCTGCACCTAAATGCATTTCGGGGAGAACCAGCTATCACGGAGTTTGATTGGCCTTTCACCCCCACCCACAACTCATCCCCTCAGTCTTCAACCTAAGTGGGTTCGGGCCTCCACGCGGTCTTACCCGCGCTTCACCCTGGCCATGGGTAGATCACTCCGCTTCGGGTCCAGAACACACCACTACACCACCCCGGGGGATACGCCCTATTCAGACTCGCTTTCGCTGCGGCTACCCCACCCGGGTTAACCTCGCGACATGTCCCTGACTCGCAGGCTCATTCTTCAAAGGCACGCCATCACCCCACGACAAAGTCGAAGGCTCTGACGGCTTGTAGGCACACGGTTTCAGGTACTCTTTCACTCCCCTCCCGGGGTACTTTTCACCATTCCCTCACGGTACTAATCCGCTATCGGTCATCAGGAGGTATTCAGGCTTACCGGGTGGTCTCGGCAGATTCACAGCAGATTCCACGGGCCCGCTGCTACTCGGGAAACAGCACAAGACAGGCATCGGAGTTTTCACCTACCGGGCTCTCACCGTCTACGGCAGACCATCCCAGGCCACTTCCGCTAACCACGACACTCTACTGTCCACCGGTCGAGTAGCACCGAGACGGCCCACAACCCCGCACACACAACCCCTACCCGGTTTCACATGCATACGGTTTAGCCATCCTCCGCTTTCGCTCGCCACTACTCACGGAATCACTATTGTTTTCTCTTCCTACGGGTACTGAGATGTTTCACTTCCCCGCGTTACCCCCCGCACCCTATGAATTCAGCTACGGGTAACACGACATCACTCGTGCTGGGTTTCCCCATTCGGACATCCTCGGATCCACGCTCGGTTGACAGCTCCCCGAGGCATATCGCAGCCTCCCACGTCCTTCATCGGCCTCTGATGCCAAGGCATCCACCATGCGCCCTTAAACACTTACAACACAAAAAACAACGTTCAAACAAAAACCCACAAATACAGCAATGCGCTTGATGCTCGCAACCACTATCCACGAATCAAACACCACACCCCACCACCAAGCTGAGCAACAACACCCAATCCCCGACCCCAGGACCAGGACAAGACGGGCCTGTTGTCTCAAAGCCCAATATTGTGCCTGGCACCTTCCGCCCCCCAAAAAAGGAGACCAGACGAGGTTTTGTTGTTCGTGCACCGGAACCGCACCCACTACAGGCGCCGAGTCCATCCACGCTCGAGCCCGCACCACAGATGCGGGCCGAATTACGTGGTGCTCCTTAGAAAGGAGGTGATCCAGCCGCACCTTCCGGTACGGCTACCTTGTTACGACTTCGTCCCAATCGCCGATCCCACCTTCGACGGCTCCCCCCACGAGGGTTAGGCCACCGGCTTCGGGTGTTACCGACTTTCATGACGTGACGGGCGGTGTGTACAAGGCCCGGGAACGTATTCACCGCAGCGTTGCTGATCTGCGATTACTAGCGACTCCGACTTCACGGGGTCGAGTTGCAGACCCCGATCCGAACTCAGACCGGCTTTGAAGGATTCGCTGAACCTCACGGCTTCGCAGCCCTTTGTACCGGCCATTGTAGCATGTGTGAAGCCCTGGACATAAGGGGCATGATGACTTGACGTCATCCCCACCTTCCTCCGAGTTGACCCCGGCAGTCTCTCACGAGTCCCCGGCATTACCCGCTGGCAACATGAGACAAGGGTTGCGCTCGTTGCGGGACTTAACCCAACATCTCACGACACGAGCTGACGACAGCCATGCACCACCTGCAACAGCCACAAGGGAACCGATATCTCTACCGCGTCCTGTGCATGTCAAACCCAGGTAAGGTTCTTCGCGTTGCATCGAATTAATCCACATGCTCCGCCGCTTGTGCGGGCCCCCGTCAATTCCTTTGAGTTTTAGCCTTGCGGCCGTACTCCCCAGGCGGGGTACTTAATGCGTTAGCTACGGCACGGATCCCAAGGAAGGAAACCCACACCTAGTACCCACCGTTTACGGCGTGGACTACCAGGGTATCTAATCCTGTTCGCTCCCCACGCTTTCGCTCCTCAGCGTCAGTTACTGCCCAGAGACCCGCCTTCGCCACCGGTGTTCCTCCTGATATCTGCGCATTCCACCGCTACACCAGGAATTCCAGTCTCCCCTGCAGTACTCCAGTCTGCCCGTATCGCCCGCACGCCCCCAGTTAAGCCAGGGAATTTCACGGACAACGCGACAAACCACCTACGAGCTCTTTACGCCCAGTAATTCCGGACAACGCTCGCACCCTATGTATTACCGCGGCTGCTGGCACGTAGTTGGCCGGTGCTTCTTC
>CAWIKT010000065.1:0-73541 GCA_963836555.1 uncultured Actinomycetota bacterium | reverse complement strand
GTTGCGCGACCGCATCGAGGACGTGGTCCTGAACCGCCGCGAGGACGCGCGCCGAGCGACTGCTGGAGATCGCCGAGCGCTTCAACAGACGGAGCAAGGCCGCAGGAGCAAGACCGCGGCCGAGTGGCGCAGCCTGCCGGTCCCCGAGCGCATGACGCACGCCCTGGTCAAGGGCATCGACGCCTACGTCGAGGACCGACACCGAGGAAGCTGCGCGCCGAGATCGCCGCGCCGGCGGTCGCCCGATCGAGGTCATCGAAGGCCCGCTGATGGACGGCATGAACATCGTCGGCGACCTGTTCGGCGCGGGCAAGATGTTCCTGCCCCAGGTCGTGAAGTCGGCCCGCGTGATGAAGAAGGCCGTCGCGCTACCTGATGCCCTTCATCGAGGCGGAGAAGGCCCAGCCGCGCGCCGCCGCGCCGAAGGACACGCAACGGCAAGATCGTGATGGCGACCGTCAAGGGCGACGTCCACGACATCGGCAAGAACATCGTCGGCGTCGTGCTGCAGTGCAACAACTACGAAGTCATCGACCTCGGCGTGATGGTGCCCGCCCAGAAGATCCTGGACGCGGCCAAGGAGCACGACGCCGACATCATCGGGCTCTCCGGCCTGATCACCCCGTCGCTGGACGAGATGGTCAACTTCGCCGTCGAGATGGAGCGGCAGGGCCTCGAGATCCCGCTGCTGATCGGCGGCGCGACCACCTCACGCGCCCACACGGCCGTGAAGATCTCGCCGCGTCGCAGCGGTCCGGTGGTCTGGGTCAAGGACGCCTCGCGCTCGGTGCCGGTCGCCGCCGCGCTGCTCGACGACAAGCAGCGGCCGGCCCTGCTGGAGGCCACCGAGAAGGACTACGCATCGCTGCGCGAACGGCACGCCCAGAAGAACGAGCGGCCGATGCTGACGCTGGAGAAGGCCCGCGCGAACCGGACGCCGATCGAGTGGGACGGGTACACGCCGCCGGTGCCCGCCCAGGGCCTGGGCGTGCGGGAGTTCCTCGACTACGACCTCGCCGAGCTGCGCGAGTACATCGACTGGCAGCCGTTCTTCAACGCCTGGGAGATGAAGGGCAAGTTCCCCGACATCCTGAACAACCCGGTCTCGGGCGAGGCCGCCCGCAAGCTCTACGACGACGCCCAGGAGATGCTCGACCGGCTGATCAAGGAGAAGTGGCTGACGGCCAACGGGCGTCATCGGCTTCTTCCCGGCCAACGCGGTCGGCGACGACATCGAGGTCTACACCGACGAGACCCGCGCCGAGGTGCTGACCACGCTGCACAACCTGCGCCAGCAGGGCGAGCACCGCGACGGCATCCCGAACCGGTCGCCTCGGCGACTTCATCGCGCCCAAGGACACCGGCCTCGCGGACTACGTCGGCGCCTTCGCGGTCACCGCCGGCCTCGGCAGCCAGGACAAGATCACCGAGTTCAAGGCGGCCAACGACGACTACAGCGCGATCCTGCTGGAGTCGCTCGCCGACCGGCTGGCCGAGGCCTTCGCCGAGCGGATGCACCAACGGGTTCGCAAGGAGTTCTGGGGTTCCAGCCCGACGAGCAGCTGGACAACGAGGCACTCATCGATGAGAAGTACGTCGGCATCCGCCCGGCTCCCGGCTACCCGGCCTGCCCGGAGCACACCGAGAAGGCGACCCTGTTCGCAGCTGATGGACGTGACGAAGCGGACCGGCATCGAGCTGACCGAGTCGATGGCGATGTGGCCCGGCGCCGCCGTCAGCGGCTGTTACTTCTCGCACCCGCAGTCGCAGTACTTCGTGGTAGGCCGGTTGGCCCAGGACCAGGTCGCCGACTACGCCAAGCGCAAGGGCTGGACCCTGGCCGAAGCCGAGCGCTGGCTCGCGCCCAACCTGGGCTACAACCCGGAGGACTGAAGGTCCGATGACCTCAGAAGAGTCCGCCGGCGCGGGCGGCCCGCCGCTGCCGGCTGCGCACGAAGACCTGCCCGTCGACCCGCGAGCCGCGCGGACAGCCTTCCGGGCCGCGGTCCGTTACGCGTCGGTGGCCGCGATCGGCGGATTGCTGTTCGGCTTCGACATCTCGACGACCAACCGCGCAGTCAAGGCGTTGCAGGCCACCTTTCAGATCGGCAACGGAATTCTGGGATTCGCCGCGGCCTCGGGGGTGCTGGGCGCCGCGATCGGGGCGGTGTGGGCCGGCCGGATCGGTGACCGGTTGGGCCGGCTCGCAATCCTCAAGCTCTCGGCCGCTTCGTTTTTCGTGTGCGGACTCGGCGCCGGCCTGGCGAGCAGCATCTGGATGTTCATCGCCTTCCACCTCATCGGCGGCATCGGAATCGGCTTCTCGTCGGTGGCGGTCCCGGCCTACATCGCGGAGGTCTCACCGCCGCGTTTCCGTGGCCGGCTCGGCTCGCTGCAACAGCTGGCGATCGTGTGCGGCCTGTTCCTCGCATTGGCCTGGACGTGGGTGCCGATCCACCTCGCCGGTGTCCCGGGCAAGCCGCTGCTGGGCCTGGCTGCCTGGCGCTGGACCTTCCTCACCGAGCTGTTGCTGGCACTGGTCTATTTCGTCCTGCTGTTCACCATTCCCGAGTCGCCGCGCTATCTTGTTGCCCGGCAACGCATTACGCAGGCCCGTCAGGTGCTGTCCACGCTGCTGGGTGAACGCGACGCCCAGCACACCATCGCCCGGATCGCCGATACCCTCGACCGGGAGAAGCCGCAGTCGTGGCGTGATCTCCGCAAACCGACCGGCGGGCTGTACGGCGTCGTCTGGGTCGGTCTGGGGCTGGCCGTGTTCCAGCAGTTCGTCGGCATAAACGTGATCTTCAACTATTCCGACTTACTCTGGGAGACCGTCGGTTTCGGTGAAGATCGTCGTTCACAATTGGTCTGATCACCACCGGAGTCAACGTGCTGATCACCCTGGTCGCGATCGCGCTGATCGACCGGCTCGGGCGCCGACCGCTGTTGCTGGCGGGATCGGCGGGCATGTCGCTGATGCTGGTGACGATGACGGTCGTGTTCGCCGGGGCGTCCGTCCGCAGCGGTCGACCACAACTCGACGGGGCCTCCGGGATCGTCGCGCTGGTGGCGGCCGACCTGTTCGTGGTCGCGTTCGCCGTGTCGTGGGGACCGGTGTTGTGGGTGCTGCTGGGCGAGATGTTTCCCAACCGGATCCGATCTGCGGCGCTGGGTCTGGCCTCGGGGGTGCAGTGGATGGCGAACTGGACCATCGCGGTGACGTTCCCCGCGCTGCGTCATGTGCTTCCGGTGGCCTACGGCTGCTACACGCTGTGTGCGGTGCTGTCGCTGGTCTTCGTCTGGCGATGGGTCCGGGAGACCAACGGGGTGTCCCTGGAAGACATGCCCGACGAAGTGGCACCCGCGCCGTCGACCTGACTTTGTGGCGCGAGCGTGCTGCGAGCTGAAACCGCCGTGACTTCGATCAGCTAGCCGTGAAACAATCGCTGGCCGTGAAGACCTTCGAGGATTTGTTCGCCGAACTCGGCGAACGCGCCCGCACCCGTCCGCCCGGCAGCGGCACGGTCGCCGCGCTGGACAGCGGCGTGCATGCCCTGGGTAAGAAGATCCTCGAGGAGGCCGGCGAGGTGTGGCTGGCCGCCGAGCACGAATCCGACGAGGCGCTCGCCGAGGAGATCAGTCAGTTGCTGTATTGGGCCCAGGTTCTGATGATCGCCCGTGGCCTCACCCTCGACGACGTGTATCGGAAACTCTGATGACCGCGCACGGGTCGACCAACCTGCGGGTGGCCGTTCCCAACAAGGGGGCGCTCAGCGAAACGGCCGTCGACATCCTGTCCGAGGCCGGGTATCGGCGCCGCACCGATCCCAAAGACCTCACCGTCATCGACCCGCACAACCACGTCGAATTCTTCTTCTTGCGGCCCAAGGACATCGCCATCTATGTCGGCTCGGGCGAACTCGACTTCGGCATCACCGGACGGGATTTGGCCCGCGAATCCCGCGCGCCGGTGCACGAACGGCTCGCGCTCGGATTCGGTTCGTCTAGCTTCCGCTACGCCGCACCGAAGGGACGCGACTGGACCGTCGACGACCTGGCCGGCAAACGGATCGCCACCGCGTATCCGAACATCGTGCGAGAAGACTTGAAGGCCAGGGGGATTGACGCCACGGTGATCCGCCTCGACGGCGCGGTGGAGATCTCGATACAACTCGGGGTGGCCGACGCAATCGCCGACGTCGTCGGATCCGGCCGCACGCTGAACCTGCACAACCTAACGGCTTTCGGTGAAACGCTGTGCGATTCAGAAGCGGTGCTCATCGAACAGATCGACCCGCAGGCCGCGGAGCGGCCAGACGCGGCCGCTCGCGATCAGCTGGTGGCGCGAGTGCAGGGCGTCGTGTTCGGTCAGCAGTACCTGATGCTGGATTACGACTGTCCGCGTGCGGTTCTCGACCAGGCGACCGCGATCACGCCCGGGCTGGAATCGCCGACGATCTCACCGCTGGCCGATCCCGACTGGGTCGCGATCCGGGCGTTGGTGCCGCGTCGCGGTGTCAACGCGCTGATGGACCAGCTGGCGGCGATCGGGGCGAAAGCGATACTGGCATCCAGCGTCCGCTTCTTCCGCTTCTGATCCGGCGCCTGTGTTAGCGTCCGGCGGAACCCGAGTTTTCCAGCACTAGGAGAATCGCGATGACGCATTTCTATGTTCTGCTGCTTGCTCTCGGGATCGGCGTGGTCGCCGGTCTACGAACCTTCACCGCGCCGGCCGTCGTCGTCATGGGCCGCGGTGCTGCACTGGATCAACCTCAACAACACCTGGGCGTCCTGGGTCGGCAACCTGATCACCGCGATCATCTTCAGCGTGCTGGCGGTCGGCGAGCTGTTCCTCGACAAGCAACCGAAAACCCCTGCCCGCACCGCTCCGCCGTCGTTCATCGGCCGGCTCATCTCGGGCGGGTTCGCCGGAGCCGTCGTCGGCACCGCGTGGTCGTTCACCTACGGCGCACTCGGCGCCGGCGTGGTCGGAGCAGTGGTGGGCACAATGGTCGGCTACCACGCGCGCGCCCGACTGTCCGGGTCGTTGGGCCGTGACCTGCCGGCGGCCTTGATCGAAGACGTCGTCGCAGTCGGCGGTGGATTCGCGCTCGCGGCAGTCATAGCCGCTCTGTGACACAGCGTTTCGACGCGATCGTGGTGGGCGCCGGCCAGGCCGGGCCCCCGCTGGCCGGCCGGTTGACCGCGGCCGGCCAGACCGTCGCGGTGGTGGAGCGCAAGCTGTTCGGCGGCACCTGCGTCAACACCGGATGCATCCCGACAAAGACGTTGGTGGCCAGCGCGCACGCCGCACACCTGGCCCGCCGCGGCGCCGACTTCGGCGTGCGCACCGGCGACGGTCAGCGTCGACATGGCGCAAGTCAAGGCGCGCAAGGACGGCATCGTGCTCGACGACCGCAACGGCGTCGAGGACTGGCTGGACGGCATGGACGGCTGCACGGTGTTTCGCGGCCACGCGCAGTTCGTCGACCCGCACACGCTGCGGGTCGGCGACGACACGCTTGCAGGCCGACCGGATCTTCCTCAACGTCGGCGGCCGCGCGGTCGTGCCGGACATCCCCGGACTGGCCGACGTCGACTACCTGACCAACGTGTCGATCCTCGAACTCGACACGGTGCCCGACCATCTCGTCGTCGTCGGCGGCAGTTACATCGCGCTGGAATTCGCTCAGATGTACCGCCGCTTCGGCGCACGCGTCACCGTGGTCGAAAAGGGCCAACGACTGGCGTCCCGCGAAGACCACGACGTCTCCGACGACCATCCGGGAGATCCTGGAGGGCGAAGGCATCGACATCGTCGTCGATGCCGCGGACATTCGAATAGCCAAGCGCGACAACGGATTCGAGTTGACGCCGCGGACTGGTGCCGCGCCGATCACGGGCAGCCATCTGTTGATGGCGGTCGGGCGACGGCCCAACACCGACGACCTCGGCCTCGATCAGGCCGGTGTCGCCACCGACGACCGCGGCTACATCACCGTCGACGACCAACTGCGCACCAACGTCGAACACATCTGGGCGATTGGGCGACTGCAACGGTAAAGGCGCCTTCACCCACACGTCGTACAACGATTTCGAGATCGTCGCCGCCAACCTGCTCGACGACGACCCGCGGCGGGTGAGCGACCGGATCTCCACCTACGCGCTCTACATCGACCCGCCGCTGGGCCGCGCCGGGATGACCGTCGAGCAGGTGCGAGCCTCCGGCCGGCCGGCACTGGTCGGCCAGCGGCCGATGACCCGGGTCGGTCGAGCCGTCGAAAAGGGTGAGACGCAAGGCTTTATGAAAGTCGTCGTCGATGCCGAGACCCAGCAGATCCTCGGCGCGGCCATCCTGGGCGTCGGTGGCGACGAGGCCATCCACGCGCATCCTGGATGTGATGTCGGCCAAGGCGCCGTACACCACCCTGGCCCGCACCATGCACATTCACCCGACGGTCAGCGAGCTGATCCCGACGATGCTGCAGGAGACTTTCGCCGCTGGAATAGCCGGTCAGGCGGCCGGCTCCGCGCCGTGCTGCAGCACGCGCGTCGGGGTTGCCGTCGTCGGGAGCGTGTGGCCATCCTGGGTATGGCGGCGGCGTGCCGCCGAAGACCGGGCAGTGCGAGTGGTGTGCGCACCAGTCGCACAGCCGCGACGGCCGTGGCCTGAAATCGCCTGTTGCACCGGCAGATTGGATGGCATGCCAGATCGCCATCAACGTCTTCTCGAAGCGCAGCAGCTCGGCTTCGTCGGGGGAGTAGTCCAGCAGCTGGCCGTCGGACAGGTAGATCAGCCGCAGCCGCGTCGGCAGCACGCCGCGGGAACGCAGCAGCGCAACCGCATAGAACTTCATCTGGAACATGGCCTTGAACTCGGCCAGCGCCCGTGCCTCTGGCGGAGCCTTACCGGTCTTGTAGTCCACCACCCGCAGCTCGCCGGTCGGCGCGACGTCGATGCGGTCGATGATCCCCCGCAGCAGGGTGCCGTCAGCCAGCTCGACCTCGATGCGCTGCTCGCAGCTCTGCGGGTCGAACCGAGTCGGGTCTTCCAGGCTGTAGTAGCCGGACAGCAGCTTGCGGGCCTCGTCGAGCAGGTGCGTCTGCTGATCGGCATCCAACTGCTCGGTCAGCTCGGGATCGGCGGCGAGCACCTGCTCCCACGCCGGGCCGACGAGCGCGTCGACGGTCTGCGGCCCCCGCTGCTCGGCGGGCAGGCCGTAGAGCTGCTCCAGCGCGGCGTGCACGACCGAACCGCGCACCTGCGCGGTGGACGCGCGGCTCGGGCAGCCGGTCGATGGCCCGGAACCGGTAGAGCAGCGGGCACTGCTTGAAGTCGGCCGCCCGCGACGGAGACAGCGCAGGCCGCCGCCTGGCCGGCTTGTCCGCTTCGGGGCTCATGTGCGCTGCTCCTCTACAATCCTCAGATCGCACTGCCCTGTCTATCGTCGCCAGCGCGGTTCACTCCCCGCAGCCTAGAAGCCGGGTCGGACAACCCCGCGCACCTCAGGCGGCGCGTCTGCTGGCAGGCTTGTCGGCTGTGTCAGCAACCGGCCCGTTCGTCATCGGCGATCGCGTTCAGCTCACCGACGCCAAAGGCCGGCACTACACGATGGTGCTCAGCCCCGGCAGCGAGTTCCACACCCACCGCGGCGCGATCACGCACGACGCGGTGATCGGGCGGCCCGAAGGCAGCGTGGTCAAGTCCGCCAACGGCGACCAGTTCCTGGTGCTGCGCCCGCTGCTGGTGGACTACGTCCTCTCGATGCCGCGCGGCGCTCAGGTGGTCTACCCGAAAGACGCCGCGCAGATCGTGCACGAGGGCGACATCTTCCCGGGCGCACGGGTGTTGGAGGCCGGCGCCGGGTCCGGGGCGCTGACCTGCTCGCTGCTGCGCGCCGTCGGTCCGGAAGGTCAGGTGATCTCCTACGACGTGCGCGCCGACCACGCCGAGCACGCCCGCCGCAACGTGGAGACGTTTTTCGGCCGACGTTCCGGACAACTGGCAGCTGACCATCGGCGACGTCGTCGACGCGGATCTGCCCGACGGGTCCATCGACCGGGTGGTGCTGGACATGCTCGCACCCTGGGAGGTGCTCGACCGGGTGTCGCGGGCGCTGGTAGCCGGTGGCGTGCTGATGATTTACGTGGCGACCGTGACCCAGTTGTCGAAGGCTGTGGAAGCGCTACGCGCACAACAGTGTTGGACTGAGCCTCGGGCCTGGGAGACGATGCAGCGCGGCTGGAACGTCGTCGGGTTGGCGGTCCGGCCGCAACACAACATGCGCGGGCACACAGCGTTTCTGGTGTTTGCCCGCAAGCTGGCTCCCGGCGCCGTCACGCCGACGCCGTTACGCCGCAAGCAACGCCCCACGGAGCCGGCGTCACCTGATTAGTCGTCGCTGCGCCGCAGATCCCTTCGCACCGAGAGCAATTCGAATTCCGGGTGCGCAGCCACCAGTCGTTCGGCGGCGTCGAGCACGTCGACGGCGTGGGTGCGATCGGCCGAGGTCATCGCCACGCCGATCCCGGCCCGTCGGTGCAGATCGATGTGACCCGGTCTCGGCGGCCGACACGTCGAACTTGCGCCGCAGCTCGGCGACGACGGGCCGCACCACCGACCGCTTCTGCTTGAGCGAGTGCACGTCACCGAGCAGCAGGTCGAACTCGAGCCAGCCGATCCACACGCGAGGTCAGCGACCGGGCGTCGTGGACGGTCCGGACCCGTCGGCCCGGAACGCCAGCAGGACATCGGCGGTGCGTGCCGATAGCTGCCAGCCGCCTTGGTAGGGCTTGAATTCCATCGGGAACGCGAACTGCGGGCCCTTCGGATTGGATGAGCTGACGGCGACGTTGGCCACCACGTCGGCGGGGTCGCGGTCGGACCAATTGATCGTCGCGCACATCGAATTTCGCCGGCGCGTAGCCGCCGTTGACCATCGCGTTGGCGAATTGGTCGAAGACGCCGGCGTTCTCCGGTGTCGCGCCCTCGACCAGGTTCAGCTTCTGCGGCGCCCGGCACCGCCGGGTCCGCCAGCCGGTACAACACGCCGCCCAGCGCATCGGGAGGCGGCAGCGGCGCGGCTTGCGCGGCCGGCGCCGGACTCGGCGATGCGGACGTCGACGACGGCGGCGCGGTCTGGGGCGACGAGTTGTCCTCGTCGTTGGAGCACCCCGGAAGCGCGAGCACCGCCGCAATCGCGGCGGTGCTCACGACTGCGGCCAGGGTCCGGCGCATTCGGTAGCCGTCAGTGCGAACGCAAAGCCGAAACGAGCGTCATCGCCGAGTCGTGGGACAGCTTCCAGCCGCCCTGATCGACGAACCGGAGGTACTCCGGCGTCGGAGCCAGTCGCGGGCCTGAGGCGGTGATGGTGGCCATCGCTGCGCCGGGGCCGGAGGGCGCGATGTTGGTGATGTTGAACGTCAGCGGCAGGCTGCCCTTGGAAGCGGCCTTCTGCAGTTCGTGGTCGGCAATGCCGATCGGCACCGGGATGCCACCTTCGACCAGGTTGCCCTTCTGCGCGAACGACACGCTCGGGTCCTGCAACGCGTTCAGGACGGTCGCCAGCTGGTCGGTGGTGGGCACATCCACACCGGCGGGAATCGCCGGGTCGAGCGGAAGCGGCACGCCGAAGACCACCGGCTGAACGTTGGGCGAAACAGCGGTGACTGATGCAATACAGGTCACACCCGCGGCGGCAGCACCGATGGCGGCCATCGCCGCCATGCCTGTGGCTAGGGTTTTCACGGTCACGAAGGTCCTTTCGGTAGAGCCGACTAAACAAGATGTTAACGCTGTTGCCAGTGTGCCTCATTTCGAGTTCCCGCATGAAACGGAAATCGCCGGTAGCGTTGAGGTATCCACCGCACCACCGTCCCGGGGCGGGAAAGGAGCGCACCATGGGTGAGTATTGAGCGTGAACCGTTCGGTAGCCCACGCGAACCCGACCTCTCCAACGAGGATGCCGCCGAGTTGGAAGAGCTTCGGCGTGAGGCCGCGATCCTGCGTGAGCAGCTGGACAACGCTGCCGGATCGCACGGCGCCGGACGCAGTCCTCGCGATGTTCACCAGCTAGAGGCGCGCATCGACTCGCTGGCGTCGCGCAACTCCAAGCTGATGGAGACCCTCAAGGAAGCCCGCCAGCAGCTGCTGGCGCTGCGCGAAGAGGTCGACCGGCTCGGACAGCCGCCCAGCGGCTACGGCGTGCTGCTGGCCACGCACGAGGACGACACCATCGACGTCTTCACCTCCGGACGCAAGATGCGCCTGACGTGCTCGCCCAACATCGATGTCAGCTCGTTGCGCAAGGGGCAGACAGTTCGCCTCAACGAGGCTCTAACGGTCGTCGAGGCCGGCACGTACGAATCGGTCGGCGAGATTTCAACTTTGCGCGAGGTCTTGGCTGACGGCCACCGGGCGCTGGTGGTCGGTCATGCCGACGAAGAGCGGATCGTGTGGCTGGCCGAGCCGCTGGTGGCCGAGGACCTGCCCGAGGGCCACCCCGACGCACTCAACGACGACACCCGGCCACGCAGGCTACGTCCCGGCGACTCGCTGCTGGTGGACACCAAAGCCGGTTACGCGTTCGAGCGCATCCCCAAGGCCGAGGTCGAGGACCTGGTGCTCGAAGAGGTTCCCGACGTCACCTACAACGACATCGGTGGCCTGGGCCGGCAGATCGAGCAGATCCGCGACGCCGTCGAGCTGCCTTTCCTGCACAAGGAGCTCTACCGCGAATACGCGCTGCGCCCGCCCGAAGGGTGTGCTGCTCTACGGCCCGCCCGGATGCGGAAAGACGTTGATTGCCAAGGCCGTTGCCAATTCGCTGGCCAAGAAGATGGCCGAGGTCCGCGGCGACGACGCCCGCGAGGCGAAGTCCTACTTCCTCAACATCAAGGGCCCCGAGCTGCTGAACAAGTTCGTCGGCGAGACGGAACGTCACATCCGGCTGATTTTCCAGCGGGCACGCGAGAAGGCGTCCGAAGGCACACCGGTGATCGTGTTCTTCGACGAGATGGACTCGATCTTCCGCACCCGCGGCACCGGGGTCTCCTCGGACGTCGAGACCACCGTCGTCCCGCAGTTGCTCAGCGAGATCGACGGCGTCGAAGGCCTGGAGAACGTCATCGTGATCGGCGCCTCCAACCGTGAGGACATGATCGACCCGGCGATCCTGCGGCCCGGCCGCCTGGACGTGAAGATCAAGATCGAGCGGCCGGACGCCGAATCGGCGCAGGACATCTTCTCCAAGTACCTTGACCGAGACGCTGCCGGTGCACGCCGACGATCTCGCCGAGTTCGGCGGCGACCGGTCGCTGTGCATCAAGGCGATGATCGAGAAGGTCGTCGACCGGATGTACGCCGAGATCGACGACAACCGGTTCCTGGAAGTCACCTACGCCAACGGCGACAAAGAGGTCATGTACTTCAAGGACTTCAACTCCGGCGCGATGATTCAGAACGTCGTCGACCGGGCGAAGAAGAACGCGATCAAGGCGGTGCTGGAAAGCGGCCAGCAGGGTCTGCGCATCCAGCACCTGCTCGACTCGATCGTCGACGAGTTCGCCGAGAACGAGGACCTGCCCAACACCACCAATCCCGATGACTGGGCGCGGATTTCGGGCAAGAAGGGCGAGCGGATCGTCTACATCCGCACGCTGGTCACCGGCAAGAGCTCGAGCGCTTCACGGGCGATCGACACCGAGTCGAACCTCGGCCAGTACCTGTAGGACTCAGCCTGCCAGCAGCGAGTAGCTGTTGGTCAGGTCGTCCTGAAGGACCTGCGCGGCGTGCGTCCTGGTGTCGATGCGCAACGGGCTGGTCAGCGTCCGGGTTTGGAACGTCCATCCCTCCGGCAGGGTGAGCCGCT
The DNA here is from genome assembly GCA_963836555.1 of uncultured Actinomycetota bacterium. Classification (GTDB taxonomy): domain Bacteria; phylum Actinomycetota; class Actinomycetes; order Mycobacteriales; family Mycobacteriaceae; genus Mycobacterium. The sequence continues at coordinate 61,667 of CAWIKT010000065.1, read as the reverse complement.
CACCGAGCCGGGGCAGATCGGTCCGCGATAGATCCGGATCGACGATCTGGCTCCAGGTCTGCATCACCCACCGCCGCAGCGCCGGGTCGTGCAACTCGTAGACCTCTTCGCCGGCGTCGAACGTGAACACGGTGTGCCGGTGAACCTGGTTGGCGGTGTACGGGGCCGGGTTCATCCCCGAGAGCAGAGTCTGGGCCTGCAGCGCCATGTCGATTCCGCCGAAGTTCTTGACGATCCGCGGAGCCTGCGTCGTCTTCTCCAGCTCGTTCATCAGCCAGTACCGCGGGCCGTTGAGTAAGGCTGTGGCAGCGCCGTTTTCGGCCGCAATGGCTTTCGCGTCCAGCGCCGACCACAACTCGGCGGGAAGTCGTTGAGCCCGAAGCTGTTGTAGACCGCGGCCTGCGGTCCCGCCTCACCGGGCGTCACGAGAAGGACTTCCCCGTAGCGCTTTCCGCACAGGCCGGTGATGGGTTCGGCAGACACCAGGGTGAAGGTAATGACTCCGCCTGCCCTGCGTCAATGGCACGCAGGCAGTTGTGCGCACCTGCGTTCACCCCACCGCCGCGGGCCGGGTCGCGGACCGCATCGTCGCCGCGCCTAAGCTCAGGGCATGCAACGAATTATCGGAACGGAGGTCGAATACGGCATCTCGTCGCCGTCGGACCCGACCGCCAACCCGATCCTGACTTCGACGCAGGCGGTGCTGGCTTACGCCGCCGCCGCCGGCATCCAGCGCGCCAAGCGCACCCGGTGGGACTACGAGGTGGAATCGCCGCTGCGCGATGCGCGCGGCTTCGACCTGAGCCGCTCGGCCGGACCGCCGCCGGTGGTGGACGCCGACGAGGTCGGCGCGGCGAACATGATCCTGACCAATGGCGCGCGGCTCTACGTCGACCACGCCCATCCGGAATACTCCGCTCCGGAGTGCACCGACCCGCTCGATGCGGTGATTTGGGACAAGGCGGGCGAGCGCGTCATGGAGGCCGCCGCACGGCACGTGGCCAGCGTTCCAGGCGCCGCCAAGCTGCAGCTGTACAAGAACAACGTCGACGGCAAGGGCGCCTCCTACGGCTCCCACGAGAACTACCTGATGAGCCGTCAGACGCCGTTCTCCTCGGTCATCGTCGGGTCTGACCCCGTTCCTGGTGTCCCGTCAGGTCGTCACTGGCTCCGGGCGGGTCGGGATCGGCCCGTCCGGCGACGAAGCCGGGCTTCCAGCTCTCGCAGCGATCCGACTACATCGAGGTCGAGGTCGGGCTGGAGACCACGCTGAAGCGCGGCATCATCAACACCCGCGACGAGCCCCACGCCGACGCGGACCGCTACCGGCGGCTGCACGTCATCATCGGCGACGCGAACCTCTCCGAGACGTCGACGTATCTCAAACTCGGCACCACCGCGCTGGTGCTCGACCTGATCGAGGAAGGTCCGGCGCACGGAATCGACTTGAGCGACCTGGCGCTGGCCCGTCCGGTGCACGCCGTGCACGCGGTCAGCCGCGATCCGGCGCTGCGCGCCACCGTCGCGCTGGCCGACGGTCGTGAGCTGACTGCCCTTGCGCTGCAACGCATTTACTTGGACCGGGTGGCGAAGCTGGTCGACAGCCGCGACCCCGACGCGCGCGCCACCGACGTCGTGGAAACGTGGGCGCACGTGCTCGATCTGCTCGAGCGCGACCCGATGGAGTGCGCCGAGCTGTTGGACTGGCCGGCCAAACTGCGTCTTCTCGAGGGTTTCCGGCACCGGGAGAACCTGAGCTGGTCGGCGCCGCGGCTGCACCTGGTCGACCTGCAGTACTCCGATGTGCGCCTGGACAAGGGCTTGTACAACCGGTTGGTGGCGCGCGGATCGATGAAACGTCTGGTCACCGAACAGCAGGTGATCGACGCCGTCGACAACCCGCCCACCGATACCAGGGCCTACTTCCGCGGGGAATGCCTGCGCCGATTCGGAGCGGACATCGCGGCGGCCAGTTGGGACTCGGTGATATTCGATCTGGGTGGTGATTCGCTGGTCCGCATCCCGACACTGGAGCCGCTGCGCGGCACGAAGGCCCACGTCGGGGCGCTGCTGGACTCGGTGGACAGCGCTGTCGAACTGGTGGAGCAGCTGACCACCTGACGGGTCGGACACGAGGCTTTCCCCTGAGCTTTAAGGCTCTTGACCGGTAGGGTGGAGAAACCGACGGGCGTGTTTCACTGCCCGATAACGATGCAGGAGGCAGCGATGGCCCAGGAGCAGACCAAGCGCGGCGGTGGCGGCGGCGATGACGACGACCTCACTGCCAGCACGGCCGCGGGCCAGGAGCGTCGCGAGAAGCTGACCGAGGAGACCGACGATCTGCTCGATGAGATCGACGATGTTCTGGAAGAGAACGCCGAAGACTTCGTCCGCGCATACGTCCAAAAGGGCGGACAGTGACCTGGCCTAACCGCGATCGCCTGGCCACAAATTCTGCACTTCCCGGAACCGCCTCTGGCGGCTTGTCCTCTTTTACCGACCATCTGCGCCGCGAGGCGCCGGAGTTGCTGCCCGCCAGCATCGGCGGCGGCATCGATGCCGTCACGCCCAGTGCCGCGCTGCCGCACGGCACAACGATCGTCGCGCTGAAATATCCGGGCGGCGTTTTGATCGCCGGCGACCGACGCTCGACGCAGGGCAACATGATCGCCGGACGTGATGTGCAAAAGGTGTACATCACCGACGATTACACGGCGACCGGAATCGCGGGGACCGCGGCCATCGCCGTCGAATTCGCCAGGCTGTACGCCGTCGAACTCGAGCACTACGAAAAGCTGGAGGGTGTGCCGCTGACATTTGCGGGCAAGGTGAATCGGCTCGCAATCATGGTGCGCGGCAACCTCGCTGCGGCGATGCAGGGTCTGGTGGCGCTGCCGCTGCTGGTCGGTTTCGATATCGACGACCCGGATTCGCAGAAGGCGGGCCGCATCGTGTCCTTCGATGCGGCTGGCGGCTGGAACCTCGAAGAAGAGGGTTATCAATCGGTTGGTTCGGGTTCAATTTTCGCGAAGTCATCGGTCAAGAAGCTGTATTCGCAAGTGACGGACGCGGATTCGGCGCTGCGGGTTGCCGTCGAGGCGCTCTACGACGCGGCCGATGACGACTCGGCCACCGGCGGGCCGGACTTGGTCCGGGGAATCTTCCCGACGGCTGTCACCATCGGGGCCGACGGCGCCGTCAATGTAGCCGAACAGCGCATCGCCGAGCTGGCCCGGGAAGTGATCAAAAGACGTTCCCGCGCTGACACTTTCGGCCCGGACGCTGACAGTACGGGAAGTGATTCATGAGTTTTCCGTATTTCATCTCGCCCGAGCAGGCGATGCGCGAGCGCAGCGAGCTCGCACGCAAGGGCATTGCGCGTGGCCGTAGCGTCATCGCGCTGGCCTACTCAGGCGGGGTGCTGTTCGTCGCGGAGAACCCGTCGCGTTCGCTGCAGAAAATCAGCGAACTCTACGACCGGGTGGGCTTCGCCGCCGTCGGCCGGTTCAACGAGTTCGACAACCTGCGGCGCGGCGGAATTCAATTCGCCGACACCCGTGGCTACGCCTACGACCGCCGCGACGTCACCGGCCGCCAGCTGGCCAACGTGTACGCGCAAACTCTGGGCACCATCTTCACCGAACAGGCCAAGCCATACGAGGTCGAGTTGTGCGTGGCCGAGGTCGCCCATTACGGCGAGACCAAAGCGCCTGAGCTGTACCGGATTACCTACGACGGGTCGATTGCCGACGAGCCGCACTACGTGGTGATGGGCGGAACGACCGAGCCGATCACCAACGCGCTCAAGGATTCCTACGCCGAGAACGCCGACCTGGCCGACGCGGTGCACATCGCGGTCGAGGCGCTCGGGGCCGGCCGCGCCGAAGGCTCGAACAGCAACGACCAGCCTCCGTTGGGCGTGGCGAACCTGGAAGTCGCCATCCTCGACGCCAACCGCCCGCGGCGCGCCTTCCGTCGCATCACCGGTGCGGCGCTGGAGCGTCTGGTGCCCGAGCGTAACGGCTCCGGGTCGGAGGGCGACCCGGTGGAGAAATCGACGAAATAGGCGCTGTCCCATGCTGATCGGATTGCTGCTAGCGCTGGGCTGCTCGGTCTGTTACGGCACGGCGACGGTGTTGCAAGCCGCCGCGGCGCGCTCGGTGGACGCCGGCAACAGCGATTCCGGCATCGACGGTGCCCTGCTGCTGCGCGCCCTGCGGCAATGGCGGTATCTGCTCGGGATCGCGCTGGACGGCGCGGGCTTCCTGCTGCAGATCGCGGCGTTGAAGCTGGTTCCGATCTATGTCGTCGCCGCGGCGATCGCCGGGTCATTGGCCGTCACCGCGATCGTCGCCGCATGGCTGCTGCATACCCGACTGTCCGGGATCGAGTGGACCGCCGTCGCGGTGGTGTGCGCGAGCCTGGCGATGCTGGGCATTGCCGCCGGCCCCGAGGGCGACGCGCGCGGCCCCGCCGGGCTGGGCTGGGGGCTGCTCGCCGTCGTCGTGGTCGTCTTTGTGGCCGGCGCGGTCGCGGGACGACTGGGCGATCGAGCCCGCGCACTCGTGCTGGGGTTCAGTGCCGGCGCCGGCTTCGGCGTCGTCGAGATCGCCGTCCGCCTGATCGATTCGATCGACTTCACCGAAGCCACTTTCTGGACCAATCCCGCCGTCTATGCGCTGATCATCGGCGGGGCGGCCGGTTTTCTGCTGCTCACCTCCGCGTTGAGCCGCGGCTCGGTGACCACGGCCGTCGCCGGGATGGTGATCGGCGAGACGGTTGGTCCGGCGTTGGTCGGGGTGGCCTGGCTCGGCGACCGCACCCGTCCGGGCCTGGGCTGGATGGTGGAGGCCGGGTTTGTGGTGGCGGTGTTCGCGGCGCTGGGGTTGAGCCGGTTCGGCGAGGCACCCGAGCCGGTCAAGTCGTGAACGTCGCGGCTCGTTGCTCAGCGCGACCCGTCGGCGGGGGCTGCACACCCGTCGGGGGTTCAGCAAGTAGGCTCGAATTGTGCAGCGTCGAATCATGGGCATTGAAACCGAATTCGGTGTCACCTGCACCTTCCACGGTCACCGGCGTCTGTCGCCCGACGAAGTGGCCCGCTATCTGTTCCGACGTGTGGTCTCGTGGGGCCGCAGCTCCAACGTTTTCCTGCGCAACGGGGCCCGGCTGTACCTCGATGTCGGCAGCCATCCCGAATACGCGACCGCCGAATGCGACAGCCTGGTACAGCTGGTCACCCACGATCGTGCCGGCGAGCGGGTGCTCGAAGACCTGCTGATCGATGCCGAGCAGCGGCTGGCCGATGAGGGCATCGGCGGCGACATCTACCTGTTCAAGAACAACACCGACTCGGCCGGCAACTCGTACGGCTGCCACGAGAACTACCTGATCGTGCGGGCCGGCGAATTCTCCCGGATCTCCGACGTGCTGCTGCCGTTCCTGGTTACCCGCCAGCTGATCTGCGGTGCCGGCAAGGTGCTGCAAACCCCGAAGGCCGCGACTTTCTGTCTGTCGCAGCGTGCCGAGCACATCTGGGAGGGCGTCTCCTCGGCCACCACGCGTAGCCGGCCGATCATCAACACGCGTGACGAACCGCACGCCGATGCCGAGAAGTACCGGCGCCTGCACGTCATCGTCGGAGACTCCAACATGTGCGAGTCCACCACCATGCTCAAGGTGGGCACGGCGGCGCTGGTGCTGGAGATGATCGAAGCCGGTGTGGCGTTCCGCGATTTCTCCCTCGACAATCCGATCCGCGCCATCCGCGAGGTCAGCCATGACGTCACCGGCCGCCGGCCGGTGCGGTTGGCCGGTGGGCGGCAGGCCAGCGCGCTGGACATCCAGCGCGAGTACTACGCCCGTGCCGTGGAGCACCTGCAGACCCGTGAGGCCAATCCGCAGATCGAACAGGTCGTCGACCTGTGGGGCCGTCAGCTCGACGCGGTGGAAAGTCAGGACTTCGCCAAGGTCGACACCGAGATCGACTGGGTGATCAAGCGCAAGCTCTTTCAGCGCTACCAGGACCGCTACAACATGGATCTGTCCGACCCGAAGATTGCCCAGCTCGACCTGGCCTACCACGACATCAAGCGCGGCCGCGGCGTGTTCGACCTGTTGCAGCGTAAGGGTCTGGCGTCACGCATCACCACCGACGAAGACATCGACGCGGCCGTGGATCAGCCGCCCCAGACCACCCGGGCCCGGTTGCGCGGTGAATTCATCAGCGCCGCTCAGGCGGCCGGACGGGATTTCACCGTCGACTGGGTGCACCTCAAGCTGAACGACCAGGCGCAGCGCACGGTCCTGTGCAAGGACCCATTCCGGTCGGTCGACGAGCGGGTCAAACGGCTGATCGCCAGCATGTAACGTCCCGGGCCGCCGCTTACTCCGAGCCGGGCTGCATCTGACCTCCGCGAATCAACAACGTCACCGCATCGTCCCAGCGCGCGAGTTGGCCCGGGCTGTTGAACGGCTCGGGCAGGTGACGCTCGATGTGGGAGCGCAGCAGCATCGGTCCGAGGCGCAGCAACAGTACGTTCAGCGCGGACCACAGCGGGTCGAGATCCTGTCTGGCCTGGTTGCGTTCGACGAGCCGATCCCGCTGAGCGACGCTGATCCGCAGCAGGCCGTCGAAAATCTCGGCACCGATCGACTCACCCTCGACCAGCGCGCGCGCGATGTAGGCGATCACGTCATCATTTTCGGAAATGACCGCGGTGACCCGACGCCCCATGATGACCAGTGGATCCTCGGGCACCGGAGGAAGCGGGCCCTCGACCAACGCACCGCTGATGACTCGGACGACGTGATCGTCGACCGCTTCGACCAACGCCGATTTGGTGCCGTAGTAGTGCTGCACCAACCCGACCGAAATGCCGGCCGTGTCAGCGACGCTTTTCAGCGACGTGGCCGCAACTCCCTTGGCTGCAAAGCATTTTAGGGCAGCGTCCCGGATCCGCTCCATGCTTGACGGTTCCACGGGCTTCGGCGGGCGCGGTGCGAAGAACCGGGTGGGGGGTGATTCGGCAATAACTGGAATTTATCAGTAGGGTGTTCCAATACGGCCATATTGTCATCCAATACGCGCATATTGCAGCACGTCACGATACGGAAGGACCGAACGTGCCGGCGAGATTCGACAAGTCACAGACTCTGACCAACCCACCCTGCTTCGAGGACGCGGATCGCTGGTGCGACGGCGGGGACGACCCGGAACTCAAAGCGTTGTGTCGTGCCTGTCCGCGGCGTTGGCTGTGCGCCGAGGATGCGCTGACGACACCGGGTGCTCGTGGAATGTGGTCGGGCGTGAACATCCCCGAATACGGACGCGGCCGCACCTTCGCACTGCGTCAGCTGCGCTCGTTAGCCGCACATGGCAGGCGGGACGTTCCAACGCCGTTGCGTCGTGAGCCGTTGACATTGCCGCGCAAGCCTTTGCCCTAACCTCGTACGCGTGGCGGTTTCCAAAGTCGAGCGGTTGATGAATCTCGTGATCGCGCTGCTGTCCACCCGGAACTACATCACCGCGGAGAAGATCCGGACCAGCGTGGCCGGATACGCGGACAGCGCCAGCGACGAAGCTTTTTCGCGGATGTTCGAGCGGGACAAGAACGAACTGCGCGATCTGGGCATCCCGCTGGAAACCGGCCGGGTGTCGTCCTACGACCCAGTCGAGGGTTACCGGATCAACCGCGACACCTACGCGCTGCCCGCTGTCGAGTTGACCGGCGACGAGGCCGCCGCCGTCGCGGTGGCCACCCAGCTTTGGGAGTCGCCCGAGTTGATCACCGCGACCCAGGGTGCCCTGTTGAAGCTGCGGGCGGCCGGCGTCGATGTCGACCCCGACGCGCCGATCGCGATCGCCTCGCCGGTCGGCAGCGTCGGGCTGCGCGGGTCGGAGGACGTGCTGAACGCCTTGCTGTCGGCGGTGACGGCCCGTCAGGCCGTGCAGTTTCCGCATCGCCCGTCGCGCACCGAGCCGTACACCCTGCGCACGGTCGAGCCGTGGGGCGTCATCACCGAGAAAGGTCGCTGGTATCTGGTCGGCCACGACCGCGACCGCGACGCCACCCGCACGTTCCGGCTGTCCCGCATCGGCGCCGAGGTGACACCGATCGGACCGGCCGGCGCCGTTATCCCTCCCGAGGACGTCGACCTGCGCGACATCGTCGCCAAGGCGGTCGGCGATGCGCCGACGGGTGTCAAGGCGCAGGTCTGGGTCGCCGACGGACGCGCCACCGCGCTGCGACGCGCGGGCACATCGCTGGGGGCGCGGCAGGTCAACGGCCGAGACGGCGACGTCATCGAAGTCGACATCGGCACCACCGGCCGGCTGGCCCGCGATATCGCCGGGTACGCCGCCGATGCGGTCGTCCTGGAGCCCGCGACGCTGCGCGACGATGTGCTAAGCCTGCTACGCGCCCACGTCGAGGAGGTCCGGCGGTGACTCGCGCCGGCGACGATGCAGAGCGAGGCGATGAGGAGGAGTGGCGCCAATGACTCCCGCCGGCGACGATGCAGAGCGAAGCGATGAGGAGGAGTGGCGCCAATGACTCCCGCCGGCGACGATGCAGAGCGAAGCGATGAGGAGGAGTGGCGTAAATGACTCCCGTCTCGACCCGCCTGGTCCGCCTGCTCAACATGGTCCCGTACTTCCAAGCCAACCCGCGGGTCACCCGCGCCCAAGCCGCCTCCGACCTCGGCGTTTCGGTCAAGCAACTGGGGGATGACCTCGATCAGCTGTGGCTGTGCGGGCTACCGGGGTATGGCCCGGGCGACCTGATCGACTTCGAATTCACCGGCGACAACATCGAGGTGACGTTCTCCGCCGGGATGGACACGCCGCTGAAGCTGACATCGCCGGAGGCGACTGGGCTGCTGGTAGCGCTGCGCGCGCTCGCCGACATCCCGGGCCTGGTCGATCCGGAGGCGGCCCGCAGCGCGATCGCCAAGATCGAGGCCGCCGCCGGGGCTGCCGGACACGGCAGCGACGTCACCGCGGTCGACGCGCCCGCCTCTGTCGAGAGTGCCGCCGCCGCCGCGGTGCGTGCCGCGGTACGCGACACCAGGGCGCTGAGCATCGACTACTACGCCGCCTCGCACGACACCCTGGCCACCCGGATCGTCGACCCGATCAGGGTCGTACTCGTCGGGGACCAGAGCTACCTGGAGGCCTGGTCGCGGGAGGCCGAAGGCGTCCGGTTGTTCCGGTTCGACCGCATCGTCGACGCCGTGGTGCTCGACGAGCCCTCCGCGCCACCGGAACCCGCGATCCAGGCGCCGCCGGACACCTCATTGTTCGACGCCGATCCGTCGTTGCCATCGGCGACGCTGCGGCTGTCGCCCGCAGCCTCGTGGATGTTCGAGTACTACCCGATGCGCCTGCTGCGCGAGCTGCCGGACGGCTACTGCGAGGCGTCGATGACCTACGCCTCTGAAGACTGGATGGCCCGTCAGGTGCTCGGGTTGGGGTCGGCGGTGCGGGTGCTGGAGCCGGACTCGTTGGTCGCCCGGGTCGCCGGCGACGCGGCGGCGGCGTTGGAGGCCTACCAGGCCGCCGCGCGGTCCAGCTGATCGGACCGCGGCTGCGGTAGCATCGTGGAGACATCTGGAGGTAAATACACGTGAACGCTCTGACTCCGGGTCACCTGGCTATCATCGCGGTCCTGGTGATCGTGTTGTTCGGCGCCAAGAGGCTTCCCGACGCCGCTCGCTCACTGGGCAAGTCGCTGCGGATTTTCAAGTCCGAGGTCCGCGAGCTGCAAAGCGACCACAAATCCGAAGCGTCCGCCGCCCCGGCCGCGCCGGCGCAGCCGGTGCATTCCGAGCGGGTAGAGCCGCCGGCGGCTGACGGTCGCTCGGCCTAGCCGGGCTCCGGTTCCTCGGCGCCCGAGCGCCACTCAACTGTGCGCAGCACCGGTTTATTCAGGCGGCTAGACCCGCGTTCCCGTCGCAGCCGCACCAATCCCGACGCGACCATGTCGCTCGTCGCCCATCTCACCGAGCTGCGTACGCGCCTGCTGATCTCGTTGGTTGCGGTCGCTCTGACCACCGCGCTCGGGTTCGTCTGGTATTCGCAGTCGTTATTCGGGCTGGACAGCCTGGGCGAGTGGCTGCGGCACCCGTATTGCGCGCTACCGGCGTCGGCGCGGGCCGACATCGCCAACGGGCACTGCCGGCTGCTGGCGACGGCGCCGTTCGAGCAATTCATGCTGCGGTTAAAGGTCGCGCTGACGGCCGGCGTGGTGATGGCCTGCCCGGTGTGGCTGTACCAACTCTGGGCGTTCATCACCCCCGGTCTGTACAAGAAGGAGAAGCGTTTCGCAGTCGCCTTCGTGGTGCCGGCCGCACTGCTGTTCGTCACCGGCGCGGTGCTGGCCTATCTGGTGCTGGCCAAGGCCCTGCAGTTCCTGTTGACCGTCGGCAGCGACGTGCAGGTGACCGCGCTGTCCGGCGACCGGTACTTCGGCTTTCTGATCAACCTGCTGCTGGTGTTCGGGGTCAGCTTCGAATTCCCGCTGCTGGTGGTGATGTTGAACTTCGTCGGGGTGTTGACCTATGCGCGGCTGAAGTCGTGGCGGCGCGGCCTGATTTTCGCGATGTTCGTGTTCGCCGCCGTGTTCACACCGGGCTCGGATCCATTCTCGATGACGGCGCTCGGCTTGGCGCTGACGCTGTTGCTCGAACTCGCCATCCAAATCGCGCGTGTGCACGACAAGCGCAAAGCCAGACGCGAAGCGCTGACCACCCTCGACGATGACGAAGCCGCTGTCATCGAACCGCCGCCCACGGTCGACCCGCCTTCGCCGGTGGGCGTGCCGTCGAGCACCTACGGACCTCATGACGACATCACCTGAGGCCCTCGCCGGCGAATTCGACCGATTCGCCACCGATTTGGCGTTCGAGCTCGACCCGTTTCAGCGGCGGGCCTGCGCGGCACTGCAGGGCGGCCACGGTGTCCTGGTGTGCGCCCCGACCGGCGCCGGCAAGACCATCGTGGGCGAGTTCGCGGTGCACCTCGCGCTCGCGTCCGGGAGCAAGTGCTTCTACACCACGCCGATCAAGGCACTGAGCAACCAGAAGTACAACGACTTCGTTGCTCGCCATGGCAAGGAGCGGATCGGGTTGCTCACCGGCGACCTGTCGGTCAACGCCGACGCACCGGTGGTGGTGATGACCACCGAGGTGCTGCGGAACATGTTGTACGCGGATTCACCTGCGCTGCAAGGCCTTTCATATGTGGTGATGGACGAGGTGCACTTTCTCGCCGACCGGATGCGGGGCGCCGTGTGGGAAGAGGTGATCCTGCACCTCCACGAGGATGTGCGACTGGTGAGCCTGTCGGCGACGGTGAGCAACGCCGAGGAGTTCGGCGGCTGGATCCAGACCGTGCGCGGCGACACGACCGTAGTGGTCGACGACCATCGGCCGGTCCCGCTGTGGCAGCACATGCTGGTCGGCAAGCGACTGTTCGATTTGTTCGACTACAGTGCTGATTCCGCCGCGCCGGGCGCCCAGGACCGGCGGCACGCGATCGTCGACCCGAACCTGTTGCGCCACATCGCCAATCGCCGCGAGGCCGATCGACTGTCCGACTGGCGCGGCCCGCGTCGCGGAGGAGGCAGTGGCAGGGGCGGATCGGGGCGCTCCGACCACCGCGGTTTTTACCGCCCGCCGTCGCGGCCCGACGTGATCCGCATGCTCGACGCGGACGGCCTGCTGCCCGCGATCACCTTCATCTTCTCCCGCGTGGGCTGCGACGCCGCGGTGACGCAATGTTTGCGGTCGTCGCTGCGACTGACCACCGAGGAGGAGCGGGCGCAGATTGCTGAGGTGATCGACCACCGCTGCGGTGACCTCGAAGACTCCGACCTCGAGGTGCTCGGCTACTACGAGTGGCGCGAAGCCCTGATGCGTGGCATCGCCGCCCACCATGCCGGCCTGTTGCCGGTATTCCGGCACACCGTCGAGGAACTGTTCACCGCTGGGCTGATCCGCGCTGTATTCGCCACCGAGACATTGGCTTTGGGCATCAACATGCCGGCCCGGACGGTGGTGTTGGAACGACTGGTCAAGTACAACGGCGAGCAGCACCTGCCGCTGACTCCCGGGGAGTACACGCAGCTGACCGGCCGGGCCGGGCGGCGCGGCATCGACGTCGAGGGCCACGCCGTCGTGCTGTGGCACCCGGGTGAGGAAACCACGGAACCGGCCGAGGTCGCCGGACTGGCATCGACCCGAACTTTCCCGCTGCGCAGTTCGTTTGCGCCGTCGTACAACATGACGATCAACCTGGTGAACCGGGTGGGCACCGAGCAGGCGCACCGGCTGCTGGAGCGGTCGTTCGCGCAGTATCAGGCCGACCGCTCGGTGGTGAGTCTGGTTCGCGGCGTGGAACGCGGCCAACAGATGCTCGACGATGTCGCGGCCGAACTCGGCGGCAAGGACGCGCCGATCCTGGACTACGCCCGACTGCGCGAGCAGATCAGCCAGCAGGAGCGCGCCCAGGCGCGGGCCTCGCGGCTGCAGCGCCGACAGGCGATCAACGACGCGCTCACCGCGCTGCGCAAGGGCGACATCATTACGATCACCCACGGGCGTCGCGGCGGCCTGGCCGTCGTGCTGGAACCGGCCCGCGACGACTCTGACCCGCGGCCGTTGGTGCTGACCGAAAACCGTTGGGCGGGAAGGATTTCATCGGCCGACTACTCCGGCGAGTCGGCGCCGGTCGGGTCGATGACCTTGCCCAAGCGGGTCGAGCACCGGCAGCCCCGCGTCCGTCGCGACCTGGCTTCGGCGCTGCGTTCGGCGGCCGCCGGAATCTCGACCTCGGGTGAACGCCGCGGCAAGCGTGCCGACAGCCGCGACGGTGACCCCGAGGCGGCGGCGCTGCGGGAGGAGATGCGCCGGCATCCCGCCCACCGCGCCGCCGATCGCGAGACCCGGATGCGGGTGGCCGAGCGCTACCTGCGCATCGAACGGGAGAACGCCGCGCTGGAAAAGAAAGTCGCCGCCGCCACCAACTCGCTGGCCCGCACCTTCGACCGGATCGTCGGACTGCTCACCGAACGCGGGTTCATCGTCCTCGAGGACGGCGGTCCCACGGTGACCGACGACGGTCGGCTGCTGGCCCGGATCTACAGCGAGAGCGACCTGTTGGTCGCCGAATGCCTGCGCACCGACGCGTGGACCGGCCTCAAGGACGCCGAGTTGGCCGCTGTGCTGTCGGCGGTTCTCTTCGAGACGCGCGGCAGCGACGGGCCCGGGGCGCCGCGCAACGAGCACGTTCCGACACCGCGGCTGCGCCAGGCCCTGACGCAGACCCGGCGGCTGTCGTCAGCGTTGCGTGCCGATGAGCACCGGCACCGCATCACGCCGAGCCGCGAACCCGACGACGGCTTCGTCGCCGCCATCTACCGGTGGGCCAGCAGCGGCGACCTGGTCACCGCGCTGGCGGCCGCCGACGCGGAAGGCACCGGGTCGGCGCTGTCACCGGGGGATTTCGTTCGTTGGTGCCGGCAAGTGCTTGACCTGCTCGACCAGGTTCGCAACGCCGCGCCGCAACCGGAGTTGCGGGCGACCGCCAAGCGTGCGATCGACGCGGTTCGGCGCGGTGTAGTGGCAGTTGACGCCGGGTAGGCTGAGCCGAGGTTACGGTTGCCTCGGCGACCGACGCGAGGACTGCAATCCGGACTGAGAGGACTGGGACACGATGAGTGGACCGCAGGGAACCGACCCGACGCAAGGGTGGCAGCCGCCTCAGGGAGAAGGTCAGCACTCCGGCGAGGACCACACTGCGCAGGCGTCGCCGTGGCAGCAGCAAGCCGGTGGCGAACACGGCTGGCAGCCCTCCGGCGGCGAACAGCAGACCTGGCAGGCGCCCGCCTACACGCCCACCGAGTACGGGCAGTACCAGCAGCCGCCCACGCAGTACTACCCGCCGGCGCAGTATCCGCAGGGCTACCCGCAGCAGGGCCAGTACGGCGCCGGCCCGCCCGCCGCTTACGGGCAGCCGGGCCAGTACGGCCAACCGGGTCAACCCGGGTCAGTACGGTCAGCCAGGCCAGTACGGTCAGCCCGGCCAATACCCGCAGCAGCCCGGCCAGCCCGGGCAGTACGGCCAGTACCCGGGACCCTATGGACAGCCGCCGGCCGGCCCGCAGCGGTCGAAGAAGACGATCGGCACGATCGCCGGGGTGTTGGCCGCCGTCGCGGTGGCGGTGATTCTGGTGCTGGGCTTCTGGGCTCCCGGATTCTTCGTCACCACCAAACTCGACGTCGGCAAGGCCCAAGCGGGCGTGCAGCAGATCCTCACCGACGGCACCAATGGCTACGGCGCGAAGAACGTCAAGGACGTCAAGTGCAACAACGGCCAGAACCCGACCGTCAAGAAGGGCGCCACCTTCGACTGTGACGTCAGCATCGACGGCACCAAGCGTTCCGTGACGGTGACGTTCCAAGACAACAAGGGCACCTACGAAGTCGGTCGGCCCAAGTAGTTCACGATCCGGGCAGCGCGTCGAGCGCTTTCTGCAGCCGGCCGATCGACGACCCGACTCCCAGCTGGGTCGCGAGTTCGGCGACCCGCTTCGGGTCGGCGGCCGCCAGCGGTAGCGCATCGGTGGCCGTCGAAAGGGTGACCGGGGCATCGGTGGCGACGGCCACGACCGGGCCGGCTACCTCGATGTAGTCGGCGGCGGCCCGCAGTTTCGCCCGAACCCCCTTGCCCAGTGAGGATTTCGGGTCGTCGACGGCGGCCAGGATCGCCGCCAGCGAGCCGTGCTGTGCCAGCAGCGTCGCCGCGGTTTTCTCGCCGATACCTGGTACGCCGGGCAGCCCGTCGGACGGGTCGCCGCGCAGCAGCGCCAACTCGGCGTACCCGTCGCCGGCCCGACCGGCCGGCACGCCGTAGCGCTCCGCCACCTCGGCGGGGCCCATCAGCGTCGCGTTGGTCAGACCGCGGCCCAGGTAAAGCACCCTGATCTCGACCGGCTCGTCGCGGACCACCTGCAGCAGGTCGCGGTCGCCACTGACGACCACGACCGGGTCGCGCCGTTCCTGGGCGGCCAGCGTGCCGATCACGTCGTCGGCTTCGTAGCCCTGGGCACCGCCGGTGCAGATGCCGAACGCGTCGAGCAGCTCGGCGATCATCTCGACTTGCGGCGACAGGTCGTCCGGGACTTCCTCGACGTCGACTCGCCCGCTTGGGTTTTCCTCCTCAACCCGATGTGCCTTGTACGACGGGATGCGATCGACCCGAAACTGCGGTCGCCAATCCAAATCCAGGCAGACCACCAGCCGCGCCGGTTGGTGCCGGGTGATCACGGTGGCCACTGAGTCGATGAAACCGCGGACCGCGTTGACCGGCCGGCCGTCGGGAGAGGTGATGGAGGAGGGGACGCCGAAGAACGAACGGAACCACATGCTCGCCCCGTCGAGCAGCAGCAACGGTGCGGACATGCTCGTCATCCTGCCAGCCCGGTCATATTGCCGCGCTCCTCCTCATCGCGCGATGCGCTCTGCATCGTCGCGCAGCTAATCTTGCACCCATGGGTTCTGACCGCTTCGATGCCGAGGTGTACCGCCGCCGGGTCGCGGCCGCGACCGCGGCCACCGCGAAGGCGGGCCTGGCCGGCCTGGTGATCACCCCGGGGTACGACCTGCGTTACCTGCTCGGTTCGCGCGCGCAGACGTTCGAACGCCTCACCGCGCTGGTGTTGCCGGTGTCCGGCGAGCCGACCATCGTGGTGCCGCGGTTGGAACTGGCTGCGCTGAAGCAGTCCGCGGTCGCCGATCTCGGTGTCACAGTGCGGGATTGGGTCGACGGCGACGACCCCTACGCGCTAGTCGCCGACGCCCTGGGGGGCGCCCCGACGGCGACGGCGGTCACCGACTCGATGCCGGCGCTGCACCTGTTGCCGCTGGCCGACGTCCTGGGCACGCTGCCGGTGCTGGCCACCGACGTGCTGCGTGAACTGCGGATGGTCAAGGACGCCGCCGAGGTCGACGCGCTGCGCAAAGCGGGCGCGGCGATCGACCGGGTGCACGCCCGGGTGCCCGAGTTCCTGGTGCCCGGACGCACCGAGGCCGACGTCGCTGCCGACATCGCCGAAGCCATTGTCGCCGAAGGACATACGGAGGTGGCGTTCGTCATCGTCGGCTCCGGGCCACACGGCGCCGACCCGCATCACGAATACTCTGACCGCGAGATCGAGGTTGGCGACATCGTCGTCGTCGACATCGGCGGGCCCTACGCGCCGGGATACAACTCGGACTCGACCCGCACCTACAGCATCGGTGAGCCCAGTCCTGAAGTGGCGCAGCACTATTCGGTTTTGCAGCGGGCCCAACAAGCGGCCGTCGCCGCGGTGCGTCCCGGCGTGACCGCCGAACAGGTCGACGCCGCAGCCCGCAAGGTGCTGGCCGAAGCCGGCCTTGCCGAGTATTTCGTGCACCGCACCGGGCATGGCATCGGATTGTCGGTGCATGAGGAGCCCTACATTGTGGCCGGCAACGACCTGACGCTGCAGGCCGGCATGGCGTTCTCCGTCGAACCCGGGATCTACTTCCCGGGCCAGTGGGGGGCCCGCATCGAGGACATCGTAGTGGTGGCCGAAGATGGTGCCCAGTCGGTGAATCACCGTCCGCACGAACTGATCGTGGTGCCCGTCTAGCCGCAACAAGTCGAGCGCTGCAACCACCGTGAGTACTAGGCTCGAGCGATGACCGACCACGACCGCACCGCCGCCCGCCGAGAGATCACCAACGCGTTGATGAACGCGCTGGAACGTCGACACGAAGTGCTGGATTTGATCGTCGAGGCCGACGATCGGCCATCGGCGGTGGACGGCATCGTCGAATTGCTGGGCACCTCACGGCTGGGCGCCGAAGCGGTGATCGGAATGTCGTTCGACCAGCTGACCAAGGCCTCGCGCAAGAAGATCATCGCCGAGCTCGAGGATCTCAACAACATCTTGAGCTTCACTTTCAAAGACCGTCCGGCCAGCGCGGGCGAAACCTTGGCGCTGCGCGCGTTCTCCGGCAAGTCCGACCACGACATCTTCGCGGCGCGCACCCAGGAGATGGGCGCCAAAGGCGACGGATCGGGCGCTCCCGCCGCCGACCTCGAGGACGAAATCCGTTCGGCGCAAGAGCGATTCGACGCCGAGGAGGCGGCCTGGTTCGTCGCGGTGGACGGCGACGAGAAGGTCGGCATGGTGTTCGGCGAGCTCAACGGGCACGAGGTACACGTCCGGATCTGGATCCACCCGGACTACCGACACCGGGGATACGGCACTGCCGCGCTGGCCAAGTCGCGACCGGAGATGGCGGCGTACTTCCCGGCGGTGCCGCTGGTGATCCGGGCGCCGGGCGCCACGCTCGTCTAGCGGTCAGTCGGCCTTGCGGTTCAACAGATCCGAGGAGCCCAGCACGCGCTCGATCTGTACCTCGATCACCACCCGCCGCGGGTTCTCCCGGGGTGTGCGGTAGCGCTGAGCGTAGCGGAGTTCGGCGTCGCGGACGGCGTCGGTTTCGCCGTTGACGCTGGCTCGCCCTTCCAGTGAGAGCCAGCGGGCGCCGTCGACCTGGCTGAGCACGGCGACCCCGCCGCGGTCGGCGTTGACGGCTTTCTGCGAGCCGCCGGTCGTGATCACCCGCGCGATGTGAGTCTTGGGGTCGAAGGTGAAACCGACCGCGACCACGTGCGGCGAATTGTCGGCGCGCAACGTGGTCAGCATCGCGAGGTGACGCTCGGTCAGAAACGCCAGCGCGTCATTGGTCAGCCGGGCCGTGGAGTTCGCCATCACCGCTCACGCTAGCGCAGGACATAATCGCAGCCGTGGATGACACGGGCGCACAGACGGTGCTGATTCTCGGCGGCCGTAGCGAAATCGGCACCGAGCTCGCGGTGCGGCTGGCTCCCGGCGCCTCGATCGTGCTGGCGGCCCGCAATGCCGACCGGCTCGACGAACAGGTCGCGGTGATCCGGGCGGCCGGGGCGGTGACCGTGGCATGCGTCGAATTCGACGCCGACAACCTGGAATCGCACGGCCCGCTGATCGATTCAGTGATCGCCGCGCACGGGCCGATCGACATCGCGGTGTTGGCGTTCGGCATTCTCGGCGACCAAAGCCGCGCCGAGACCGACGCCGCGCACGCAGTCGCCGTCGTCCACACCGACTACGTCGCGCAGGTCAGCCTGCTCACCGAGCTGGCCGCCGCGATGCGGCGGGCGGGTCACGGTGCTCTGGTGGTGTTTTCGTCGGTGGCCGGGGTTCGGGTGCGGCGAGCCAACTATGTCTACGGGTCAGCGAAGGCGGGTCTGGACGGGTTCGCCAGCGGACTGGCCGACGCGCTGCATGGCAGCGGCGTGCGACTGCTGATTGTGCGGCCCGGGTTCGTGATCGGGCGGATGACCGAAGGCATGACGCCCGCGCCGATGTCCAGCACACCCGCGCAGGTGGCCGCGGCGGCTGCTCGGGGTTTGGCCGGCGGCCGCCGGACGGTATGGATTCCATGGGCGCTGCGGCCGGTGTTCTTCGGCTTCAGGCTGCTTCCGCAGTTCGTCTGGCGCCGGATGCCGCGCTGAGCGTCACGTCGTCACAATGGACGGCGGCGCACCGACTTTCCGGTAATGACCTTGGCCGCGATCACGGCCAGTCGCGCCATCCCGACGTAGGTCGTGGGGTTGAACATCGTCGGCCATTTCGTCCGGACCAAGTGGTCGCTGAGCGGCCGGCGGGCGAAGCGGTCCTGCAACCAGCGCAACGCCATCGGCGCGGACAGCGGATGCAGCAGCAGGTGCTCGTTGAACGCGTCGCGGTGGTAGGTGACGTCGGCGCCGCCGGCCGAATACGCGTCGGCCAACCGATCGATGTCCCCGACGTCGATCAGGTAGTCGTGCACCGCCTGCACGATCAGCACCGGCGGTGTGGGTACCTTTGCGCCCAGCCGGATGCTCTCGAAGACGTGCTGGACCTCGGGCATGGTCAGGATCTCCTCGAGTGGACGGTCGAGGTAGTCGGCCATGTCCTTGTTGGCCATCCGGATGACCGCGCCGACCGTGGTCATGCTCTCCAGCCGTCGCAGCAGGGCGCGTCCGTCCTCGCTGGCGTGCTCATCGATCACCTTGTTCAGCTCGGGATAGATGTGCACCAGCGCCGCCACCACCATGGCCGGCAGGCCGGACAGGAAGCTGCCGTTGAGTCGGCGGAAGGTGTGGCCGAGGTCGCCGACCGGCGAGCCGAGGACCGCGCCGCAGATCTCCAGCTCGGGCGCGTAGTCGGCGCACAGCTCGGCGGCCCACGCGGTCGCCAGCCCGCCGCCGGAGTAGCCCCACAGAGCCACCGGCGCCGACGACGACAGCCCGAGCCGCTCGGCGTTCAGCGCGGCGCGAACGCCGTCGAGAATGAAGTAGCCGGGCTCGAACGGTGCCCCCCACATGCCGGTGCGGCCTTCGTGGTCGGGAATCGACACCGCCCAGCCTTCGGCGAGCGCGGCAGAGATCAGCAGAAACTCCAGCTGCGCCAGCGAACCCAGCGCGAAGGCGCGTCGCCGTAGTGCGTAGGACGGGAAACAGCGGGACGACACGGCGTCGATCGCGCATTGGTAGGACAGGATCGGGCACGGCCGCTCGGGGGTCGCGTCGGCGGGCACCAGCACGGTGGTCGCTGTCGCCTCTGGCTGGCCGTTCATGTCGGTGGTTCGATACAGCAGCTGGGTGGCCATGACCTGCTGCGGGACCAAGCCCAGAAACGCCAGCTCAACGTCGCGCGACCGCAGGACCGTGCCGGGTTCGGCGTGCTGGAAGCCGGGCGGCGGCTCGTAGAACGGGTCCTCCGACGGCAGTTGCGGACGGGCTTTCGTCTGCAACTCCTCGTGCGGGGCGACTCCGATCCACTCTGCACCGGTGGTGGTCGCCAGGTTCCCAATGTCCATTTGCGCATTCTGTCTTAAGAAGCCATTAAGAATCCAGTCGGATCGCCGGCGATTCGCTCACTTCACGCCGAACCGGGAGGTCGCAGCGCCGCAAATTCATCCGTGACGCGCAACTGGGAATCGGTGAAGCGGTACAGCGCGGCCGGACGACCGCCGCTGCGGCCGGACTGCGCGACGGTGCCGGTGGGGCCGATCACGCCGCGCCGCGCCAGTACGCGCTGCAGGTTGGTGGTGTCGACCTGGTAGCCCAGCGTGGCGCCGTAGATGTCGCGCAACGTCGACATGGCGAATTCGGTCGGCGCCAGGGCGAAGCCGATGTTCGTGTACGACATCTTGGCGGCCAGCCGCGTGCGGGCGTGCTCGACCATCGGGCCGTGGTCGAACGCCATCGGTGGCAGCGAGGTGACGGGGTGCCAGCTGGTGTCCGACGGCAGTTCCGGGGTGGCGGGGGAGGGCACTAGGCCCAGGAAGGTCGATGCGATCGTGCGGGTGTCGGGCAGCCGCTCGGGCTCGGAAAACACCGCGAGCTGTTCGAGGTGAGCGACCTCACGCAGGTCGACCTTCTCGGCGAGTTGGCGCCGCACCGACGTTGTCATGTCTTCGTCGTGGCGTAACCGCCCGCCGGGCAGCGACCACGCATCGCGCTGGGGATCGCGGGCACGTTGCCACAGCAGGACGTTGAGCTCGGGTTTCTGCGTCTTCGAGCCGGGTCCGAGCCCGCGAACCTGGAATACGACAGCGAGCACTTCGTGCGCAGTGCTACCATTGGCCATGTTTTCGATTGTAAGTCGAAAACCCTTGCCGGGAGGCGAAAGGATCGACTATGGCAGTCGTGAATCGCACCGACGTGCGGTCAAACGGACTGAAAACTGACGTGGCAAACGATCTGGCTGCGGGAATCACGAACTCTCTCAACGGTTTCGGCGGCATTGACGGCGACGAGCAATGGGCGGCCGAAATTCGCCGGCTGGCCGACCTGCGCAACGCGACGATTCTGGCGCACAACTACCAGTTACCGGCCATCCAAGACGTCGCCGACCACGTCGGTGATTCGCTCGCGCTGTCGCGGGTCGCGGCGGAGGCCCCCGAAGACACCATCGTGTTCTGCGGCGTGCACTTCATGGCCGAGACCGCCAAAATCCTGAGCCCGGAGAAGACGGTGCTCATCCCGGACCAGCGCGCCGGGTGTTCGCTGGCCGACTCGATCACCCCCGAGGACCTACAGGCCTGGAAAGGCGAGTACCCCGGCGCCGTCGTCGTCTCCTACGTCAACACCACCGCCGCGGTGAAGGCGCTCACCGACATCTGCTGCACCTCATCCAACGCCGTCGACGTCGTCGCATCCATCGATCCAGAGCGTGACGTGCTGTTCTGCCCGGACCAGTTCCTCGGGGCGCACGTGCGCCGCGTGACGGGCCGTGACAACGTGCACGTCTGGGCCGGTGAATGCCATGTGCACGCCGGGATCAACGGCGACGAGCTCACCGAGCAGGCGCGCAGGCACCCCGACGCCGAGCTGTTCGTCCATCCCGAATGCGGCTGCGCGACCTCGGCGCTGTATCTCGCCGGCGAGGGCGCGTTTCCCGAAGACCGGGTCAAGATCTTGTCGACGGGCGGCATGCTGGACGCCGCGCGTGAGACCCGAGCCCGTCAGGTGCTGGTCGCCACCGAGGTCGGCATGCTGTATCAGCTGCGAAATGCCGCTCCCGACATCGACTTTCAGGCCGTCAACGACCGCGCCTCATGCAAGTACATGAAGATGATCACCCCCGCCGCGCTGTTGCGTTGCCTGATCGAGGGTGCCGACGAAGTCGACGTCGACCCCCAGACCGCGGCGCGAGCACGCAGAAGCGTGCAGCGGATGATTGCCATCGGCCAGCCGGGCGACAACGAATGATGCGCCACCCGACCTGGGAAGAGCACGCCGACGTCGTCGTGATCGGCACCGGAGTCGGCGGGCTGGCCGCCGCCCTCGCCGCACATCGCGCCGGACGCCGAGTGGTCGTTCTGAGCAAGGCCGCTCGCAAGCCCGGCGTGACCGCAACCCATTACGCCCAGGGCGGCATCGCCGTGGTGCTCCCCGACACCGACGACTCGGTCGAGGCCCATGTGGCCGACACCCTCGCCGCCGGAGCCGGGCTGTGCGACGTCGACGCGGTGACCTCGATCGTCGCCGACGGCTACCGGGCCGTCAGCGAATTAGTCGGCGACGGAGCCCGATTCGATGAAGCGGCGGCCGGTGGTTGGGCGCTCAGCCGCGAAGGCGGGCATTCCCGTCGGCGCATCGTGCACGCCGGCGGCGACGCCACCGGGGCCGAGGTGCAGCGCGCCCTCGACCATGCCGCGGCCACGCTGGACATCCGCATCAAGCACGCCGCGCTGCGACTGCTGCACGACACCACATCCGGGACCGATGCGGTGACCGGTGTCTTGGTGGCCGACCAGCGTGGCCTCGGCGTCGTGCATGCGCCGTCGGTGATCTTGGCCACCGGCGGGCTGGGCCAGCTCTACACCGCGACCACCAACCCCAAGGGCTCCACCGGTGACGGGATCGCGCTGGCGCTCTGGGCCGGTGCGGCGGTGAGCGACATCGAGTTCATCCAGTTCCACCCGACCATGCTGTACAGTCCTCGATCCGGCCAAGGAGCCGGTCAGCGCCGGCCGCTGGTGACTGAAGCCATCCGCGGCGAGGGCGCGACTCTGGTTGACAGTCACGGCAATTCGGTGACCGCAGGAGTGCATCCGATGGGCGATCTGGCCCCCCGCGATGTGGTGGCCGGCGCGATCGACGCCCGGCTGCGTGCTCTTGGCGACGAGTGCGTCTTCCTCGACGCCCGGGGTATCGACGACTTCGCCCGCCGCTTCCCGACGGTGGCCGCAGCCTGTCGGGCGGCCGGTATAGATCCCGTTCGTCAACCGATCCCGGTGGCACCCGGTGCGCACTACAGCTGCGGCGGCGTGAGCACCGATGTCTACGGTCGCACCGAACTGCCGGGACTGTTCGCCGCCGGGGAGGTGGCCCGGACCGGGATGCACGGCGCGAATCGGTTGGCCTCCAACAGCCTGCTGGAGGGCTTGGTCGTCGGCGGTCGGGCCGGCCGGGCCGCCGCCGAGCATGCCGGGATCTTCGGGCGGACCCGTGCCACGCCGATCGAGCCGGCCGACTGCGGCGCGCTGGCTCGCGACGATTTGCAGTGGGCGATGAGCCGCCACGCCTCGGTGGTGCGCGACGCCGACGGCCTGCATCAACTTGTCGACACCCTGTCGGACGCTCCGGCGGGTGTGGTCACCACCGGAGCCGGTTTGGAGGACGCCGCGCTGACCATGGCCGCCCGTGCGGTGGCGACGGCCGCGCTCGCCCGCGAGGAGAGCCGGGGTTGCCACCACCGCGCCGAATGCCCCAACGCGACATCGGGTCCCGCTCGCAGCTTCGTCGTCCGGCTGGCCGCCGACTGCAGCCCGCAGGTCGGCGACTTGGCGGCGGTCAGCTGATGTGCCGCCGATGCAGAGCGCAGCGATGAGGAGCGGCGCCATCGGTCTGGCCGACAGCGAGCTCACCGAGGCTCGCGCCACGATCGCCCGCGCGCTCGACGAGGACCTGCGTTACGGGCCTGACATCACGACGGCGGCGACCGTGCCGGACGGCGTGTCGACCACCGCATCGCTGATCACCCGCGAACCCGGCGTCATCGCCGGCGTCGACGTTGCGATCCTGGTACTCGACGAAGTCCTGGGGTCCGACGGATACCGGATCGTCAACCGCGTCGACGACGGAACCCGTTTGCAGCCAGGGGAGTCGGCGTTGACGGTCGAGGCGCGGATGCACGGGCTGTTGACCGCCGAACGCACGCTGCTGAATCTGGTTTGTCATCTGTCTGGGATCGCCACGGCCACCGCGGCGTGGGTGGACGCCGTCGACGGAACCAAGACGAAGATCCGTGACACTCGCAAGACGCTGCCCGGTCTGCGCTCGCTGCAGAAGTACGCGGTGCGAGTCGGCGGCGGCGTCAACCACCGGCTTGGACTCGGCGATGCGGCGCTGATCAAGGACAACCACGTCGCGGCCGCGGGTTCGGTGGTGGCCGCGCTGCGCGCGGTGCGGGCCGCCGCGCCCGATCTGCCCTGCGAGGTCGAGGTCGACTCACTCGAGCAGCTCGACGAAATCCTCTCGGAGAACGCCGAATTGGTGTTGCTCGACAACTTCCCGGTCTGGCAGACCCAGATCGCGGTGCAGCGTCGCGACACCCGGGCGCCGGGCACCAAACTCGAGTCCTCCGGCGGACTTTCGCTGGACACCGCCGCCGACTACGCCGGAACGGGCGTCGACTACCTCGCGGTCGGCGCGCTCACCCATTCGGTGCGGGTGCTCGACATCGGTCTGGACGTTTAGCGGCTCAACCGCGCGGTCTCGCGGCTAGGAGATGTCAGCGACGAAGACGCCGACCCGTCCTACCTGCCGCTTGGCCAAGAACGGCAGCCCCGTGCCGTCACTGCCGGCGGGCAGGACCCGCGGGTTGGTGATGTGAACGCTTTTGCGGATGAAGTGCACATCGGCCTCACCGGCGGCTAAGACGTTCTTGACCCAGTTGGTCTTTCCGTGGATGAGCGCGATGGCAAGGACGTCACCTTTGCGATACGCGGTGACGATGGTCTCGTAGGGCGTGCCCGAGGTGCGTCCGCGGTGCTTGATCACCGAAAACCCGGGGATGAAACGCGCGATTGGCTGCACCAGCGGGTTGAAGTACTTGATCTGGAAGCGTTCCAGCGCCGGTGGGACGAGCATCGGAACGCCCGGGACGTGGTTGGGATGGTCCTTCGCGGACATGGCGACTCCCTCTTCGTGAGTGTGTCGTCAATGTACCGGTCCGATATGCGGTTGCTCTGTTCTGGGACAATGGACGGCGTGACTGTGATGGCGCGCATCGACCTGCGGGGTGCAGACTTGTCCGTCGCCCGACTGCGGGCGGCGTTGCCCCGCGGCGGAGTGGACGTCGAAGCCGCCCTGTCCACGGTGCGTCCGATCGTCGACGCCGTCGCCGACCGGGGTGCCGAGGCCGCCCTGACATACGGCGAATCGCTGGACGGAGTACGCCCGCCGTCGGTCCGGGTGCCCAGCTCCGAGCTGGACGCCGCCCTGGCCGGGCTGGACCGCGACGTCCGGTCCGCGCTGGAGGTGGTGATCGAACGCACCCGCGCGGTGCACGCCGACCAGCGGCGATCCGACGTGACGACGACGCTGGGGCCGGGCGCCACCGTCACCGAGCGCTGGGTGCCGGTCGAACGCGTCGGGCTGTACGTGCCGGGCGGGAACGCGGTGTACCCGTCGAGCGTCGTGATGAACGTGGTGCCGGCTCAGGTCGCGGGGGTCAGCTCGCTGGTGGTGGCCAGCCCGCCGCAGGCCCAGGGCGGGTCGGAGAGATTCACCGGCCTGCCGCATCCGACGATCCTGGCCGCCGCCCGGCTGCTCGGCGTCGACGAGGTGTGGGCGGTCGGCGGGGCCCAGGCCGTGGCGTTGATGGCCTACGGCGGCGTGGACACCGACGGCGCCGAGTTGGCCCCGGTCGACATGATCACCGGACCGGGCAACATCTATGTGACCGCTGCAAAACGCCTGGTCCGGTCGCGGGTGGGCATCGACGCCGAAGCCGGCCCGACCGAGATCGCCATCCTGGCCGACGACACCGCCGACCCCGAGCACATCGCGGCCGACCTGATCAGCCAGGCCGAGCACGACGAAATGGCCGCCAGCGTCCTCGTGACCCCCAGCAGTGAGCTGGCCGACGCCACCGACGCCGCGCTGGCCGGCCAGCTGGTGACGACCGTGCACCGCCAGCGGGTGACGACCGCGCTCGCCGGGCGGCAATCGGCCATCATCCTGGTCGACGACATCGACGCCGGGGTTCGCACCGTCAATGCCTACGCCGCCGAGCACCTGGAGATCCAGACCGCTAACGCCGACCAGGTCGCCGCGCAGATCCGTTCGGCCGGAGCCATTTTCGTGGGCGCCTACTCGCCGGTCAGCCTCGGTGACTATTGCGCGGGCTCGAATCACGTGCTGCCGACGGCGGGCAGCGCGGCGCACTCGAGCGGACTGTCGGTGCAGACTTTCCTGCGCGGCATCCACGTCGTGGACTACAACGAGGCGGCGCTCAAAGACGTGTCCGGACATGTCATTACGCTGGCCGCTGCCGAAAACCTGCCCGCGCACGGTGAAGCGGTACGGCGGAGGTTCGGATGATGGCGATCCGCCCAACTCTCGACGACCTACCGCTGCGCCAGGACCTGCGGGGCAAGTCGCCCTACGGCGCTCCACAACTCGACGTCCCGGTTCGGCTGAACACCAACGAGAACCCACACCCGCCGAGCCGGGCGCTCGTCGACGACGTCGTGGCGTCGGTGCGTGACGCGGCCGTCGAGCTGAACCGTTATCCCGACCGGGACGCAATGGCGCTGCGGACCGACCTGGCGGCCTACCTCACCGCGCAGACCGGAGTGCAGATCGGCGTCGAAAACCTCTGGGCTGCAAATGGATCCAACGAGATTCTGCAGCAGCTGTTGCAGGCTTTCGGCGGCCCCGGACGCAGCGCGATCGGTTTCGTGCCGTCGTATTCGATGCACCCGATCATCGCCGACGGCACCCGCACAGAGTGGCTCGAGGCGGTGCGGGCGGCCGACTTCGGTCTCGACACCGACGCCGCGGTGGCCGCGATCGTCGAGCGCCGGCCCGACGTGGTCTTCGTCACCAGTCCCAATAACCCGACCGGCCAGAGTGTTTCGCTGTCAGATCTACGGCGGCTGCTGGATGTTGCGCCCGGGATCGTGATCGTCGACGAGGCCTACGGCGAATTCTCTGCCCAGCCCAGCGCGGTGGAGCTGCTCGAGCAGTACCCGGCCAAGCTGGTCGTGAGCCGGACCATGAGCAAGGCGTTCGCCTTCGCGGGTGGCCGGCTGGGCTACCTGGTTGCCACCCCCGCCCTGGTCGACGCGATGCTGCTGGTGCGACTGCCCTACCACCTGGCGTCGGTGACCCAGGCCGCCGCCCGGGCCGCGCTGCGCCACGCCGACGACACGCTGGGCAGCGTCGCGACGCTGATCGCCGAGCGCGAGCGGGTCGAAACGGAGTTGAGCGACATGGGTTTTCACGTCGTCCCAAGCGATTCCAACTTCGTGCTGTTCGGCCGCTTCGTCGACGCGGCGGCCACCTGGCAACGCTACCTCGATGCCGGCGTCCTGATCCGCGACGTCGGCATCCCCGGGTATCTGCGCACGACCATCGGGCTGGCTGCCGAGAACGACGCATTGCTGTCGGCCAGCGCAGACCTGGCCGCCACCGAACTGGCCCAGCCCGTCGTGGCGATCGCAAGCGCGGCGCAGCCGGGCGCAGCGGGTCGCCACGGAGATGAATAGGAGCGTCATGAACGCCAGCCGTCGCACACGCGTTGAGCGCACCACCAAGGAATCCGAGATCGTCGTCGAGCTCAATCTCGACGGCACCGGCGACGTGCACGTCGACACCGGCGTCCCGTTCTACGACCACATGCTGCACGCGCTGGGCACCCACGCCAGCTTCGATCTGACCGTGCGCGCCACCGGCGACGTCGAAATCGAAGGCCACCACACGATCGAGGACACCGCGATCGTGCTCGGCCAGGCCTTGGGGGAGGCGCTCGGCGACAAGAAGGGCATCCGTCGATTCGGCGACGCCTTCATCCCGATGGACGAGACGCTGGCGCACGCGATCGTCGACGTGTCAGGCCGACCGTACTGTGTGCACACTGGCGAGCCGGATCACCTGCGGCACACCACGATCGCGGGTAGCTCCGTGCCGTATCACACGGTGATCAACCGGCATGTCTTCGAGACGCTGGCGAACAACGCGCGCATCGCGCTGCATGTGCGGGTGCTCTACGGTCGCGATCCACACCACATCACCGAGGCGCAGTACAAGGCTGTCGCGCGGGCGCTGCGGCAGGCCGTCGAGGCCGATCCGCGCATGAGTGGTGTGCCGTCCACCAAAGGTGCTCTGTGAGAGCGCTTTCCCGCCGGAAAGCGGTTGTGGTGCTCGACTACGGTTCGGGCAACCTACGTTCGGCGCAACGTGCCCTCCAGCGAACCGGAGCCGACGTCGAAGTGACCGCCGACCTCGAAAAGGCCGTCGCTGCAGACGGACTGGTGGTGCCCGGCGTCGGCGCGTTCGAGGCGTGCATGGCCGGCCTGCGCGCCATCAACGGACAACAGGCCATCGCCGATCGGGTCGCCGCCGGGCGTCCGGTGCTCGGGGTCTGTGTCGGCATGCAGATTCTGTTCGCCCGCGGCGTCGAGTTCGGGGTAGAAAGCACCGGTTGCGGCCAATGGCCGGGAGCCGTGACACGGCTGGACGCGCCGGTGATCCCGCACATGGGCTGGAACGTGGTCGGCGCCGCACCGGGCAGCGCGTTGTTCAAAGGTCTGGACACCGACGCCCGCTTCTACTTCGTGCATTCGTATGCGGCGCAACAGTGGGAGGGAAACGACGACGCCCTGCTGACGTGGGCGAATCATGGGGTGCGGTTCCTCGCCGCGATCGAAGACGGTCCGTTGGCCGCCACCCAGTTCCACCCCGAGAAGAGCGGTGACGCCGGAGCGGTCATTTTGAGCAATTGGGTTGAAGGGTTGTGACGTGTCGTTGATTCTGTTGCCCGCCGTCGACGTGGTCGAGGGCAAGGCGGTGCGGTTGGTGCAGGGCAAGGCCGGCAGCGAAACCGACTACGGCTCAGCGCTGGACGCCGCGCTGGCCTGGCAACGCGACGGTGCCGAGTGGGTCCACCTGGTGGATCTGGACGCGGCGTTCGGTCGAGGCTCCAACCGTGAGTTGCTCGCCGAGGTGGTCGGCAAGCTCGACGTGAAAGTCGAGCTGTCCGGCGGTATTCGCGACGACGATTCGCTGAGCGCCGCGCTGGCCACCGGGTGTGCGCGAGTCAATGTCGGGACCGCCGCTTTGGAGAACCCGCAGTGGTGCGCGAAGGTGATTGCCGAGCACGGCGACAAGGTCGCGGTCGGCTTGGACGTGCAGATCGTCGACGGCGAACACCGGTTGCGCGGCCGCGGCTGGGAAACCGACGGCGGCGATCTGTGGCAGGTTCTGGAACGCCTTGACAGTGAGGGGTGTTCGCGCTTCGTCGTCACCGACGTCACCAAGGACGGCACGTTGACCGGTCCCAACCTGGACCTGCTTCGCGCGGTCGCCGAGCGCACCGACATCCCGGTCATCGCATCCGGCGGGGTGTCGAGCCTCGACGATCTGCGCGCGATTGCCACGCTGACCGGCAGCGGGGTGGGAGGGCGCGATCGTCGGAAAGGCGCTGTACGCCGGCCCGATTCACGCTGCCCGAAGCGCTGTCGGCGGTCGCAGGTTAAGGCCGCAATGGATCTCGATAAGCAGGTCGCCGTATGGGTTGAGCAGGCGTCGGCGATTCTCGACGCCGCGGCCAAACCGTTCGTCGCCGGGCATCGCGCGGATTCCGCGGTCAGCAAGCGCGGTGACGATTTCGCCACCAAGGTCGATTTGGCGATCGAGCGCCAGGTGGTCGACGCGTTGGTGTCGGCGACCGGCATCGGAGTGCACGGTGAGGAATTCGGTGGTGCCGATATCGGCTCGGAGTGGGTCTGGATACTCGACCCGGTCGACGGCACGTTCAATTACGCGGCCGGATCCCCGATGGCCGCGATTCTGCTCGGACTGCTGCATGACGGAGACCCGGTCGCCGGGCTGACCTGGCTGCCCTTCATGAACGAGCGCTACGCGGCGGTGGCCGGTGGACCGTTGATGAAAAACGGTGTGCCGCAGCCAATGTTGACCCATGCGGATCTCACCGCGTCGATCATCGGCGTCGGAACGTTCAATGCCGATTCGCGCGGCCGGTTTCCCGGCCGGTACCGGGTGGCCGTGCTCGAAGAGCTCAGCCGGGTTTCCTCGCGGATGCGGATGCACGGCGCCACCGGAATCGACCTGGCCTACGTCGCCAACGGGGTTCTCGGCGGCTCGATCAGTTTCGGCGACCACGTCTGGGATCACGCCGCTGGGGTCGCCCTGGTGCGGGCCGCGGGCGGTATCGTCACCAACTTGGCCGGTGACCAATGGACACCCGAATCACGCTCCGCACTGGCCGCCGCACCCGGTGTGCACGACCAGCTGCTCGAAATGCTGCACACCGTAGGACGACCCGATGAGTACTGAAATCCCATCCAGCACAAGCCTTGCCACCCGAGTCATTCCCTGCCTGGACGTCGATGACGGGCGAGTGGTCAAGGGCGTCAACTTCGGAGAACCTGCGAGATGCGGGCGATCCGGTGGAACTCGCGAGCGGCCTACGACGCCGAGGGCGCCGACGAGCTGACCTTTTTGGACGTGACCGCCCCTCGTCGTCGGGGCGTACCACGATGCTCGACGTGGTACGCCGCACCGCCGAGCAGGTGTTCATCCCGCTCACCGTCGGCGGCGGCGTGCGGACGGTCGCCGACGTCGACGTGCTGTTGCGTGCGGGCGCGGACAAGGTCCTCGATCAACACCGCGGCCATCGCCCGCCCAGAATTGCTGGCCGAAATGGCGGCTCAGTTCGGCTCGCAGTGCATCGTGTTGTCGGTTGACGCCCGTACGGTGCCGGCCGGGTCGGAGCCGACGGCATCGGGCTGGGAAGTCACCACACACGGCGGACGGCGCGGCACCGGTATCGACGCCGTGGAGTGGGCGGCGCGCGGCGCCGAGCTGGGGGTGGGGGAGATCCTGCTGAATTCGATGGACGCCGACGGCACCCGGGCCGGGTTCGACCTGGCGATGCTGCGGGCGGTTCGTGCGGCCGTGAGCGTGCCCGTGATCGCCAGCGGGGGCGCCGGAGCGATTCAACACTTTGCGCCCGCCGTCGCCGCCGGAGCCGATGCGGTGTTGGCGGCCAGCGTCTTTCACTTCCGGCAGCTGACCATCGGACAGGTGAAGCAGGCGATGGCCGCAGCAGGGATCACCGTGCGATGACACTCGATCCCGACATCGCGGCCCGCCTCAAGCGCAACGGCGACGGGCTGTTCACCGCCATCGTCCAGGAGCGCGGTACCGGTGACGTGCTCATGGTCGCCTGGATGGACGACGAGGCGCTGGCCCGCACCCTGGAAACTCGCGAAGGCACGTACTTCTCCCGCTCCCGTGGCGAGCAGTGGGTCAAAGGCGCAACGTCGGGCCATACCCAACGGGTGCACTCGGTGCGACTGGACTGCGACGGCGACGCCGTCTTGTTGGTCGTCGATCAGGTGGGCGGGGCGTGTCACACCGGTGACCACAGTTGCTTCGACGCTGACGTCCTGCTCGAACCTGAGAGCCGCTGAGACCGTGAGCGTACTCCCCCGAGCTGCATGGCTCAGCAAAATATCACCAATAAGTTAAATAAGTTTTAGTTGCCTCTCAGCCCAATCTTCGACCGCTGCAGCGACGAACCTTCTGTGATCCGCGTTACCGGGCGCGGGCATACGAGGGGAAAATCTGATGGGTTGCACCAAATTTGTCAGTTGCGTCGGGGGAGTCGCACTAGGGCTGGGTATCGGATGGGCGATGGCCGCGGTGCCGTGGCTGGCCGCCGCAGATGTCACGGACTCGCTGACGCCAGGTGCCGGATGGGCATCCGATGTGTTGTCGGCGCTGCCGGCGGCGGACGCGGGATCGATGCCGGACTTCGCGATCTCCTACGACGGGATGTCGCTGCTGCAGGAAGGCAACGCGACGGCCACCACCATCGCTGGCAACTACGGCTTGGCCATCGCTTACGGCGACGGCAGCAGGGCGCTCGACAATGGCATGTACGACTCCGTCTATGCCAACGGCGCCGGGAGCACCTCCTACGTCGGCGGCGGCACGGGCAATGTCAGCATCGCTGACGGTGCGGACAGCATCACCAACGTCAACGGCAACGGCAACTTCGTCGACGCGACCGGCTACCTGAGCAACGCGAGCGCTGTGCTTGGGAACTCCAACATCGTCATTGCCGATGGGGCATCCAGCCAGGCGCAGGTCCTGGGCGGTAGCAACGATCTGGTGACCGTGTACGGCGCCAACAGTCTGGCCGACACCGGCAGCAGTAACGACGTTCTGGGAATCGTCGGGAACAACGACACTCAGGCCTTCACCCAGGGTCTGCACGACATCGCGCTCATCTTCGGTGACGGCAGTTCCGCCACCGCCGGTGGCGGCGACTTCAACCTCGCTGCCGTATTCGGCGACGGCAGCACCGCTTTCGCCGGGCTCGGCAACAACAACTTGGCCATCGCGCTCGGCGATCTGCTCAACGCCAGTGCGGTCGGGGGAAACGTGACCGACATCGAACCCTCGATGATGGCCGCCAATGGCCTGGCCGAGTTGTTCGGCGGCACCGCCTCGGCCGGCTCGTTCGTCACCGACCTCCTCGATGGGTCGTGGCTGACCGGCCTGCTGTGACCTGAGCGGGTCAACCTGGACCGCACCGGCCGAGTCTTACGGGTGGGGACTCGGCCGGTGCTGTTTCGTCGCGATGACTGCCGCCTTTTCATTCGCGAGTCCGCTACGGCGAACACCACCGCCGGTAGACCGGAAGCACCCGCCGACGTGACCGGACGACGCGCGCTGATCGGTGTGATGTGCGGGTGATTCGGAACGTCCTTTGCTAGTTTTCAGGCGCGGCATCCGCAGTCGCAGACCGAGACTCCGGACGGCAGACCATGGGCGCAGTGGCAGGGCCTTCGAGCGCGGCGCGTCGCCGTGTGCCAGTCGCCGCTGTGCCCGGCGCGGGGTTTGTGGTCTTCGCCGTGTGGTTCGTGGCAGGTTGGGGCGGTCCGGCGGTGCTGAGCGCTTTACGCGCTGCCGGAACACTGGGATTTCCAGCGTTCGCTGCCGGGTGCGCCGCCACCGCGGCGTGGCGGGCGCGCGCTAGGCAACGGCAGGCATGGTGCGTCATGGCTGTCGGCCTGCTCGCATTGGAGTTCGGCTCGATCGTGGTGCGTTATGACCGATTGCGTGGCTCGGTCTTCCCGTTGTACCCACCGACGGCGATGGTTGGGATTCTGATCTTTCTGCTGGTCGCTTCCCTCGCGTTACTCATCTTTCCCTCCGGCTCGCCCGGAGTCGTCCGATTTCGAATGCTGTTGGACGGTGCGATCGTAGGAGCGTCGCTGTTTGTCGTGGCCTGGGTGACGCTATTGCGCGACGTCTATGCTGCGACCGGCGTAAGTCGCCTCGACGAGTCGCTGTCCATCGCGTGTCCGGTGGCTGGAATCGTCGCCGTGACGGTGGCCATTTTGGGGCTTGCCCGCGCCGACGCCCACTGGCGCAGGACGTTCGCCCTGCTGACCGTCGGTCTGACTCTCATTGCCGCGGCTGGCTGTGCCTACGTGTTTTCGCTCGTCCGGCACAGCCACCTGGCTGACGGCGCCTGGAGCTTGGAGTGGCCGGCGGGACTGGTCGTTCTCGGCATCGCCGCACTCAGCTGTCCCCCTGACGGGTCCAAAACAGCGTCTGATACCTCGGTGTCACGCGCCCCTATTTCGTTGTGGCTGCCCTATATTCCGCTGGCTATCGCCGGCGTGCTCGAACTCGCTGCGCTTCGCGGCAACCTCGGCTCCGACCCCGCCCTGACTGCGACGTCTTCGCTGATCATTGCGGTATTGGCCCGTCAGTTTCTGGTGGTGGCCGAGAACCGCCGGTTGTTGTACAGCGTGTCGGATCGTGCGCTTCACGACCCGCTGACCAACCTTGCCAACCGGGTGTTGTTCCGCCACCGGCTCGACCACGCAATCCAGCTCTATCACCGCGATCATCGCTCGGTGGCGGTCCTGTCGATGGACCTCGACGACTTCAAGCTGATCAATGACAACCTGGGTCACGCCGCGGGCGACGCACTGCTCGTACAAGCCGGTCAACGGTTGATGAGCTGCGTGCGGTCCGGCGACACCGTCGCACGGCTCGGCGGTGACGAATTCGCCGCGCTCATCGAAGATGCCGGGGAGAACGCGCATTTGATCGTCTACGAGATCATGGAGGCGTTCGAGCGGCCGTTCAACACCGACGGCGAGGTCATCTTCATGCGCCCCAGCGCGGGTCTGGCCGTCGCCGGACTCGATGATCCGGAGCTGCGCGCGGCCGACTTGCTCAAACAGGCTGACATGGCGATGTATTCGGCCAAACGGCTCGGCGGCGGTCTGCAGACGTTCAGCCCGGACATCCACATCGGCGACGACGGCTGCGGGACGTTCGCCGCCGCCGACAGCCAGTCACCACGGGGCGGACTGGTCGAGGTCCGGTTGCTCAGCGATTTACGTCAGGCAATCAGCCACCGTGCCCTTACAGTGCTGTACCAGCCGAAAGTCGATCTCCTCAGCGCCGACGTGGTGGGCGCCGAGGCGCTGGTCCGCTGGCCGCACCCGGTATTCGGAATGGTGCAGCCCCACCAGTTTCTGCCGTTGGTGCGCCAGCACGGTCTGATGCGAAGCTTCACCGAGTTGATCTTGGACCAGGCACTCGGCGACGCCGCCCACTGGCGGCGCCGCGGGATCGCGATACCCGTTGCGGTCAACCTGTTCCCGCCGCTGGTCGGCGATGTCAATCTGCCGGCCCGCATCTTCGAGGCCCTGGCCCGACACGACCTACCCGGTGACGCGTTGATCGTCGAGATCACCGAGGACCTGCTGCTGGACAACATCGACCGGACCCGGCAGGTGCTGGATGTGTTGCGTGACAGGAACATTCACGTCGCGCTCGACGACTTCGGCAGCGGCTATTCGGCGTTGACCTACCTGCGCAAGCTACCCATCGACGAGGTCAAGGTCGACTACGACTTGATCAGCCATGTGCTGACGGATCCGCGCGCCGAGGCGATCGTCCGCGCGGTCATCGACCTGGCGCATGTACTCGGCGTGAGCACCGTCGCTGAGGGAGTGGAGAACGCCGACACGGCACACTGGCTTCGGGACCGGGGATGCGAAGTCGCCCAGGGCATTTTGTACAGCCCGCCGATCACCGGGCCCGCGATGATGGAACTGCTGGTCTCGCCGGCCCCGCACTGACGAGCTAGCTACGACCTCGCAGCGCCTGTAATGCCTTGTCGGCGTGGGAGTCCATGCTCAGTTCGCTGGAGATCACGTCAAGGACTGTGCGGTCGGTGTCGATGACGAACGTGGTGCGTTTGACCGGCAGCAGTTTACCCAAAAGTCCACGCTTGACCCCGAATTGGCTGGCGATGGCGCCGTCGGTGTCCGACAGTAGCGGGTAGTCGAAGCCCTGGGTGTCGGCGAACTTCGCTTGCTTGGCAACGGGATCGACGCTGATACCTACCCGATTGGCACCGACGGCGGCGAATTCCTGACCCAGGTCGCGGAAGTGGCAGGCTTCCTTGGTGCAGCCGGGCGTCATCGCTGCCGGGTAGAAGAACAGCACGACGGGCCCGTCGGCCAGCAGGGCGCTGAGCCTGCGCGGCGTGCCGGTCTGGTCGGCAAGTTCGAAGTCGGCCACGGTGTCACCGGTTTTCATGGGCGTCACGCTACGCCAGTGGCGAGCGGACGCGCCGTGCCCATCTGGGAGGATGGCTGCGTGCACGCCAACCTCGCCGCCACCACGACATCGCGGGAGCACTTCCGGGCGCTGGCAGCCGAACATCGGGTGGTGCCGGTGACCCGCAAGGTGCTGGCGGACGCCGAGACTCCGCTCTCCGCCTATCGCAAGCTGGCCGACAACCGGCCCGGCACCTTCCTATTGGAGTCGGCCGAGAACGGTCGGTCGTGGTCACGATGGTCGTTCATCGGCGCCGGCGCCCCGTCGGCGCTGACCGTGCGCGGCGGCCAGGCGGTATGGCTGGGCACGGTGCCCCAGGACGCACCCACCGGCGGGGATCCGCTGCAGGCACTCCACGAGACGCTGGAGCTGTTGGCGACGGCCGTGCTGCCGGGTCTGCCGCCGCTGTCGGGCGGCATGGTCGGGTTCTTCGCCTACGACTTGGTGCGGCGCCTCGAGCGGCTGCCGGAGATAGCGGTCGATGACCTCAATCTCCCGGACATGCTGCTGCTGCTGGCCACCGACCTGGCCGCCGTCGACCACCACGAGGGCACCATCACGCTGATCGCCAACGCGGTGAACTGGAACGGCACCGACGAGCGGGTGGACGAGGCCTACGACGATGCGATCGCCAGGCTGGACGTGATGACCGCCGCGCTCGAGCAGCCGCTGCCGTCGACCGTGGCGACGTTCACGCGGCCCGAGCCGCAGCACCGCTCGCAGCGGACGGTCGAAGAGTACGGCGCCATCGTCGAACGTCTGGTCGGTGAGATCGAGCGCGGCGAGGCGTTCCAGGTGGTGCCGTCGCAGCGTTTCGAGATGGACACCCACGTCGAGGCGATCGACGTCTACCGGATGCTTCGCGTGTCCAACCCCAGCCCGTACATGTACCTCCTGCATGTGCCCAATGGTGAAGGGGAAACGGCATTTTCGATTGCCGGTTCGAGCCCTGAGGCGTTGGTGACCGTGCAGGAAGGGTGGGCGACCACCCACCCGATCGCCGGCACCCGGTGGCGTGGTGACACCGAAGACGAGGACCAGCTGCTGGAGAAGGAGCTGCTGGCCGATGAGAAGGAACGTGCCGAGCACCTGATGCTGGTCGACCTGGGCCGCAACGACCTGGGCCGGGTATGCGTGCCGGGCAGCGTGCGCGTCGAGGACTACAGCCATATCGAGCGCTACAGCCACGTCATGCACCTGGTGTCCACGGTGACTGGATTGCTCTCCGACGGTCGCACCGCGTTGGACGCCGTGACGGCCTGCTTCCCGGCCGGGACGTTGTCGGGGGCGCCGAAGGTCCGCGCCATGGAATTGATCGAAGAGGTGGAGAAAACCCGGCGGGGCCTCTACGGCGGCGTCATCGGCTACCTCGACTTCGCCGGGAACGCGGACTTCGCCATCGCGATTCGCACCGCGCTGATGCGCGACGGCACCGCCTACGTGCAGGCCGGCGGCGGCGTGGTGGCCGACTCCAACGGGCCCTACGAGTACACCGAGGCGACGAACAAGGCGCGGGCGGTGCTCAGCGCGATCGCCGCGGCCGAGACCCTGCGCGGTCCAGATGCGGACCGGAATGGCTGATGCCCAGCCTGCTGCCGGCGGCCGACGGACCATCCGGGCGGCTCAACTGCTGCTGGTCGTCTGCGCCGCCGGGCTGTGGGCGGCCTCGCGGCTGACCTGGGTCGAGCTGAACATCTTCGACGGTCTGGGCCCGCCGAGGCTCGTCAGGCTATCCGGGTCGGGGTGGTCGTCGGCACTACTGCCGTTGGCGTTACTGCTGCTGGCAACTGCGCTGGCTGCCCTGGCGGTGCGCGGGTGGGCGCTGCGGATTCTCGCGGTGCTGGTGGCCGTGGCCAGCCTGGCGACGGGGTACCTGGCGATCAGCACGCTGGAGACGCGCGACGTGGCCGTCCGGGGTGCCGAACTGGCGCGCGTTCCGGTGATGGAGTTGGTCGGCAGCACCCGGCGTTACCCGGGGCCGGTCACCACGCTGGTCGCGGCGGTCGGAATCCTGGTTGCGGCCGCGCTGTTGATGCGCGCCGCGGCCTCGGCCGGCGGAACGGGTACGAAATATCTGGCACCTGCTGCCCGTCGGTCCGCGGTGCGCCGCGGTGACGACGCCCAGTCGGAACGGACGATGTGGGACGAGATCGACGAGGGCCGCGACCCGACCGACCCGTCAGACGATCCGCCGGCCGAACCTGACAGCGAGGGTCGGTGACGAACGCCACGGTGGCGCTCGCTACCCTCGATGCACGCCGTCAATAATCGGGCGGCGCCCGGGGAGAGGAACCGACAGCATGAGTTCGGCCAGCGTGCTCGACTCCATTATCGAAGGAGTCCGTGCCGACGTTGCCGCTCGTGAAGCGGTTGTGAGCATGGCGGAGATCAAGGCTGCCGCCGAAGCCGCCCCGCCGCCCCGTGATGTGCTGGCAGCGTTGCGCGAGCCCGGTATCGGCGTCATCGCCGAGGTGAAGCGCGCCAGCCCGTCGGCGGGAGAACTCGCGTCGATCGCCGACCCGGCTGCGCTGGCGTGCGCGTACGAAGAGGGCGGGGCCCGGATCATCAGCGTGCTGACCGAGGAGCGTCGCTTCCACGGCAGCCTCGCCGACCTCGACTCAGTACGCGCCGGGGTGTCAATCCCTGTGCTGCGCAAAGACTTTGTGGTGGGGCCCTACCAGATTCACGAGGCCCGCGCGCACGGCGCCGACATGCTTTTGCTGATTGTCGCAGCGCTGGACCAGCCTGCGCTGGAGTCGATGCTGGAGCGCACCGAATCGCTGGGCATGACCGCCCTGGTCGAGGTACACACCGAAGGTGAAGCGGACCGGGCACTGAAGGCCGGAGCCCGGGTGATCGGCGTCAACGCTCGCGATCTGCGCACCCTGCGGGTCGACCGGGATTGCTTCGCGCGCATCGCCCCCGGGCTTCCCTCCGACATCATCCGGATTGCCGAATCC
This sequence comes from uncultured Actinomycetota bacterium, assembly GCA_963836555.1. GTDB lineage: Bacteria > Actinomycetota > Actinomycetes > Mycobacteriales > Mycobacteriaceae > Mycobacterium. The sequence goes on along the minus strand of CAWIKT010000065.1, from coordinate 23,228 downwards.
GGCGTGCGGGGCAGGGCTGACCTGCTGGCGTATGCAGGTGCCGGCGCCGACGCCGTGCTGGTGGGCGAAGGTCTGGTCACCAGCGGAGACCCGCGCGCGGCGTGCGCCGACCTGGTCACTGCCGGCAAGCACCCGTCGTGCCCCAAGCCGGCCCGCTAGCCCCCGCGGTGGTCGAATCCCATGCACCGCTTACTGGTTGAGCATTTGTAATGGCTGACACCCTGCGTCCGGAACTACCGCGGTCCAGCGCCGCAATCGCCGAACCCACCACCCACGACCCCGACGCTCGTGGTCATTTCGGTGTTTACGGCGGCCGTTTCGTGCCTGAAGCGCTGATGGCCGTCATCGAGGAGGTCACGGCGGCCTACGACAAGGTGCGGACCGACCAGGCCTACCTCGACGAGCTCGACCGTTTGCAGACGCACTACACCGGTCGACCGTCGCCGCTGTATGAAGCGACGCGGCTCAGCGAGCATGCCGGCGGCGCGCACATCTATCTCAAACGAGAAGACCTGAACCACACCGGTTCTCACAAGATCAACAATGTGTTAGGTCAAGCGTTGCTCGCGCGCCAGATGGGCAAGAGTCGGGTGATCGCCGAAACGGGCGCCGGCCAGCACGGGGTGGCGACCGCGACGGCATGCGCACTGCTCGGACTGGACTGCGTGATCTACATGGGTGCCGTCGACACCGCACGGCAGGCGCTCAACGTGGCCCGGATGCGCCTGCTGGGTGCCGAGGTCGTATCGGTCGAGTCCGGGTCGAAAACCCTCAAAGATGCCATCAACGAGGCGTTTCGCGACTGGGTGACCAACGCCGACGACACCTACTACTGCTTCGGCACCGCCGCTGGGCCGCACCCGTTCCCGACGATGGTCCGCGACTTCCAGCGGGTGATCGGTCTCGAGACACGGGTTCAGATTCAGGATCAGGCCGGTCGCCTGCCCGACGCCGTCACCGCATGCGTGGGCGGTGGATCGAACGCGATCGGCATCTTCCATGCCTTCCTCGACGATCCGGGTGTCCGTCTGGTGGGGTTCGAGGCGGCCGGTGACGGCGTCGAAACAGGCCGCCACGCCGCCACGTTCACCGGCGGGACGCCGGGCGCCTTCCAGGGGTCCTTCTCGTTCCTGTTGCAGGACGAAGACGGACAGACCATCGAATCGCACTCGATCTCGGCCGGTCTGGACTATCCGGGCGTCGGCCCTGAGCATGCGTTCCTGAAAGACGTTGGGCGAGCCGAGTATCGGCCGATCACCGACACCGAGGCGATGGATGCATTCAAGCTGCTGTGCCGCACCGAGGGCATCATCCCAGCGATTGAATCGGCGCACGCGATTGCGGGTGCACTCAAGCTCGGGCTCGAAATGGGCAGCGGGGCAATCATCGTCGTAAATCTGTCCGGTCGCGGAGACAAAGACGTCGAGACAGCGGCAAAGTGGTTCGGACTGCTCGACGACGGGCAATCATGACCGTTGAACAGAGCGAAAAGAGCCGACTGCGAGCACTTTTCAGTGCCTGCCGGGACGAGCATCGTGCGGCTTTGATCGGATATCTGCCGACCGGGTATCCCGACGTCCCAGGGTCGATCGACGCGATGAAAGCGCTGACTGAATCCGGCTGCGACCTCATCGAAGTCGGCATCCCGTATTCGGATCCCGGGATGGACGGCCCCGTGATCGCGAACGCCGCTGAGGTCGCGTTGCATGGCGGCGTGCGGGTGCGCGACACGTTGTCGGCGGTCGAGGCGATCAGCGCTGCGGGTGGCCGGGCCGTCGTGATGACGTACTGGAATCCGGTGCTGCGTTATGGAATTGACGCCTTCGCGCGCGACCTGGCCGCTGCGGGCGGATATGGTCTGATCACGCCGGACCTGATCCCCGATGAGGCTGACGAGTGGCTTGCCGCCTCCGAGCAGCATGAGCTCGACCGCATCTTCCTGGTCGCTCCGTCATCGACGCCGCAACGTTTGGCCGACACTATCCAGGCATCGCGCGGATTCGTCTACGCCGCGTCGACGATGGGCGTGACCGGTGCCCGCGACGCGGTGTCGAATGCAGCGCCGGAACTGGTCGGCAGGATCAAGGAGATTTCCGACATCGCCGTCGGGGTCGGGCTGGGTGTCCGGTCGCGCGAACAGGCCGCTGACATCGCGCGCTACGCCGACGGCGTCATCGTGGGCTCGGCCCTGGTGTCCGCGCTGTCCGAGGGCGTGCCCGCCATGCGTGCTCTGATCGAAGAACTCGCTGCCGGTGTCCGGCAGGAGAAATCGACGTCATGACCACCACCGTCCTCGCGTATTTCCCGAGCCCGTCGCAAGGCGTATGGCATCTGGGCCCGATCCCGATCCGGGCCTACGCATTGTTCATCATCGCCGGGATCATCGCCGCATTGTTGATCGGCGACCGTCGCTGGGAGGCCCGCGGCGGCGAGCGCGGCGTGATCTACGACATCGCGCTGTGGGCCGTGCCGTTCGGTCTCATCGGCGGCCGGCTGTATCACCTGGCGACCGACTGGCGGACGTATTTCGGCGAAGGTGGCGCCGGACCCATTGCCGCGCTGCGCATTTGGGACGGAGGCCTGGGTATCTGGGGCGCCGTCGCGCTCGGCGGGGTGGGTGCGTGGATCGCCTGCCGGCGTCGGGACATCCCACTGCCGGCGTTCGGCGACGCGATCGCGCCCGGCATCGTTCTGGCACAGGCGATCGGTCGCCTCGGAAACTACTTCAACCAGGAGCTTTACGGCCGCGAAACGAAAATGCCGTGGGGCCTGGAGATCTTCTATCGTCGCGACCCGGCCGGATTCGTCGACGTGCACTCCCTCGACGGAGTTTCGACCGGGCAGCTCGCGATGGTTGTCCAACCGACCTTTCTTTACGAATTACTTTGGAATTTACTGGTTTTCGTCGTACTGCTGGTTATCGATCGGCGATTCAAGATCGGGCACGGCCGGCTGTTCGCGACCTACGTCGCGGGGTACTGCATTGGCCGCTTTTGGGTCGAGTTGCTGCGGGACGACACCGCCACCCACATCGCCGGCATCCGAATCAATTCCTTCACTTCGACGTTCGTACTGATCGGTGCGGTGGTGTACCTCGTGCTGGCGCCGAAGGGCCGCGAAGATCCGGCAACGCTCAGCGGCTCGGCCGCCGAGTTGCTCGAGCCGGACTCGATCGACGACGGCGCTCCCGAGGCGACAGTGGCGGGCGTCGCGGAGACAAATGACGAGCCGGCTACGGTCGCCGAACCGCCCGCCGAGGCCGCCGCCATCGACGAACCGGACTCCGATGCCGGCGCCGTCGCCGCCGAAGCCGATGCCGCCGAAGTCGATCCGCCCGTGGTCGAGGTCGAGGCGGCTGAAGAGCCGGACAAAGAGTCGGACGACGACGGCGACGCCTCAGACGCCGAGGAGCCTGCCGGGGAGTCGACCGAGAAGAAGCCGGACGACGACTGATGTCTAGCCCAGCTGCACCTGGCCCCGAGCGGCCCGCTGCACGCTGGCGTTCGTACCCGCTGCTCGCATCGGCCGCGCTGCTGGCGGGAGCGCTCGGCTACATCGGCCTGGTCGACCCGCACGAGCCCGACTCGTTCTTTCCGATCTGCCCGTTTCGGTTGCTCACCGGATGGAACTGCCCGGCGTGCGGTGGGCTGCGGATGGTCCACGACGTGCTGCATGGTCACCTGGCCGCCGCGATCAATGACAACATCGTGCTGCTGATCGGAATCCCGGTGCTCGCTGGATGGGTCCTGCTGCGCCGTCGCAGGGGACGGTGGCCGCTGACACTCCCGGCGGCCGCAATCGTGCTCATCACACTGATGGCGTGGACGGTGGTCCGCAACCTGCCCGGATTCCCCCTGGTTCCGAGCGTGCACACGCATTAGCCCGCCCCGCGCAGCGGAACTGACGCGAGATGATCACTTCGCGCGACTATGCTTTTCTTCGTGGCAAGACGCGGAAAGATCGTCTGTACGCTCGGTCCGGCCACTAGCTCCGATGAGTCGGTCAGGGCCCTGGTCGAAGCCGGTATGGACGTCGCCCGACTCAACTTCAGCCACGGCGAGTACAGCGACCACAAGACCTCCTACGACCGCGTGCGGGCCGCCTCCGACGCGACCGGTCGCGCCGTCGGCGTGCTGGCCGATCTGCAGGGCCCCAAGATCCGGCTCGGGCGTTTCGCCGACGGGCCGACCTACTGGGCCAACGGCGAAACGGTTCGGATCACCGTCGCGAACTGCGAAGGTAACCACGACCGCATCTCCACCACCTACAAGCAGCTGTCTCAGGACGCCGTGCCCGGCGACCGAGTGCTGGTCGACGACGGCAACGTCGGGTTGGTCGTCGACCACATCGAGGGTGATGACGTGGTCTGCACGGTCACCGAGGGCGGTCCCGTCAGTAACAACAAGGGCATGTCGCTGCCCGGCATGAGTGTCTCGGCGCCTGCGCTGTCGGAGAAAGACATCGACGATCTCGAGTTCGCGATGCACCTCGGCGTCGACATGGTGGCGCTGTCGTTCGTCCGATCTCCGTCGGACGTCGAGCTCGTGCACGAGGTGATGGACCGGGTCGGCCGGCGGGTGCCGGTGATCGCCAAGCTGGAGAAGCCGGAGGCGATCGACAACCTCGAAGCCGTCGTGCTGGCCTTCGACGCGGTGATGGTTGCGCGCGGCGACCTGGGTGTCGAGCTGCCGTTGGAAGAGGTACCGCTGGTTCAGAAGCGGGCAATCCAAATGGCAAGGGAGAACGCCAAACCCGTGATCGTCGCGACCCAGATGCTGGAGTCGATGATTGAGCATTCACGGCCTACCCGGGCCGAGGCGTCCGATGTCGCCAACGCCGTCCTCGACGGTGCCGACGCGGTGATGCTGTCCGGCGAGACCTCGATCGGCAAGTATCCGTTGGCGGCGGTCCAGACGATGGCGCGCATCATCTGCGCGGTCGAAGAGAACTCGACCGCCGCGCCACCGCTGACGCACGTGCCACGGACCAAGCGCGGCGTGATCAGCTACGCCGCCCGCGACATCGGCGAACGACTCGACGCCAAAGCGCTCGTGGCCTTCACCCAATCCGGCGACACCGTTCGCCGGCTCGCGCGACTGCACACGCCGCTGCCGCTACTGGCATTCACGCCGCTGCCCGAAGTCCGCAGCCAGTTGGCCATGACGTGGGGGACCGAGACGTTCATCGTCCCGATAATGCAGACCACCGACGGCATGATCCGCCAGGTCGACAAGTCGCTGCTGTCGCTGGGCCGCTACAAGCGCGGCGACATGGTGGTGATCGTGGCGGGGGCACCGCCGGGCACGGTCGGCTCGACCAATCTGATTCACGTGCACCGCATCGGCGAAGAAGACGTCTGATCGCGGGATGCGCTCTGCGCCGGGGAGCTGAGGAAGCGGACCATTAGGCTGAGCCCGGTGTCTGACTTCGACGAGTTGATAGAGGTCCTCGACCTGCACCACGAGGGCGACGACATATTCGCCGGCAGCCATCCCAGCAAGAACCCACCGCGTACTTTCGGCGGACTGATGATGGCGCAGTCCTTCGTGGCGGCCAGCCGCACGCGCGCCCGCAACCTGCCGCCCAACGCGCTGTCCGCTCACTTCATCAACGGCGGCGATACCAGCAAGGACATGCAGTTCGAGGTGGTCCGGCTACGGGACGAACGGCGTTTCGCCAACCGCCGCGTCGACGTCACGCAGGACGGGATGCTGCTAGCCACGGTGATGATCTCCTACCTCGCCGGCGGCAGCGGTCTCGAGCACCACGTCGAACCGCCTGACGTGGCCGCGCCAGAAGACGTCCCACCGCTCATGGAGCGACTGCGGGGTTATGAGGACAAGGTGCCGCTGTTCGTGAACGCGCTACAGCCGATCGAGTGGCGGTACACCAATGAGCCGTCCTGGGTGATGCGCGATCGAGGTAATCGGCTGGACTACAACCGGGTGTGGGTGAAGGCCGACGGGGAGTTACCGAGCGATCCGGTATTGCATACCGCCACAATGCTTTACAGCTCGGACACCACCGTGCTGGATTCGATCATCACGACGCACGGTCTGTCGTGGGGATACGACCGCATCTTCGCGGCGACGGTGAACCATTCGGTCTGGTTCCACCGCCAGGTGAACTTCAACGATTGGGTGCTGTACTCGACATCGTCACCCGTCGCGGCGGATTCGCGCGGGCTCGGCACGGGCTACTTCTTCGATCGCTCCCGCCGCCCGGTGGCCAGCGTGGTCCAAGAAGGTCTCGTCAAATACTTTCCGGGCCTCAGCTGACGCGACGTTTAACCCGACGGGCCGCTGACAGTTCCGCGTGTCGCGCCCGTCCCTGATCGAGGCGTACCGTCGATATTGGGTTGATAGTCGAGCCTGCCAGGGGTACGCGTGTGAGGGAGCCATCACTCGGTCTCGCCAGTCGAGTCCATTCAACTGAGCAAATCGCTCGCGTCGATTCAAACGCTGCGCGCTGGTCAGGGCTGGCGGCCCTGCTGTTCGCCGGGTGCTGGCCAATCGTGATCATCGTGCACACCCATGTTCAAACCGGTTGGCACGCGCCGGGCCGGCTCGCGTGGTCGGTCGCGATTCTCGGCGCGGTTGCCTTCATCGTCCGTGGGCTCTTCCTGGGGCGTCCGGTCACAGTGCGTCACGCGGCCGTGGCGTCGATCGTCTTGATGGTCGGGATTGCCGTGCGGTTGCTGGGTATCGATGTGCTCGGTGGCGTGCTGATCGCTTGTTCCGGTTTGGCGCTCATGTGGCCGATGAGCGCGCGAAGACAACCCGGTGACCTCGAGCGGATGTGGGAACTGGTCAACGCCACCAATGGCGATCCGCTGGCGCCATTCACGATGCAGGCCGGTAAGTGCTTCTGGTTCAGCCCGGACGGCAGGGCAGGCCTGGCGTATCGCACCCGGATCGGCTTTGCCGTCGTCAGCGGCGATCCCGTCGGCGACGAGACGCAGTTCCCGCAATTGGTCGCTGACTTCGTCGCCCATTGTCGCGTCCATGGCTGGCGGATCGCGGTGCTCGCGTGCAGTGAACGCCGATTGCCATTGTGGCGCGATCCGAGCGCTGCCGGACGGTCGTTGCGGCCCATACCGATCGGGCGGGACGTTGTCATCGAGGTTGCCGATTTCACCATGGAGGGTCGCAGGTTCCGCAATCTGCGACAAGCCGTTCGGCGCTCGCACAACTGCGGGATCACCACGGAGATCATCGCCGAAGGTGATCTCGACGAGCGACAGGTGGCCGAGCTCAGCGACGTGCTGCGGGCATCGCCGAGCGGCGCGCATAGCGACCGCGGATTCTGCATGGGCCTCGATGGTGTACTCGAAGGCCGCTTCCCGGGAATACAACTGGTCGTGGCGCGGGATGCCTCGGGTTGCGTGCAAGGATTTCACCGGTATGCGACAGCCGGTGACGGCCGAGAAGTCAGTCTCGAGGTGCCGTGGCGGCGGCGCGGTGCGCCCAATGGAATCGACGAGCGGCTCAGCGTCGATATGATTAACTTCGCCAGAAATACTGGTGCGCAGCGGGTCTCGTTGTCTTTTGCCGCGTTTGCCGACCTGTTCGACGAGCAAGACCGCAGCTGGGCGCATGCAGTCTTCTATTGGCTGATCCATCGCCTCGATCCGTTGATCGCGCTCGAGTCATTGTGCCGATACCTCCGCAAATTCCATGCCACGGGTGAACGGCGTTACGCCCTGGTGTCGCTCAGCCAACTGGTGCCGCTGATGTATGTGATGATGTCGCTCGAGTTCATGCCGCGCCGACGCGCTCTGCAGCGATCTAGCGCGCCGGTATCGGCGTCAGCGTGACGCTCAACCGGTCCTGCACGCTGTGCCGAAACTGATCCGCGCAGTGCTGTTCGGCCACCTGGTTGTTGTTGGCCTTCTGGATGCAGTCGATGTAGTCGCCGCCACGGACGTCCTCCCACACCGTCGTCCAAATGGCGATGAACGCCAGACCGACAACGATCGCTAACGCGCCCAACACCATCCCGGCGATCGCGACTCCGCCGTTGTTGGCGATCCCACGCTTGGCGCGGCCGCGCCCGACAACGCCGATGATCACCGCGACAGCGCCCAAAGCGATGGGGGCAAACACCGTCGCCACGCTCAGGAGGCCGACGACCGCCAGTACCAGCGCGGCGATACCGAAGCCGTTCTTCGGCGGTGTCGGTTGCGAAGGGCCGTAGGAAGGCGGTGGGTAACCGGGCGAGTGCGGATGCAGCGGCCTGGGATAGGGCGCTCCCTCGGGGTTCTCCCGTCTAACCGGGTGATCCGAAGATCCGGTCATCACTCGCTCTCTGGTCAGCTGACAGGTTGGTTGTCAGCCAGACTACGCGCCGACGTAGATACGAAGGACGCATTTCCGGCTTATGGCACAACCGAATTCAGCATCGCAGAGCGCGCGGCGAGGTTCAGGCTGCGGGCGGCGGACCGCCGGCCACCGCCTTTTCCAGCCGCCGGGAGGCACTTCGGATGCCGAACGACGACGCGATCTCGAAGACGCCGATCACGATCAGCCAGATCGCCACGACCAACGTCAGAATTTCGATCGATTCCAAAGGCGATCCGAGCATCACGATGCCGGCCAACAGGCTGACCAAGCCCAAAAAGATCTGCCAGGCGCGGCCGGGAAGGTGCGGATCGCTGATTGCCGAGATCGACGTTGCCACACCGCGAAAGATGAAGCCGACGCCGATCCAGATCGCGAGCAGCAAAATCGCGTAGCCCTGGCCGAAGTGCCGAAAACACAGTACGGCCAACACCAGCGAGGCGGCCCCGCTGATGAATAACAGCACTCGGCCGCCGGCCGAGACGTGCAGCGCGAACGCGAAGAAGACTTGCGCAGCACCAGTGACGAGCAGATAGATGCCGAACAGCGCGGCCGCGAAGACGATGGAATGTCCGGGCAGAACGTAGACCAGGATGCCCAGGGTCAGTGACAGAATCCCGGATAGCAGGGTCGACTTCCACAGGTGCGGCAACAACTTTGGGGCAGCGGTGGTTTCCATGCCCGGAATTTTCGCACACACGACCAGCGAGGTGAAGGTTTGCGGGCCCTCAGACCCCAGCTGTTTGAGATGCCTTGGTGAAAACATCACCGGAACCGGTGTCCGGCTTGCGCCCGATCAGGTACCAGGTGTGCATGCGGCCCTTGCCTTTGATCTCGACATCACCGCGCTCCTGCAGGACGAAACCATCCTTCAGCCGGCGGTACACATCCTCCGGCACCTGGATCCGGCCGACCGAGTCGGTCGATTCCATTCGCGACGCGACGTTGACGGCATCGCCCCAGACGTCGTAGAAGAACCGCCGCGAGCCCACGACGCCCGCGACGACGGGTCCGCACGCCAACCCGATTCGCAGCGGTAGCGAGTTGCCGCGCGAATCTCTGAGCACGCGTGCGACTTCGGCCATGTCGAGCGCAAACGCCGCAAGCGCCTCGACGTGGTCGGGTCGGGGATTCGGCACTCCACTGACCACCATGTAGGAGTCGCCGCTGACTTTGATTTTCTCCAGGCCGTGCTTGTCTACTAGCGCGTCGAAATCGCCATAAAGCTTGTCCAAGAACAGGATCAACTGGTCTGGAGGCATATCGCTGGCCCGCTCGGTGAATCCGGCGATGTCGGCGAACAGCACCGAGGCTTGCTCGTACTTGTCGGCAATGATGTTGCGCGCCGGGTCTTTTAGACGTTCGGCCACGCTGGTCGGCAAGATATTCGCCAACAGCGCCTCGGAGCGTTCGTACTCCACTTCCATCGCGGCTTCGGCACGAACGATCTCACGCACCGCGTACCAGACGGTCGTCACAACCATGACGCAGGCCGAGACGGTGGTGACGACGAAGCTCAGCGAGAGTGCCCAGACCGGCTGCGCCCCGGTGTCGCGGGGGACTAGGAACTGCAACGTGATTACCATGCCGGCGGCGATCGCGGCCAGAATCGCGGCAAGAAAAATGCGGTCGACGCCGAGTTGGAGCACCACCAGGCACGCCGCGACCAAGAAGTAGAACTGCAGCCCCGAGCCGGTGCCGACGAACCAGCAGATCGCGAAAATCGACAGGTACGCGGTACAGATGAAGGTCAGTGGCGGGATGAGCTCGCCGAAGCGATGCAGGAGCGGGACCGAGGCGTAGATCGCGGCGCCGACGATGTTGATCAGGCCGGTCCACCACAATGTGGGTGCCGAGAAGACCTGGACGAAGCCGAAACCGGCGCTGATGAACACCGCCATCGCTGCGGTGAGGTTGAGGATGCGGCGGCGCCGCTCGATCCGCTCGGCGTAAACCTGGCTGCGGGCACGCGGCAGCTCCCGCGCTGCCGCTACACAATCCGGTGTCCGCCGCGAACCTGCTGGTTGTTGGGCGGCGCACCGCTTAGCCACCACAGCAAAAGCCTAACCGTTTGGAGCAAAGCTGTGGCGGCTACTGGCTCCATGCCAGCTCGGTGATATCAGTGACGCCGATCAGCACGACTTGGTCCGAGGCGCGCACGAAAACCGACTCCGATATCACGCTGCGCACCGGGAAACCTTCGGCGTGCACCCAGTCGACGATTACGTTGCGGGCTGCACGCAGCGCGGTGACGCAGTCCGGCGCTGAGGTATCGGCCTGTCCGGTCAGCAGAGTGGAAAGTCGTTTTCCGATCAGCGTGAGGGTGTCGGGCGGGTAGCCGAGCATCGCGGCGAACGCTGGGTTGGTGTAGACGATGATGCCGTCGAGCCTGGTCGCCACCATCGGCACCGCTAACCGGTCCAGCAGGACCAATGCGGGCAGCGTGGATAGGTATCCCTCCGGGGTGCTCGGCGGGGGTCGGCGGCGACGCTCATGGCTCGGGCCGCCACCGTTGGCGGCGGCAGGCTGACCGTTGTGGAGTTTGGTGGAATCCGGTGAGAGAGGCATGGGGAGTGCATCCGATGTGGAGGTGATCGCCTTGCGTCGGGTGTGGGGCCGTTGCCCTAGAAGATCTGCGGCTCATAGGCGGCAGAGGATTTCCCGAACCAGCTGCAATGTCAGCATCCCCGATAATAGTCGGTCGGATCGACGAATGGGTGCCCAAAACGGTGAGATGACCGCCCTGTGCTTTACGCGCCCACCGACGAAACCCACCGCACGAAAAGGGGCGGACCTACCGCCTCACCGAACGCGGTAGAAAATCACGTCACCGAACAGCCCGGCGAAGAACGCCTCTGACCTAACACCGACGTCGTTGTAAACCAGCTCCCAGTCGGCGTCGGGACAGGCCGCAGGGAATATCGTCCCAGCGCAGCCGATGTTGATGACTGGAGGCGCGGTCCTGGAAACCGCACTAGGCGGGGGTTGGAACTGAGCGGGTTCTCAACCGCCAACCCAAAATGTCCCACGACCCGATAAACGTGGCGAAGTCGCCGGACACAACCCGTTTCCCGGACGCGGCGAAGCTTGCGTCCGCAAAGTCCACCAGACGAAGTTCGTAGACGCCGTTGCCGTCTTCGTCTCGTATCCGCGCCCACGAGACGCCGTCCGGGTTGATGGGGCCAGCAGGTGGGAACGTGACGGTCTTGCCGTCCCATTGGATCGCGTAGTCCGCCACAACAAGTCATCGTGCCTGGGAAAGCGACCGAGCGGAGAGGAAGCAGGACACACGAAGACAAAGGGCCACCGTGGCGTGACGTCGGCCGTGAACGCAGTCTCATAACTAATGTTGTGGGTTTCGCAGATGTCGCCACGAAAGCATCGGGCCGTGGCGGTCAACCCGCGCTGATTTGCTCGTCGAACCCAAAGAGCCGAATTGCAGCCGACTTTCCTTTCAACGAATGGAATCCGCGGTCGATCAGTCCGGCCGGTCGAGCGTTTAGAGCGTCGGCAGATTTTTCGGTCAGCAGTATCGAGTCGAGTGTCGTCTTGGTGAGCTGCTCGACGCGGGCCGCGACGTTGACGGTGTCGCCGATCAACGTGAACTCGAGTTTTCCTGCGCCGCCGATGGTTCCAGCGATCACCATTCCGGTGTTGATTCCGATGCCGATCCGAAGTTCACCGCCGAATCGCTCGGCGACCATGCGGTGAATCAGCACAGCCGCGCTCACCGCAGCATCAGCATGAGCCGCGAGGTCGTTCGGAGCGCCGAAGACCGCCAGGGCACCGTCACCGAGGAACTTGTTCACGTGCCCACCGGCGTCCACGACAGCAGGCACCACGATCTCGAACAGCGTGTTGAGCCGAGCGACGACGTCCTCGGCGGGATTGGCCTCGGCGAACGGAGTGAAGTCGCGGATGTCGACAAACATCACTGTCACCTCGCGACGCTCACCGGTGAACACATCGTCACCCTGGTCGAGCAGCCGCGTCGCGAGAGCCGGGTCCACGTATGTCCCGAACGCGGCCTGAAGTCGTTGTCGCTCAGCCAAACCCGCCTGCATCCGGTTGAACGAAGCTGACAGCGCGCCCAGGTCATCGTCCTGAACCACCGGCAGGCGTTGGCTGTAATCACCTGCCGCAACACGCTCGGTGCCTTCAGCCAGATCGCGAATGGGTTGCATGGACGGTGAGAATGCGGCTGCGACAGTGATCGGCACGGCGACGAAAAGCGTCAACCCGCACCCGATCACGGCCCAGAGCACCGGAGCCTCGCTGGCCTGATGGAACAAGGTAGCAAACATCGCGCCCCCGACGGTGAACGAGAACGCGGTCGCGAGCAGTAACACGTTCGACCACGCGGCAAAACTCGGCCGAGAACGGGGCAGAGCGTCACCGATGCCCGTATCACCGGCGAGCGCGAGCCTGATTGGTCGCAACTGTGCTTCGACCATGCTGTGCACCGGGATCAGCGCTGCAGCTGTTGCGAAGGCGGCACCCACGATTCCGTACTGAACTAGCCGAGACCCGGTCGCACCGACGATCGCGCCGATAGCGACCAAGAGCAGGGCACCCCAAACAGCGGTGGCCGCTAACGCCCGGACAACCGACCCCCGACCCCATGTGTAGGTCGCTTCCAACGCCATCGCCGGGTCGACCGGGTGACCAGCTGCCCACTGCTCCCAGAGACGGGTGCGCTTCACGCTCGGAAGGTTCACTGCGTACCCGATCGTGAGCACGGCGACGGCCGTGAGGGCCGCCGCCTCCACGTAACGACCGGACCTCTCGAAAGCGACAACGCCGAACGACGGGATGAGAAAAATCGGCAGTGTCAAGAAGGACATGATCGCGTAGACCGCCCACGAGTACCGCGCCCCGTACCGACCCCACGCCCACTGCCAAATACGATCCATCTCGGGAGACTAAGGCGGCCAGCCACCTGGTCATACGTGTTTGAACGCGCATCCGTCATCGCATTGTCGAGTGGCTTGTCTATCTGGGCGGCGTCCTTCGTTCTGGGCCTGCCTGACGTCGCAGAACTAACGTTATGGGTTTGTCGAAAGTCGCAGCGGAATTATCGGGTCGCGAGGGTGATCCCCGCAGCTGTTTGATTCGCCTCCCTTAGCTAGTGAGGTTCACCCGCGCGTCGGTCTCTTGGTCAAGGCCGAAGACCTGCAATGGGGCTGACTTCCCCTTCAGGGCATGCGATCCCCGGTCGATGAGGCCGGGCGGTCGAGTAGTCAGGGCGTCGACGGTCTGTTGGGTGAGAAGGATCGCGTCCTTGGTGGTCTTAGTGAGCTGTTCGACGCGGGCGGCGACGTTGACGGTGTCGCCGATCAACGTGAACTCCAGCTTGCCCGCGCCGCCGATCGTCCCGGCGATCACTAAGCCGGTGTTGATCCCGATACCAATGCGAAGGTCACCCTCGAATCGCTCCGCGACCTGGCGGTGAATCAGCACAGCGGCGCTTATCGCGGCGTCGGCGTGATCGGTCAGGTCGTTGGGGGCGCCGAAGACGGCCAGTGCGCCGTCGCCGAGGAATTTGTTGACGTGCCCACCGGCGTCGACGACGGCTGGCACGACAATCTCGAACAAGGCGTTGAGCCGGGCGACGGTGTCCTCGGCGGTGTTTGCTTCCGCGAAAGGGGTGAAGTCGCGGATGTCGACGAACATCACCGTGACCTGGCGGCGCTCTCCGGTGAAGATGTCGTCACCCTGCTCGAGGAGTCGCGCCGCCAGGCCGGGGTCGACGTAGGTGCCGAACGCGGCTTGAAGGCGTTGTCGCTCAGCCAAACCGGCCTGCATGCGGTTGAATGACGCCGACAGCGCACCCAGATCGTCGTCCTGAACCACCGGCACGCGTTGGCTGTAGTCGCCGGCCGCAACGCGTTCGGTTCCTGCGGCGAGGTCGCGAATCGGTTGTGAGGCCGGTGAGAATGCGGTGCCGACGGTGATGGGCACCGCGAAGCCAAGCGTCAACGCACACGCAATCACGACGCAGAGCACCGGGACTTCGCGGACCCGATCGAAAGCGGCCGCCAGCACCGCGCCCCCGATGGCGAACGCGAACGCGGTCGCGAGCATGGACGCGTTCGACCACGCGGTAAAAGTCGGGCAAGAGCGGGGCAGGGAGTCACCACTCCCGGTGTCACCGGCGAGAGCGATCCTGGCGGGCCGCACCGCTACCTCGGGGAAGCTGTGCACAGCGATCGTCACCACCGAAATTCCTGAGGCGGCGCCCAGGATCGCGTACTGGACGAGCCGTGAACCCGCTGCTCCGGTGATCGCCCCGACAACGGCCAGCAGCGAAGCGATCAAAACAGCGTTGGCCCCCACCGCTCGGGCAGCCACTCGCCGAGCCCAGGTGTAGGTGGCGTCCAATGCCGTCGCCCGATCGACCTCGTGGCCGGCTGCCCACCGCTCAGCAAGGCGGATCCCAGGCAGCCCGGGAAGAATCATCACGTACGCGAGCACGAGCACGGCGCCAACGGTGACGGCGGTCGCCTCGACGTACTGACCGGACCTTTCGAAAGCGACAACGACAAACGATAGAAACAAGTAGATCGGCAGCAGCACGAAGAATGTCGCCGCATAGATCGCCCACCAGTACCCCGCCCCGTACCGATCCCACACCCACTGCCAAATGCGGTCCATGACGCGAGACTAAACGTTAGCCGCCCAACGACCTGCGGAAACGTGGAAGTATTGACGACCCCGCGGACAGCGTCATGGAACGATTCCGAGATGCGCGCGGACATTGACCACGATCCGCGATCCGGGCGAGCGAGGGATCGTCCTGCGTTCCCGTCGCGAAGGCATTGACACGTCCAACGCGACGGGGCGCATGGTTGCGGGCGTACTCGCCAGCTTGGCGGAACTTGAATTGGGACTAGGACGGGAACGTCGTGCGGTCTGCGGACTGTTAGGTCATGCGGACTGAGCGTGTCTCGTCAGATTTGGCTCTGAACTGTTATTTCTGGTGCCCTCGGTGAGATTCGAACTCACACTGGACGGGTTTTGAATCCGTTTCCTCTGCCAGTTGGGATACGAGGGCCTGCGAACTTCGGCCTCTCACCATAGAGGATGGGCTTGTGCGAGCGGACTCACAGCCCCGCAGTCGAGGTTTCCGGCGGTTCACGGAAGAATGTCCTGCATGACCGACGACGACGCTCGCACCCCGCACCGGGTTTTGATCGCCGAGGATGAGGCGCTGATCCGGCTCGACCTGGCCGAGATGCTGCGCGAAGAGGGCTACGAGATCGTTGGTGAGGCCGGCGACGGGCAAGAAGCGGTCGAGCTGGCCGACCAGCTCAAGCCCGATCTGGTGATCATGGATGTCAAGATGCCTCGCCGTGACGGCATCGACGCCGCATCCGAGATCGCCGGCAAGCGGATCGCACCAATCGTCGTGCTGACTGCCTTCAGCCAGCGCGAGCTGGTCGAGAAGGCCCGTGACGCCGGCGCGATGGCGTACCTGGTCAAGCCGTTCACGATCTCGGACCTGATCCCGGCAATTGAGGTGGCGCTCAGTCGATTCAGCGAAATCCGGGCCCTGGAGCTCGAAGTCGGGACGCTGTCCGACCGGTTGGAAACCCGCAAACTTGTCGAGCGGGCCAAGGGTCTGCTGCAGGCCAATCAAGGCATGACCGAGCCCGAGGCGTTCAAGTGGATTCAGCGGGCGGCCATGGACCGGCGCACCACGATGAAGCACGTCGCCGAGGTCGTCCTGGAAACCCTCGACACGTCCAAGGACGCGTCGGCCTAGCGCCGACTGTGCGGGTTCTGTCGGGAGTTGCAGCGAAATCGCGCTCACTACCGACACACTCGAGCTAGCCGTAGGCGTGGGCTCAGTCCCGGTCGTGGTGGCAGACCGCCTCGAGCATGACGCCGAACGGGTCCAGCCAGAACGTGGCGAAATAGGGCGGCGGGTACTGCGGGAACGACTGCGGGGCATGCACGACGTCGCCGCCGAGCCGGATAACCCACGCATGCACGTCGCGCACAGCGGAGCGCGTCTTCACCATGAAGGCCAGGTGCTGGAGTCCCGCCCGGTGGCGCGAATACTCACCCGATTCGGTTGCTGGGTAGAGAAATACGTACGTTCCCGGTTTGCCCTCGGCCGGTCGAAATGCGAGTTGGTCGTCCGCTTCCAGGAACAACTCGAAACCGACGAGCGGCATCAGCTCCCCGTAGTACCGCTTGGCCGCCGCCAGGTCAGGCACGTTGATACCGAGGTGCCCCAGCATGGCTAGCGCGCGACGATCACCGAGGAGCCGTGGCCGAATAGACCCTGATTGGCGGTCACGCCGACTTTGGCGTTCTCCACTTGACGGCCGGTCGCCTGACCGCGCAGTTGCCAGGTCAACTCGCAGACCTGCGCGATCGCCTGGGCGGGAATCGCTTCGCCGAAGCAGGCCAGCCCGCCCGACGGGTTCACCGGTACCTTGCCGCCGATTGCCGTTGCCCCGCTGCGCAACAGCCCTTCGGCCTCACCCTTGGGGCACAACCCCAGGTGCTCGTACCAGTCGAGCTCCAGCGCGGTCGACAGGTCGTAGACCTCGGCCAGGCTCACGTCCTCGGGCCCGATGCCGGCTTCGGCATAGGCGGCGTCCAGAATCTGGTCTTTGAACACCCGCTCCGGCGCCGGCGCGACAGCGGTGGAATCCGTTGCGATGTCGGGCAATTCGGGCAGATGCTGCGGGTACTGGGGGGTGACGGTGCTCACCGCGCGCACCGAGGGCACACCATCCAGCGAGCCGAGGTGCTTGCGGGCGAATTCGGCACTCGCCACGATCAACGCGGCCGCGCCGTCAGAGGTGGCACAGATGTCGAGCTGGCGCAACGGGTCGCTGACGACCGGGCTGGCCAGCACGTCCTCGATCGAGGATTCCTTGCGGTAGCGGGCATTCGGGTTCTGCAGGCCGTGCTGGGAGTTCTTCACCTTCACCGCAGCGAAGTCCTCGGCCGTCGCGCCGTACAGGTCCATCCGGCGGCGCGCCAGCAGCGCGAAGTACACCGGGTTCATGGCCCCGATCAGGTGGAAGCGCTGCCAGTCCGGGTCGTTTTTGCGTTCGCCGCCGACTGGGGCGAAGGCGCCCTTCGGGGTGGTGTCGGCGCCGATCACCAGCGCGACGTCGCAGAATCCCGCCAGGATGTGCGCGCGGGCGCTCTGCAGCGCCTGCGAGCCGCTGGCACACGCGGCGTAACTGGAGCTGACCGGCACACCGTTCCAGCCGAGCTTCTGCGCGAACGTCGACCCGGCGATAAAGCCCGGGTAACCGTTGCGGATGGTGTCGGCTCCGGCGACCAACTGGATCTGACGCCAGTCCAGTCCGGCTTCGGCCAGCGCCGAGCGGGCGGCGACCACGCCGTATTCGGTGAAGTCGCGGCCCCACTTGCCCCACGGATGCATGCCCGCACCGAGGATGTACAGCGGCTCGGGAGTGCTCATGAGTCGGCGCGCCTCCACGCGTGCACGAGGCGTTCGACGCCGTCGTCGTCGGTGTACAGGGTCATGGTGGCCAGCTCCATCTCCATGCCGACCTTGAGGTCGGCGGCCAAGGTGCCCTCGATCACCTTGCCGAGCACGATGATGCCTTCATCGGCGAGCTCGACCGCGGCGATGGCGAACGGCTCGAACGGATCTGGTGCGGGGTAGGGCTTCGGCGGCGGGTAGCGGTTCTCGGTATAGCTCCACAGCTTTCCGCGTCTCGACAGCGCGACGGCCTCTAGGGTGTCGCTGTCGCAGGCCGGATTGGGGCAGTTGTTCTCCCGCGGCGGGAACACATAGGTGCCGCACGTGGGGCACTTACTACCGATCAAGTGAGGCGTTTCGGTGTCATCGGTGGCGAACCATCCGTCGATTGCCGGTTCTGGGCTGGTGACCTCGGGCACCGGGCCAGCCTACCCAGCGCGGGCGCGAAACTGAAACGTGTTGCAGTTCGAGGCGGGCGGGCGTCGCCGCTTCTGGTCGTCGCACCCAGTGCCTAGAGTTGAGGCCGTGAGCCCAGCTAGGACCGCGAACAAGAAGACAGCTGCCGGCAGGGCCGCGGATGAGAAGCCCACGTTGATGCTGCTGGACGGCAATTCGCTGGCGTACCGCGCCTTCTACGCGCTGCCCGCCGAGAACTTCAAGACCCAGGGCGGGCTGACCACCAACGCGGTCTACGGATTCACCGCGATGCTGATCAATCTGCTGCGCGACGAGGCGCCCACCCACGTGGCCGCCGCCTTCGACGTGTCGCGGCAGACGTTCCGATCCGAGCGCTACCCGGAATACAAAGCCAACCGGTCCACCACGCCGGACGAGTTCCGCGGCCAGATCGACATCACCAAGGAAGTCCTTGCCGCCCTTGGCATTACGGTCCTCGCCGAGCCGGGCTTCGAGGCCGACGACCTCATTGCCACGCTGACCACACAGGCCGAGAAAGAGGGCTATCGGGTACTCGTCGTCACCGGTGACCGCGACGCGCTGCAACTGGTCACCGACGACGTCACCGTGCTCTACCCACGCAAGGGGGTCAGCGAGCTGACCCGCTTCACCCCGGACGCGGTGCTCGAGAAATACGGCCTGACGCCCGCCCAATACCCGGACTTCGCCGCGCTGCGCGGCGACCCGAGCGACAACCTGCCCGGAATCCCCGGCGTGGGCGAGAAGACCGCGACCAAGTGGATCAGCGAGTACGGGTCGCTGCAGGCGCTGGTCGACGACGTGGAGTCGGTGCGGGGCAAGGTCGGTGACGCGTTACGCGCGCACCTGTCCAGCGTGGTGCTCAACCGCGAGCTCACCGACCTGGTTCGGGATGTGCCGCTGGCCCAGACGCCGGACACCCTGCGGATGCAACCGTGGGACCGCGACCAGATCCACACGCTGTTCGACCAACTGGAGTTCCGGGTCCTGCGTGACCGGTTGTTCGACACCCTGGCCGCAGTCGAACCCGAGGTGGACGAGGGTTTCGACGTTCGCGGGGGAGCGCTCGAGCCCGGCGCGATCACGCAGTGGCTGGCCGATCACGTCAGCGACGGCCGACGCGCCGGCCTGGCGGTCGTCGGCACGCATCTGCCGTACGACGGCGACGCGACCGCGCTGGCCATCGCCGCCGCCGACGGCGACGGCGGCTTCATCGACACCACGACGCTGACCGCCGAGGACGACAAGGCGTTGGCGGCCTGGCTCGCCGATGCCGAGCAGCCCAAGGCGCTGCACGAGGCCAAATTGGCGATCCACGACCTCGCAGGGCGGGGCTGGACGTTGAACGGGCTCACCTCCGACACGGCGCTGGCCGCGTATCTGGTGCGTCCCGGGCAGCGCAGCTTCACGCTCGACGATCTGTCGCTGCGCTACCTCCGCCGCGAGCTGCGCGCGGAAACATCAGAGCAGCAACAACTTTCGCTTCTCGATGACAGCGAGGGCGTCGACGAACAGGCCGTTCAGACCGCGGTACTGCGTGCCCGCGCCGTCGTCGACCTGGCCGACGCGCTCGACGCCGAACTGGACCGCATCGACTCCACCACGCTGCTCGCCGACATGGAGTTGCCGGTGCAGCGGGTGCTGGCGGCTATGGAAGCCGTCGGGATCGGCGTCGACCTGAACCAATTGGGCACACTGCAAAGCCAATTCGGCGACCAGATCCGCGACGCCGCCGAAGCGGCCTACGGCGTGATCGGCAAGCAGATCAATCTCGGCTCGCCCAAGCAGCTGCAGGTGGTGCTGTTCGACGAGCTGGAAATGCCGAAGACCAAGCGCACCAAGACCGGCTACACCACCGATGCGGACGCGCTGCAGACGCTGTTCGACAAGACCGGACATCCGTTCCTGCAGCATCTGCTGGCGCACCGCGACGTCACCCGGTTGAAGGTGACCGTCGACGGCCTCTTGAATTCGGTTGCGGGCGATGGCCGTATCCACACCACCTTCAACCAGACGATCGCGGCCACCGGCCGGCTCTCGTCGACCGAGCCCAACCTGCAGAACATTCCGATCCGGACCGACGCCGGCCGGCAGATCCGCGACGCGTTCGTGGTCGGCGGTGCAGCCGGAACCAACTACTGCGAGCTGATGACCGCCGACTACAGCCAGATCGAGATGCGGATCATGGCCCACCTGTCGCGCGACGAAGGCCTGATCGAAGCCTTCAACACCGGCGAAGACCTGCACTCCTTCGTCGCGTCGCGGGCCTTTGGTGTGCCGATCGAGGAAGTGACCGGCGAGCTGCGGCGCCGGGTCAAGGCGATGTCTTACGGCCTGGCCTACGGCCTGAGCGCGTACGGGTTGTCCGCCCAGCTCAAAATCTCCACCGAAGAAGCCAAGGAACAGATGGATCAGTACTTCGCGCGTTTCGGCGGAGTGCGCGACTACCTGCAGAACGTCGTCGATCAGGCCCGCAAGGACGGCTTTACCTCGACCGTTTTCGGCCGGCGCCGCTATCTGCCGGAGTTGGACAGCAGCAACCGTCAGGTCCGCGAGTCCGCCGAGCGGGCCGCGCTCAACGCGCCGATCCAGGGCAGCGCCGCCGACATCATCAAGGTCGCGATGATCGAGGTCGACAAGGCCCTCACCGATGCGGGGCTGGCGTCGCGGATGCTGCTGCAGGTCCACGACGAGCTGTTGTTCGAGGTCGCCGACGGTGAGCGCGAGCAACTCGAGGCGCTGGTGCGGGACCACATGGGCGCTGCATACCCGCTTGACGTGCCATTGGAGGTTTCGGTGGGCTACGGGCCGAGCTGGGACGCCGCCGCCCACTAGCGTCCGGCGCCAAAACCTCCACCAGATGCCGGTGGGGCGAGTTTGGCCAGGTAGGCCCAGTCGAGTAACCTCGACAGGGTAGTCCGGCGGCATTTCAGAGCGCTGAGCGCGATGGGAAGCCGGGCGATCGAATAGAAATCAGCACTGTCCCTACGACCTCAACCTGTCCGGAGCAACCCAACAATATGCCGAGTCCCACCGTCACCTCGCCGCAAGTAGCCGTCAACGACATTGGCTCGAGCGAGGACTTTCTCGCCGCCATCGATAAAACAATCAAGTACTTCAACGATGGCGACATCGTCGAAGGGACCATCGTCAAGGTCGACCGGGACGAGGTTCTCCTCGACATCGGCTATAAGACCGAAGGCGTCATTCCTTCTCGCGAACTGTCCATCAAGCACGACGTCGACCCCAACGAGGTCGTTTCCGTGGGCGATGAAGTCGAAGCCCTGGTTCTCACCAAAGAGGACAAAGAAGGCCGACTGATCCTGTCCAAGAAGCGTGCGCAGTACGAGCGCGCTTGGGGCACCATCGAGGCCCTCAAGGAGAAGGACGAGGCCGTCAAGGGCACCGTCATCGAGGTCGTCAAGGGTGGTCTGATCCTCGACATCGGCCTGCGCGGCTTCCTGCCCGCGTCCTTGGTCGAGATGCGCCGGGTCCGCGATCTGCAGCCGTACATCGGCAAGGAGATCGAGGCCAAGATCATCGAGCTGGACAAGAACCGCAACAACGTGGTGTTGTCCCGTCGCGCCTGGCTCGAGCAGACCCAGTCCGAGGTGCGCAGCGAGTTCCTCAACCAGCTGCAGAAGGGCGCCATCCGCAAGGGTGTGGTGTCCTCGATCGTCAACTTCGGCGCATTCGTCGATCTCGGCGGTGTCGACGGTCTGGTGCACGTGTCCGAGCTGTCCTGGAAGCACATTGATCATCCGTCCGAGGTTGTCCAGGTCGGCGACGAGGTCACCGTCGAGGTGCTCGACGTGGACATGGACCGCGAGCGGGTTTCCTTGTCGCTCAAGGCAACTCAGGAAGACCCGTGGCGCCACTTTGCCCGCACCCACGCCATCGGCCAGATCGTGCCGGGCAAGGTCACCAAGTTGGTGCCGTTCGGTGCCTTCGTTCGCGTCGAAGAGGGCATCGAAGGTCTGGTGCACATCTCCGAACTGGCTGAGCGCCACGTCGAGGTGCCCGACCAGGTCGTCGCCGTCGGTGACGACGCGATGGTCAAGGTCATCGACATCGATCTTGAACGTCGCCGGATCTCGCTGAGCCTCAAGCAGGCCAACGAGGACTACACCGAAGAGTTCGACCCCGCCAAGTACGGCATGGCCGACAGCTACGACGACCAGGGCAACTACATTTTCCCGGAGGGCTTCGACGCCGAAACCAACGAGTGGCTCGAAGGTTTCGACACCCAGCGCACCGAGTGGGAAGCCCGCTACGCCGAGGCCGAGCGCCGGCACAAGATGCACACCGCGCAGATGGAGAAGTTCGCCGCTGCCGAGGCCGAAGAGGCCGCCCGTCCGCAGTCCAGCAGCTCGTCGAGCGACGACGCGCCCACCGGTGGCTCGTTGGCCAGTGACGCGCAGCTCGCCGCGCTGCGGGAGAAGCTGGCAGGCAGCGCCTAACAGTCAGTCCTTACGAACGCCCCGGCTCAACCGAGTCGGGGCGTTCGCCACTGCGGCGCCCTGACAGACTGGAGCGGTGCTGCGCATTGGGCTGTCCGGCGGAATCGGCGCCGGGAAATCGACGGTGTCCTCGACCTTCAGCGATCTCGGCGGAGTCGTCGTCGACGGCGACGTGATCTCCCGCGAGGTCGTCAAGCCCGGCACTGAGGGCCTGGGCAAGCTTGTCGAGGCGTTCGGCGAGGAGATCCTCTCCGACGACGGTTCGCTCGACCGGCCCGCGTTGGCCTCGATCGCGTTCAGCGACGAGGAGAAGCGCCAGACGCTGAACGGCATTGTGCATCCGCTGGTCGGCAAGCGCCGCTCGGAGTTGATCGCCGAGGCCGACGACGATGCGGTGATCGTCGAGGACATCCCGCTGCTCGTGGAATCCGGTATGGCGCCGATGTTTCCGTTGGTAATCATCGTCAATGCCGATGAAGACCTACGGGTGAAGCGGTTGGTCGAACATCGCGGCTTCAC
>CAWIKT010000064.1:0-19422 GCA_963836555.1 uncultured Actinomycetota bacterium | reverse complement strand
TTCTTCCACTCATTTCGAGCCGCTTATTGTGGTCCAGCCGGTGACCCACACTATCTCAGCCGTTTGCGAGGAAGCTCCTGAACGCCCCAGACATTGTCGTCTTGGCTTTCGACGATTAGCTGCCGCGGCCGCTGCGAGGGCTGACGATCGTCGATCCCGGCGACATCGATGCGACCATCGCCACTGCGCGACGTCTGGTGGTGGTCGGCGCCGACGCCGACCTCGCGGCGGTGCTCACCCGGCTGCTGCGCGCGGAGCTGCTGGACGTCGAGGTGGCCTACGTGCCGCGCCGCCGCACGCCGGCCACCCGGGCCTATCGCCTGCCGTCCGGCCGCCGGGCGGCCCGCCGGGCGCGGCGCGGGACGGCCCAACGGGTGCCGCTGATCCGCGACGAGACCGGGTCCGTGATCGTCGGGTCAGCCGTCTGGCGACCGGCCGGCGACGCGCGGCTGCTGCACGGCGAGGCCGTCGTCGACGACGCGGTGCTCTTCGACGGCGACGTCGCCGAGGCGACGATCGAGCCGACGGCGGCGCTGCCCGGATTGCGGGCCCGCGTGACGGGCACGCGGCGCTGGTTGACCGGCCGGGCCGCGCAGGTGGGCGGCACCGGGATCGCGGTGGTTCGTGACGGGGTGGCCGCGCCGCGGCCGGTGCGCCGCTCGACCGTCTACCGGAACACCGAGGGCTGGTCCGGTTAGCCCCCCCCCCGTCCGGTAGCTTCATGACGTGAATGCCCGTGCATCAGTCGGTGCGACCCAGCCCGGTTTCTGGGCCATTGTCGGCCTGACCGTCCTCGGTGGCGGGTTGGCGTACTGGGTGGCGACGACGTGACCCCGCTGGCCTACGCCGGGGTATTCACGATGGTGATCGCCGGCTGGGTGGTCTCGCTGTGCCTGCACGAGTTCGGGCACGCCTTTACGGCCTGGCGATTCGGTGACCGCGACGTCCAGTTGCGCGGCTACCTGGACATGGATCCGCGGCGCTATGTCAGCCCGGTGTGGTCGATCGTGGTGCCGATCGCGATCACCGCCATCGGCGGGATCGGGTTGCCGGGCGCGGCGGTGTACGTGCGGACGTCGTACATGACGGCCCGGCAGCGCACGCGGGTCAGCCTGGCCGGCCCGGCGGCGAACCTGCTGCTGGCCGTAGTCCTGCTCGGGGCGACGAATCTGTTTTTCGACCCGAAACACCCGGTGTTGTGGGCCGGGGTGGCGTTCCTGGGCTTCCTGCAGATCACCGCGTTGCTGCTGAACCTGCTGCCGATCCCCGGCCTCGACGGATACAACGCCCTCGAGCCGCACCTGAGCCCCGAGACGCAGCGCGCGTTGGCGCCGTTCAAGCCCTACGGGTTTCTGCTGCTGTTCGTGCTGCTCTTCGCCCAGCCGCTGAATCACCTGTTCTTCGAGCTCGTCGACTCGGTCTTTGAATTGTCCGGGGTTTCCGGGCTGCTGTGGCAGCTCGGCGCCGGCCTCACTCAGTTCTGGCGGCACCTGTTCTGAGCCGAAATCGACTACAGCGAGCCTGAATCGGTGACGGCCCTCAACCTGGCGACTGCAGGTCCCGCAGTCGCGCGACGGCGGTCGCGCTCAGGGAAGTCGCGCGGCGAGTGTCGTCGTCGACCTGCACGATGACCGTGCGGGCGAGGGCTGCACATTGTTCTCGCTGAAACAGCGCCTGCATCAAGGTGAATGAGCTGCGGCCGACCGCTTCAACTCTTGTGCCGATCGCGACCTCGCCGGGCCAGGTCAACTCACCGCGGAAGTCGAGCTCGAGGCGGGCTATGACGAACGATTTGTGGACTTCGACGATGCCGGTGTCGGGAGCGTAAAGAAGTTCGACCCGCCCGGTTTCCAGAGCCGTCGAAAACACCGAGTTGTTAACGTGCCCTTGGCGATCAGTATCTGCGTAGCGCAACTTGTCGTAGGCGTGCGAAGGGAAACTGCGCGAGCGTCGGGGCGTCGTCCATGGCAGAGTCCACTCCTGTCGGCATCGCGTGCGGTCATATCAGTGATGACCGTCTGGGTGGTCATCGGCGGCGAATGTCGCGATGTGGTCGATAGCGGTGCTGAGCGCGGTCTCTAATGGCTCGCCGTCGCGCAGCGCCTTGGCAAGCAGCAGGCCACCTTGCAGCGACGTCAACAGCGCCGTGGCCAACTTGTCGACATCAGCGCTGTCGACCAGCCCACCGCAATCACGCAGATTGCGAGACCACCGCGGATGGCGTCATGCCAGCGCCGATAGCCCGCGGCGACGTCTTCTCGTGCGGCGCTGTCACTTTCGAGCCAGCTCGCTGGCCAACGAGCCCAGTGGGCATCCGCCGCGAAACCCGTTGCCACGTTGCATGTCCACGATGGCCGCAGCCCAGCTGCGCAGCGCCTCAAGGGAATCGAGCCTCGTCAGCATCGACTCTTGAAACCCAACGATCGCGTCGGCCTGATATTCGACGACCGCGCGGGTGAGTGACCTTTTATCCGCGAAGTAGTGGTAAAGCTGCGACGCGCTGACCCCGGCCGCGGCTTGGACGTCCTCAGTACTGGTCCCGGCGACGCCGCGTTCGTAGACCAGCGCCGCAGCGGCGGCCACGATGCGATCCCGGGTGGCCTGGCCCTTCCGGGTGATCATCTGACGATCCTACGTTTTGGAGTTGACAATCCAAAAACAACGAGAGTTTTCTGGAGGGATCAATCCAATCCAGCGGCGGAGACGTGATGACGATGCACACCCCCACGATCAGCGAGCAGGCACACGCCTTGGCTGCCGGTTCCGCGGCGAACTTGCCCGCCGACGTCGTAGCCGCCTTTACCGCCGATCAGGCGGCGTTGGAGGCTCGGGGTGTGCCGCACAATGTCGCGGCACCAGGCTCTGCCATGCCCGACGGCGACCTGCTCGACGTTCACGGTGCCCCACACTCGTTGGCGCGGTTGCGCGGCGGGCGGCCAGCGGTCGTGGTGTTCTATCGCGGGGCGTGGTGCCCCTACTGCAACATCGCGTTGCGCACCTATCAAGCTGAATTGGTTCCGGCGCTCGCTGAACGCGGATTCGAATTGATCGCCATCAGCCCGCAAAAGCCCGACGGGTCGCTGACTTCCGCCGAGTCCAATGAACTGACCTACTCGGTGGCATCAGATCCAGGCAATCACATCGCCACGGCCCTGGGGATTCTGACCGAACCATCCCCCGACTCCCTTGCCGCACAGGTCAAGTTGGGACTAGACCTCACCGAGGTGAATGCCGACGGCGGCAAAGCCCTGCCGATGCCCACCGTCGTCGTCGTCGACGCCGCGGGCATCATCCGGTGGATCGACGTGCACCCCAACTACACCACCCGCAGCGAGGTGCCCGACATCCTGGCCGCCGTCGACGCGGTGAGCTGAAACAAGGCTGACTTATATTGCTGGCTATGGGTGCGGGTCACGATCACGCGAGTCCGGGCACCCCGGCACCCCGACTGGCGATCGCCACCGCACTGCTCGGCGCCTTCTTCGTCGTTGAACTCACCACCGCGCTGCTGATCGGTTCGATCGCGCTGCTGGCCGACGCCGGCCACATGCTGACCGACGTCGCGGCCATGTTCATGGGCCTGTCCGCGGTGCTGCTCGCCCGGCGCGGCAGCACGTCAGCCGGCCCGCACCTACGGCTGGCATCGCGCCGAGGTGTTCACCGCCGTCGCCAACGCCGTGCTGCTGATCGGCGTGGCGACGCTCATCCTGTGCGAAGCCTTCGACCGGCTCGGCGACGCGCCAGACGTGCCCGGCGTCCCGATGATCGTCGTCGCGCTGGCCGGTCTGGTCACCAACGCCGTCGTCGTGCTGCTGCTGCGCTCGCAGTCGGCGCACAGCCTGGCCGTCAAGGGCGCCTACATGGAGGTCGTCGCCGACACCGTCGGCAGCGTCGGCGTGCTGATCGCCGGCATCGTCACCGTGACCACCCACTGGCCCTACGCCGACGTCGTGGTCGCCGTGCTCGTCGCGCTGTGGGTGCTGCCCCGGGCGCTCTCACTGGCCGCGGGCGCGCTGCGCATCCTGTCCGAATCGTCGCCCAGCCACATCGACGTCGACGAGCTGCGCGGCCGCGCTGGCGGCGGTCGACGGCGTCACCGAGGTGCACGATCTGCACGTCTGGACGCTGGTGCCCGGCAAGGACATGGTCACCGCCCACCTGGCCAGCTGCGACAACCCGGCGCGGGTACTTCGCGAGCCCAGGCGGTGCTGGCCGCTCGCGGGCTGGACCACGCGACCATCCAGATCGAGTTACCCGACGACGTGCGCGAGTGCGCACCCGACTTCTAGCTCAGGCCGAGTTCCTGCGCGGGCAGCCGGGTCGCAGTCGTCGAGCAGGTCCAGACAGCGCGCCTGCTCGTCGGTCTCGCCGATCGCATCCGCCGCCCGCGCCAGCACCGCGACGCACCGCAGGAAACCCCGGTTGGGCTCATGCGAGAACGGAACCGGCCCGAACCCCTTCCAGCCGTTGCGGCGCAACTGGTCCAGGCCGCGGTGATAGCCGGTGCGGGCGTAGGCGTAGGCGGTGATCACCTTGTCGTCGTCGAGGGCGTCTTCGGCCAACGCGGCCCACGCCACCGACGCGGAGGGGTGCGCGGACGCGACGGCGGTCGGGTTGTCGCCGGCGTCCAACTGGGCCTCGGCATCGGGGTCACCGGGCAACAAGGTCGGATCGGGTCCCAGCAGATCATGCATCGGCGTCATGCGCGCTATTGTGCCGTGCTGCGCTTGCTGCACCGATGCCGCCACCGTCAACTCGGTCTCGGGTCGCTAAGCTGCATGAGGTATTTCGACACCGAAGAGGACGGCTGGCCAATGCCGAATCCATCAGGGTCTGACCACGACAACACATCGGACGCCGTCGAGCGAGGCGTCGCGGGCGACCCGGTGGAATCCGAGGCCGACACCGCCGTCGAGCCCGCTGCCGGTGCCGACCAGAAGACAGTCGAGTCCCCGCGCGCGGCGGATCCCGCGACCGAGGTGATCGGCCCGCCCGGACAAGACCACCAGCCGCCGATGCCGTCTGCGCAATCCGGTGAACGTCGGTTCACCGCGCCGGGTTTCGACGCCAAGGAGACCGCGATCATCGACGCGGCCAACGAACCCGCCACCGAGATCTTCGCTCAGGGCCGACCGCCCCTTGGGCCCCCGGGTGGCGCGAGAACCGCGACGCCACAGATGATTCCGCCGCGGCTGGGATCGAAGTTCCGGCCGTCGGGCCAGCGCAGCTGGGGCTGGGTGCTGGCGCTGATCCTGATCATCTTGGCGCTGGCCGCGGTCGCGGTGCTGGGCACGGTGTTACTGACCCGCAAGGACCGTAAGGCGAACGCGTCGCGAGAAGACCAGGTGCGCAACACCATTCGAGAGTTTCGACGCCGCGATGCAGAACGGCGACCTGACCAAGCTGCGCAGCGTCACCTGCGGCAGCATGCGCGACGACTATGTCAACTACGACCAGCGTGAATGGAGCGACATCTATCACCGCGTCGCCGCGGCCAAGCAGTACCCCGTCGTCGCCAACATCGATCAGGTGGTGGTCAACGGAGACCACGCCGAAGCCAACGTCACCGCGTTCATGGCCTACGCGCCGCAGACCCGCTCGACGCGCAGCTTCGACCTGCAGTACCGCGACGACCAGTGGAAGATCTGCGAATCCAACTCCGGCTAAACGGTTTCGGGGAGTATGCCAGTCCCGGCACCACCACCGGCCACAACGGTAACGTCAGGTGAGGGCCACCCTTTTTCGCAATCGTGACCACATGCGATATCAGTGACTGGTGATATCGCATGTGGTGCGAAAACGAAAAAAGCAAGTCCACCCAGACCAGGGACACGTGTGCGTCCGTGAGGCTGGTCGAGCGTAACCGCAGTTAGTTGGACGACCGACTTGCCGTTGCAGTGCAAGTCGTTGCACGCCTCGATGACCCGCTCGGTCATCGACGCTTCGGCCTTCTTGAGGTAGCTGCGCGGGTCGTACACCTTCTTGTTGCCGACCTCGCCGTCGACCTTCAGCACACCGTCGTAGTTGGTGAACATGTGCGCGGCCAGCGGGCGGGTGAAGGCGTACTGGGTGTCGGTGTCCACGTTCATCTTGACGACGCCGTAGCGCAGCGCCTCTTCGATCTCGGACTTCGCCGAACCCGAGCCGCCGTGGAAGACGAAGTCGAACGGCTTGGCGCCGTCGGCCAGACCCAGCTTCGCGGCCGCCACCTTCTGACCCTGGTCGAGAATGTCGGGGCGCAGCTTCACGTTGCCCGGCTTGTAGACGCCGTGCACGTTGCCGAAGGTGGCGGCCAGCAGGTACTGGCCGTGCTCGCCGTGACCGAGGGCCTCGATGGTCTTCTCGAAGTCCTCTCCGGTGGTGTAGAGCTTGTCGTTGATCTCTGCCTCGACGCCGTCTTCCTCGCCGCCGACGACGCCGATCTCGACCTCGAGGACGATCTTGGCGGCCGCCGCCAGCTTCAGCAGCTCCTGCGCGATCTCGAGGTTCTCGTCGATCGGCACCGCCGAGCCGTCCCACATGTGCGACTGGAACAGCGGGTTCTTGCCGGCGGCCACCCGCTCGGCCGAGATCGCGAGCAGCGGCCGCACGTAGCTGTCCAGCTTGTCCTTCGGGCAGTGGTCGGTGTGCAACGCCACGTTGATCGGGTATTTCTCGGCGACGACGTGGGTGAACTCGGCCAACGCCACCGCGCCGGTCACCATGTCCTTCACCCCGAGGCCGGAACCGAATTCGGCTCCGCCGGTGGAGAACTGAATGATGCCGTCGCTGCCCGCGTCCGCGAAACCCTTCAACGCCGCGTTGACCGTCTCGGATGACGTGCAGTTGATCGCCGGGAACGCGTACTCGTTCTTCTTGGCGCGTTGCAGCATGTCGGCGTACACCTCTGGTGTCGCGATGGGCATGAGTTCTCCTCCTGATGAGTCGCCTCAGTATCGCAACACCTTTAGCGGTCTCGCAGCCCGCCCGGTAAATGCCGGACCAGAACGCCGGTATCTTGAACACCGTGATCACCTCGGTGGTGGCAATGCCCAACATCCTCGACCCGATGTACTGGATCGGCCCGCAGGGCCTGTTCGCGTCGGCGGTACTGCCGACGATCCTGGCCATCGTCTTCGTCGAGACCGGTCTGCTGTTTCCCTTGCTGCCAGGCGAGTCGCTGCTGTTCACCGGCGGCCTGCTGGCCGCCCACGGGACACTCGACATCTGGGTGCTGGCGCCGGCGGTCGCGCTGACCGCGATCGCCGGAGACCAGACCGGCTACTTCATCGGCCGCCGGATCGGGCCCGCCCTGTTCAAGAAGGAAGACTCACGCTTCTTCAAGCAGCACCACGTCACCGAGTCGCACGCATTCTTCGAGAAATACGGGCCCGCGGCGATCATCCTGGCCCGGTTCATGCCGTTCGTCCGGACGTTCACCCCGGTGGTCGCCGGGGTGTCCTACATGCGCTACCCGGTGTACCTGGCCTTCGACATCGTCGGCGGCGCCCTATGGGGTGGCGGTGTGACGGTCGCCGGCTACTTCCTGGGCAACATTCCGTTCATTCACCAGAACCTGGAAAAGATCGTTCTGACCATCCTGTTCGTCTCGATGCTGCCGGCGTTCATCGCGACCGGGCGCGCGTACCTGAGGCGCCGACGGGCCCCGAAGGACGACGACGAGAAGATGACCGTCGGCGACTAGGCGGCGGTGAACCCCATCGCGGCGCCGTTCATGCAGTAGCGCAGGCCGGTCGGCTGCGGGCCGTCGTCGAAGACGTGACCAAGGTGCCCGCCGCAACGGCTACACAGCACCTCGGTGCGCGACATTCCCATGGTGCCGTCCGGCCGCTCGACGACGGCGTTGTCGATGGCCTTGTAGAAGCTCGGCCAGCCGGTGCCGCTGTCGAACTTGGTGGACGACGCGAACAGCGCCTGACCGCACCCCGCGCATCCGAAGGTTCCGGACCGGTGCTCCTCGTTGAGCGGGCTGCTGTAGGGCCGTTCGGTGCCGGCATTGCGAAGCACCTCGTAGGCGGCCGGCGACAGCAAGTGATGCCACTCTTCGTCGGTGTGGTTGACCTCGTATGTCTTCGCCGGACCGCTCGGAGCGCCGGTTGCGGTGAAAGCGCTGAACGCGCCGGCCCCGCCGAGCACACCGAAGGCGGCGCCGAGCAGGACATTGCGTCGGGTAGTCATTCCTCCACGATACGGACGCGCACTCAGACCGCTACCTGGAAATCGCAGCCCGTCTTGGCCCGGACGTCGGCGACGGTGACGCCGGGGTGCAACTCGATCAGCGTCAGGCCGTGCTCAGGCTCGACCTCGAAGACACACAGGTCGGTGATGATCATGTCCACCACGGCTTTGCCGGTGATCGGCAGCGTGCACTGCTTGAGTATTTTCGGGCTGCCGTCCTTGGCGGTGTGGTCCATCACGACGATCACGCGTTTGACGCCGGACACCAAATCCATTGCGCCGCCAGGTCCTTTGACCATCTTGCCGGGCACCATCCAATTGGCCAGGTCCCCGTTCTCGGCGACCTCGAGGCCGCCCAGGATGGACAGGTCGATATGGCCGCCGCGGATCATCGCGAAGGAGTCGGCGCTGCTGAAGAAGCTCGAACCGGGCAGGCTGGTGACGGTCTGCTTGCCGGCGTTGACGAGATCGGGGTCGACGGCGTCCTCGGCCGGGTAGGCGCCGATGCCGAGCAACCCGTTCTCGGACTGCAGCGTGACGGTGATGTCGTCGGGAATGTAATTGGCCACCAACGTCGGGATGCCGATACCCAGGTTGACGTAGTAGCCGTCGCGCAACTCCTTGGCCGCACGCCGGGCCATGACTTCGCGAATCGGGCTGTCCTTCTTGACCGCAGCACCGCCGGTGGTGGTCCGGAACTCGATGCGCTTCTCGTAGCCGGGGCCCTCGATGATCCGGTCGATGTAGATGCCGGGGGTGTGAACCTGGTCGGGGTCGAGCTCGCCGACCTCCACCAGCTCCTCCACTTCGGCGATGGTCACCGCGCCGCAGCTGGCGATCATCGGGTTGAAGTTGCGGGCCGTCTTGCGGTAGATCAGGTTGCCCGCCCTATCCCCTTTCCACGCCTTGACGATCGACACGTCGGCCTGAATGCCCTCTTCCAGAACGTATTCCGTCCCGTTGAAGACCCGGGTGTCCTTGCCCTCGGCGAGGTTGGTGCCGAACGCTGTCCGCGTGTAGAAGCCGGGAATGCCTGCGCCGCCGGCCCGCAACTTCTCCGCCAGCGTGCCCTGCGGAGTCAGCACGAGGTCGAGCTCACCGGCCAGCACCTGGCGCTCGAACTCCTTGTTCTCACCCACGTACGAGGCGATCACCTTCGACACCTGCCGGGCCTTGAGCAACAACCCCATGCCGAAATCATCGACGCCGGCATTGTTTCCGACGATGGTCAAGTCCTTGACGCCGCTGTCCACCAGCGCCTGGATCAGGTTCTCCGGAATGCCGCACAAGCCGAAACCGCCTGCGGCGATGGTGATTCCGTCCTTCAGCAGGCCGTGCAGCGCCGATTCGGCATCGGCATGGACTTTACTCATTGCTGGTCCCTTCGTTTCCTTCGCCGACGGTCACGGCGTGCGCGGCCTCCATCAGCATCCAACCGGAGAGCTGAACCGACAGATCACGCTCAGGTATCGCAGACGCGGTGACCGCGCCCGCGACGAACTGTGCTTGCTCGCCGCCGACCGTCGGCAGGTCGGCCGGGCGGTCCCAGAACGGCCCGAACAGCGGCAGCCCTTCGACGGTCTGGCGGTTGTCCCACGCCGACTGCGCCGAGGTGAGCACGATGCGGCGGGCGGTGTCGCGGGCCTTGACGCCCTCCGGGGTGTCAGCGGGCAGCGTGGTGGCGACCAGCGCGAGGTAGCGCGCGGTGATGCCGGAAAACAGCCCGCCGTCACCCCCGCCCGCGCCGCGGATCACCCCGCCCGGTGCCATGTGCTCGTCGACCGCGGCGACCAGGCGATGCACCCGCGGGGCGTGCCGGTCGTCTCGGGTGCGGGCGGCCAACTCGGTCTCCAGGCCCAGCACGGCCCCCTGGCAGTAGGTGTATTGGGCGCGCACCAGCGAGCCCGCCTTGATGCCGTCGAACACCAGGTGCGTCTCGGGGTCGATCAGCGTTTTGTCGATCCAGTCGGCCATCTGCTGGGCTCGCCGCAGGCGATCGCCGTAGCGGGCCAGGAAGATCCCGGCCGGTCCGTTGGCCGGCGCGTTGAAGAACTGGTCCTGTTTGCGCCACGGGATGCCCCCGCCGTCCTCGGGCACCCACGCCTTGACCAGTTGGTCGTTGAGCTTGCGTAAGGCGCGGTCGCGATCGACGTCGGCGATGCGCGACGCCCGCTCCAGCGACAGCGCCAGCCAGGCCATGTCGTCGTAGTAGTTGTTGACCCAGGATCCGTTGTTGCGCAGTCGGTGCGCACGGACCTGGCGCTCGATCTTGATGCGGCGCTCGGGCTGCGGGTCACGGTGCTGGGCGTCGACCAGGCAGTCCAGCAGGTGCGCCTGCCACCAGTAGTGCCAGCCGCCGAACCACTTGTCACGCCGGGTCGCAGGCCAGCCCACGACGCCGAGCTGGGTGCCGGGCAGCGCCCACAGTTTCTTCAGATGCCGATCAGCGACAGCGGCCTCCGCGCTGACCGCCCGGTTGACCCATACCTGATCCATGTCTGCGATCCTGCCCTATGGGCCAGGCGCACAAGCGAGGAGCGAGTCGTCAGGTGGACACGCCGTGCGGCGCCCGCGTCACAGGCGCTGCATTTCGCGGGCCATGCAGGCGTTTTCCAGAAACGCGTAGTGCTTGGGGTACTCGTGCCGGGCGGGACGCTCCCGGTGCACCGGCGCAGCCGACGAACGCTGGGCGGCGGCAAGCAGGCCGCGGGCGGCGCCGATCCAGCGGCGCGGGGCCGGCGGTCGCGGCCGCAGTGCGATCGTCGTGGCGAGTGCGACCTCGTGCTCGCTGATCAGAACCGGTGCCGGCGAGATCAGGCGCTCTCGGGCCTCGTCGGGGGTGACGGCTGCCAAATTGTCGGTGAGCATTTCAATCCTCCGTCGGTGAGATCCGTTAACCGAATCGTCGATCGCGGGGGGCCACCCGACGTCAGTGACGCACTACTGATGTTTGTCACGCGTTGCGGCGTGATACCACGTACAGATGGACAGCAGCCAGATGCAGGGGCTGGTCGACAGGCACATGGCGGCCGAGAATCACGGCGACCTGGACGAAGCGGTGGCGGTGTACACCGACGACGTCGAGCATGACGTCGTCGGATTTCCGGGCAGTCCCAGCCGAGGTAAGGCCGCGGCGCGTGACTTCTACGCCTACCTCACCGCCAACTTCTGCAGCGAGAGCTGGGATGTGCTGCGGCAGTTCTTCGCCGACGATGCGATGGTCCTCGAACAGCTCATGACCGGCACCGTCATCGGCTCACTGCTCGGGCTGCCCGGCAACGGACGACGGATCAGCTTCCGGATGATGCATGTCTTCGAGTTTCGCGACGACCTGATCAGCCGGGAAAACATTTGGCTGGATGCGGCCGCGGTGACGGCTCAGCTGAGTTGACGAGGTAGCAGGGCCGCGAGTTCACCGCGGTTGGGTGTGCCGGTCTTGGCCATCGCCTTATAGATGTGACTCTCGACGGTTCGGACCGACAGCGTCAGCCGTTGCGCAATGTCGCGGTTGGACAAGCCTTCTCCGATGAGCATCACGATTTCGCGTTCACGGTCGGTGAACGGCAGTCGTTCGACGGCCTTACGCAGGGTCGGGGTGCGGGCGCCGCCACATTGCTCCGCCAACGCCTCGGCCCGCGCCGAGCAACCCAGCGCCGACCCGCGTAAGTCTCGGTGCCGGTAGGCGATCGCTGCGTGCGCCGCCGCATCGACCGCGGCGATCAAATCGCCGACATCCTCGAATCCGGCAGACACTGCGGCTAATTCGGCACCATCATCGTCGTGCAACGCTTCAGCGAAGCGTGCGGCCAGGCCAGCGCGGGGTCCTTCGACGATCTCTTCGAGCTCCCGCAATCGAGGCCCACAGGAACGCTCCCCGAACTGTGTAGCAGTTTGTAAGCACATCACTTCAGGCGCGAATTGACCGTTGCCCCTGGCTGTTTCGGCGGCCTCAAGCGAGATCGCGATGGCCTCGCTGATGGCACCCTGCCCGCCGGCCACCCATGCCTTCGCGATCGCGTGCTCATAGTCGAGATAACGCCAGCCGGGGTGGCGTCGCGCCTCGAGGTCGGCAAGGCAGGCTGTCGCCTCGTCAATTGAGCCGCGCATCGCCAGTGCCGTCGTCAGCGCCAGGCGACAGCGATAACTCCAGTCGTTGGAGGTGTGGAAACTGTCCATCGCCTGGTTGAGTTGGGAGATTGCGGCGTCGAGCCGACCCGCGCCGAGGGTCGCGCGGCCCACCGCCAGGGTGCCCACCTGGAAGAACTGGAACGCGCGGAACTCGATTTGGCGCTGTCGGATGGCTTCCGCCGGTGCGCTCGCATCGATCACGTGGCCCGCGAGCAGCAGGGCGCCGATGTGGGCGTCGGTGATGATGACGAACGAGCGTATCGGGACGGGATAACCGGCCTGTGCCGCGGCGACGGCGCCGGCGGTGCGGCCCGCCTCCCCCAATGCCACGGCGAGCGCCCAGGCGGTCACCCGCTGGGCCACAAGGTCGGGTAGCTCGTTCCAGGTGAATTTCTGCGCCGACTCAATGGCCGCGCGCGGTCTGCCCATCGCCGCCCAATACACCGTGAGGAACGCGTCGATACAGCTGCGGGCCTGCGGTCCCGCGTGGCACGCCGCCTCGTCGATAAGCGCTTTTGCGCCGTCTGGATCGGCCAGGGTGAATAGCCGATTGGTGGATCGCAGAAACGCCGCCCGCCCGTACATCGTGTCCGCCAACTCGCCGATTTGGATGTCGGCAAGCAGCGCATCCGCATCCTCGCCGCGACCGGTACACGAAAAGGCATACGCGCGAATGAGTTTCGCATCGGCTTCGCCTCCGGCGCGAATCGCGGCCGCGGCGAATCGATCGGCCAGCGGAAATTCCCACAGCCAGACCGCGCCGCGGGCCGCCCGCACCAGGAGATCGGGATCGGGCTCGAGGTCGGAGTCCAGGCTCAGAGTGGCTCGTCGCACCACTACCCGCATGTCGTCACGATCATCCGACACCGCGAGCTCAGTAGCCACGCGGCCACGCAGTCGTCGTAACCTGGTGGCGGCAGCCCGATTCCGTCGCACTTGCCCGTATAGCGGGTGGGCCAATCGCGCTTCCACCCGATCGCCGACCTGGTCGAGAGCGATGAGACCGCGGATGTCGGCTTGCTCGACCGCATCCGCATCGGTGATCCGGCTCAGCGCCGTGAGTTCGATGGGCTCGCCGACCGCCAAGGCGTCGAGCACGTCGCTGACCGAGCTGGGCAGACCTCCGATGCGTCCCTCGATCAGCTCAATCAGGTTGGGCGGCAGAACCGGATCGCCCACCCAACACCAACACCCGTCCTGCATGACGAGCCGCTCGCCGGCGACCTCCTGCTCGACGATGTTGCGCAGATACAACGGATTGCCCTGCGTCAACAGCCACAACCGTTCGGCGGCATGCTGTCCCACCGGACCGCCCAACGCGGCCGAGACCAAGGTAGTCGTTTCGGCCTCCGACAACGGCTGCAGGTCGAGGCGATCGAGTTCGCCGCGGTCCCATAACTCCCGCACGCCGGCCGGAATCGGCTCACCCTCTCGAATGGTCAGCACCACCTTCGCCCTGCGTTGCTGAATGGTCTCGTGCACAACGAACGTCGACAGATCGTCGAGCAGGGCTACGTCATCGACCCCGAGGATGACCCCGGCGCCGGGCGCCGCGGCGGTCAGCGCCGCGATGGCGTCACGGATCAATTCGAGGTTGTCCTTGCCAGCGGGGTCAGCCCAGGACGCCAACGCGCCCAACGGAATCGACCGGGCCGACGAGGTGCCGACGATCCATCGGGTTTCACATCCCTGCGACGCCGCAGAATTCAGCGCCTCGCGCGCGACCCGACTCTTTCCCACACCGGCCGGGCCGCACACCACGACCCCGGACGAGTCCGGGTCGAACAGAGCGGCTTCGATGAGTCGCTGTTCGTGTGAGCGGCCGGTCAACGGCCACGGCAACCGCACTCGTACAGCCTAGAAGCGGTGGCCCGGCAGTGAGACGAAAGATCAGTATCCGTCTACTGACGTGTCTTTGCCGCACCGGAGCAACGATGACGTCGCGGCCGGCAACCGCCAACGCCCACGTCACGCGAGGAGCCGTCATGAGCATCGACACCGCGCCTATCCGCAGTTGCCCCAGCGTCTTCGACGCGGGGCTTCCGATCCTGACCTACGAGCACCTGACCGACCCCGCGGAGGCGCACCGGTTGATCGCCCGGGCCCGGGACCGCGCGCCCATCGCGATCGGCACCCACGGCCCCGAAATACTGGGCTACGACCTGGTCCACAGCGTGCTGCGCGACCCGCGGTTTCGCATGCCCAACGGGATGTTCCTGGCCGGCCAGGGCATCACGTCCGGGCCGATCTGGGACCGCGTCACCGAGAGTCTGATCAGCCTCGATG
The DNA here is from genome assembly GCA_963836555.1 of uncultured Actinomycetota bacterium. GTDB lineage: Bacteria > Actinomycetota > Actinomycetes > Mycobacteriales > Mycobacteriaceae > Mycobacterium. Next base: position 4,830 of record CAWIKT010000064.1, on the reverse strand, counting down.
GACCGGCACATCACCGTCTTCGTCGGCTGGTGTCGAAGGCCTTCACCCCGCGTGCGACCGCGCGGCTGCGATCGACGGTCGTCGACGTCATCACCGATCTTGTTGAGCGCCAGATGGTTTCCGGCTGCTGCGACGTGGTGTCCGACATCGCGCGTCAGTATCCGATTCCGATCATCTGCGCGCTCCTCGGCGCGCCTGCTAACGACTGGAAGCTGTTCTCGGATTGGACGGACGACATTTTCAAGGCGTTCAGCTGGAACGTCGCAAAGGAGGCGGACGCGATCCTGACGGCCTGGGAGGCGGTCGACGACTACGTCGACGCGATGGTCGCCGACCGCCGCGATGCGCTGACCGACGACCTGATTTCCGAGCTGATCCGGGCCGAGCACGACGGCGATCGCCTCGACATCGACGAGCTTCGGATGTTGGTCGTCGGCCTATTGGTCGCCGGCACCGACACCACACGCAACCAGCTGGCGGCCTCGATTCAAGCACTGTGCGAGCACCCCGACCAGTGGGAACTGTTGAGCGGGCACCCTGAGCTGGCCGCCGCTGCCGTCGAGGAGACCATGCGGCACTCCCCTATCGCCTGGGGCACCCTGCGCGTTGCCCTCGAGGACGTCGAACTCGCCGGCGTGATGATCCCCGCCGGCACGCTGGTCGTCACCAACACGGCCTCGGCCAACCGTGATCCCGCCGTCTACGACCATCCAGAGCGGCTCGACATCACCCGCAAGGACGCCCCTGCGATGCAGTCGTTCGGCGCGGGCATGCACTACTGCCTGGGCGCGAATCTCGCCCGGCTCGAACTCGCCGAGGCCTTGACGGTGATGACGCAGCGCATGCCCAATGCCCGGCAAGCGGGACCGGCCCCATGGAAGCCGTTGACCTCACTGACCGGTCCACTGACCTTACCCATCGAATTCGACTGTGCCACAACGGGGTAGCAGCACTACCAAGCCCGATCCAAGTCCGCGTGCTGGCTGATCCAGGTGTGCATCGCAATACCTGCGGCGACGGCGACGTTGATGCTACGGGTCGATCCGAACTGGGCGATCGACACGGTCAGCGCGGCGCCGTCGCGGGCGTCGTCGCTGATGCCGGGGCCTTCCTGGCCGAACAACAGCAGGCAGTTGCGCGGCAGCGTGGTCTGCTCCAGCCGGGCCGCACCCGGCACGATGTCGACGGCGACCACCGTCAGGTCGGCGCCGGCGGCGAAGGTCAGCAACGCGGCGGTGTCAGCGTGGTGCATCAGTCGCTGGTAGCGGTCGGTGACCATGGCGCCGCGCCGATTCCACCGCCGCCGCCCGACGATGTGCACGGTGTCGACGCCGAACGCGTTCGCGGCGCGCACCACCCCGCCGATGTTGGCGTCTTGCCCGAAGTTCTCGATCGCCACGTGCAGCGGGTGCCGGCGGGTGTCGATGTCGGCGACGATCGCCTCGCGCGTCCAGTAGCGATAGGCGTCGACGACGTTGCGGGTATCGCCGTCGCGCAGCAACTCCGGGTCGTAGCGCGGATCGTCGGGCGGATTCCCCTGCCACGGACCGACGCCCGCCACCGGAACACTCCACTCCGTCGGGCCCGGCCCGCCCTCGCTCACCGAAGAGTCCACACCGCGGCGTGGGTGCCGACGATCGAGACCGTCGCGTAGAGCAACGCCTCGTTGAGGTCGCCCTGGGTGCACAGTGACGCGTTGACATGCACCGCGTCCAACGACGCCTCGGGCAGGATCAGCACCGACGACCCGTAGGCCGCGCAGGCGGGGTTGAGGCCGGGTGGCGGCAGCGTCGGCGAGGCGAGCAGCATCATCGGCCCACCGCGACCGGCGGAGTCTTCGCGATATCTGGCCGCGACGGAGTCGGCCTGCAGACCGAGAAGCATGTAGCCGCTGCCCGTGAACGCGGCCGGGTCGCCGAGCGACTGCTGATTCAGCGGTGTGCCGTCGGTCCGCCATGCCGCGATGCTGGTGGTTTTGACGACCAGGCCGGTGTCACTCTCCTTGGTCGGCAGCACACCGACCGGGAATGCCGCCGGATAGGCGGCGGCGGTGTGGGCGATGCGGTCGTGGGGCGAATAGAGGTACACGCCCCGGACGGCGGCCCGGTCCTTCATCGGGCCCAGGCAGATGGTGCCGGTCAGCCGGTTTTTGCTGGGCGTCGAAAGCGATTGGACAACAAGGTTTTTCACCCCTTCACAGCTGCCGATACCGGCGGCTTCCATCGGATGGGCCACGGCGCCGTACAGCCCGAAGCGGATATCTCGCGGATCGGCGTGCGGTTTGGCCGCATCGGCGGGGGCGGCGTCGACGTCGACGAGCACGTAGTCGTCCTGCCAGCGCAGGTTCGATATCGAGGTGTTCCAGCCCAGGACCGCGAGCGACTCGCCCAGTCGCGCGGACCCCGCACCATAAACCTGTTGGCGGGTAGCAGGATTCGAACACGCACAAAGCAACACAGAAGTCGCGATCATCGCGATGACTGTGCGCACGCCTGCCTAACCCAGCCCGAGGTCCGCCAGACCCAGCACGCTGCGGTATGGAAAACCTTCGGCCTCAATGGCTTCGGCGGCACCGGTGGCCCGGTCCACGACGGTCGCCACGCCGACAACCTCGGCGCCGGCATCAAGCACCGCGCGCACCGCGGTGAGCGCCGAGCCGCCGGTGGTGCTGGTGTCCTCGACGATCAGCACTCGCTGACCTGTGATGTCGGGACCTTCGATAAGACGTTGCATGCCATGGTTTTTCACCGACTTCCGCACCACGAACGCGTCGATCGGACGGCCCGGTGCATGCATGACGGCGGTGGCCACCGGGTCGGCCCCCAGGGTGAGGCCACCGACCGCGGCGTAGTCCCAGTCGGCGGTGAGGCCCCGAACCAGTGCGCCGATCAGCGGCGCCGCCCGGTGGTGCAGGGTGGCGCGGCGCAGGTCGACGTAGTAGTCGGCTTCCTTGCCGGACGACAGGGTGACGCGGCCGTGCACCACCGCCAATTGGCGCACCAGCTCTGCCAACTCGGCGATCTCAGGTACGGCCACGACCCCGCCCGAACACGCTCGTGGCGGCCCGCGACAGCGTTCGCGGCACCATCCGGGTAACGGTGGTGATCGCCTTATATTGCAGGCCGGGGATGATCAACGTGTTGCCGCGGGCGACCTCGGCGAGGGTTTCGCGAACCACGTCGTCGACTTCGAGCCACATGAACGACGGCAGCGAGGTCATGTCGATGCCTGCGCGGTCGTGGAATTCGGTGTGCACGTAGCCCGGGCAGACCACATGTATCCCGACGCCGGTGCCGCGCAACCCAACGGCCAGGCCCTCGGTGAACGACACCACCCACGCCTTGGACGCCGAGTAGGTCGAGCCGCGGCCGGACAGCAGGCCGGCCACGCTGGAGACGTTGATGACCGTGCCGGCGCCGTTGTCGATCATCGGCGGCAACGCGGCCCGGGTCAGCTGCATGATCGCGGTGACGTTGACGTCCAGTTGGCGCTGCAGCAGCGCGGGGTCAGCGGTCCAGAATTCACCCGAGGTGCCGAAGCCGGCATTGTTCACCAGTACGTTGATGCCGCCGTCAGCCAACCTGGCGGCAACCGTGTCGCGGCCGGCGGCGTCGGCGAGGTCGGCGGGAAGCACCTCGACGTGGCGGCCGCCCTCGTTGGACAGCTCGGCGGCCAGCGCGTTGAGGCGGCCGGCGTCGCGGGACACCAGGACCAAGTCGTAGCCGTCGGCCGCGTAGCGCCGTGCGAAGCCTTCGCCGATACCGGAGGTGGGCCCGGTGATCAGGGCGACGGGGCGGGGCACGGCGTCAGTGTACTTAGCCCGCCACGACTCCGACCGAGCGCCCGACACGCGCTAACCATCGCTGCCGAATAGCGTTGCGGCGGAAGTTAAATCAGTGTTCCTGATGCGAAGCCTGGTGGCCGTTACGGCCGGTCGGCGGGCGCCGGCTGGGCTCTTGACGCGCGGGCGGCGGCGGTGCGGCCGCACGCGTGGTCGCCCCGCTCTCCCGGGTAACGCCCTCGGGCGGGCGCTGCGGCGCCTCGCTGCGACCGGCCGGGGCCAGCGGACGGCTGGGCGCTGCCTTGCGGCGGCTGGTCGCCTGCGGCTGCCCGACGACCCTGCCGACTGCGGCACCGGCGGCAGTACCCGCAGCAGGTCGTTGAATTGGCGGACGGTGCGCAGACCTTCGTCCCACTGGGCGCGGGTGCTGCCGATCGGCATGCTGACCAGCGTCCAGTTCTGCTCGTTCCACATGATCTCGGCGCAGTCGGGCGCGGTGTGGGCGAAGGTGACCATGCGGCGGTCGCAGGCGCGGCGGGCGGCGTCCAGGTTGGTGGAGTACACCATTCGCGGCCCGATCGCGCCGAGCAGCCAAATGTCGTTCTCGCGAGGTTCTTTGAGCCCTTTGAGCCGATGTCGACGACGACGTTGGTGCCGACCTTGCGGTGCAGGGCGATGACGGTGGCGACTTCTTCGAGGTCGAAGATGAAGACCGCCTCGCCGCGGATCTGGCCCAGCACGACGTTGCGGGCCGGGATATTGCTGCCGACCGTCGACATCACGCCACGCTTCCAGCGCTTGAGGATCTCGGTGGATTCCTGCTCGTAGTCGAATCCGTGCGAACGAGCCCACGACTTACGGCGCCGTCCTCGTCCACGGCGGCGGTCGATGTCGACGTACAGCAACACCGCCGCACCGACGAAGCACAGCGCGGAGAGCGTAAACCAAAGCGGAACCATCGCCACGTAGCCTAACCGCTGTTAGCCCCTGAACCGGGAATGCGACCAGGTCACAACAGAATCAATGTTTGCTCTCTACTGGGCGTAGGC
>CAWIKT010000063.1:0-51266 GCA_963836555.1 uncultured Actinomycetota bacterium | reverse complement strand
CGGGGTATGCCGCTTGCTCAGATCTTCTTCTTTCGAAGAAGAGTATTTTCCTACCGCGCATGCAAAACTATGGCGGTGCGTTTCGTCGTGGCGATGGTGGCCGCGCTGATCGGAGTCGGCGCGTTGATGCCGCAGACGGCATGGGCAGGCCCGACCGTCTGCGACTATCCGTCGGGCACTCCGGGCATCGCTCCGAACATGGTGCTGGGTGCGCCATGTGACAACACCACGTACTACGCATTCGGTGTGTCAGGCGGGTACGTGCCTGCCACCCAACCCGGACGGTTGATGTTCTGCGGCTCGCCCCGTCGATACCAGCCGAGGTGGTTCCGCTCACCACCAATGGCGGGCATCAAGGAAGAGAACACCGACTGCCACACGTTCATGAACTACGTCGCGCAGGCGCCGGACGGACTGTTCCTGATCTGCATCGCCCAAGAGGGTCACGCATTCTGGACCCGCGCAGACACGTAAATCACTGCTAGACAACCGAGTTGCGCTTCTAGTCCTGGCGGTGCAGAAATCCGTGCAGTATCGCCTGGACGAGTTCGTCGATGATGGCTTGTCTCGGTGGGGGTCTGGTTCCGAAATAGGTCGACCGCAATGCCGCCATGCCGGCGATCATGGCCACGGTCGAGTGGGCGGGCAAGTCCGGGTTGCTGGTGCGCATGCCTCGGATGCGCATACCTTCCGCCCCAATCTGGCTGAGGAGGTTGAGTGCTCGTCGAACGTCGGCGATGCCGGCCTCGGCGAGTTCGTCTTCGGTGAGGGTCTGGGCGGCCATCAGCGTCAACAACAGGCCCTGGTGGTCGACGAAGACGTCGTAGAGGTGGCCGACGAAGCGGCGCGCCAGTTCTTCTTCGTCAGTCTGCTCGGGCACGACTGAGTTCCAGGTAGCGCCGAAGTCGTCGACGAACTCGGTGAAAGGCAAGACCAGGGCTTCTCGGAACAGGCCCGCTTTGGAGCCGAAGTTGCGGAACAACAGATGCTCGGTAACGCCTGCGGCTTCCGCGATTTCACGTGTGGTGGTGCTGCGGTAGTCCTGACGGGCGAACAGATCGCGGGCGGCAGCGAGCAGAAGCTTCCGCGGTGCACCGCGCGGCCGGCGGACCCCGAGACCGGGGCCTCGGCCGCGGCCGGCAGTTTCGCCGAGGAGCGCTGGGGCACGGTTGCAGACTACTCAAACCACCTCAGGTGGTTGACTCTCTTTATAGGATAGTCATCACTATCTCAAAGGGTCGATTCCTCGAAGGAGAGGTTCTGAGCGTGGGTGCTGTCATCATGCTGGGCACGTTCTTCGGACTGATCGCTCTGGTATTCGGCCTGGTCTCCGCTTCGACCCGGAAGCGCGGCGACGCCGTACAACGGGAGGCCGCCAGTGAACGCGAAATCAACTCCGCTGCTAGAAGGGCAGATGTACTTTGCGTACATTTCTCGCATAGCGTTTTTCGTTGCCGGAGTCTATTTGCAGCTATCGCCGTCGGCGCCTGCATCCGCTGCCGTTGTCTGTGATCTCGGCGCTGTCGATCTCCTGGATTGAAGCACCGTATGACTGGGCGATGCATGCGCAATTTCCCCCCGCTCTGCCGCGGATGCCGTCGTGGTGGCCGCTGAATATGACGTGGGGTGGCGGTTTGCCGTTGGCTGTGCCGATCGGCTACATCTCCTATTTCGTTCTGCCCGCGCTGATCGGCGCCGCGTTGGGTCGTTGGGTGAGCGCGGAATTCCGCTGGCGCAGACCAATTGCCTTGCTCGCGGTCGGTCTCGTGGTGGGATTCAGCTGGGCGTTCGTCTTCAATGCCATCAGCGGCGCTCTATTTCGGCAACTTCTACTACGGCTATGTGATTCCCGGGCTCGCCATCTTCGAGGGCACCAAGCACCAGTACCCGTTGTACGACTCGCTGGCCATGGGCATCGAGATGATGGTGTTCACCTACCTGCTCGGTCGCACCGACGCCGAGGGCCGCAACGTCATCGAAATGTGGACCGACAGCAAGGCGAAAAGTCATGTGCAGTCGGCGGTCTTGTCGATCGTCGCCATGATCGTCGTCGGACATGTCGTATACGGCGCGGTCTTTGCGCCGCACCTCATTACGAAACAAGGCGGCTGGGTGACGGCGGGGCCCACCGAACAGCTCTTCCCGGGAACACCCAACCAGCCCCGCTAGCGCAGAAAGCAGATCTTGAGCAATTCAACGACTGAGTTGTACTACGACCCGTTCGACCACGCCATCGACGACGACCCTTATCCGGTATGGAAGCGGATGCGCGCTGAGGCCCCGCTGTATTACAACGACAAGCACAACTTCTACGCGCTGAGTCGCTACGACGATGTCTCACCGGCACTGCACGATTGGCAGACCTACCGTTCAGGGCACGGCACCACGGCAGACGTCCTGTTCAGTGGCATCGACATACCGCCGGGCATTCTGCTCTGGGAAGACCCGCCCCTACACGACCTGCACCGTCGACTGCTGTCCCGGGTTTTCACCCCCCGGCGCATGCTGGCGGTCGAAGGGTTGGTGCGCGATCTCTGCTCCCGCGCACTGGATCCGCTTCGCGACCTCGACGGATTCGACTTCGTCGACGACCTCGGTGCGATCATGCCCATGCGGACAATCGGTTACCTACTCGGCATCCCCGAGGAAGGCCAACAGCAGATTCGCGAGCGCAACGACAAGAGCATCACCGTCGAATCCGGCGGTACTCTGCTCACCGCGACGACCCTCGAGGAGTCGATCGCTCAGTTCGCCGACTACATCGAGTGGAGATCGACACACCCCTCCGATGACCTGATGACAGAACTGCTCAACGCGCAGGTCGAGGAACCCGACGGCACGATGCGCCCGCTGGACCGCGGCGAAGTGATCGCTTACACCGCGATGATCGCCGGCGCGGGCGGCGAGACCACCGCGCGGCTGATCGGCTTCATGGGTCAGCTCCTCGGTGAAAACCCGGAGCAGAGAAGAGAACTCGCCGCGGATCCGGCTCTCATCCCGTCGGCGGTCGAAGAGACCTTGCGTTACGAACCACCCTCACCGGTGCAGGGGCGTTACGTCGCCCAGGACACCGAGCTCCACGGGCAGACGGTGCGCGAAGGCTCGTACATGCTGTTGCTCAACGCGTCGGCCAATCGCGACGAATCGCACTTCGTCGACCCGGATCGCTTCGACATCCACCGCAAGGCGGGCCATTTGAGTTTCGGCCAAGGCTTGCACTTCTGTCTCGGATCCTCTTTGGCGCGGTTGGAAGCGCGGGTCGCATTCGAGGAAGTATTCAAGCGGTGGACCGACTGGGACGTCGACTACGAGAACGCCAGTCGGGCAAGGACTTCCAGTGTGCGGGGCTGGGCCCGGCTACCGGTGAAGATAGTGTAATCGAAGGTTACTGCAACACAACAGATTTGATCTCAGGAGGAGGAAGCGATGGCCGCAGGCAAGTACCGTGTGGTGGTGTGGGCGACCGGGGGGATCGGGTCGATTGCGATACGTACCATCACCAACCGCCCGGACCTGGAGCTCGTCGGGGTGTGGGTGCACTCCGACGACAAGGTGGGCAAGGATGCCGGCGAGCTGGCCAACGGTGATCCGATCGGTGTCACAGCGACCAATGACGCTGATGCGCTGATCGCCTTGAAACCCGACTGCGTGGTCTATGCGGCCAGCGGCCCCGAGCGTGACGCTCTGGCGATTCCCGACTATGTGAAACTGCTCGAAGCGGGCCTCAACGTCGTCACCACCAGCACCACCCGCCTGGTCAACCCGCACGCGTACGAGCCGGCCGAGTGGCGCGAACAGCTTGCCGCCGCGGCCAAACAGGGACAGGCGTCGCTTTACGCCTCGGGCATCGAACCCGGTTTCGCCGCTGACTATCTGCCGCTGGTGCTGTCCACGCAGTCGTCGGCGATCGAGAAAATCCACTCCTATGAGATCGGGCTCTACGACGACTACGGCGTTCCCGACATCATGATCAACGGGCTGGGCTTCGGTCAGCCGCTGGACTATCAGCCCTGGATCTCGTTCCCCGGAGCCATCGCCGGTGAGTGGGCCGGTCAGCTTCGCTTGATCGGCGATGCCTTCGGCGTCGAGGTCGAAGAAGTGCGCGAGGAGTTCGACCGAGCGGTAACCAACGAGACCCTCGAAGTCGCAATGGGAACCGTCGAGGCGGGCACCTGCGGCGCGATCCGGATGAAGGCCATCGGTGTCGTCGACGGGCGCGAGGCGATCGTCGTCGAGCATGTCACGCGACTGGCGCACAGCGTTGCTCCCGAGTGGCCGCGTGGAATCGGCGACCTGTCATACCGGGTGGTGATCACCGGCTCCCCCGACATCGACTGCACACTCGCGGCAACGCTGCGGGATCCCGGAAGCGCCGGTATCGGCTCGATGACCTCGGGCGCGGGAGCGATGGTGGCCACCGCGATGCGGGTCGTCAACGCGGTGCCCTACGTCGTCAACGCGCCGGCCGGACTCCTGAGCGCTGTCGATCTGCCCTTGACCATCCCGAAGAATGTCTTTGCCACACAGCAAGTCTGAGCGTACGTGGCTATCCGGGTCATCCAATGGGCCACAGGTCCGGTGGGGTCGATTCAGCTTGCCGAAGTGATCGATCACCCCGACTACGACCTGGTCGGGCTTCTCGTCTACTCGCCCGACAAAGTCGGTGTCGACGCGGGAGCCTTGGTCGGGCGTCCTGAGATCGGTGTCGCGGCCACCAACGACAAGGCCGCGATCCTGGCCCTCGATGCCGACGTGGTGCTGCATTCGGCAAGTAAGGCTTACGGTTTCGACGCCAATACCGACGACATCGTCGCGCTTTTGGAGTCCGGCAAGGATGTCGTCACGGTGACGTCGTACGCGCACTTGCCGACCCTGGGGCCCGATGTCGACGAACGAATCCGCAAGGCTTGTGAATCAGGAGGATCGCGGTTCTATCCGGCGGGCGAGCATCCGGGGTTCATGCTGGAGAAGCTCGCGATCAGCCTGACTGCCCTGTCTCAGCGGGTGGACAGCATCACCGTTCAGCAATTCGTCGACTGTTCGCACGTGCCCGAAGAGCGGATGCTGGTCGACCTCATGGGGATGGGCAAGAGGCCGGACGAAATCTCGATTCAGTCGCCGGCATTCCGCTCGGTGTCAACCCAATCCGAACAGGCCATCAGGGCCGCCGCGGATGCATTGGGCGTCCGCGTCGACCACATCGACCACGTGATCACGACTGCGACGTCCCCCAACGACGTCACACTGGCCTGCACGACTCTGGCGGCCGGAACGGTCGTGGGCCAGATCCTTTCCTGGACCGGCTATCACGACGACAAGCCGGTACTGGTCGTCGAGGAATTCTGGACCTGCACACCCGATATCCCGGGATGGGACCTGGCGCTCGATGGTCACACGGTTCGGGTCCGGGTCGACGGCGTTCCCAATATCGACGCCGAGGTCCGAGTCGACACCGATCCCATCACGCACTTCGGTGGCATATCGGGAGGGTTTGTCGCAGTGGCAATCTCGGCTATCCGTGCCATCCCGTACATTCTCCAGGAACCGCCGGGCGTCGTGGTCCCCGAGGTGTTCGGGGCCTACCGCTGGCCAGGGGCTGCGGCGCTGACGTGAAGGCCAGGAGCAGGGATGTGGCCACGGCGCGCTCGCCGTGGTTGGCGGTGGCCGCCGTCGTCGGTGCGCTGTTCCTAGGTCTGATCATCGACCACGCCCGCTACGGTGCCGTGTCGCCCCGTATTCGCAATCCGAAAGACGTCGGTGGCCGCCAGCCGCTGTCCGATCCGCTGTTCGGCTACGGCCACTGGATCGTGACCATCGAGATCTTCAGTTATCTGGCGCTGGTGAGCATCGTCGTGTTGATCGTCGTGCTGTGGCGACGTTATCCTGGCCATCCCTATCTGCTGATGACGCTCGCCGTGAGCACGCTTGCATGGCTGGACGCCCCGATGAACTGGGCGACGTTTGCGGCCTACAACCCCGACCTGTGGCACTGGCCCGAGGACTGGCCGATCGTGTCGCTGTCTCCCACGATCGAGCCGCTGTTCATCGCTGCCATCTCGATGTTCGTTGTCCCACCGTTCTTTCCGGCTATCTGGGCGTTACGGCGCCTGCAAGCCCGTCGCGCCCGGGGTGCCTTCGTCTCACGACATCCGCTGCTCAGCTTGTCCGGCCTGGTGTTCGTGTTCGGCTTCATCTACGACTTCGCAAACGCCGACTGCGGCAACCGACTTCGTTCGCACAGGCAAGCCGCTGCCGCTGCATCCGCTGTGCGGCGGCGTCTCCCCCGAGGTGGCGTGGCCTTACCTGCAGACGGCAATTGCGACCCATCAGCGGGCCCAGTGATCAAGGAGAAATTCGTGGCGGACCCCATTCGAGTGGTTGTGTGGTCGGCGATGCGCGTTGTCAACGCAGTCCCGTTCGTGGTGGACGCGTCAGCCGGGCTACTCAGTTCGCTAGATATCCCAATCACCTTGCCGAGGAATGTTTTTCAGCGCGTCTAGTGCACCGGTGCCAGCGCGGGTCGCGGTGTGAACGTCAGGTGCAGATCGCTGAGCCCGCGCAGGATGTAGGTCGGCTCGAAGCTGTAGCGCCGCTCGCCGATCGGACCGTGCTGTGTCTCGCTGATGGCGATGTCGGACATCCGGTCCAGAATGCGCTCGATCGAGACGCGGCCTTCGACCCGAGCCAGCGGCGCGCCCGGGCACGAGTGCACGCCACGCGCGAAAGCCATGTGCTCGCGGACGTTTTTGCGATCGATCTGGAATTCGTGAGGGTTCTCGAAGCGGCGCGGGTCGCGGTTCGCGGCGCCGGGCAGGATCATCACGATGGTGCCGACCGGGATCTCGACACCGCCGACGGTGCTCGAGCGGACGGCGAGCCGGGAGTCGCTCTTGACCGGGCTCTCCATCCGCAGCGACTCCTCGATGAAGCCGGGAATCAGGCTGCGGTCGTCGCGCAGCCGCTGCTGAATCTCCGGGCGGTCACCCAGTGCCTGCAGCGCCGCGGATAGCAGCTTGGCGGTGGTCTCCTGGCCGGCGGCGAAAAGGAATGTCGCCGAACGACTTACCTCGATCACCTCGGGTGTGGACCCGTCGGGGTATTTTGCCGACGCCAGCGACGTCAGCACGTCGTCGCGCGGGGAGCTGCGCCGGTCTTCGATGTAGGAGCAGAACTTGTCGTCAAGCCACTCCAGCGGGTTGATGCCGACCGTCTCCAGATCGAGCGCACCTACCCGGGCGCCCGGGCGGTTGGCGCCCAGCACGGAGCGGAACTGGGTGTGGTCCTCTTCCGGGACGCCCAGCAGGTCGGCGATCACCAACGTGGCGAACGGCTTTGAGTATTCGGCGATGAACTCGCACTCGCCGTTGCCGAGGAATTCGTCGAGCTGGCGATCGGCCAGCCGCCACATGAATTCCTCGTTCTCTTTCAGCCGGCTCGGGGTGAGCAACCGGCTCAGGATCGAGCGCGCCTTGGTGTGGTTCGGCGGGTCCATGGTGACCATGTGCTCGAACATCGGGAACTGGCTGCGGTTGGCCTCGACCAACGCGCTGAGGTCGTCGCAGTCGACTTCGAATGGCAACGGCGGAAACGGTCCGCCCAGTGCGACGCAATTCGAGAACGTCTCGGGGTCCTTGTACACCGCGTTGGCCTCTTCCCAGCCGGTCACCGCGACGACGTTGTGGTGGGGCAGTCGCTGCACCGGGTTCTGGCTGCGCAGGTAGTCGAAGTAGGGGTGCGGATCGGGAACCAGCGACGGGTCGGTGAAGAAGTCGATCGTGTCGTAGGTGCTCATGGTGTTAGGCGCCTCCCGAGGCTGTCTTACCCGTGGTGTGTGAGCGACGAGATTGGGTGTCGCCCTGGACTGACTTCGGCAAATGTGCGGAACTTGCTGAGCACCTGCTTAGCATGGCGTTAATGTCATGGTCAAGGCGAGAGCACGGCCCGACGCTACGATCGGCTTGTCCAGCAAATTTTCGGCGAGAGTGTGGAACAACGGCATGACTTCGGCCCGCAGGATCGGGGCCCCGGACGCGAAGAACCGCGGGGTGCTGCTCGACGCCGCCGAGCAGCTGATGCTCGAAGAGGGTTACGCCGCAGTGACTTCGCGCCGAGTCGCGGAACGAGCCGAGCTCAAGCCGCAATTGGTGCACTACTACTTCCGCAACATGGACGAATTGTTCCTGGCGGCTTTTCGCCGCCGCGCCGAAGAAGGGCTCGAGGTTCAGGCGCGGATGTTGCAGTCGCCGCAGCCATTGTGGGCGCTGTGGCGGTTCAGCACCGATCCGGCGGCCACCGCGATCACCATGGAGTTCATCGCGCTGGCGAATCACCGAAAAGCGTTGAAGGCCGAGATCGCTTTTTACGCCGAGCGCTTTCGTGACGAGCAGCGCAAGGCGCTGACGTCGATCCTCGAGGGTTACGGCAGGGACGTGGGAGACCCGGCCGCATTGCCCCCGCTGGTGTGGTCGGTGCTGATGACCAGTGTGTCCCGCGTCCTGGTGATCGAGCGTGCGCTCGACATGTCGGCGGGCCACCGCGAAACGGTCGAGATCGTTGAGAGCTACCTTCGCCATCTCGAGGGCGATCCCCAGATCTAGCCTGTTCACCAGCTACGGAGCGAGCAGAGCGTGCCCTTGGGGCCGTCGTTGGACGCGACCACTTTTCCGTCGACGACCAGCGCGCAGTGGAACATCGGCGTGCCCGGCTCGGTACCCGTGCTGACCACCACCATGGCGTAGTTGTTGGGATCGGTAAGCATCACCGGCGGCGACGTCCACGGGTGTCCCGGACCGATGTCGGCCTGGACGTTGGGCGTGTACTGGTAGGGGTTGTGGCTGTAGTCGGAGTACTTCGGCGGCTGCTGGTCGAGGTAGTAAATGTCGGCCCAGATCGGACTGGCCGAGGTGATGACATAACGGACCTGGTGCATCGGCGGGTCGTCAGCCAGCGACGGCGCCGCGGTTGCCATCGCGGTCACGCTCGCCAACGCGACGGCCAGCGTGGTTTTACCGATGGTTGTCATGCGCACCTCCGGCCGCCCGCTGCCGCGGAACGATATTGGCGTTCTCCCTGGCGGAGAATAGCATCTCCACAGCCTTTGTTAAGACCTTAACTGTTGCCGGTCAAGGGCTTGAGTCAAAGCGCAATATTCGCCGAAAGGCTGCCCCCCGGTGTCTCTGAGCGGCGGTTTCTGAGCATCGAGATCCCGGCGGCGTCGGCGGATCGATCGCAAAAGCGTTCGCCGCCGACCCCACTCGCACGGACTGACCCAGCGCGCTGGAGCGGGGTGGGGGCATTGCGGTAACCTCTCTATGAGAATATCATTCTCAGAAATTGTGAAGGAGGATTTCATGGGGCAGCTGTCGCACAAAGTGGACGTTCCGTTCCCGATTTTCGATGCGGACAACCATCTCTACGAGCCGCCGGAGGCGCTGACCAAGTTCCTACCCAAGGAGTACAAGGACTACGTCCAGTACGTGCAGATCAACGGGCGCACCAAGATCGCGATCCGCGGCCAGATCAGCAACTACATCCCCAACCCGACCTTCGAGGTCGTGGCTCGGCCGGGTGCCTGGGAGGAGTACTTCAAGTACGGCAACCCGGACGGCAAGAGCAAGCGCGAGCTGTTCGGCGAGCCGATGCGCGCGATCCCGGCGTTCTTCGAGCCCGGCCCGCGCCTGGAGACCATGAACGAGCTGGGCCTGGACAAGACGCTGATGTTCCCGACCCTGGCCAGCCTCCTGGAGGAGCGGTTGCGTGACGACCCGCTCGCTATCCACGTTCTGGTGCACGCACTGAACGAATGGCTTGACGAGGTCTGGGGCTTCAACTACCAGAACCGGATCTTCACCACACCGGTCATCACCCTGCCCATCGTCGAGAAGGCGATCGAGGAGCTGGAGTGGGCGGTCAAGCGTGGCGCTCGTTGCATCCTCGTCCGCCCGGCGCCGGTTCCCGGCTTCCGCGGCCCGCGGTCCTTCGCGGTGCCCGAGTTCGACCCGTTCTGGGAGCGGGTCGTCGAGCACGATGTGCTGGTCGGCATGCATTCCAGCGACAGCGGCTACTCCCGGTACACCTCCGAGTGGGACGGTGCCGACCAGGAGATGCTGCCTTTCCAAACCAACGCGATGGGCATCCTCAACGAATGGCGGCCGATTCAGGACTCGGTCGGCTCGTGGGTCATCCACGGCGCGCTGTACCGCCACCCGAAGCTGAAGGTCGCGATCGTCGAGGCCGGCTCGAAGTGGATGACCCCGCTGCTCGACGGCCTGGCCGAGGTGTTCCGCAAGGCGCCCGAAGCATTCCCGAGTGACCCCGTCGAAATGGTCAAGAACCGGATCCACGTCAGCCCGTTCTTCGAGGACGGCATCGACGACCTGGTCAACCTCGTCGGCGTGGACCAGGTGCTGTACGGCTCCGACTGGCCGCATCCAGAGGGGCTGGCGGAGCCGACCTATTACATCGAGGCGCTGTCGCACCTTTCGGCTGACGACCAGGCAAAGATCATGGGCGGCAACCTCGGTCGACTCGTCACGGTCTGACCCAGCCGGCTATGCCGCCTTGGCGGACCATCCCTGAGATGGTCGCGAGCGCGGCGGACCGGTTCGGCGACGCGGAAGCGATTGTCGACGGTCCGCTGCGCTTGAGCTTCCGTGAGGTTGTCGATCGGATTCGTTGCGCCGCAGGTGCTTTCGCCGATTTCGGAGTCGACAGGGGCGACCGGGTCGCCGTCTGGGCGCCGAACTCGGCGGATTGGATCGTCGCCGCGTTCGGAGTGCTGACAGCCGGTGGCGTGCTGGTGCCGGTGAACACGCGCTTCAAGCCCGACGAAGCCGGCGACATCATCACCCGCAGTCAGGCTAAAGCCGTTCTGGTGCAGAAGGGATTTCTCGACCAGGACTACACGGCGCCGGCCGGCGTTCCGGTCATCGACCTGACATCCGACTTCCTCTCCAGTGGTTCGCCTTTCGAGCGCCAGGTCGACGGCGCAGACGTGTCCGACATCATCTTCACCTCGGGCACGACGGGTCGCCCGAAGGGCGCGATGATGAACCATCGCCAGACCCTGCGGATGTACGAGGAGTGGGCGACGCTCGCGGACCTGCGCGAGGGCGACCGCTACCTGATGATCAACCCCTACTTTCACACCTTCGGGTTGAAAGCGGGTCTGATCGCGTCGTTCCTCCGTGGCGCGACCATGCTGCCGCTTGCGGTGTTCGACATCGATACCGTTGTCAATCTTATTGAGCGCGAGCGTATCTCAATGCTGCCGGGACCGCCGACGATGTATTACTCGTTGCTGAGCGTCGACGACAAGGCCAAGCTGTCCTCGCTGCGGGCCGGCGTGACCGGGGCCGCCGACATCCCGGTCGAGCTGGTTCGGCGCATTCACGACGAACTGCCGTTCAAGACGTTGATGACGGGCTACGGCCTCACCGAAGCGGGCAACGTGACGCTGTCGCGGCCGGGTGACTCGTTCTCCGACGTCGCGACCACCGCGGGCCTGCCCTGTGAAGACGTCGAGGTGCGCGTCGGCGACGACGGCGAAGTGCTGGTGCGCGGCTACGGCGTCATGCAGGGCTATCTCGACGATCCCGAAGCCACCGCCCAGGCCATCGACGGCGAGGGTTGGCTGCACACCGGAGATCTGGGCGCATTCGACAAGTCCGGCCGGTTGAAGATCGACGGGCGTAAAAAGGACATGTTCATCGTCGGTGGGTTCAATGCGTACCCGGCCGAGATCGAGGGCTTCATGCTGGAGCATCCGGCGGTTGCTCAGGTTGCGGTGATCGGCGTGCCCGACGAGCGGCTCGGCCAGGTAGGAAAGGCTTTCGTGGTACCACCTCATCATCTCAAGGGCACTGTGTCGGAGGAGGATTTGATGGCGTGGTGCCGCAAGCGAATGGCCGGGTTCAAGGCGCCGCGACACCTTGAGTTTCTCGAGAGCCTGCCGTTGAACGCCACTGGGAAGGTGATGAAGGACCAACTACGGTGAGCGCGGTGGACTCTCTTTCGCATTCGCTGGTGATCGCGTCGGACTATCGCGTGCCGGATCCCGAGCAGGTCTGGCCGTTGCTCACCCGGCGCAGATCGGCGCTCGCGGACATCGGCGCACACCATGTGCTGCTGTACACCTCGACGCGTGACCACGGTCGCGTCCTGGTCACCATCGGCGTGCGCAGCCGTGAGCCGATCGTGGAGTTGCTGCGCTCGCGGGTGTTCTTCGATTGGTTCGACGCGGTCGGCGTCGACGACATCCCGGCCGTCTTCGCGGGTGAGATCGTCGAACGGTTCGGGTCGGGCGCGCGTTCGGCCCAATCCGCGCCGGGCGTGGTGGTCGTGGCGATTTCGTCGGTCGACAATGTCTCGGTGCTGACTCACGAGATCGGGCGCGCGCTACCACGATTCGAGGCCGCGGGGATCCGGGAGACCCGATTATTCCAGGCCTTCGACGACAGCCACGAAGTGATGATCATGCAGGAACTCGACGATGCGGACCAGGCGCGGCGCTGGATCGACCATCCCGACAGCGCGGCACCGTGGATCGACGGAGCGGGCCGCGGCGCATATCCGCCGGTGTTCGTCGGCACATTCTTCGACATGATGCGAATCGACGAGTGAGCGAGTCGCTCGATGTTCGTCTGCCTGTGTAACGGCATCACCAGTCAGGTGGTGGCGGAGGCGATTGCCGGCGGAGCGTGCACCACCAATCAAATTGCGGCGGCGTGCGGTGCCGGCGCCGAGTGCGGCCGCTGCCGTCGCACCCTGCGCAAGCTGCTGGTCCCACCGAACGGGGAGCACCGCGGCTGATCAGCCCAGGTCGGTCACCAGACCGTTCAGAAGCTCGGGGACGTCGAGGCGTGGCACCACCGCTTCGATGAGCACCATCCGGTCCTGATGCTCCGCCGCCGCGCGAAAGGCGTCGTCGAGTTCGCCGTAGTTCACGGCGCGAAACGTCAAGTGGTTGGTGACGCCCAGCGCCGTGGGAATGTCGGCCCAACTCCATCGCGCAATGTCGTTGTAGGGAGCCGTCTTTCCGTGAATCATCCGCTCGATCGTGTAGCCGTCGTTGTTGACCACTACCACGACCGGCGACAGACTCTCGCGGGAGAAATTGCCCAACTCTTGAACGGTCAACTGCGCGGCGCCGTCTCCGATCAGCAACACCGGCCGCCGATCGCGCTCCGCCAGACCCGCACCGAGGGTGGCCGGCAATGTGTATCCGATTGAGCCCCAGAGTGGTTGGCCGATGAACGTGACACCCCGCGGGAGCCGGTGGGTCGCCATCCCGTAGAACGAGGTGCCCTGATCGGCTAGCACGATATTGCCGGGAGTAAGCGCCTCACAGAACCTGTCCCACAACATCTTCTGGTTCAGCGGCTCGTCGCGTTCCGGCGCGGTCTGCGGTGCAGCGTCGGAGTTCGACTTCACGGCGGGGGAGCGCACCCCGCGCTCGGTGAGGATTTCGGTGAGCGCTTCGAGTGCCGCGCCCATTTCCAGTGGCGCGAACACGTGGTTGCCGACCGTGCACTGCTGCGGCCCGACGTCGATGGTCCGGGCCGGGTCGATGCGCTGACTGAAGAAACCGCTGACCATGTCGGTGAACACCACGCCGGCGGTCACCAGTACCGGTGCCTCTTCGATTGCCGCCCGCACCGATTCGGCGCTGGCCGATCCGGCGTAGATGCCGAGGAACTCCGGTGCGCTCTCGTCGACCAGGCTCTTGCCCCACATCAGCGTGGCGTGCGGAACGACGTCGGCGGCCAGCAGCGCCTCGAGATTGTCGACGGTGTTCAGTCGGTGGACCAGCAGGTCGGCCAGCACTGTCAGCTGATGGTCTCCGATGAGAGTGCTTGCGGCTTCGGTGAATAACGCCAAGGCCCGCGGACTGGTGCCGCCGGTATAGCGCGGCAGCGGCGCACCGGGCGGCTCCGTCTCGAAACGGGCCACGTCGGTGGACAGCAGCAGATAGCCCGGGCGGCGTTGCTCACGAACCTCGCACAGCACCCGGTCGATCTCCCGGGTGGCGGTGGCCGGCATGAGATTGGCTTGCGCGCAGGTGATTTCCCGACTTACGCGTAGAAAGTGCTCGAAGTCGCCGTCACCCAACGAGTGATGCAGCGCCCGGCGGGTGCCCTGGGCGTCCTTCGTCGGGCCGCCGACGATGTGTACCACCGGCACGTGTTCGGCGTAGCTGCCCGCGATGGCGTTGGCCGCTGAAAGCTCGCCGACGCCGAATGTGGTTACTACGGCCGACATTCCACGCAGGCGGCCGTATCCGTCGGCGGCGTAGCCGGCGTTGAGCTCGTTGGCGTTGCCGACCCAGCGGAGCTTCGGATGATCGACGATGTGGTCGAGGAACTCCAGGTTGTAGTCGCCGGGCACTCCAAACACCTCGGTGACGCCGAGTTCTGCCAGGCGGTCCAGTAGGTAGTCGCCGACGGTGTAGGACGGATCCGAGGCAGCAGCGGTCACGGCGTCGACGCTACGCGTGTGCCGTCGAAACCGCCCTTCGCGCGGCGCGCCTCGCTATCGTCCGGGCATGGCAATCAAAGAAACCCGCGAAGTGGTCATCGAGGCGTCTCCGGAGGAAATCCTCGATGTGATCGGCGATATGGACTCCGTCACCGACTGGTCGCCACCGCATCAGAGCGCCGAGGTTCTCGACAAGGACAAGAACGGTCGGCCGCTGAAAGTGAAGATGAAGGTGAAGGCCGCGGGCATCACCGACGAACAAGTGGTCGCCTACACCTGGGGTGAGAACAAGGTCAGCTGGACGCTGGTCAGTTCCGGCCAGCAGCGCTCGCAGGACGCGTCGTACACGTTGACGCCCGACGGCGACAAGACCAAGGTGGTCTTCGAAATCAGCGTCGACCCGGTGGTGCCGCTGCCCGGATTCGTGATCAAGCGGGCCATCAAAGGAACGGTCGACACCGGCACCAAGGGCCTGCGCGATCAGGTGCTGAAGGTGAAGAAAGGGAAGTAACTGCATTGACCACCCGTGGTCCCCTGGACGGGGTCCGAGTGATCGAACTCGGCGGCATCGGCCCCGGTCCACACGCGGCGATGATCCTCGCCGACCTGGGCGCCGACGTGGTGCGGGTCCGTCGCCCCGGCGGACTGGTCCTGCCCGCCGAGAACGTCGACCTGCTGCACCGCGGCAAGCGGATCGTAGACCTGGACGTCAAAGCCAATCCGCAGCAGCTGCTGGAGCTGGCCGCCAAGGCCGACGTGCTGCTGGACTGCTTCCGGCCGGGCACCTGCGAACGGCTCGGCATCGGCCCGGACGACTGCGCGGCGGTCAACCCGCGGCTGATCTTCGCCCGGATCACCGGCTGGGGCCAGGATGGGCCGCGGGCCGGCACCGCCGGCCACGACATCAACTATTTGTCGCAGACCGGGGCGCTGTCGGCGCTGGGTTATCGCGACCGCCCACCGATGCCGCCGCTCAACCTGGTCGCCGACTTCGGTGGCGGCTCGATGTTCGTTCTGCTGGGCATCGTCTCCGCCCTCTACGAGCGTGAGCGGTCGGGTCAGGGGCAGGTGATCGACGCGGCGATGGTCGACGGGGTCAGCATCCTCGCGCAGATGATGTGGACGATGAAGGCGACCGGCGCGATGCGCGACGAGCGTGAGTCGTTCCTGCTCGACGGCGGCGCGCCGTTCTATCGCTGCTATGAGACCTCCGATGGCAAGTACGTGGCGGTCGGCGCGATCGAGCCGCAATTCTTCGCCGCGCTGCTGGCCGGCCTGGAGCTGACGCCCGACGACGTGCCCGGGCAGTTCGAAATCGGGCAATTCGCAACGATGTTCGACGTCTTCACCAAGCGGTTCGCCGGCAAGACCCGCGACGAGTGGGCGGCGATCTTCGACGGCACCGACGCCTGCGTGACGCCGGTGCTGACCTGGAGCGAGGCCGCCGTAGATCCGCATCTGGCCGCCCGCGCGACGCTGGTCAACGCGCACGGCGCCGACCAGGCCGCGCCCGCACCTCGGTTCTCCCGCACATCATCCGCGGCGGTCGGGCCGATACCGCAGACCACCACTGCGCTCGACGAAATCGACTGGTAGGCAAGCGCCTGATAATCAACCCCTTTACCGCGGCGGGTTTTGCTAGCTTGGTCGTTAGTGGCTGTACAAGCATCGCGAGAGATCGTCATCGACGCGCCGCCGGGGGTGATCCTGGAGGCGTTGGCCGACGTCGGGTCGCTGTCTTCGTGGTCGCCGGTGCACAAGCGGATTCAGGTGCTGGACTGGTACTCCGACGGCCGGCCGCATCACGTGAAGGCGACCATCAAGATCTTCGGACTGGTCGATAACGAGATCCTGGAATATCACTGGGGCCCGGACTGGGTGGTGTGGGACGCCAGCGACACCTTCCAGCAGCGTGGGCAGCACGTCGAATACAACCTTCAGCCGGTCGGGGTGGACCGGACCCGGGTGCGATTCGACATCACCGTCGAGCCGGCCGGCCCGGTGCCCGCCTTCGTCGTCCGCCGGGCCAGCGAGATCGTGCTCGACGCCGCGACCACGGGCCTGCGCGATCAGGTGATGTCGAGTTTCGGCTCACCACAGCCGACATAGCATCGCGCCGAGCCAAACGGTGGCCCGCGACCGGGCCGCGCTGGCACGGTATGTCCTCATGCGGGTGTGGCTGAGCGGCTAGGCAGCGGCCTGCAAAGCCGTACACACGGGTTCGAATCCCGTCACTCGCTCTCACTTCGCGATCAAGAGCAACTCCTGAAAAGCACGCTCCATGCAATCGGCGTAGTTCCCCGGGTCGGGAAGTGCGTCACGGTCCGCGGTGGCGCTGATCGACAGCGTGCCGTTGTAGCTCGCGACCACGTGGATGAGGTTCATCCCGCCGATCAGCGGTCCGAGACCGGCCGCGCGCAGGAGTTTCGCCCGGCAGAAATACAGCGGCACGGGTGGGCCGGGCACGTTGGTCACGGTGGTGTTGGCGACGTTCGGTCCCGACAACGGAAGTACGCTCGCCGCTTTCGCCGCCACCCCGAGCAGCGCGGTTGGCACCGTGCCGATCAGCTCGATGATTTGGTTCTGGGCCGACCGATCCGGCCCCGACCGGCTGCCGGCGGTTGACTCGGCGATCGTGGCGAGCCGGACCAGTGGATCGGCGATGTCGGTGCCGAGCGATTGCAACCGCCCGAACAGCGCGTTGCCCTGGGTGGCATCGTCGGCGTCACGCAGCGACATCGGGCAGGCGGCCACCAGCGACTCGTCGGGGAGTTCGCTGTGGCCGTCCAGGTAGTGACGAAGAGCGCCGCCGACGTAGGCGAGCGCCACATCGTTGACCGTCGCGCCCGGCACCCGGGCCTTGATTCGCTTGAAATCGTCGAGGTCGTGGAACCGGGCCTCGAAAACCCGGTGCGGCGAGACGGTTTGGTTGAAACGCGTCTTGGGCGGAAACGACGGTGCGCTGAGTTCGGGAATCTTGGACACGCCGCTGATCAGCTTTACCGGCAGCCCGGCCAGACCGAGTGCGGCCTTGGGGGCGTGCGACGCCAGCAGCGCGCCCGCTCGCAGGGGGTACAACATCGCTTTGATTGCCGTGCGCGACAACAGCTCCGCTGTGGTGGGCAGCGGGGCTGGCTGCCACGGCGGGTCGGGTGGCGCGGGACGTGGGCTGTCCGGGGCCAGGTCGTGCAGCGCCGCGATCATCTGCACGCTGGCCATCCCGTCGACCGCGCAGTGGTGCAGTTTCAATGCCATGGCGAACGAGCCCTTCGGCACGCCGGGGATCGCGTTGAGACCCTCGATGACGGTGATCTCCCACGGCGGGCGGCGCAGGTCGATCTGCCGGCCGTGCAGTCGAGCGACCTGGATGCACAGCTGTCGCCAGTCTCCCGGGTGGGGCAACCCGATGTGTCGGACGTGGTACTCGAGGTCGAAATTCGGGTCGTCCACCCAATATGGGCGGTCGAGCCCGACCGGTGTTTCGGCGAGGCGCCGCCGGAAGACGTTCGCGAGATGCAGCCGAGCGTCGAGCTCCTCGAGGATCCCCTTGAAGGTCACTTTTCCGCCGGGTGCGGTCGACGGGTCGTAGATCAACAGCAGCTGGATTTGGAGTGGTGTTGCGGGATTTTCGGCTCGCAGCAACATATCGTCGGTCCAACTGAGTTGCTGCATTTCCCAACAGTAAGCTCCGCGAATGCGGTTGCGTTGCTAGTTTGCTCGTAGTGGCCGTACAAGCATCGCGTGAGGTAGTGATCGATGCGCCGCCGGACGTGATTCTGGAGGCGCTGGCCGACGTCGGCTCGGTGCCTACCTGGTCGTCGGTGCACAAGCGGGCCGAAATCATCGACTGCTATCCCAACGGCCGTCCCCACCATGTGAGGGTCACGATCAAGGTTTCCGGCATCGTCGACACCGAGGTGCTCGAGTACCACTGGGGGCCGGACTGGGTGGTGTGGGACGCTCACAAGACGTTGCAGCAGCACGCCCAGCATGCCGAGTACACGATGCAGCGCGAAACCGAGGAGAGGACGCGGGTGCGCTTCGAGATCACCCTCGAGCCGTCGGCGCCGATACCGGAGTTCCTGGTCAACCGGGCACGCAAGAAAATCCTCTACGCCGCAACCGAAGGGCTGCGGCGCAAGGTCATGGCTTTCAAGCTCCGACCGCTCCACATAGCCCCTCCCTCCCGCACTCGCCGAAGTCGGCTGATCGCCTCGTCGAGCGTGTCGTCGCGTTTGCAGAATGTGAAGCGCACCAAGTGGTTCCACGTCGCCCAGTCGTCGGCGGCGGGATCGCAGAACGCCGTCATCGGGATCGCGGCCACCCCGACCTTCTCGGGTAGCGCCGCGCAGAACGCGGTGCTGTCGTCATAGCCGAGCGGACGCGGGTCGGCGCACAAAAAGTAGGTGCCTCCACTGTGCAGGACGTCGAAGCCGATCTCGGTCAGGCCGCGTGCGAGCCGATCGCGTCTGCCCTGCAACGTGTTTCGCAGGTCCTCGACCCATGCGTCCTCGGTGTTGAGGGCGTCGGCCACCGCAGGCTGGAACGGCGCGCCCCCGACGTAGCTCAGGTACTGCTTGGCCGCCCGCACACCCTGGATGAGTTCGGCCGGCCCGCATGCCCACCCGATTTTCCAGCCGGTGCAGTTGAACATCTTCGCGGCGCTGGAGATCGTGATGGTGCGCTCGGCCATCCCGTCGAGGGCGGCCAGCGGTAAGTGCCGCCGGCCGGCGGGGTTGCTGTACACCAGATGCTCGTAAACCTCGTCGGCGATGACCAGTAGGTCCGCCGCGATCGCGACCTCGGCGATGGCCGCGAGTTCGGTCGCGCTCAGCACGGTCCCGGTCGGGTTGTGCGGGGAGTTGAGCATCAGCGCCCGGGTGCGCGGTGTGATCGCGCGGCGCAGTGCGTCGACGTCGAGGGCGAAGTCGTGGCCGTCGGGCACCAGCGGCACCACGACCCGCGTGCTGCCGGCCATCGCCACCACCGGTGAGTAGGAGTCGTAGAACGGCTGGATCAGGATCACCTCGGAGCCGGACTCGACCAGACCGAACACGGCCGCGGCGATCGCCTCGGTGGCGCCGACGGTCACCAGGACTTCGGTCGCGGGGTCGTAGTCGACGTCGTACTTCCGCTTGCGCTGGGCGGCGACCGCCTCGCGCAGGGCGGGGATGCCGACGCCCGGCGGGTACTGGTTGACGCCGTCGGCGATGGCGTCCTGAGCGGCTTGCAGCATGGCCGGCGGGCCGTCCTCGTCGGGAAAACCCTGCCCGAGGTTGACCGCGCCGACGCGCGCGGCCAGCGCCGACATCTCGGCGAACACCGTGGTTGCATACGGCTGCAGTCGCGACACCGTCATGGGTGACGAGCCTATGCGGCCGTGCCGGCGCCCATCGTGCGGCCAGCCTCACGCTGGGCCACGATCGTGCGGCCCGCCTCACGTTCGGCAGGAAGCGGACCTCCCAACCAACAGGTTGGCCGGGATCTTTGTTAGGGTGGCCAACAGAGGACTAGCGTCGCCAACGACGGACCCCAAACCCAAACATTGTTGAAGAGGAATCAGTCATGTCCGAAGAAGCCTTCATTTACGAGGCCATCCGCACGCCGCGCGGCAAGCAGCGCAAGGGCGCGCTGAACGAGGTCAAGCCGCTGAACCTGGTCGTCGGGCTGGTCGACGAGCTGCGCCGCCGCTTCCCCGACCTGGACGAGACCCTGATCAGCGACATGATCCTGGGTGTGGTCTCGCCGGTCGGTGATCAGGGCGGCGACATCGCCCGCACCGCGGTGTTGGCCGCCGGGCTGCCCGAGACCACCGGTGGCGTGCAGCTCAACCGGTTCTGCGCCTCCGGCCTGGAAGCCGTCAACACCGCCGCGCAGAAGGTCCGCTCCGGCTGGGACGACCTGGTGCTGGCCGGCGGCGTCGAGTCGATGAGCCGGGTTCCGATGGGCTCCGACGGCGGCGCCTGGGCGACCGACCCCGAGACCAACTACTCGATCGGCTTCGTCCCGCAGGGCATCGGCGCCGACCTGATCGCCACCATCGAGGGCTTCTCCCGTGAGGACGTCGACCGTTACGCGCTGCGCTCGCAGGAGAAGGCGGCCGCGGCGTGGTCGGGCGGCTACTTCGCGAAATCGGTTGTCCCGGTTCGCGACCAGAACGGGCTGACCATCCTCGACCACGACGAGCACATGCGCCCCGACACCACGCTGGAAGGCCTGGGCAAGCTGAAGACCGCGTTCGACGGCATCGGCGAGATGGGCGGCTTCGACGACGTCGCGCTGACCAAGTACCACGCCGTCGAGAAGATCGACCACGTTCACACCGGCGGTAACAGCTCGGGCATCGTCGACGGCGCCGCGCTGGTGCTGGTGGGCAGCGAAAAGGTGGCAGCCGCGGCCAATTTGACCCCGCGGGCCCGCATCGTGGCTACCGCCACCAGCGGTGCGGACCCGGTCATCATGCTCACCGGCCCTACCCCGGCCACCCAGAAGGTGCTGGACCGGGCCGGCCTGACGGTCGACGACATCGACCTGTTCGAGCTGAACGAGGCCTTCGCCTCGGTCGTGCTGAAGTTCCAGAAGGACCTGCACATCCCGGACGAGAAGCTCAACGTCAACGGCGGCGCCATCGCGATGGGCCACCCGCTGGGCGCCACCGGCGCCATGATCACCGGAACCATGGTCGACGAGCTGGAGCGCCGCAACGCGCAGCGCGCGCTGGTCACGCTGTGCATCGGCGGCGGCATGGGTGTCGCCACCATCATCGAGAGGGTTTAAGACCATGGCAGAGAACACCATTCAGTGGGACAAGGATGCCGACGGCATCGTCACCCTGACGCTGGACGACCCGACCGGGTCGGCCAACGTGATGAACGAGCACTACAGCGAGTCGATGCACAACGCGGTCGAACGCCTTGTCGCCGAGAAGGATTCGGTCACCGGCGTGGTGATCACCAGCGCGAAGAAGACCTTCTTCGCCGGTGGCGACCTCAAGGGCATGATCAAGCTCGGCCCGGAGAACGCCGGCGAGGCCTTCGACATGGTCGAGTCGGTCAAGCGCGACCTGCGCACGCTGGAGACCCTGGGCAAGCCGGTCGTGGCCGCCATCAACGGCGCCGCGCTCGGCGGCGGGCTGGAGATCGCGCTGGCCTGTCACCACCGCATCGCCGCCGACGTCAAGGGCCTGGTCGTCGGCCTGCCCGAGGTCACGCTGGGCCTGCTGCCCGGCGGCGGCGGCGTCACCCGCACCGTGCGGATGTTCGGCATCCAGAACGCCTTCATGGACATCCTGACCCAGGGCACCCGGTTCAAGCCCGACAAGGCCAAGGAGATCGGCCTGGTCGACGAGATCGTCGGCTCGGTCGAGGAATTGGTGCCCGCCGCCAAGGCGTGGATCAAGGCCAACCCCGACTCGCACAGCAGCCGTGGGACAAGAAGGGCTACAAGATGCCCGGCGGCACCCCGTCCAGCCCCGCGCTGGCCGGCATCCTGCCGTCGTTCCCGGCGCTGCTGAAGAAGCAGCTCAAGGGCGCGCCGATGCCGGCGCCGCGGGCCATCCTGGACGCGGCCGTCGAGGGCGCGCAGGTGGACTTCGACACCGCCAGCCGCATCGAGAGCCGCTACTTCACCCAGCTGGTCACCGGCCAGGTCGCCAAGAACATGATCCAGGCGTTCTTCCTGGACCTGCAGCACATCAACGGCGGCGGGTCGCGGCCCGACGGCATCGAGCCGGTCAAGATCAACAAGATCGGCGTGCTGGGCGCGGGCATGATGGGCGCCGGCATCGCGTACGTTTCGGCCAAGGCCGGCTACGAGGTGGTGCTCAAGGACGTCAGCATCGAGGCCGCCGAGAAGGGCAAGGGCTACTCGGAAAAGCTTGAGGCCAAGGCACTTCAGCGGGGCAAGACCACCGAAGAGAAGTCCAAGGCGCTGCTGGACCGCATCACGCCGGCCGCTGACCCGCCGACATTGAAGGGCGTCGACTTCGTGGTCGAGGCCGTCTTCGAGAACCAGGACCTCAAGCACAAGGTGTTCCAGGAGATCGAGGACATCGTCGAGCCCAACGCGCTGCTGGGGTCGAACACCTCGACGCTGCCGATCACCGGTCTGGCGACCGGCGTGAAGCGCCAGGAGGACTTCATCGGGATCCACTTCTTCTCGCCGGTCGACAAGATGCCGCTGGTCGAAATCATCAAGGGCGAGAAGACTTCTGACGAAGCGCTGGCGCGGGTGTTCGACTACACGCTGGCCATCGGCAAGACCCCGATCGTCGTCAACGACAGCCGCGGCTTTTTCACCAGCCGCGTCATCGGCACCTTCGTGAACGAGGCGCTGGCGATGCTGGGCGAGGGCGTCGAGCCGGCCAGCGTCGAGCACGCCGGTTCGCAGGCCGGTTACCCGGCGCCACCGCTGCAGCTGTCCGACGAGCTCAACCTGGAGCTGATGCACAAGATCGCGACCGCGAGCCGCAAGGGCGTCGAAGATGCCGGCGGCACGTACGAGCCGCACCCGGCCGAGGCCGTCGTCGAGAAGATGATCTCACTCGAGCGGCCCAGCCGCCTCAAGGGCGCCGGCTTCTACGAATACGTCGACGGCAAGCGCACCCGGTTGTGGCCGGGCTTGCGCGAGACGTTCAAGTCCGGCTCGACCGACCTGCCGCTGCAGGACATGATCGACCGGATGCTGTTCGCCGAGGCCCTCGAGACCCAGAAGTGCTTGGACGAAGGCGTTCTCACGTCGACCGCCGACGCCAACATCGGCTCGATCATGGGCATCGGCTTCCCGCCGTACACCGGTGGCAGCGCGCAGTTCATCGTCGGGTACTCCGGTGCGCACGGTGTCGGCAAGGACGCCTTTGTCGCGCGGGCCAAGGAGCTGGCCGCCCGCTACGGCGACCGCTTCCTGCCGCCGGCCTCGCTGACCTAAATCACGACACGCGAAAGCCCCTGGAGCCGTTGCGGTTTCAGGGGCTTTCGCGTTCGTAGAGGTAGTACTTCGCGGGGGTCTGCTCTTCGTCGAGTTGGCGCTCACTTCCCGTCGACCGCAGCGCCCACCCGGTGGCGAATCGTCGCTGCATCTCGGCGGGCTGCACGCCGCGAACGCCGAATCGGCCGCCGGGCAGGAATGCGACGATCAGCAGTCGCGCCTGGGGTGCAGCCACGGTGCTGACCTCGCGGACGTAGGCGTCGCGGTCGGCGTCGCCCAGGTTGTGCAGGCAGCCGTTGTCGACGATGAGCCCGAAGTCCGAGCCGACGCCCGCGTGGCTGAGCTTTGTGACGTCAGCTTTGACGAAGTCGACGTTCGCCCGGCTGGCGGCCGCTTTGGCCCTGGCCGCGTCGAGCGGTTGGTCCAGGTAATCCACACCCGTGACGTGCCACCCGTGCTGGGCAAGGTAGATGGCGGTGTCGCCCGTTCCGCAGCCGAGATCGAGTGCCCTGCCCGCCGGGAGCTCGTCCACCAGAGTCTGCAGGTTTCGCGCGATCGGGTGACCGTCCCACGGGGTGAACCCGAACCGGTACATCAACCGGAACAGGGTCTGCTTGAACGCCATGCGTCAGCGTAAGTCGTTACTTGAGCGCCGCGGCGATTCGCCGCCACTGTTCGCGCGGGTACGCCGTGGGATCGCTCGAACAGCACCTGGATGCAGACGTGGTCGGCCCCGGCCGAACGATGCTCGGAAACCCTGCGCAAGACGGCGTCCTCGTCACCCCAGGCGATGATCGCGTTGAACAGCCGGTCGCTGACCTGGCTGACGTCGTCCTCGGAGAAGCCGGAACGCAAAAGGTTGTTGGCGTAGTTCGGCAGCGCCAAATACGAACGCAGCCAATCGGTTCCGACGGCACGCGCGTCGTCGGCGCTGTCGGTGAGGATCACCGTCTGCTCTGGCAGCAGCAGCGGCCCATCGCCCAGCACTCCGCGGGCGGTGGCCGTGTGCTCGGGCGTGACCAGATACGGATGCGCACCGGCCCCTCGCCGCGCGGAGAGCTCCAGCATCTTCGGGCCGAGCGCGGCCAGCACCCTCCGCTGCACCGGAACCGGCTGCGGCGTCGCGTCCAGTTCGTCCAGGAACGACGCCGTCGCCGCCAGCGGCTTGCGGTAGCGCCCGGGGTTGCCGGCATCGATCAGCGGGGCGTGACTGACCCCGATACCGAGCAGGAAGCGATCACCGTGTTCAGCGGTCAAGGTGGCGAAGTTCGCCGCGACGTCACCTGGTGTGTGCATCCAGAGATTCAGTATCCCGGTGGCGATCGTCGTCTGCTTGGTCGCGGACAGCAGGTTGCCCACCGCGTCGAAGACGTGCCCTCCGACGTCGGGTATCCACAGGGCCTTGAATCCCAGCTCGTCCAATTCTGCTGCCGCGTCGGCGGATTCCGCCGGCTCGCCATAGCGCAGTTGACTGCTCCACACCCCGACACCGGCAAGCTCCATCGTGGATCGTTCCTCTCGTGGCAGGCAGCTGTGGTTCGCTGCCCCATTGTGTCAAACGACGGCTCAACTCCTTGTCAGTTGATGATCTCGCCTCGTTCGGCGGCGCGGATCGAGGCAAGCCGCTCCCTCCACATCTGCAACGACTCCGGTGTCAGCCGCGTCCAATCGTGAACTTCGCGCACCACGCGAAGGGGCGCTTTGCTTCGAAACGACCGGGTGGGGTTGCCCGGAAACTTCTTGTCGGTGACGTTCGGGTCGTTCTCGAACGGCCCAGTGGGCTCGACTTCGTAGACGTGTGGTGTCGACCCGTCCAACGCTGCAACCTCGGCCGCGAGTCCAGCTCCGTCGCGCAGCGCGGTGAAGTAGATGTGGTTCATCACGATCTCGGGACGGTAGTTTGAGCTGAACCCGGCCGTCAGCAGGTCACCGGGTCGCAGCTCTGCCTTTGTGCCGTGAAAGAACGGCCCCTCGTCAAGTATTTCACTCATGCTCGTGGCCCGTTACTAGCAGATTGGGTTGGGCGAGAGCGGCTTTCGCCACGGCATAAGTTCGTCCGTCGTTATGCATGGTGAGCCGATTGTGCAGCAGGTATGGGGCCTTGCCGCAAGCCCCCCTCCCGGCCGTAAAGTGAGAATGGGAGAGGTTCTCAATTCAGTCGCCGAGTGATCGGTCCGCCCATTACGGCTGGCGCCGCCGACAGCTAGAGTCGCTAGCCATGCGCTTTGGTTTCTTCATTCCCCAGGGTTGGCGATTGGATCTGGTCGGCGTCGAGGTCGAGAAGCATTGGGCGGTGATGCGCGATCTGGCCGCCTACGCCGACGACAGCGCCTGGGACTCGGTGTGGGTGTACGACCACTTCCACACCGTGCCGATGCCGACCGGTGAAGCGACCCACGAGGCCTGGTCGTTGATGTCGGCCTACGCGGCGACCACGTCGCGGGTCAAGCTCGGTCAAATGTGTACGGCGATGAGTTACCGCAATCCCGCCTACCTCGCCAAAGTCGCTGCGACGGCGGACATCATCTCGGGTGGCCGGGTGCAGATGGGCATCGGCGGCGGTTGGTACGAACACGAATGGCGCGCCTACGGGTACGGCTTTCCGTCGGCCGGCGTGCGGCTGGGACGGCTCGACGAAGGTGTCCAGATCATGCGCGACGCCTGGCGGGACGGGAAGGTCAGCTTCGACGGCAAGCACTATCAGGTCGACGGTGCGATTGTTCAGCCAAAACCTTTGCAGGACAACGGAATTCCGCTGTGGATCGCCGGTGGTGGGGAGCAGAAGACACTGCGCATCGCCGCGAAGTACGCGCAATACACGAACTTCACCGGCGAGCCGGCCGCCTTCACGCACAAGTCGGAGGTGCTGGCCGGCCACTGCCGCGACGTGGGCACCGACTTCGAAGCGATCGTCCGGTCGGTCAACGTCAACGCGATCCTCGACTCGACCGAACAGGGCGTCAAGGATCGCGTGCAGCGGATTCGGGACCGCCTGGCCGGCTACGTCCCGGAATCAGCGGCGGACGCGATGCTCGGCAACACCAGCGGACCCGACTCGGCCACCGGCACTCCGGAGCAGGTGATGGAGCGGCTGCAAAAGCTCCGCGACCTCGGCTGCGAGTACGTGATCTGCTACTTCCCCGAGGCGGCCTACGACCGCTCCGGCATCGAATTGTTTGAGCAGCAGGTTATTCCGGCGCTGAGCTAGATGTCGCTGTCGACATAGCGCGTCTTCACCGGCGGAGCGGCGAGCAGCGGAGGCAGTTGCGTCACCTTGCCCTCGCCGGCGCGGAAGGCGCGGTACGCGTCATCGGCCTCGACGCTCTCCCAGATTTCGTAGATCAGC
This sequence comes from uncultured Actinomycetota bacterium, assembly GCA_963836555.1. Classification (GTDB taxonomy): domain Bacteria; phylum Actinomycetota; class Actinomycetes; order Mycobacteriales; family Mycobacteriaceae; genus Mycobacterium. The sequence continues at coordinate 24,520 of CAWIKT010000063.1, read as the reverse complement.
CAGTGCGCCTCGTCGTCCGCGTCGATCAATGTGTAGGTACGAACGTTGCCCTCGAAGGCGCGGGTGACCGCCAGCGTTCGGCCCATCAGCTCGCGCCCCGCGGCCACCTCGTCGGGCTTGAACCTCAGCTCGAGTGTCACCGTGACCGTCATCGCCATCTCCTCTGGTCGCCACATCGTGCTGCCGCCTCGCCAGCACACCGTTGAACCTACGGTCGACGCCGTGGGCGACGTCGGGCGGGTAGTGGCTTCGAAGTGAGGAGAAGACCCAGTCAGGAGCACAAATGAGAATGCGGTTTCCGGTTTTGCGGAATGCTGTTGTACCGTTCGGTGAGCGCATTATCAGTTCGGCGGCTGACGGAGGATCCCTCGATGCAGAAGGCAATCGACCCCAGCATCTCCACCTGGCCCGATGAAAGTCCTCAGCTGATCGGAAGCCGGTGCGGCGACTGCAGCGCGACGACCTTCCCGACCCAGGATCTGTGCCCGCGGTGCAGCCATCCGTCGATGAGCGACGTCACATTGCCACGCAGCGGGACCCTGATCGCCTGGACGACGCAGGGCTTTCCGCCGGGTGCGCCCTACGCCGGACCGACCGGCAGACGACTTCGTGCCGTTCGGCGTGGGCCTGGTCCAACTTGGTGACGTGATCCGCGTCGAGGGCCGGCTGACCGAAAACGACCCGGCCAAGCTGCAATTCGGCCAAGAGGTCGAGCTCACTATGATCCCGTTCGCCACCGACGCTGACGGCAACGAGATCGTCACGTTCGCCTTCCAGCCGGTAGGAGCCTGAGATGTCCAGTGACGTCGCCATCATCGGTGTGGGCCTGCACCCGTTCGGCAGGTTCGACAAGACCGCGATGCAGATGGGTGCCGAAGCCATCCAGTCCGCTCTGGCCGACGCGCGGGTGGACTGGAAGGACATCCAGTTCGGTTTCGGCGGCAGCCACGAGGTGTCCAACCCGGATGCGGTGACTCGTCTGGTCGGGCTGACCGGCATCACGTTCACCAACGTCTTCAACGCGTGCGCGACCGCTGCCAGTGCGATTCAGCAGACCGCCGACACCATTCGGTTAGGTAAGTACGACATCGGCATCGCGATCGGTCTGGACAAGCATCCGCGTGGCGCATTCACCGACGACCCGGCCAAGCTGGCGTTGCCGCAGTGGTACGCCAACAACGGCCAGTTCGTCACCACCAAGTTCTTCGGGATCAAGGCCAACAAATACCTCCACGACCACAACATCTCCCAGGCCACCCTGGCCAAGGTCGCCGCGAAGAACTTCCGCAACGGCGCGATCAACCCGAATGCGTTCCGCCGCAAGCCGATGTCCGAGGAGCAGATCCTCAACTCGACCGTGCTGAACTACCCGCTGACGCAGTACATGTTCTGCGCGCCCGACGAGGGTGCCGCCGCCGTGATCATGTGCCGGGCCGACATCGCGCACAAGTACACCGACAAGCCGGTGTATGTGCGTGCCAGTGAAATTCGGACCCGGACGTTCGGCGCGTACGAGGTGCACGCGACGTTCGCCCCGCTGGACGAAGACGTCTCACCGACGGTGTACGCGGCCAAGGCCGCCTACGAGGCCGCAGGCATCGGGCCCGAGGATGTCGACGTCGCGCAGCTGCAGGACACCGACGCCGGTGCCGAGGTGATCCACATGGCCGAGACTGGGCTGTGCGCCGACGGCGAACAGGAGAAGCTGCTGGCCGACGGCGCCACCGAGATTCACGGTTCGATGCCGGTGAACACCGACGGCGGCCTGATCGCCAACGGCGAGCCGATCGGCGCGTCCGGTCTGCGTCAGGTGCACGAACTGGTGCGCCAGTTGCGCGGCGAGGCCGGAGAGCGTCAGGTGCCGGGCAACCCGCGCGTCGGCCTGGCGCAGGTGTACGGCGCTCCCGGCACTGCATCGGCGACCATCCTGTCGCTCTAGTCAGATCGCGGGGCCAAGCAGGTCGTCGGCGTCGCGGATCACGTAACCGTAGCCCTGTTCGGCCAGGAAGCGCTGCCGGTGCGCGGCGTATTCCGCGTCCAGGCTGTCGCGAGCGACCACGCTGTAGAACACCGCGCCGCCGCCATCGGCCTTGGGGCGCAGCAACCGGCCCAGCCGTTGCGCCTCTTCCTGCCGCGACCCGAACGTCCCCGAAACCTGCACGGCGACAGACGCTTCCGGTAGGTCGATGGAGAAGTTGGCCACCTTGGAGACGACCAGCGTCGTCATCTCGCCGCGGCGGAACGCGTCGAACAGCGCTCGCGCTCGGCGTTCTTGGTCGAGCCCTGGATCACCGGGGCGTCCAGCTCCTGGCCCAGCTCGTCCAATTGATCGAGGTAGGCGCCGATCACCAGGGTCGGCTCGTCCGGGATGTTTCGGCCAGAATCGACTTGACCACAGCGATTTTGGAATGCGCCGTCGAGCAGAGCTTGTAGCGCTCCTCGGGCTCGGCGGTCGCGTAGATCATCCGCTCGTTGTCGGTCATCGTGACACGGACCTCGATGCACTCCGCCGGCGCGATCCAGCCCTGTGCCTCGATGTCCTTCCACGGGGCGTCGTAGCGCTTCGGGCCGATCAGCGAGAACACGTCGCCCTCGCGGCCGTCCTCGCGGATCAGCGTCGCGGTGAGCCCGAGCCGCCGCCGGGACTGCAGGTCGGCGGTCATCCGGAACACCGGCGCGGGCAGCAGGTGCACCTCGTCGTAGACGATCAAGCCCCAGTCGCGGCTGTCGAACAGCTCTAGGTGGCGGTATTCACCCTTGGTGCGGCGGGTGATCACCTGATAGGTCGCGATGGTGACCGGACGAATCTCCTTGCGCTCCCCGGAGTACTCGCCGATCTCCTCCTCGGTCAACGACGTTCGCGCGATCAGTTCGCGTTTCCACTGCCGGCCCGCGACGGTGTTGGTGACCAGGATCAGCGTCGTCGCGCTGGCCTTCGCCATCGCGGCCGCGCCGACCAGCGTCTTGCCCGCCCCACACGGCAGCACGACCACGCCGGAGCCGCCGGCCCAGAACGAGTCGGCCGCCATCTCCTGGTAGTCGCGCAGCTGCCAGCCGTCCTGCTTCAGCGCGATCGGGTGCGCCTCGCCGTTGACGTAACCGGCGAGATCCTCGGCGGGCCAGCCGATCTTGAGCAGCATCTGCTTGACCCGGCCGCGTTCGCTCGGGTGCACGATCACCGTGTCGTCGTCGATTCGAGCGCCCAGCATCGGTGCGATCTTCTTGTGCCGCAACACTTCTTCAAGCACCGCGCGGTCCAGACTGACCAAAGTCAGACCGTGCACCGGGCTCTTGACCAGCTGCAGCCGGCCGTAACGTGCCATCGTGTCGACGATGTCCACCAGCAACGGTTGCGGGACCGCGTAGCGCGAGAAGCTCACCAGCGCGTCGACGACCTGCTCGGCGTCGTGGCCGGCGGCGCGGGCGTTCCACAGCGCCAGCGGGGTGATCCGATAGGTGTGCACGTGTTCGGGTGCCCGCTCCAGCTCGGCGAATGGCGCGATGGCCGCACGCGCCGCGCCGGCGAGCTCGTGGTCGACTTCCAGCAGCACTGTCTTGTCGGACTGCACGATCAGGGGTCCGTCAGTCATAAGCGCCATTATCCCGGTCGCGCCGACAACTCAGTGCCACTCGTCTTCGTCGGCGGTCATCACCGAGGTGATGCGGTGAATCGCGAAGTCGCGGGCACTGCTCGACGCGGAATCGAACGCGACCAGCTGCCCGCCTCGCACCGTGATCGGCGACACCACCCGCTGGGTGGCCACCCCCGCGGCGTCGACGTACCTGATCAGCACGGTGTCCTTCTCCCGGGCGGCCTTCTGCAGCAGCGACATGGCGACCGCCGGGTCGATGCGCACGTGAGCGAACGGGGCGGTGGTCACCTTTCTCAGCACCGCGACCACCGCGCTCAGCGTCTCGCTGCTGGGCTGCGAAATCGGCCGGTGCGAGCGGTAGCGCTGCGGGGTGGGCACCCGCGCCCCCCGGGCCCGGATGTCGACGATGGTGCCGGTCGAGTCTTCCGCGGCCGGGGCGAATCCGGCGTCCTGCAACGTCGTGAGCACCTCGTTGATCGGTGCCTGCGAGATCGCCACGGTCGGCGCCAGCACCCGCAGCCCGATTTGTTCGGCGGCGGCCGCAGCCTGCGCGAGCAGCAACGGGTCCTCACACCGCACAAACGACGTGGCCATGCCGATTCGCAGCTGGCCGTGCCGACGTGCGACGTCGTCAATCAAATAGGTCAAGCCTTGCGGAACAGGCGTTTTCGAGTGCTTGCGGAACAGACTGTGCAACTCGTCGGCGGTCTTGCCGACGTCGAGGGCATGACGAATCGACGGCTCGCTGACCCGGTAGACCATCGCGGTGCCGGCCGACTCGACGTTGGCGACCGTCGATAGTTCGTCGGCCAGGTCTCGTTCCAGCGGGCCGGGCACCACGATGGTCAGGTCGGCCTGTACCAGGAAATGGTCGATCGGGGCGGGCAGCGCGCGCGCCATCGCGGCGATCGCGGCGGCCTCGTCGACGCCCTCGATGAAGACGCGGCCCGGTGTGCTCAGCGAGCCGCGGCCGACCAGGCCGAGCAGTTGGGCTTCGTCGAGAAGGTCCGACACCGGCCCGGGCTGCAGTCGCTTGGCCCATCGTGGCCGTCGCCAGATCAACGCCGTCGACGCAGTGTCTTTATCGACGCCCGCGCCCGGCGGGAGTTCGGCCAGCATGCTTAGCAGCAGGCGGCGATCCAGCGGCGCTGCCGTCGAATACAGCGAATCCGACAGTGCGGCATAGGGTTTGGCGTCCGGTCCGCGACTGCCGATGAGCGCCGGCCGGGCCGCCAACTCCAGCCAGGTGGTGGCCAGCAGATGCCAGCGTTCCGCGATCGGGGCCTCGGTGAAACGGTCGGCGGCCACCGTTGGCGCCCAGAACGGCGGGTCGCCGGCGGTCGGGGCCGGGTCGGGCAGGCCACTCGCGATCAGACCCGCGGCAGCGGCCAACTCCAGGATCAGACCCAGCCGGGCTTCCTCAACGCCGGTGATCTTCGTCAGCCGGCGCACCTCCCGCACACCCAGTCCGCCGCTGCGAAGCTCGGAAATCGGTGTGGCGCTGAGTGATTGGATGAGCAGATCAATTTCGCGCAACAGGTCGATGATCGCGCCCGCGGCGGCCGCGTCCGCATCGGCCGCCGTCGTGGTGGACACCACCGGGTCGGGGGCGGCGAGCCGCACCGGGCCGGGTTTCTCGCCGCGCATCACCTGACCGACATGGCGGGGCAGGATCACCGTGTCGGCGTCGACACGTCGCAGCAGCCCGATCGCAATCAGTTGTGGCACGGGCCGATCTGCGGGGGCACCGGGAGCCGCATCGCGCGTGCGTCCCAACGGGGAGCCCTCCAGCAGCCGGTCCAGCAGTTCGCGCTGCGGGTCGTCGAGGCCGTCGATCAGCTCGGCGATACGCTCCGCGCTTTGTCCGGCGTCTTCCAGCGTCACCTGCCCGACGTACCAGGGCAGGCCACCGCCGGCCTCGGAGGTCACCCGCAGGTCGGCGTCGCCCCAGACCAGCGCGCGCTCCTTGAGGTCCTCGAGCGCGTCGAGAACGTCGGCCTCGGGGGCCCGGTCGCCGATCAGTGTGAGCAGCTTGGCCACCGGCACCGGCTCGGTGTCCGCCTGCAGCACCAGCAGCGCGTCGATCACCGCGAGCCGCAGGAAATCCAGCTCGTCGGTGGCGGCTTTCAGCGACTGGCGAGCCTGGGCGCGGGCGGCCAGCGCGGCGATGCTGCCCGGCGGGGGCTGAGCAAGGTCGGGCCGTAACTCCAACAGCCGGATCAGCCGGTCGTCGGGCAACTCGGCGAGCCAGGACCCCAGCGGGATGCCCGGGGTGTGTTCGGTCATTGCTGACCAGCGTAAAGCAGGCGCGCGAGTGACCCTTTCAAGTCGCCGGAGGGTGAGGCGGGCGCTGCCGCACCGGACCTGTCAGAATGGACCGCGTGGCTGACAAGAAGGCGCAGAAGACTCGTTACGTCGACAACGGCTGGCCGACGACCAATCCCGACGACCACGCCGTGAGCGAACTGGCAACCGACCGGACCGGCGCACTGTCGCCCTTCGGCGACCTGGTCTTCCCGCTGCCCGCCGAGGAACTGCCCTACCTGCATCCCGTCACCGACGTCAACCGCTAGGCGGACCACCCGCCGCGCGCTCGCCGGTCAGGCGAGCGACTGCAGAGCGGGGTTGGTGCTCACACCCTGCGACTGAACCGCTTTCAGCAGATCCTTGAGGTAGCTCGCGTCGGCAGCGGCCGGGTCGATCGGCGGAGCCGGAGCTGGGTCCTGCTGGACCATCGTCCACGAACCGACGGCATTGGCCTGGTGCACATCCTGCGGCGCATCCGCGGGTGCGTCCACAGCGACGGACTCGGCCTGCGCCGGCGCAGCGGGCTCGGGCGCGGGTCCGGCCGGGGGCGGAGGTGGCGGTGCGTCCGGCGCGGGAGCGTCGACGGCGACGGACTCGGCCTGCGCCGGCGGAGCGGGCTCGGGCGCGGGGTCGGCCGGTGGCGGGGGTGGCGGCGTATCGACGGCGGCCGGCTCGGCTGGTGGCGGCTCGGGAGCCGGGGGCAGTGGCGGTGCCTCGACCGCGGCCGGCTCGGCCTGCGCCGGCGCAGCGGGCTCGGGCGCGGGGTCGGCCGGTGGCGGGGGTGGCGGCGCATCGACGGCGGCTGGCTCGGCTGCCGGCGGTGGGGGCGGCTCGGGCGCGGGAGGCGGAGGCGGCGGATCGGCCGGCGGCGGGGGCAGCGGAGGGGCGAACAGCGGCGGCGGTGCGTCCGGCGGGGGAGCGTCCGGGGTGTGCGCGTCAGCCAGGACGTTGCGCGGAGAGGCGGCCGAGAGGCCGCGTCCGCAGACCGGCCAGGCGCCCTTGCCCTGGGTGGCCAGCACCCGCTCGGCCACGGCGATCTGCTGATCGCGACTGGCCTGGTTGGCCGACGTGGCGTACTCGCCGCCACCGTGAGAGGCCCAAGTACCTTGCGAGAACTGCAGCCCGCCGTGGTAGCCGTTGCCGGTGTTGATGGCCCAGTTGCCGCCCGACTCGCAGGCCGCGACGCGGTCCCATTCGTTGTCGGGGGCCGCGGCCGCGTGGCCGGCGAGGGCTAGTGGGACCGCCCCGCCGCCGATGACTGCGCCGGTGAAGGCCAGTTTCGCGACGCCGACGGTGGACGTGGTGGGTTTACGGTGACGGCCGCTCATAGCCCTAGGGGTTCCTCTCGTATGCGCCTACGAGGTCAGCTGTCGGGTTCGGGCGGAAGAGGTCGCCCGGCCATCGGGTTTCTCGCGGAAACGCGTTGGCTTCACCCCAAGGAGCCGCTGGCGGCACCTGGTTCGATTTCGGCGGACCGTTGGGTCCCCCGCCTCCATCCACGGGTTGGCGTTGCTCGCCTATTGGATGGAGCTCGGCGCTATAGGCGAGAAGGCCCACCGCGCAGGGAGTCTCGGCGGGCCCGCGCACGACGCTAGCGGGTGACAGCAGCGGAGTCATTTCATGGAAAAAGCCGCGTTTCGCGTTCCTCGAGCTGGGAAAACGCGGCGCTCATCCGTTGTTTTCGCTGGTTAAGGCGGTTCGCAATCAGGCCGTTGCCGTGCCGTGATCAAACCGTTATGTGACTGATTTCACAAGCGCGTCGGGGATTAATCCCAGGTCACGCGCGCTGCTCGTCGACACGAATATCAGCGTCGTGGGGCAGTCGTCCCGGTCCACGGTGCCGAAGGGTCGACCGGAACGATCTCCTTGCCGAGCGGCACCAGCGACACCGGAATCAGCTTGAGATTGGCCAACGCCAACGGGATACCGACGATCGTCACCGCCATGGCCGCCGCGCTGACCAGGTGCCCGATGGCGAGCCAGATGCCGCACAGCAGCAGCCAGATGACATTGCCGATCAGAGCGCCGGTGCCGGTGCCGGGCCTGTCGACGATGGTCCGGCCGAACGGCCACAGCGCATACGATGCGATGCGCAGCGACGCGAAGCCGAAGGGGATGGTCACGATCAGCACGAAGCAGATCAGCGCGGCCAACAGATAGCCCAAGGCCAGCCACAGGCCACCGAAAACCAACCAGATGACGTTCAGAATCAGGCGCATTGTCTCCTCCAGTGGTGACGCCAGCCTAGGCGAGAAACTCCGGTGCTCAGCCCGCAGTGTTCCGAGTAGGATCGGTCGTCATCGCGTCCTGCGCAGGCGGGGCGCTTCGTTATGTAGGCCTATGTAGTTTCCCGTTAGACAAGCAGGTGAGTCCGGTGCCGACTGGCAAGGTGAAGTGGTACGACGCTGAGAAGGGATTCGGCTTCCTCTCCCAGGAAGACGGCGAGGACGTCTACGTCCGTTCCTCGGCGTTGCCCGCGGGCGTCGAAGGCCTCAAGGCCGGGCAGAAGGTCGAGTTCGGCCTGGCGTCCGGACGACGGGGCCCGCAGGCGTTGAGCCTGAAACTCATCGACCCGCCGCCAACCCTCAGTAGCCGCCCGCGCCGTGAGGGCCCGGCCGAGCACAAGCACAGCCCCGACGAGCTGCACGGCATGGTCGAGGACATGATCACTTTGCTCGAGGGCACCGTTCAGCCCGAGCTGCGCAAGGGCCGCTACCCGGACCGCAAGATCGCCCGCAAGGTATCCGAGGTGGTCAAGGCCGTCGCCCGAGAACTGGACGCCTGACTCGGCGCGCGCGTGTACCGCGCGGTGTGACGGGGAACACTGGAGACCGAAGCTCCGCAGGGAGTCGGTCGCGAGTGAGGACGTTCCGATGGCACAGCAGGCGCAGGTCAGCGAAGAGCAAGCGCGAGCCGTAGCGGAGGAATCCCGCGAAAGCGGGTGGGACAAGCCGTCATTGGCCAAGGAGCTTTTTCTGGGTCGCTTCCCGCTGGACCTGATCCATCCATTTCCCCGGCCGGCCGACGAAGACGCGGCCCGGACCGAGGAATTCCTGGGCCGGCTGCGCCAATTCCTGGGCACCGTCGACGGTCGCGTGATCGAGCGCGAGGCGAAAATCCCCGACGAATACGTCAAGGGCCTTGCCGAGCTGGGATGCTTCGGCATGAAGATCCCGTCGGAGTACGGCGGGCTCGAATCTCTCCCAGGTCGCCTACAACCGAGCGCTGATGATGGTGTCCAGCGTTCACGCCAGCCTCGGGGCGTTGTTGTCCGCTCACCAGTCGATCGGTGTGCCCGAGCCGCTCAAGCTCGCCGGCAACGAGGAGCAAAAGCGAAAGTTCTTGCCGCGCTGCGCGGCCGGGGCGATATCGGCGTTCCTGCTCACTGAGCCCGACGTGGGCTCCGACCCGGCGCGGTTGGCATCGACGGCGACTCCGGTCGATGGCGGCGCGGCCTATGAACTGGACGGGGTGAAGCTCTGGACCACCAACGGCGTTGTGGCAGAGCTGCTCGTGGTGATGGCCGCCGTGCCCAAGGGTGATGGGCACCGCGGCGGCATCAGCGCGTTCGTCGTCGAGGCCGACGCGGCCGGCATCACCGTCGAGCGGCGCAACTCGTTCATGGGATTGCGCGGCATCGAGAATGGTCTGACCAGGCTGCACAAGGTTCGGGTGCCCGCCGAGAATTTGATCGGTAAGGAAGGCGACGGCCTGAAGATCGCGTTGACGACGTTGAACGCGGGCCGGCTCTCGATTCCCGCGATCTGTGCCGGGTCGGCCAAATGGTCGCTGAAGATCGCGCGGGAATGGTCGGGCGAACGGGTGCAGTGGGGCAAGCCCGTCGGCGAGCACGGAGCCGTACCGGAAAAGATCGCGTTCATCGCGGCGACGAGTTACGCCCTCGAGTCGGTGTTGGAGCTCTCCGGCCAGATGGCCGACGAAGGCCGCAACGACATCCGGATCGAAGCGGCGCTGGCCAAGCTGTGGTCGAGCGAGATGGCCTGCCGGATCGGCGACGAGCTGCTGCAGATCCGGGGTGGCCGCGGGTACGAGACCGCCGAGTCGCTGGCGGCGCGCGGCGAGCGGGCGGTGCCGGTGGAGCAGGTGGTTCGCGACCTGAGGATCAACCGCATCTTCGAAGGCTCCAGCGAGATCATGCGACTGCTGATCGCCCGCGAGGCCGTCGATGCCCACCTCAGTGCCGCGGGTGATCTTGCGAACGCGAAGGCCGACCTGCGACAGAAGGCAAAGGCGGCGGTCGGGGCCAGCGGGTTCTACGCAAAGTGGTTGCCGCAGTTGGTGTTCGGTGAGGGTCAACGACCGACGGCGTATCACGAGTTCGGCAACCTGGCCAAGCATCTGCGCTTCGTCGAGCGCTCGTCACGCAAGCTGGCTCGCAACACGTTCTACGGGATGGCGCGCTGGCAGGCCGCGCTGGAGCAAAAGCAGGGATTCCTCGGCCGGGTGGTCGACATCGGTGCCGAGCTCTTCGCGATTGCGGCGACCTGTGTGCGGGCCGAGGCTCAGCGTGACGCCGACCGGGGTCGCGGTGAGCAGTCCTACGAGCTCGCAGAAGCGTTCTGTCAGCAGGCGACCCTGCGGGTGGAGCAGTTGTTCGAGGCGTTGTGGACCAACACCGATGACGTCGACGTCAAGCTGGCGGCCAATGTGCTCAAGGGTCGCTACACCTGGGCCGAAGAGGGGATAATCGACCAGTCCGAGGGCACCGGGCCGTGGATCGCGCACTGGGAAGCCGGTGAGTCGACCGAGTCCGACCTGTCCCGACGATTCCTGGCGAACGCGCAAACCTGACGGAGGTCGACATCGCGTCCTACATCGCCGGGGCCGGCGAATTCACCCGCGACACCAAATACATCGAAACCCGGATCACCGCCGACGGCCGCGACGGCTACCCGGTGGAACCGGGCCGCTACCGGCTGATCGTCGCGCGGGCCTGCCCGTGGGCCAACCGCGCGATCATCGTCCGCCGCTTGCTAGGCCTGGAAGATGCTCTCTCCATTGGGTTTTGCGGCCCGACCCATGACGAGCGCAGCTGGACCTTCGACCTGGACCCAGGCGGCGTCGACCCGGTATTGAAGATCCCGCGTCTGCAGGACGCATATTTCGCCCGTTTCCCCGACTACTCGAAGGGCATCACCGTGCCCGCGATCGTCGACGTGCCGACGGGCGCCGTCGTCACCAACGACTTCCCGCAAATGACGCTGGACCTGTCGACCGAGTGGACGGCGTATCACCGCGACGGTGCCCCACAGCTCTACCCAGAGCCGCTGCGCGACGAGATCGACGAGGTTGCCGAACGCATCTACACCGAGATCAACAACGGCGTCTACCGCTGCGGCTTCGCCGGCTCGCAGGAGGCCTACGAGTCGGCCTACGACCGGTTGTTCGCCGCGCTGGACTGGGTCGGCGATCGGCTCTCGCGACAACGTTTCTTGGTTGGCGAGACGATCACCGAGGCCGATGTCCGGCTGTTTACCACGCTGGCCCGCTTCGACGCCGTCTATCACGGCCACTTCAAGTGCAACCGCAGCAAGCTCGCCGAGATGCCGGTGTTGTGGGCGTATGCGCGAGATATGTTCCAGACGCCGGGTTTCGGCGATACTACCGACTTCGTCCAGATCAAGCAGCATTACTACCTCGTGCATAAGGACATCAACCCAAGCGGGATCGTGCCTAAGGGCCCGGAGCTGTCGAATTGGCTCACGCCGCATGGCCGGGAAGCATTGGGCGGCAAGCCTTTCGGCGATGGGGGGCCACCCGGTCCGACCCGTGACGGCGAGCAGGTGCAGGCGAGTCACGGCGCGGGCTGACCTGGCCCGGTTTCGGATTGTCCGATCCCGGACACTCTGGTCGAAACGCCGCAGCCGACAGGAAGATCTCGCGTGAATCAGCAAGCCAGTAGCAACCCTGATCCCGAGCCCGAGGACGCCAGGGAGGTGACCGCGGAGCAACGCGAGGTCCAGGACAAACTGGATCACCAGGGTGGCGACTCGGAAGGGCCCGGCCAACAACAGTCCCGGCACAACACCGCCGGTGAGAGCACGCGGTAAGCCGGCCTCGGCCACGCCGAGTTGTTGCGGCGAACGCGCCCGACACGTCGACGCCGGGCCGACAACTCGACGTTCGAGAACGAACAGCTAGCTCCAGACCGTCCGCACCGACCACTCGGCGTGCGGGATGCCCTGCACCTCGCCGTTGGGGTCGACGAAGACCGTCATCAACTGCACCGCGATCCCGGTCAGCCGCCCGTGATGGGGGTCGATGGTGGGAATGGTGACCGCGAGTCGGCTGCCCGGCCGGTAGAACGTGGTCGCCGGAATCGCCGAGTCCTCGTACACCGTGAGCAGCCACCAGGGCGCCTGCCCGATCGACGTCGGCACCGAAAGCTGAACGGGGAGCGGGGATTCACCTGCAGCACGCCCTCGGCCTGCGGGTTCTGGCAATCGGTGAGGTCGATGACATTGCAGTAGCGATACGGGCCGACCCGGACCAGATGGCCGCCGGCGTACGCGCTGATCTCCGGGCGCAGCGGCCCCGGCTTGCGGACCAACGCCCATGCGCCGAAACCGGCACCCGCCGCCAGCACCGCCACCACCACGAGCAGCACAAGCCTTTTCGTCGTCGTCACGGTCGGGGGACCGCCGCGGCCTCGCGTTTGCTGTTGCCTTCCTGCTCCACCATCACCGGGCGGTTGCCGCCCAGACCGGGGATCAGCGAGTCACCCTGGAAGCTCACAACGGTCTGCGCCATACCCAGAATCAACACCGACGTGACGACGCTGAACCCGATCCACAGGTCGGTGTAGAGCAGCACGCCCATCGCGCCGCCGAGCACCCACGCGAGTTGCAGCGTCGACTCCGAACGGCCGAACGCCGACGCGCGGGATTCCTCCGGCAGGTCGTCCTGCAGCGACGCATCCAGCGCGGCCTTCGCGATCGCGCTGCAGCCCGAGGTGACCAGGGCCGCGATCGCGACCATCAGCTGAGTGCCCGCGACGGCCGCTGCCAGCGCGACACCGGTCACGGCCAGCGCGCAACGCAGCACGAGCACCGCCGGCCGGCCCAGCCGCAACCGGGCGCTGGCGAAATTGCCGGCGAAATTGCCGATGGCGGCCGCCGCCCCGATCATGCCGAGCATCGCGAGCTGCTTCCAGCCGTTGGCCTGATGCGCTTTGGCCACGAACGCCGGATACAGGAACAAGAATCCGACCATGACCTTGATCGTGCAATTACCCCAGAGCGCGGTGATGATGTTGCGGCCCAACGGTTGTCGAAGTGCGCCGCTGGCCCGCCGGACCTCCTCCGGCCAATTCCGTCGCTGCTTGCCCTGCCGGTAGCTCAAGGTGGCGGGCACCTCGCCCGTCGTCACCTCGACCCAGCGCGGGATACGCATGGACAGCGCGGCACCCGCCACGGTGACGACGACGACGACATACAGCGCACCGGGCAACTGGAGCAGACGGTCGCAGCCGTACTCGATACCACCGGCGATGCCGCCACCGACGATGGTGCCGCCCAACAGACCGAACATGGTCAACCGCGAGTTCACCCGGACCAGGTCGATGGTCGGCGGCATCACCCGCGGGGTCACCGCGCTGCGCAACACGCTGAAGGACTTGGACAGCACCATCATCATCAACGCGCACGGATACAGCACCCACGACTGGTAGCCGCCGGTCGCGGCGTCGTAGTTGGCGATCAGCAGCACGGCCAGCGCGGTGCGCAGCGCGAACGACGCGGCCAGCGCGACTCGGCGACCGTGCTGCAGCCGGTCCAAGGCCGGGCCGATCAGCGGCGCGATCACCGCGAAGGGCGCGATGGTGATCAGCAGGTACAGCGCGACCCGATCCTTGCTCTCGGCAGTGGCCGCGGCGAAGAACAGCGTGTTGGCCAGCGCGACCGCCATCGCGGCGTCGGTAGCGAAGTTGGCGACCACCGGCCAGGTCAGCGCGGTCAGCCCGGATTTGTCGGCGCCGTCTGCGGTGGCGGCCCGCTGCACCAGGTCGTACATCCGCGACCCCATCTCGCGGCTGCGCTGGGCCGCGGCGCGGGTCACCGTGATCCGCTCGCCGGTGGGACCGTCACGGGGTGGCTCGCGGCGCGGTGGGTCGGTATCGCGGTTCAGCGGCGGCAGGTACCGGTTGGAACTGGGCATCGGAGCGCGACGAGGACGACCCGAACCATCGGTCGGCCGTTGGAAGCGGCGGTATTCCGGCTCGTCGGCCGGGTAATTCGCCATCCCCGGATGCTCGGTGCTACCACCCCGGCCGGGCGCCGAGGGTCGCCTCGCGTCGGAGTGATCACCGCGCCGTCCCGCCATACGTCGATTCTCACCCATACCGGCTGTGCTAGTCCGCAGGCGACCGGTGTGGCCGGACGTCACATCTGTGCGGCAGAATTGGAGGCCCATGGAAACAACCGACGATGTGACATCGACCGCGACCGAGTGGTCGCCTGACATGGCGACGATTCTCACCGGTGCGGTCGACTTGGCGCGCGCGGCGATTGTCGAGGGCAGCGGTGACGACACCGTTGGCGACTATCTCGGCGCCGGCTACGAAGATCCCACCAGCGCTACCCACCGTTTCCTCGCTCATTTGCCCGGTTACCAGGGCTGGCAGTGGGCGGTCGTGGTGGCCAGCTACCCGGGCGCCGACCATGCGACGGTCAGCGAGGTGGTGCTGGTTCCGGGGCCGGAGTCATTGCTGGCCCCGGACTGGCTGCCCTGGGATCAGCGCGTCCGGCCGGGCGACCTGAGTCCCGGCGACCTGCTCGCCCCGCCGTCGCAGGACCCGCGGCTGGTGCCCGGTTTCATGGCGACCGGCGACCCTCAGGTCGACGAGACCGCCGCCGAGATCGGACTGGGCCGGCGCCAGGTGATGAGTGCCTGGGGCCGCGACGACGCCGCGCAGCGCTGGCACGACGGTGATTACGGCCCCCGCGCGCAGATGGCGCAGTCCACCAAGCGGATCTGCCGCGACTGCGGCTTCTTCCTGCCGCTGGCCGGTTCGCTGGGGACCATGTTCGGCGTGTGCGGCAACGAGCTGTCGGCTGACGGGCACGTCGTCGACTCCGAGTACGGCTGCGGCGCTCATTCCGACACCCCGGCTCCGGCGGGTAGCGGATCGCCGATGTACGACCCCTACGACGACGGCGTGCTCGATGTCAGCGAGAAACCCGCCGAGGCGCCGGCTGCCGAAGTCGTCGACGAGCAGACTGCAGGAGTCGAGCCGGCTGTCGAGGCGCCCGGTGGCGACGCCGCGCAGGAGCCGGCCGGCGAGCAAGCGGAGGCCCCCCTCGAGCCCGAGCCGCCCGCGGAGGCCGAAGCGCCGGCGGAAACCAGTTAGCTGCGCTCGGCTGCGGCCTTGATCTTGGCCAGCGACGCGTTCATTCCCTCGACCAACTCGCGTTCGAAGCTCTCGGTCCCGCCCATCAGCGCGTTGACGGCCATGCTGGACACCGGCTTCACACCGTTTTCGGCGTGCCGGCTCTCGATCACCCGGGTGCCACCGGGGATCTGCTGCAGCTCATAGCTCCAGACGGTGTTGTTCATGTTCACCCGGAACGCCAGCTTCTGCTCGGGGACCAGCTCGACGATGGTGGATGTCGTCGGCCAGACCATCAGGTTGCGCCGGTTGAGGTTGAAAGTCCGGGTTCCGGGGCGGACCCGGCCCAGCGGCTTCATCCACCGGCACTGCGGGCTCCATTCCGGCATTCGGCTGAAGTCGCTGATCAGCGACCAGACAGTCGAAACGGGTGCGTTGATATCGACCTGGGTTTGCAAGAGTGGAGCTGCCATGAACGCCAATCCTCCTAGCTCGTGGTCTTCGTGGTGATGAGTCCGGTTTGTGCGCCGCGCGCGCCCCGACGGGCGGCCCCGCGCTGCAGCAGGAAGATCGACGTGCCCAGCACACCGACCGCCAGCCCGGCCAGCGTCAGCGGGCGCCACGTGGCAAGAACCGGCGTGAGAAAGGCAACCACGGCGGCGACCAGCCAGGCCAGCGCGCCGAACGCGATGACCGGCCGTGGATCCAGCAACACAGCAGGTAGCGGTGGCGGCTCGTTACTCTCGCCGGGCTCGTCGGACATTGTGATCAAGATAGCTTGACGACGATGCCGGCCGCGAGCGGCCGGAGGAGGAGTCGAGCCATCGGGATAGCTGGTGTGGGCCCGTCTCGGTGATTCGATGTTGACGCATCTGCGTTCTGTCGTAACCTTCGCGCTGTGATCGATGGCGATAGCCGGTTGGCCAGCGACCTGTCGCTGGCGGTGATGCGGCTCGCCCGGCAGCTGCGGTTTCGGCGACCGCAGTCTCCGGTGTCGTTGTCGCAACTGTCGGCCCTGGCGACGTTGGCCAACTTCGGCCCGATGACACCCGGCGCGCTGGCGATCCGCGAACGGGTTCGCCCGCCGTCGATGACGCGGGTGATCGCCTCGCTGGCCGAGATGGGTTTCGTGGACCGCATCGCCCACCCCGACGACGGCCGGCAGGTCTTGGTATCGGTGTCCGACGCCGGTGCCGAATTGATGGAGGCTGAACGCCAGGCCAGCCAGGAGTGGCTCACTCAGCGACTAGAGATGCTCGGCGTCGCCGAACGCGACACGCTGCGGGTCGCCGCCGACTTGATCCTCGCATTGGTCGACGAAAGCCCTTGACTGTCAACGTCATCGACATCGACGACCCAGACGATGAGCGGTTGGACAACTTCCGCGATCTGAACAGCATCGACCGGCGTCCCGACCTGCCGAGTGGCAAGGGGCTGGTGATCGCCGAGGGCGTGCTGGTGGTGCAGCGCATGCTGGTGTCACCGTTCACGCCGCTGGCATTCCTCGGCACCGACCGCAGGCTCACCGAGCTCGAGGCGGACCTCGACGGCAATCCCGCGCCCTACTACCGGGTTTCGGCCGAGGTGATGGCCGACGCGGTCGGCTTCCACCTCAACCGCGGGGTGCTCGCCGCGGCGCGTCGCGAACCCGAGCGCAGGGTCGCCGACGTAGTGCGCGACGCCCGAAGCATCGTGGTGCTCGAAGGAGTCAACGATCACGAGAACCTCGGCTCGATCTTTCGCAACGCGGCCGGCCTCGACGTCGACGCCGTGATATTCGGCAGCGGCTGCGCCGACCCGCTGTATCGGCGCGCGGTACGCGTCTCGATGGGACACGCCCTGTTGGTACCGTTCGCGCGGGCGATCGACTGGCCGGCCGAGCTGGAGGCATTGCAGCAGAGTGGGTTTCGCTTGCTGGCGATGACCCCTGGCGCCGATGCGACACCGTTGCCGGAGGCGATGGTCGCGGTCCGGGCGCAGCGGGTCGCCATTCTGGTCGGCGCCGAAGGGCCCGGGCTCAGTTATGCCGCATTGAAGGCCAGCGATGTGCGGGTGCGGATCCCGATGTCGCGCGGCACCGATTCGCTCAACGTCGCGACCGCTGCGGCACTGGCATTCTACGAGCGGGCTAGGCTCGGCTGATGACCGACGAATCCACGCCGTGGGCAACGGGTTTGACCGTCGCGGGATTCGTCGCCGCGGTCACCGGGGTCGCCGTGCTGGTGCTCAGCCTCGGGTTGATCCGGGTGCATCCGCTGCTGGCTGTGGGACTGAATGTTGTTGCGGCAGGCGGATTGGCGCCGACGCTGTGGGGATGGCGACGCACGCCGGTGGTGCGCTGGCTGGTGCTGGGCGGCGGAGTTGGCGTCGCGGTGGCCTGGTTGGCCCTGATCGTGATGGCGCTCTAGCGCTGGCCGCTGGAGCGGACGCCTAACAGCACGTCCTCCCATGCCGGCACTGCCGGCTTGCCGCGGCGGGACCGGGTCTGCTCGACCTTGGGCTCGGGCTCCGAGCCGTCTGAGGCGGGCGGGACCTCGACGACGGGTTCCGGCGCGGGCTCTGGCTCGTCGAAGTCGAGTTGGGCGACGGCGGCCACCGGCCGCAGCAGCGGACGGTCGAAGTCGGGATCGATCAGTTCCCGCGCCGCGTCGTCCACGGCCGTGACGGTCCCGCCGTGCGACCCCGGGCAGTACCGGAAATGTGCGAGGTTGTCCGAGCGCCCGACCTTCCAGCCCAGCTGCACAGTCCAACGACCGTCCTCGTTGCGCCACGCGTCCCAGGCGGTGCCGTCGGGGTTGAGGCCGCGGCTCACCAGCGACGAGGTGACCGTCTCGAGCAGCGTCAGTACCGAGGGCCCGTCGGTGAGAACGGGATGCGCGGCGGTGGCCAGCTCTGCGGCGCGGGCGCGCTCCAACAGCACCGGGTGGGCGAATCGCTCGACCTTCGCGATGTCCACGCCGGCGGACTCGGCAAGCTGCTCGACCGACGCGCCCGCGCGGATGCGGGCCTGAATTTCCTTGGGACGCAACATGCTGCTGACCTCGATGTCGATGTGGGTTTGATTAACCCGGGCTCCGTCGCCGCGGACCGCCGCGTGCAGTCGTTCGTCGACACGAATCCTGTACTTGTCGGCGGGGTTTTCGCCCTCGCAGAGGATGTGCTTGCCGTCGAGATCGAGTCCGACGATCCTGAGTTCCCGCATGGTGTCTCCTCGCAGGTTCCTCGCAGGCCAGCGCGCCAGGCCCGTCCACGCGCACTGTAACTCAGGACGCGTGCCGCGGCCGGGCTGGACACGCGGTGATACCTGGGCTTTCTGCCGCGAGCTAGATCCGCTCGACCACCCAGTCGATGCACTCGGTGAGCGCGCTGACGTCGTCCGGCTCGACCGCCGGGAACATCGCGACCCGCAACTGGTTGCGACCGAGTTTGCGATAGGGCTCGACGTCGACGATGCCGTTGGCGCGCAGCACCTTGGCCACCGCAGCGGCGTCGACATCGTCGTTGAAGTCGATGGTGCCTACCACCTGGGAGCGATGCCTCGGGTCGGTGACGAACGGGGTGGTGAATGCCCGGTCCGCCGCCCAGCTGTAGAGCCGGCCCGATGAGTCGGCGGTGCGCTTGACCGCCCAGTCCAGCCCGCCGTTGCCGTTGAGCCAGTCGATCTGCTCGGCCAGCAGCACCAGCGTCGCGATGGCCGGGGTGTTGTAGGTCTGGTTCTTGAGGCTGTTCTCCACCGCGATCGGCAGCGACAGGAAGTCGGGCACCCACCGGTTCGACGCCGCGATGGCCTCGACCCGGGCCAGCGCCGCGGGGCTCATGATCGCCAGCCACAGGCCGCCGTCGGCGGCGAAGTTCTTCTGCGGCGCGAAGTAGTAGGCGTCGGTCTCGGTGATCTCGACCGGGAGACCCCCGGCACCGGAGGTGGCGTCGATGACGACCAGCGCGTTGCCGGCGTCACGTGGCCGCGCGACGGGTACGGCGACGCCGGTGGAGGTCTCGTTGTGCGCCCAGGCGATGACGTCGACGGACGGGTCGCCCTGGGGGTCGGGGGCGCTGCCGGGGTCGGCCTTGATGATGATCGGGTCGCCGACGAACGGGTTCTTGGCCACCGAGGAGGCGAACTTCGAGCTGAACTCGCCGTAGCTCAGATGCAGGGACCGCTTGTCGATCAGCCCGAACGCCGCGGCGTCCCAGAACGCCGTCGCGCCGCCGTTGCCGAGAATCACCTCGTAGCCGTCGGGGACTGAGAAAAACTCCCGCAGACCGGTGCGCACCCGGCCGACCAGGTCTTTGACCGGCGCCTGCCGGTGTGAGGTGCCGAAAAGCGCGGCGGCGCTGGTGGAGAGAGCCTGCAGTTGTTCGGGCCGGACCTTCGAGGGGCCGGATCCGAAACGTCCGTCGCCGGGTTTGAGGTTGTCGGGGATCGTGAGCTGGTCAGCCATATTCATCAGGTTAGTGACCGGCCGAATCGTGCGATCAGGCGGTCGGCGCTGGGCATTCGATGTGACTGAGATCACAGTGTACACGTGTTCACGGATAGAGCACATCGGGCATTTCAGGTCTAGTAAGTTCCCGATACCTTGAGTACTGTGTTGGACATAGAACGTCCAAATGTAAACCTCATTGGGGAGGCCGGGCATGGTTCACGTAGCACCTGCGAAGAAGAAGGCCAAGACGAAGCTCATCCGTCGGTGGCGCCGCAACATGGATGTCCTGGACGACACCAAATACGTGGAGATGCTGAACACACTGTCCGAGGGGTCGGTGCGTCGGAACTTCAACCCGTATACCGATATCGACTGGAAGTCGCCGGAGTTCGCGGTCACCGAGAACGACCCGCGCTGGATTCTGCCGGCGACCGACCCGTTGGGCCGGCACCCCTGGTATCAGTCGCAGTCGCGGGAGCGGCAGATCGAGATCGGCATGTGGCGTCAGGCCAATGTCGCCAAGGTCGGCCTGCACTTCGAGTCGATCCTGATTCGCGGGCTGATGGAGTACGCGTTCTGGGTGCCCAACGGATCGCCGGAATACCGGTACTGCCTGCACGAAGCGGTCGAAGAGTGCAACCACACCATGATGTTCCAGGAGATGGTCAACCGCATCGGCGCCGACGTTCCCGGCA
The DNA here is from genome assembly GCA_963836555.1 of uncultured Actinomycetota bacterium. Taxonomy (GTDB): domain Bacteria; phylum Actinomycetota; class Actinomycetes; order Mycobacteriales; family Mycobacteriaceae; genus Mycobacterium. The sequence continues at coordinate 4,152 of CAWIKT010000063.1, read as the reverse complement.
TGCCGCGACTGCTCAAGTGGATCCAGCCGTTCATCCCCCTGGTCGCCGGGCCGTTGCCGATCCCGTTCTGGTTCGGCATCCTCGCCGGCGAGGAGCCCATCGACCACACCCAGAAGAACGTGCTGCGCGAGGGCAAGGCGCTGCACCCGATCATGGAGCGGGTGATGGCCATCCACGTCGCCGAGGAGGCGCGGCACATCTCGTTCGCCCACGAGTATCCTGCGCAAGCGGGTGCCGGACCTGCCGCGCCGCAAGCGGTTCTGGCTCTCGCTGTACGTGCCGCTGACCATGCGGATGCTGTGCTCGGCGATCATCGTGCCGCCGCAGGCGTTCTGGAAGGAATTCGACATTCCGCGCTCGGTGCGCAAGGAGATCTTCTTCCAGTCGCCGGAGTCGCGACAGATGCTGCGCGACATGTTCGGCGACGTCCGGATGCTGTGCCAGGACACCGGCCTGATGAACCCGTTCGCCAAGCTGATCTGGCGGATCTGCAAGATCAATGGCAAGCCGTCGCGCTACCGCAGCGAGCCGCAGCGTCAACATCTGACGGTCGCTGCGTAGAGCCGTTATGCCCCACGTCATCACCCAGTCGTGCTGTAGCGACGGGTCCTGCGTCTACGCCTGCCCGGTGAATTGTATCCACCCATCACCGGATGAGCCGGAATTCGCTTCCGCCGAAATGCTTTACATCGATCCGGTGGCGTGTGTGGACTGCGGCGCCTGCGTAGGGCGTGCCCGGTGGGAGCCATTGCTCCCGACTCCCGGTTGACGACCGAGCAGCTGCCGTTCATCGCGCTCAACGCCAGCTTCTATCCGGATCGTCCGGCCGACCAGAAGCTGCCGCCGACGTCCAAACTGGCACCGGTGATACCGGCGCCGGAAGTACACGGCAAGCACAGCGGCCCGCTGACGGTGGCGATCGTCGGATCCGGGCCCGCCGCGATGTATGCCGCCGACGAGCTGCTGACCCAGCAGGGCGTGCGGGTCAACGTCTTCGAAAAGCTGCCCACCCCATACGGATTGGTCCGGGCCGGGGTCGCGCCGGACCATCAGACCACCAAGCGGGTCACCAAGCTGTTCGACCGGATCGCCCGTCGCCGCGACTTCCGGTTCTACCTCAACGTCGAGGTCGGCAACCAGCTGAGCCACGACGACGTGCTGGCGCATCACCACGCCGTCATCTACGCGGTCGGCGCGCCCACCGACAAGCGGCTCGACATCGACGGCATGGGACTAGCAGGCACCGGTACCGCCACCGAGTTTGTTGCCTGGATCAACGGCCACCCCGAATTCGTCGACCTGCCAGTCGATCTCAGCCACGAGCGGGTGATCGTCGTCGGCAACGGAAACGTGGCGTTCGACGTCGCCCGCGTACTGACCGCCGACCCCGACGAGTTGGCCCACACTGACATCGCCGACCACGCGCTGGCCGCGCTGCGCGGCTCGCAGATCCGCGAGGTGGTGATCGCCGCGCGGCGCGGACCCGAGCACTCGGCGTTCACCCTGCCCGAGTTGATCGGCCTGACCACAACAGCGGAAGTCGTTCTCGCCGAAGCAGATCGGGACGCGGTGCAACGTGACCTGGCCACCGTCACCGACGCGCTCACCAAGCAGAAGCTCGAGGTGCTGAGCACACTGGGCCACGCCGCGAGCCCGGCGGGATCGCGTCCGCGGATCCGGCTGGCCTACAACTTGACTCCGCAACGCGTGCTGGGGGAGCGGCGGGCCAATGCGATGGAATTCGCCGTCACCGGCACCGACGAGGTACAGACCATCCACGCCGGACTGGTCTTGACCTCAATCGGCTACCACGGCAAGGCAATCAAAGACCTGCCGTTCGACGACCAGGCCGGCGTGGTGCCCAACGACGGCGGCCGCGTCACGCAGGCTGAGGGCGCCTACGTCGCGGGCTGGATCAAGCGCGGGCCGACCGGCTTCATCGGCACGAACAAATCGTGTGCGGCGCAGACGGTTCAGCGACTGGTCGACGACTACAACGCCGGCCTGCTGCATGACCCGATCGGCAAGCCGGAGGCGCTGGACCGACTGGTCCGCCAGCGCCAGCCCCAGGTGGTCGACGCCAACGGCTGGCGAGCCATCGACGCCGCCGAGGTGGCCCGCGGCGAATCGGACGACCGTCCGCGCAACAAATTCACCTCGGTCACCGAGATGCTCGACGTCGCGGCGGCCGCGCCGGCGCCGTCGCTGCGGAGCCGGGTCGTGGAACGCATTCGCGAACTGACTTAGCCCTGCATCGCGGCGGCCAACTCGTCGTGGCTGATTTCTTTGACGGGCTGACCGAGCGACCAGTGGTGGCCGAACGGGTCGGCGACCATGCCGTAGCGATCACCCCAGAACTGCTCTTCGAGCGGCACGATCACGGTCGCGCCGGCGTCCAGCGCCTGCTGGAACCAGGCGTCGACGTCGGACACCGTTAGGTGGATGGTGACCGGGGTGCCGCCCAGCGACGGCGGGGTCATCGACGTGCCGCCGGACATCTCCGGGAAATCGTCGTTGAGCATCACCATGAACCCGTTGATCCGCACCGAGGCGTGCACCAGCTTGCCGTCGGGCCGGGGTAGGCGCATGAGCTCGACTGCGCCAAAAGCTTTGATGTAGAAGTCGATTGCCGCGGCGGCATCGTCGACGGTCAGATGTGGGGACAGTGCGGGTTCGACGGCAATCGCCATCGGGGCCTCCTAGGTGTCGGTGCGTGGCCCGGATCGGCCTACGGGTATGGACTCGAGCGGCGACGCAATCTCATCACCGCCCACCGACACCGGGGGAGTCAGCTCTGCTGAGACCTCAGTCCCAACCCTCGACGGATTCCGGGCTGCGGGGCGCCGGGCCGACGTAGATGGCCGCCGGGCGTACCAGCTTGCCCAGCCGCTTCTGCTCGAGGATGTGCGCGCACCACCCGGCGGTACGGCCGCAGGTGAACATCGCCGGCATCATCCTCGCCGGCACCTGGGCGAAGTCCAGGATCACCGCCGCCCAGAACTCGACGTTGGTCTCGATCGCGCCGGTCCGGACGCCGTTCCCGCAACTCGGCCAGCGCGGCCTGCTCGACGGCCGCGGCCACCTCGTAGCGCGGCGCGCCCAGCCGCTTGGCGGTCGCGCGCAGGACGCGGGCCCGCGGGTCCTCGGCGCGGTACACCCGGTGGCCGAAGCCCATCAGCTTCTCGTGGCGGTCCAGGATGCCCTTGACCAGACCGCGCGCGTCATCGGTGCGCTCGACCTCTTCGAGCATCGGCAGCACCCGCGCCGGCGCACCGCCGTGCAGCGGGCCGCTCATCGCGCCGATCGCGCCCGACAGCGACGCGGCGACGTCGGCGCCGGTGGAGGCGATCACCCGCGCGGTGAACGTCGACGCGTTCATGCCGTGCTCGGCGGCCGACACCCAGTAGGCGTCGACGGCCTCGATGTGCTTGGGGTCCGGCTCGCCCTGCCAACGCGTCATGAAACGCGCTGTGACCGTTGGGCATTCGTCGATGAGGCGCTGAGGGACGGCGGGCTGGTAGATGCCGCGGGCCGACTGTGCGACGTAGGACAGTGCCATCACCGAGGCGCGGGCCAACTGGTCGCGGGCGGTGTCGTCGTCGATGTCGAGCAGCGGCTGGTAGCCCCAGATCGGGGCCAGCATCGCCAGGCCGGCCTGCACGTCGACCCGCACATCGCCGCTGTGGATCGGCAGCGGGAACGGCTCGGCGGGCGGCAGCCCGTGGCCGAATTTACCGTCCACCAGCAAAGCCCACACGTCGCCGAATGTGACGTGCTGAGCGACCAGGTCTTCGATGTCGACACCGCGGTAGCGCAGGGCGCCGCCGTCCTTGTCAGGCTCGGCGATCTCGGTGGTAAATGCCACCACACCCTCGAGTCCAGCAACGAAGTTCTCCGGGACCTTGTCCGAGACGGCAGTCATGTCCAAATTCTCCCACGCACCGGCGGGTGGTTGCTACCGGTCGGTAACAAGCATCGCCCGGCTCTCAGTGGTCCGTGCTCTGCGGGTTTCGTTGTCGGACCCGATGTCCACGACGCGGTAGGCGGCCTGGGAACGAGTTTGTGTATGCCGCAACCTATTTAGCTCCCGCGATAAACGGCTTTCGGTTGCCGACCTAGTTGTTTGTTGGGGGTGGTTGGGGCTGGAATGGG
>CAWIKT010000062.1:0-38051 GCA_963836555.1 uncultured Actinomycetota bacterium | reverse complement strand
CCCGATCGCACGCTTCCTCAACCGAGACTGCGTAGTTCAGCGTCGGGAAGAGCCGCTGCGCGTTCTCCAGCGCCTTGGGGTCGAAGACATTGACCGCCGCACCGTTGAGTTGCAGCTGGCCCGCGACGTTGAGGGCCGGCGAGTCGCGCACGTCGTCGGATTCGGGTTTGAACGCGGCGCCGAGAACGGCGACGTTGGCGCCTAGCAGCGAACCGCCGCATGCCTTGGTCGCGAGTTCGACCATCCGGGTGCGGCGCCGCATGTTGATGTTGTCGACCTCCCGCAGGAAGGTCAGCGCCTGGTCGGCGCCGAGTTCGCCGGCGCGGGCCATGAACGCGCGGATGTCCTTGGGCAGGCAGCCGCCGCCGAAACCGAGGCCGGCGTTGAGGAATCGGCGTCCGATCCGCGGGTCGTGGCCGAGCGCGTCGGCCAGCAGGGTCACGTCGGCGCCGGCGGCCTCGCACACCTCGGCCATCGCGTTGATGAACGAGATCTTGGTGGCCAGGAAGGCGTTCGCCGCGACCTTGACCAGCTCGGCGGTCGGCAGGTCGGTGACCAGGAACGGCGCGCCCGTCGTCGAGCATCGGCGCGTACACCTCGCGGATCGCGGCCTCGGCGCGCGTCGAACCAGCCTGCACGCCAAGCACGATGCGGTCGGGGTGCAGGGTGTCCTGCACCGCGAAGCCCTCGCGCAGGAACTCCGGGTTCCAGGCCATCTCGACGTCCACCCCGGCCGGCGGCAGCGCCGCGCCCGCTCGACCAGTTCGGCCGCCGTGCCGACCGGGACGGTCGACTTGCCGACGATCACCGACGGCCGCGTCAAACGCGGTGCCAGCGTGTCGATCACGGCGTCGACGTGGCTCAGGTCGGCGGCGTACTCGCCCTGCTTCTGCGGGGTGCCGACGCAGAGGAAGTGCACGTCGGCGAATTCGGCGGCCACGTCGTAGTCGGTGGTGAACCGCAGCCGGCCGGCTTCGATGTTGTCGCGCAGCATCTTTCGCAGACCCGGGCTCGTAGAACGGAACGTCACCGGCAGCCAGCTTGGCGACCTTACCGGGGTCGATGTCGACGCCGACGACCTCGTGCCCCAGTTCGGCCATCCCGGCGGCGTGGGTAGCACCCAGATAACCCGTACCAAAAACGGTGCACCTCATACACCTGTGTGTAAGTCGTTGCTATGAGCTAACGGCATCGCTCTTCTGAGCGGGGGTCAAACGTCAGGTGACGATTTCAAGTCGACGGTTAAACACGCAGGCCGGACAGGCCAGTCAATGGCCCCAGCCGCCGTGACCTCCGCCACCAAAGCCGCCATGGCCGCCCCCGCCGAAGCCGCCACCGCCACTGCCGTGGCCGCCACCGCCGCCGGGGTAACCGCCGCCACCGCCCGGGTAGCCGCCGCCACCGCCGGGATAGCCGCCGCCTCCGCCGGGGTAACCGCCACCGCCGTGACCCCACGGACCTTGGCTTGGACCGCCGAAGATCGGCGGGACGCCGGGAATCGGGATCGGAACCGGGACGACTGCGGGCGGAGGTGCGGGCGCCGCCGGCGGCGGGGCCGGAGCGGGTGGCAGGTGCGGCCGGCTCGGGGGCCGGCGCGGGCGCCGCGGGCGCTGGCGCGGGCGCCGCCGGAGCGGGCGCGGGTGCCTGAACGACGGGCTCGGGTGCCGGCGCCGCGGGAGCCGGCGCGGGAGCTTCCGGTGCCGGCGCGGGGGCGGCCGGGGCCGGAGCCGGAGCGGACGCCGGTGCCGGGGCCGCCGGCGCGGCGGGAGCCGGCTTGGCGTTGTGACCGGGATCGGGACGGGTGCCAGCGGTCGGCCGCATGCTGACCGCCAGCGCGACCAGCAGCGCCGCGGCGCCCACCACGAAAAGTGCCGCAACAGCGCTGGCCACCAGGACGAGCGGCCTGCGGCCTCCCTCGGGCTGGGCTTCGGCGACCCCGGTGTAGAGGCCGGTCTCCGCATCGCCCTCGTCGGCGAGTGCGGTGTAGGCCTGGTCGTCGTCGGCAACCGCGCTGTAGGCCAGCGCCTGCTCGCCGGTCTTGCCGTCGGTCGCGACGTCGAAGTAACCCGGCGCGACGGCGTAGGGGTTGATGAACCCGGTGCCTGGATCTTGGGCGTACGCCAAGGCTTCGGTGGACGAGGTGAACAGCGGCGCATTCGCCGATGCCAGCGCCGCGCCGCGGGCCAACGCGGTCTCGGGCTCCTCGGGAGCGCTGACGATCAGGCCGGTCGCGGCCTCCAAGCGGGGCTTGAGCGAGGCGATGTCCACGCCACCCGAGCCGACAAGGAAAAGGCCGTCGGGACGAACACCCAGCGAGCCCGCGCCGGAGGCCAGCGCAGCGAGCTCGGTAGTCGGGTCGCTGCCCGGGGTCAGGGGCTGGCGGTGCACATCGGTGATCGACCCGTCGGCGGTGTTGACGACGGCCAGCGTCGCGGTATCGGGCTCGACGAATAGCAGGCCGGTCTGCGCGTAACCCACGGAGTTCCCGACGACTTGAGCCAGCGCCGCGGCGGCCATGAACGACGACACCAGCATCACGTTCTCGACCTTGCGCGCGGCCAACGCGTCGCGCAGGGCAGCGGCCTCGACCGGATCGGTCCAGGTCACACCGATTGAACGCAGGTCGTAGCCGCTGTCGACGGCACCTTCCCGGGTGCCGAGGATCGCGGACACCACTTGGTCGGCCGCGTTGGTCGTCGGCGCGTCAACGGCCGCGTTGACGTCGAAACCGTCCTCGTCGACCGTTGCGCCGTCGGCGTTTTCACCCTCGACGAGAACCATGCGGACTGCAGTGGGTGCCATCGAGACACCAAGTACGGTGTCCACTTCTCCTCCAAAGCTGCTGCTCGCTGATCGGGTATGGAGCAGCAGGTTGATCGCCCAGTAGTAGTTATTACAACGATACCGATCCGCCGGTCCCAGCGGCTATGGGTTGTTTGCCTGTGGTTCGGGCGCGGTCAGTGGCCGTGGCCGCCGAAGTGGCCAAAGCCGCCGCCGCCGTGGCCGAAGCCACCGCCGCCGTGACCCCACGGGCCGCCGCCGCCGTGACCCCACGGACCGCCGCCGCCGCCCGGGCCGCCGCCCCACGCGGGAGGCGGTGGGGCGAGTCCCGGGATGCCTGGGAGGATCGGCGCGATCGGAATCGGAATCGGCGCCGGCGCAACCGCCGGCGGCGGCGCCGGCGCGAAGGCGGGCGGTGGCGCCGGAGCCGGGTGGAACACCGGAGCGGGCGCGGGAGCCGGTGCAGGAGCGGCCGCGGGGGCCGGCGCCTGCACGGGCGCGGCAGCCGGCGCGGGGGCCGGAGGCGCCGCGGGGGCCGGTGCCGGGATCGGTCGAGCCGGGGCTACCACGTTGTGGCTCAGGCTAGGCCGGGTATTGGCCGACGGCCGGATGCTGAATGCCAGCGAAATCACCAGTCCCATCACACCGGTGACGAAGACCATCAGCACGCCCATTGCCACCAGGAACGGCTTGCGGCTCTCGCCTTCCTGCGCGAGCCGATCGAAATCGGGATACATCCCGGTGGTGAAGTCTTCGTGCTCCTCGCCACCGACGTAGCCGTCGGCACCCAGCTGGGTGTAGATCGCGGCGGAGTCGTCGGCGACGGCGCTGTAGGCCAGCGCGTCCGCCCCGGCGTCGGGACTCGGCACCGCCGCTTCAGCGACGGCTAGGTAGCCCGGCGCGTCGACGTGTTGGCTCAGCGAACCGGTGCCGGGGTCCAGCGCGTAGGCCAGCGCGGCGGTCGACGAGGCGAACAGCGGCGCGTGGGCCGAGGCCAGCGCGGCGCCGCGGGCCAGTGCCGTCTCGGGGTGATCGGGCACGCTCACCGGTAGTGAGGTGGCGGTCTCCAACGCCGGCTTGATCAGCGGAATGTCGACACCGGAACCGACCACGAGCAGACCCTCGGGCTGCTGGTCGAGTCCTTCGGCACCAGAAACCAGGTTGATCAGTGTGGCGACGGCCTGATCGTCGTCGTCGGGCAGCTGCTCGCGCTGGACGTCGATGATCGAGCCGTCGGCCGTGTCGACGACCGCCAGCGTGGCGGTGTCGGGCTCGACGTAAAGCAGCCCGTTGCGCGCGTATCCGGTCGCACTGCCGAGCGACTGCGCCAGCGCGGCCGCAGCCAGGAACGACGACACCAGCATCACGTTCTCGACCTTGCGCGCGGCCAGCGCGTCGCGAAGCTCCGCCGCGGCCCGCTGGTCGGTCCATGTCACACCGGTCGACCGCAGTGCGTAGCCGGCCTCGCCGGCGCCCTCGCGGGTGCCAAGAATCGCCGACACGACCTGATCTGGCCCGCTGAACGTTGCTGGATCTTCGTCGCCGGTGACCGCGATGTTGTCTTCGTCGACGGTCGCTCCGTCGGCGTTTTCCCCCTCGACCAGCACTACGCGGACCGTCGTGGGTGCCATCGATACACCAAGTACCGTGTCCACAGTTCCTCCCGCTACTTTGCTAGTCATCCGCGGGCCATCTGATGCGCGCCGACTCGGCCGCACACAGAACGTATCGCCACTTCGGATTGCGGCGCTACTACCGCGGATTTTGCTATGCCCTACGAGGAGTGGCCAGGAGCAACGGTCGAACGAAGCCCCCCGGCCGACCCTTCGGGACTAACTTTACCTTGCCGCGCAACCGGCAACAGGGTTAGTGGTGGCCGCCGCCGAATCCGCCGCCGTGACCTCCCCCGAAGCCCCCGCCGCCGAACCCGCCGTGCCCGAAGCCACCGCCACCGAACCCGCCGCCGCCGGGAACGCCTGGGCTGTGACCGCCACCGAAGCCGCCCGGCCCACCACCGAAACCGCCGGGACCGCCGCCTAAGCCGGGGATGCCACCAGGGCCGCCACCGAAGCCGGGATGACCACCAGAGCCCCCGGGACCGCCGAATCCGCCGGGCCCATTACCCGGCGGATTGAAAGACGGTCCCTGCGGTGGGCCACCAGGAGGCGAGAGGCCCGGTATTCCGAGGCCCGGTATTCCGAGCCCAGGCAATCCGGGAAGCAGCGGAGGCGTCTGGGGAGCCGGGAGGTGTCCGGGTTCCGAGCCTGGGAATTGCACGGGCGGCTGCGGAGACACGACCTGCACCGGATTCTGCGGCTCGGGCAGATGCACAGGCGGCTTCGGCGCCGGCCAATGCACCGGCGGTTGCTGCACCGGGTCCGGAACCTGGACGGGCGGCGGTGATGGCACGTGCACCGGGATATGGACGGGGGCCGGCGCGCGGACGGGAATCGGGACGGGGAGAGGCACGACCACCGGCGCAGGAGCCGGTGCCGGTGGTGCAGCCGGAATCGGTGCTGGCGCAGCGGGAATGGGCAGCGCGGGGGCGGGCGCTGCGGGCGGCGGAGCCGGCACCGCCGCGTGTACGGGAGCGTCTGCCGGGGCGATCATCTGGTTGACCGCCGGCGCAGGTGCGCGCGCCTGAACCGGAGCCGGAACGGGCGCCGGAGACTGGATGATGAGGTTCTGCAAGGGTCGGGGCAACAACGCCACGCTAGGACGAATGCCAAGTGCCAGAGCAACTTCCAGCGAGAGTGCGGCGGCTACGAAAACCACTGCGAGGATGCTGCCCACGAGGACGAGTGGACCCCGGTGGTGGCCGCTGTCGAGATGCTCGACGTTCAACACCTCTTGTTCGACGGTGAGGGCGTCGGCTTCCTCATCCGGAACGGCACTGTAGGCGAGGTCGTCTTCACCCAGCGGTGTGCCGAACGGAACATCAGGTGCCACAAGGTATCCCGGCGACACAGCGTAGGGATCGATCGCTCCGGTGCCGGGATCTTGGGCGTACGCCAACGCCGCGGTCGACGACGCAAAGAGCGGAGCGTTCGCCGACGCCAGCGCGGCGCCCCACGCCAACGCCGTCTCGGGTTCTTCGGCCGCCGTGATGGGAAGGGTCGTCACCGCCTCCAGTTGCGGCTTGATCGCGGCGACGTCCACGCCGGAACCGACGATGAAGACGCTCTGCGGTTGCGTCTCCAGTTTCGCCAGATTTGCCACCATCGCAGCCAAACCGGTGACGTTATGCCCCCTCGACGTCAGCTCTTTGTGAACATCGGTGATGGATCCGTCGGCGGCGTCCACGACGGCCAGTGTCGCGGTGTTCGGCTCGAGGAACAGCAGGGCGGTGTGCGCGTCGCCGACCGTGCTCCCGACCTTCTGCGCCAGCGCGGCGGCGGCCATGAAGGACGACACCAGCATGACGTTTTCGACCTTGCGAGTGGCTAGGGCGTCCCGCAGCGCGGCGGCGTCGATCGGGTCAGTCCACGTGATGCCCGTCGAGGTCAAGGCATGACCGGCTTCGGCGGCGCCCTCGCGGGTGCCGAGGATCGCCGAGATCAGCTGATCGGCGGCACTGAGGGTCGCCGCGTCGTCGTCGGTCGTGATGCCGAACGTCGAATCCTCAACCGTCACACCGTCGGCGTTTTCACCTTCGACCAGCAGCATTCGAATCGATGATGGGGCCATCGAGACCCCGAGCACGATGTCCACCGCGCCTCCAGAACCATGTCGTAGCGCGCCACGGTTTTAGGCGGAGGGAATACCGCGTCCGGCGCTACTACTGCATAGTCTTCGCGCAACCTGTGGGCTGCAAGGGCCGAAGCTAAGTAGAGCTTATGAAATTCAAATAGGACTTCGAGGGCGTTGGTCCGCGCTGCCCTTGATACTTCGACCCGACGGTCGCGCTGCCGTACGGGTGCTCGGCCGGACTGGTCAGCCGCAGGATGCACAACTGACCGATCTTCATGCCGGGCCACAACGTGATCGGCAGGTTCGCGACGTTCGACAGCTCCAGGGTGATGTGGCCGCTGAAGCCGGGATCGATGAAGCCGGCGGTCGAGTGGGTAAGCAGGCCCAGCCGTCCGAGCGACGATTTGCCTTCGAGGCGTCCGGCCAGATCCTCGGGCAGCGTGCACGTCTCCAGCGTCGACCCGAGCACGAACTCCCCGGGGTGCAGCACGAACGGCTCACCCTCGCGTGGCTCGACCAGGGTGGTCAGCTCGTCTTGCTGCTGCGCGGGGTCGATGTGGGTGTAGCGAGTGTTGTTGAAGACCCGAAACAGGCTGTCGAGGCGGACGTCGACGCTGGACGGCTGGACCAGAGCGTCGTCGAACGGATCGATGCCCAACCGGCCGGCGGCGATTTCGGCTTTGAGATCGCGATCGGATAGCAGCACGCGACGAGCGTAGCCGCTCGGTTGCCGGGCGAGTGCTCGCCTCACTAGCAACATTGCCGATGTAGTTCAGTGGCAGAAAATCAGCTTCCCAAGCTGTCCGGCCACCCCTGGCACTTCGCTGAACAGGTCAGTAATGCGCGTTTTCGCGGCAGCGCTGCGGGTAACCCCCGAAAGTGCGCGCGGAATCTGTCATTGCTGCAGCTGCGGTCGTCGTGGCGGTTGCGGCGTGCCCGTGTCCCACCGGTTCGGCGGACCCCGGGTCCGAGAGTCCACCGTTCCCGATTGGTCAGATGGGCGTGCCTTTGCATGCGCGGTCGGCCGGCGGCGCGACCGCCGACATCACTGTTAACAGTGCAACGAGGTTATCGCCGGGGTGCGCGTCTCATTTTGCGAATGCGGCGGGTGACCCCGGATGCAGCGTGGTGGAACTGACTATCACCGGGACGTCCGAGCATTTCTTCGAGTTCGACTACGTCAACATGTTTGCCGGATACGGTGGCGGCAATCAGCCGTGGACCCATCCCAACGATGCGCCCCAGGCTTCAACGCTTGCGGTCGACTACCGGAGGCTTGACAAGATGCCCCCGCTGCAAGCGGGAGGCGTTCACGACGGCCAGACCGCGTATGGATTCGTCGGCTTCGTTATCCCGCCGGGAGGCGACCTCTACATGACAATCAACGATCCCGAAAATCACGGTAACTACACCGAAGCCGGTTTTATCGTTCACACCTGACGCAGCCACGCCACTACCTGTCGCCCGCAAGGTGTGCCCCCCGACCACGCGGCTGTATGCTCACTCGCAGTTTGCTGCACTGCAGGACGTCGGCGAGTTGTGAGATCGTGAGCCTCGCGAGCAGGCTCGCTGAACGGAGTTCTGCACGTCAGAGGCGCCATGCCGATGTAGTTCAATGGCAGAACATCAGCTTCCCAAGCTGAATACGCGGGTTCGATTCCCGTCATCGGCTCCGTATTTTCCAGCGCATTCTCGTCCGGTTGTAGCTCCGCTGAGGTGCGCGGTCCGTATCGGTACCCGTGCGGTGGGGGTCACACAGTCCCGTCGAGCGAGTATCCGCGGAGCTCGCAGCATCCCTTCCGCGGCCCGGCTGTCAACGTCCTTCCTGCTCGGACAGGCCGTCTGCGCGGCTTGCCGCGCACGGGTAACGTTTTTGTCACCAAGTTCGGATGGGGTTCACCCCGTCATGCCCTCGCTGAGGGGGCGATTGGAAGCCGTTGGAGGCGTTACGTGGACATCGTGCTTGGGGTGTCGATGGCTCCCAGGACGGTCCGCCTGGTAGCGATCGAAGGCCAAGACGCCGACGGTGTGATCGTCGAACAAGACGAGTTCGAGGTTGGCGCCGCCGGCAATTCCGTCGAGCATGTGATCGACGCGATCAGCGGGACCCGCGAAGGGGTCTTCGAGGGCGGCCACCGGTTGAGCTCCATTGGGGTCACCTGGACGAACCCGGCCGACGTCGCCGCGCTACGGGAAGCGATCAGCGCCAACGATCTCAGCAACGTGATGCTGGTAGCCCCGTTGCTGGCGGCGGCCGCACTGGCGCAGACGGTCGGTGATGCCCTCGCCTACGAGCGCATCGCGATGCTGTTCGTCGAGTCAGCGAGCGCGACGCTGGCCGTGGTCGAGGTCGGCAACGGTTCCATCGTTGATCTGCACCGGCGCCGCATCACTGCGGCCCCCAGCGCAACGGTCGCCGCCGGGCTGGCGAAGATGGTTGCCGGTCTTGATGCAGGCGGGTCCGGGGCGGATGGCGTGTTTGTCGTCGGCTGCGGAACCGACATCGTTCCGTTGAAGCCCGCGATCGAGGCGGCGACCTCACTACGGGTCACCGGCCCCGAAGAGCCGGACATGGCGCTGGCCCGCGGGGCCGCGCTGGCGTCGGCGAACGCGCCGCTGTTCGCGTCGTCGACGGCGGCCCTGGCCTACGCGCTGGACCCGGGCACCGGGGAATTCGGTTTGCTGAGCCCGACCTACCGCGACGAGTGGAGCGACGCCGGCACGGGCACCGGCTTCCGTGCCTACAGCGCGCTGGCCGACGAAGAAGACGAAGAGACGGCCCCCCGCCGCAGCCGGGCGATGTTGTTGGCCAGCGGCGCCCTGGCCGGCATCGTCGCAGCGGTAGCCGGGGTGGTGCTGGTGACGCTGACGTCGGATCAGCCGACGCCGGCGGGTGGGCACAACTCGGGCGCCAGCGCGGCCACCCCGGGGGTCCAGCGGCCGGCCCCACCGCCGAGCAACCCGCCGCAAGCGCAGTTGCCCGCCCCGAGCACACCCGCGCCCGCACCCACCCCGGCGGCGCCCGCACCCGCACCGATCGCGCAGGCGCCGCAGACGACGGCCGCCTCGGCGCCCGCCGCGCCGGTCCATCGCGCCCCGAAGAGGCAGGCGCCGCAGTACGTGCCACAACCCGTCGAGCAGGCGGCGCCACCCCCGGCCGCCGCACCCCCGCCTGCCGCGCCCCCGCCTGCCGCGCCGGCGCCGGCTGCACCGCCGCCCGGGCAGCCGCCGCTGACCATGTATCTGCACTTCCCGTTCGTCACGGTGCCCATCCCGATCAACCCGCCGCCGCCCCCGCCGGGCCCTTAGCACGTGGCGCGGGCCGCTCGGCAGGCTTCACACGGTCTATGTGCGCGTGGTCCAAATGTCACTCACTCACGGATGCGTGACGAGATACGTCTCGCGACCCAACCCCTCGGTGAGCTCTTCGATCCTGAACGGTCGGTCGAGGCGCGCATGCAGTGCCTTCGGGTCGATGAGCAGGCTGATCTCTGCGGTCTGCCGAGCGAAGAGTCGCCCGATCAACGGGTAGATCCGGCGCATCACGGCTCGTTCCGCGGATGTGCATCGTGAGGCGCAGTAGCCGACGTGTCCGATTTCGTCGGTGAGTATTTCGGTGTACAGCAACTCGATTCGGGCGGACACCTCGGGTTCGTCGGCGAACAGTGCCATGCCGGCGCGGCGCAGTTCGTCGAACAAGATGCAGCCGGCCATTTCTGCGGCCCCGACGAATAAGAAGCCCAGTCGCGCGGGCATAAACACGCCCGTCTTGACGAACTGCCGCAGCACGAACGGGGGCGGAACAACTTGGAAGTTGAGATCGAACACGTCGAGGGCATAGGCCAAAAGCCTTGTGTGGTAATGCTCTTCGAGTTCGAGGTAGACGTTCTCGGGCGGTAGATTCTCATCACTGTTGCGGCCGTACGTTTCGCCGAGCCCCACGCCGAAGCGCTCGGCCTGATTCAGCTTGGCGGTCGCGAGAAGAAAGAGCATTTTGTTGTCGAGACCGGGTTCGGGTTTGCGGCGGCGCAGGTTGCGCAGAAACACGTCGCGGTCGGCGGGATGTGCTGAGCGGACGGGATTGGATTCGAGGTCGAGGAAGAACTGCTCACGGTTCGCCAACCGCCGGTTGAGCAGATCCGCCTCGCCGTCGCGCTTGGCCAAAAACTCCCGGTAGCCCTCAATCGTGTGGTTCATCGGTTCTCCATTCCTTTGACAATCGTTGTCGCATAACGATTCAGCACCGCGGCGTCGTCGATGCCGGCAGCGAGAAGCGCGAACAATCCCATGAGGAAGAAGGTCGCGAATTCGGCCGCGCTTGCGTTCGAGGTGATCGCACCAGCGGCTTGCGCTCGGTCAACGACACCAATCAGATATCCGGCGAGTGGGTGCTGCTGCAGTTCGTCTTCCACCGGACGTGCAGACGAGAAATGCAGGCCCAACATGTCTCGAAAAACGTTTTCGCCCAACCGGAGTTGAGCATCGAGTACCTGCTGCACCACCTGCGACAGGACCGAAGCCAGATCGGCGTTGCCCTCTGCCAGCTCGGTCACGATCCGGGCTTCTTCGTTGAGTTCCAACTCGACCAGGACGTGTTCTTTGGTCGGGAAATGGAAGTAGAACGTTCCCCTCACCACGCCCGCCGCGCTCGCAATCGCGGCAACGTCTGCGGCCGCTAATCCTTGTCGCGCGATCTCCGACAGCGCGGCATCGAAAAGCCGTCCTCGCGTTTCGAGCCGGCGCGCCTCACGGGGGCTGATGCCGGCAGACGGCGCGCTCGGCGAGGGCATGGGGTCACCGTACCCTGCTCACTGACGACCGTCAATGACGACCGTCAGTCGACGCGAATCGGCGAGCTCAACTCGTCAGCCACTCTGCTACGCCGTGGTGGCCGGAGCACGTGCCGGAGTGGTGTGTGCTGTACGAGTAATCGCCGTCACGGCACCTCGCCGTAGCCCCGGGAGGCGGGACGCCCGGGCCGGCGCCGCCAACGCCGGGACCAGTGTCAGCGCCCGGACCGACCAGGCGAGGCGCCGTGACCAGACCCGGAGCTCCATCCGATGGCAATGTCTGCGCCGGATCCTTCGAGGGCTTGGGAATGCAATCCCCGTCCGAATTCTTGTAGAAGCCCGACCCACATCCGGTCAGATATGTCGGCGGCTCGCTCAAAGCCACCGGAGCCGCGCCGATACCGACAGCGGCGATCCCGCCCGAAACAAATAACGCAATACGAACGCGCACAACCCACCCCGTGAGAGGAAATTGACTTCCTGCGAATGAGCTGCCGAAGCCCGCGCACAGCGTAAAGGTTGTTACAGGCGGTCGTTATAGTTTTGGACGAAGCGCTTAGCCAAGGCTTTTCGCGAAGCCCGTGAGGTCGCGCACGCTGGCGGCGAAGACGTCAGGCATCACGCCCGGGAACAACAGATCCCCGCCGTGACAGGTACCGGCGACCACTCGACCGACCGCCGGCACCCCGGCGCGAACCAGCCGCCGGTAGTAGTCGAGCCCCTCATCGCGCATCGGGTCGAGTTCGTTGACCGAAATAACATGTGGCGGAAGACCTCTCAGGTCGTCCTCGGTCGCGGCGCCGGCAAAACACGTGGCGTCGTTCACGTGTTCACCGCTGGGGTCGTAAATCGAGGCGAGTAACTCGGCCTGCTGAAGATTGACGAAATACCCGTCGCACTCACGCAGCGAAGGCAAGTCGTCGGGCACCTCATGCCATTTGTTCGAGATGTACGGGCAATGCGCGTAGAAGCCGGCGATCTCGTGCAGCCAGCCTTCTCGTTTGGCCTTGTGCCCCACGGTGAGAGTGAGATTGCCGCCGCCCGACTCGCCAGACACGATCAGATGGCTCACACCGAGCTCGGCGCGATGCGCCGCGACCCACCGCACACCCGACGCGCAGTCGTTCAAACCGGCCGGAAAGGCATGCGGGCCAAGCTTTCCCCCGGAATTGCGGAATTCGACGCCGACGACGACGAGGCCGGTCCCCGCGAGGTGCTCACGAATGCGGGAGTACATCGCATCCGCCGCGCTGGCGATGGCCATGCCGCCGCCGTGCAGATGCACAACGGCCGGCAGCGGGCCCTCGACGGCCGGGCGACTGACGTAGAGGGTGACGTCGTTGCCGTCCTCCCCCGCGATCGCAGTCGTCGTCGTGGTTACGCCCGCCGCGTCGGGAACGCCGGACGCGAAGGCGTCGAGCACCGCGCCGATGCCTGCCTCGCACATGTCGGCATACGCGAGGCGTTCCTCGAGCGGCGCATCGATAGTGAGCGGTACGACGGGCATGTTGGCGTCGAGCCCGAGGCGCGCCATCGCCTGGACCATTCGCGGATCCGACCGAGGGTCGGTCCCGAGCGAACAATCCGGATTTGCAAGACGACCTTCAGCCATGTGGCGACGCTACAGCGAAATGCGGCACCGGCAAGAGGTAGACACAGCCATCAGCGGGTGCACACTGGTGCGATGAAGGAATTGGTGTAGTGATGGCATCCGAGCCGCCGGCCCCGCTCAACGGCCTCTCAGATATTCGCGCGTTCTTTCACACCAACAAGGTGCCGCTGTACTTCATCTCCCCCACCCCATTCAACCTGCTCGGCATCGACCGCTGGGTACGAAACTTCTTCTACCTCACCTACTTTGACTCTTTCGAGGGAATACATTCGCGGGTATTCGTGCCCCGGCGGCGCGACCGCCTCGACTTCGACTCCATGGGGGACGTCTGCAACCACCTGCTGACCGACCCTGAGACGTTGGACTTCATCGCGGGCCGAGGGCCCGGCGGCAAGGCCTGCTTTGTGATGCTGAACGAGGAAACCCAGGCCCTCGCGCGCAAAGCCGGCCTCGAGGTCATGCACCCCCCGGTGGAGCTGCGCAACCGGCTGGGCTCCAAGACCGTCATGACGCGCCTGGCCGACGATGCGGGCATACCGAGCGTGCCGCACGTGATGGGACGCGCCGGCTCCTACGACGATCTGCTGGCGCTCGCGCAAAGCGCCGGATTGGGAGATGACCTGGTCATCTCGATCCCCTACGGCAACGCCGGCAGCGGGACGTTCTTCGTGCACGGTCAGCGCGACTGGGACGAGCACGCCGCTGACCTCACCGGGCAGCAGGAATTCAAAGTCATGAAGCGCATCCGCAATGTCGAGGTGTGCATTGAGGGTGCCGTGACCCGGCACGGCACCGTGATCGGACCCGCGATGACGAGTCTGGTCGGCTATTCGGAGCTGACTCCGTACCGGGGCAGCTGGTGCGGCAATGACATTTGGCGCGAGGTCCTGCCGCCGCACCAGACGCACGCGGCCCGAGCAATGGTGGGCAAGCTCGGCGAGATCCTGAGCCGCGAGGGCTACCGCGGCTACTTCGAGGTCGACCTGCTGCACGACCTGGATTCCGACGAGCTCTATCTCGGCGAAGTGAACCCACGTCTGTCGGGCGCGAGCCCGATGACGAACCTGACCACCGAGGCCTATGCCGACGTGCCACTATTCCTCTTTCACCTGCTCGAGTACATGGACGTGGAGTACGAACTGGACATTGATGAGATCAACGCGCGGTGGGAGCGTGGCTATGGCGAGGACGAGGTCTGGAGCCAAGTGATAATCAACGAGACCTCAACGGAGGTAGAGCTTTTCACCGCGACGCCACGCACCGGGGTGTGGCGCATCGACGACGACGGTCGCACCTCGTTTGCGCGGCCCGCCAACGACTGGGCGACCCTGCTCGACGGCTCCGAGGCTTTCTACATGCGGGTGGCGGCGCCCGGCGATTTGCGCTCTGAAGGCGCTCAACTCGGTGTGCTCGTCACCCGTGGCCATCTGCAGACCGACGACTATCGGCTCACCGAGCGCTGCCAGCGCTGGGTCAAAGGCATGAAGGCCAAGTTCGTCTCGACACCACTTGTACCAGCGTCACCGATCGTCTCGCGGCTCGTCGCACGAGCGTGAGCGGCGGCCAGCGCAGTAGTGCCCCGGCCGGCATTTCGTTGGAGAACTGGCTGTCGCCGCCTTACTCGCAGTGGTCGTTTCAGCACGTGGACGACTTCGTGCCGACCACACTGATCTCGCGCGGCAGCGGCTCGGCGGCGCGCTTCCGTGCAGCCGGTGTATCTGTCGCCGACGTTCCGGTCACCGTGTCCGACGGGCGAGCGAGCAGCGTCGCAGCGGTCATGGCCGCCACCGCCACCGACGGGTGGGCCGTTGTACACCGGGGACGCCTGGTGGTTGAGGACTACCTCGACGGTATGACGGCCGATTCCCGGCATCTGGTGTTCTCGGTGAGTAAGTCTTTAATCGGCACGGTAGTTGGCGCATTGCACGCCGCAGGCGCCATTGACCTCGATGCGGAGATCACGAGTTTCATTCCCGATCTTGCAGATTCAGGCTATGCCGGCGCCACCGTCCGTCATCTGCTCGACATGCGGTCGGGTATCGAGTTCCGCGAGGATTACAGCGAACCGGCCGCCGAAATACACCTGCTAGACCAGGCGATGGGCTGGGCTCCGAAAACAAGCCCGACTGCGCCCGCCACGGTGCGTGACTTATTGCTCAGCTTGCGGAAGAAGTCGCCGCACGGCGGGCCGTTCGAGTACCGCTCATGCGAGACCGACGTGCTTGGTTGGGTCTGCGAAGTCGCGGCCAGCCAGCCAATGTCCGAGTTGATGTCGGAATGCCTGTGGGGACGTATCGGCGCCGAGTACGACGCCACCATTGCTGTAGACCCGGCCGGCACCGGATTCTTCGACGGCGGTGTCAGCGCCACCCTGCTCGACCTCATCCGGTTCGGCGCACTGTTCCTGCACGACGGCGTGTCCTTGACCGGCAATCAGGTGGTGCCGGCAGCGTGGATTGCCGACACGCTCGCCGGTGCGCCGGACTCGCGTCAGGCCTTCGCCGCTAATCCGGACAACACTGATATGCCGGGTGGCATGTACCGCAACCAGGTGTGGATCCCCTACCCGGACAGCGACGTCGTGTTGTGCCTGGGCATGTGCGGACAGATGATCTACGTCAACCGTGCCACCGACACGATTGCCGCCAAGGTCTCCGCGCAGCCCCACTCGCACGAGCCGCACATGCTGGCCACACTGCGCGCCTTCGACGCCGTGGCCCGTGAACTCGCCGACTCCAAATAAAGCCCGCCGCAAGCGATTACCCGGCTGGTAACTTCGTCCGCTATGGGTGCTTTGGATGGACGCGTGGCCTTGATCACCGGTGGAGCTCGCGGGCAGGGTCGCGCGCATGCGCTGGCGCTGGCCGCCGAAGGTGCCGACGTCGTCGTCGCCGACGCGCCGAACGCAATGGCCGACCTGACCTACCCGCTGGGCACCGAAGACGACCTGCGTGAGACCGCGAAGCTGGTCGACGAACTGGGCCGGCGCTGTGTGCCGCTGACGTTGGATGTGCGCGACGGTGCCGCAGTCGACGCAGCGGTGAAGCAGACCGTCGCCGACTTGGGCAGCCTCGACATCGTGGTGGCCAACGCCGGCATCGTCAGCACCGGGCCGCTTGACGAGGTCAGCGACGGCATGTGGCAGCAATTGGTCGACACCAACCTGACCGGTGCGTTCCACACACTGCGCGCGGCCATCCCGGTGATGCGGCGACAGCGATTCGGCCGGATCGTCGTCACCTCGTCGATGGGCGGCCGGATGGGCATCCCCGACCTGGCCGCTTACAACGCGACCAAGTGGGGGGTCATCGGACTGGCGAAGTCCGCCGCGCTGGAGGTCGCCAAGGAGGGCGTGACGATCAACGTCGTCTGTCCGACCACCACGCAGACGCCGATGGTGCAACCTGCCGGCGGCGACGACATTCCGGACGACCTGGTGCGCCGGATGATGAAGGCCAACCCGATCCCGCAGCCGTGGCTGCAACCCGAAGACGTCAGCCGCGGTGTGCTGTACCTGGTCACCGACCCGGGGGTGATCACCGGCAGTGTGCTCGAGATCGGCCTCGGCGGCAGCGCCCGTATTCACTGACGCATCAAGGGTTTACGAGCGCCCTCGTTCGCCCGCCGCTAGGCGGCCGACTTCTCCAGGATGTGGACCCCGCACGCCGAGCCGAGGCCTATCACGTGAGCCAACCCGACCTTGGCGTTCTCGATCTGCCGGTCGCCGGCTTCGCCGCGCAGGTGGTGGCAGATCTCCCAGATATTGGCGATTCCGGTCGCCGCGATGGGGTGGCCCTTGGACTGCAATCCGCCCGAGACGTTCACCGGCGTCGAGCCGTCCCGCCACGTCGCACCGGTATTGAAAAAGTCTGCGGCGCCGCCCTTTTCACACAGCATGAGGTTGTCGTAGTGCACCAGCTCAGCGGTGGCGAAGCAGTCGTGCAACTCGACCAGGTCGAGATCGCCCGGGCCGATGCCGGCCTGCTCGTAGGCGGTCGCGGCGGCGTTGCGGGTCAGCGTATTGACGTTCGGCAACACCTGACAGCCGTCCTCGAACGGATCGGTGGTCAGGATCGATGCCGCCACCTTCACCGCCCGCTTGCGCTGCTGCAACGACAGCGACTGCAGCGTCTCCCCATTGCACACCACTGCGGCCGCGGCGCCGTCGCAGTTGGCCGAACACATCGGTCGCGTATTCGGGTAGGCGATCATCACGTCGTTCATGATCTGCTCGAGGGTGAACTTCTTCTGGTACGCGGCCAGTGGATTAAGCGTCGAGTGGGCGTGGTTTTTCTCGCTGATCTTGGCGAACAATTCGAAGCTGGTGCCGCCGTATCTGTGGCCGTATTCGGTGCCGATCTGAGCAAACACGCCGGGCATCGACTCGGTGCCGATCCGCCCGTCCACCGGGGCGACCGCCCCGTAGCGCCCTTTGGGTTCCCAGACCTCGGCATCCTTCTTTTTGGTTCCGGCACCGCCGAGCAACCCGGCGCCGGACAACTTCTCCACCCCGACGGCCAGCCCGTACTTCACCTCGCCGGCCTTGACGGCCATGATCGCGGTGCGCAGTGCGGTGGCACCGGTGGCGCAGGCATTGGCCACGTTGTAGACCGGGATACCGGTCTGACCGATCTGCTTTTGCAGCTGCTGGCCGATACCCGCGTTGGCCGCCATCAGATTCCCGGCCGCGATGACGCCGATGTCGGCCATCGTCACCCCCGCATCGACGAGGGCGCCGGTCGCCGCCTCGGCAGCGAGGTCAACGGTGTCCTTGTCGGCATGCTTGCCGAACTTGGTCATTCGAATACCGAGGATCCAAATGTCGTCACTGGCGCTCATGGCTGCTCCTTGTATACGGGTCGTCAGGTCGCGGGCTCGAAGCCGAAGCCGATGGCCTCGGTTCCCGCCGAGTCGGTGCCGATCGGGAACGTCGCCAGCCGCACCTTCATGCCGTCGCGGATGTGCTCGGGATCGGGCTCGATGTTGACCAGATTCGCTCGCACCTGGGTCCCGTCGCAATCGACCACCGCGGCAACGAAAGGGGTGGGAATGCCCGGTGCGGCGAACGTGACGATCGTGAACGCCCGCACGGTGCCTTCGGTGGGGACCGCAACGGCTCTGAATTCCGACCCGAAACAACTGGCACAAGCGTTGCGCCGATCGAAAAATCGGGCTGCACAGTTTGTGCATTCCTGCGCGAGCAGGTGTGGATCGCCGTCGTCGAGTACCAAATAATCCACTAGCGGAATTTGACCCGTCATCACACCTCCGATGTCTGTAGTGTCGACCGTAGTCAGTTCGGTTCAGCCACAGCCGTCGATTATCAAGATCAGACGCAGCAAAAACGAGACTTCCGACGCGACAGACGATGTGCGTAAGCTCTCGCGTAGGGTTTGTTAAGAAGTTGCGATAATTTTTAGGTCGATTTGGTTATGCGCGATATGGCTCCGGTCCAGGTTGAGACCGGTCACGAATCGCTCTGGACCTACGTAGCCTGCCCGACTCTCGTCGTCGACAAGACCGGAGTCATCAGGGCATTGAGCGCGTCGGCACAGAATCTATTTCCCTCCGCCGCACGAGGCACTCGGCTCGAGACCGCCGTCGACTGGTTGTCGCCTGTCCATACGCGCCTCGTCGCGCCCTCGGTGCCTAACAGCCGGGAATCGTTCAATGCGGGTGGCGCCATCGGCGGACGCAAATTCGAAGCCCACCACGCCACGCTCCCCAGCGGAGAAGTGGCATGGTCGCTCGTCGAAGACACCGGCCACGTACTGCGGGAGGCCCAGTACGCGCTGACCCGTGAGCATGAGCGCGCGGAGTTCCTGCTCGAGGCTTCGGCGGTGTTGATGGCGTCGCTGAACATCGACCGCTGCCGAGAGGCGACGGTGTTGCTGGCCGCGCGGGACCTTGCCGACGCGGCCGTCGTCGTCGCACCCGCAAGTCGCGGCCGGCGGATGCCGGTCTTCTATTGCGACCACCACGGCACGGTGGAGCAGCGCAGCGTTGATGCGGATCCCGCGTCGGTAGCGGGGTTGAGTGAGGCGTTGCGTGGCTTCCCGCCGGTGCCTTCGCGCTGGATCGACGCGGCGACGCTGCCGGATTGGCTGATTCCGACCGGCTTTCCGGCGCCAGTGCGGTCGGTGCTGATCACCCCATTGCCCGGCCACGGCGTCTCCGCCGGAGCTCTGGTGTTGCTGCGGCATGCCGTGGAAGGCGAGTTCAGCGAGGGTGAAGAGGTGTTGGCGCGGTTGTTCGCGGCGAGGGCCGGCGCTGCGTTGTCGGCCGCGCGACTGTACGCCGAACAGGCTGCGATCACCCGGACGCTGATGCGTGACTTGCTGCCGCCGGAGTTGCATCCGGTGCACGGCGTCGAGTTCGCGGGCGCGTACCGGGCGTCCGAAGACTACGAGGTTGTCGGCGGCGACTTCTACGACGTGCATCCCGCGGCGACACCGGACGGTGAGACCCTGGTGGTGCTGGGCGACGTGTGCGGCAAGGGCCTCGAGGCCGCGATGCTCACCGGCAAGATTCGTAACACGTTGCAGGCGTTGACGCCGCTGGCCGCGGATCACCAGGCCGTACTCGAATTGCTCAACGGCGCAATGCTGTCCACCGAGCACGCCCGATTCGCCACCTTGGTGCTGGCCTCGGTCGCCAACCGTGATGGCTCCGTCGTGGTCCGGCTGACCAGCGCCGGTCACTTACCGCCGCTGATCATTCGCGACGGCGGGCGGGTGGAGCAGGCCGACACCCATGGCACGCTGGTCGGCGCCCTTCCCGAGGTCCACGCGCAGTCGTTCGAGACGACACTCGCACCGGGCGAAACCTGCGTGCTCTACACCGACGGGGTCACCGAAGCCCGCGGCGGCCCGCTCGGCGACTATATGTTCGGCGAAGAACGCCTGGCGTCCGCGCTTTCAGAGTGCGGCGGATTGCCCGCTACGGCGGTGGTCGAACGCGTGATGATGCTGGCCACTCAGTGGGTCGGCCAACAGGTCCACGACGACATCGCCGTCGTGGCCATCACCGCCCCACGGCGCACCCACTTGAGCGCCGTCGACGGCCACACGCGGGGAAGGTTCACGGCTTGAGCGTGCCCGACGTCGGTACCGCCGCATCCTCGGGTGTCGACGACGCAGACCAGGCGTTGGTTCGTGAACAGCTGTGGGGTGCCGTCGCCGACTGCGACGAGTACGCGGCCGTCACAACGATCTTCGCGGCGGTCGATGCGGGCATGCAGCCCGAGGACATCTTGCTCGACGTGATCGCCTGGGTTCAGCACAAGATCGGTACCGAGTGGGCGGCCAATCGCATCACGGTTGCCCAGGAGCACGCCGCGACGGCGATCAACGACCGGGTGATCGCCGCGCTGGCGCAGCGCCCCGCCAGCCGTTCCCCTGTCAGCGCAGGCCGGGTGACGGTGGCGTGCGTCGACGGTGAGTGGCACGCGTTGCCGGCCCGTCTGCTGGCCGAGACCCTGCGGCTGCGGGGTTGGCAGGTGGACTTCCTCGGCGCGCAGGTGCCTACGCCGCACCTGATCGCACATCTTCATCAGAGCGGCCCGGACGCCGTCGCGCTGTCCTGCTCCATCCCCACCGGGCTGCCCACCGCGCACGCAGCGATCACCGCCTGCCAGGCCGCCGGCGTCGCCGTGCTGGTGGGCGGTGCCGCGTTCGGAGTCGACGGTCGCTACGCCCGGCAACTCGGCGCCGACGCGTGGGCCCCGAACGCCCGGGCGGCGGCGGAGCTGCTGGCCGAGGGCTTCCTCTGCACGCATCTCGCGACCAACCGGCAGCCGGTCGACGATCTGCCGCACCTGATCGACCAGGAATACACCACCGTCAGCCAGACGTCGAGGGCTCTGGTCAAAGGGACGTTCACCACACTCGAGGACGTCATCCCCGCGATGCGCACCTACACCGAAGCGCAGCGGCAGCGAACTGCAGAGGACATCGCCCACGTCGTCGAGTTCCTGGTCGCGGGCCTCTACACCGACGATGACGAGCTGTTCAGCGGTTTCATCTCGTGGACTGCGGACATCCTCAACGCCCGCGGCGTCCCCGCGGCAACGTTGTTTCCCACCCTCGAGCTTCTGGGTAAACAGCTCCATGAGTTTCCACGCAGCCGACGCCTATTGAACGCTGCGCTCCACGCCCTCGCCGACAAGAAGAGTTCGGCGACCGACCCCCAACCACATACATGACCTATCACTTGACGATCACCACGGCGCCTCGGATGGCTACTGTAAGAATCACCGGCGACCTCGACTACGAGACCGCCGACGACCTTGTCGAGGTCGCCTCACAATTGCTCGCGACTAGAACTGGCCTGCGCGATCTGCACCTCGACTTCAGCGAGATGGCGTTCCTGGATTCCGCCGCGCTGTCGGCGTTGCTGTTGTTGCACCGCCGCACCACGCACGCGGACATCGAGCTTCATCTCGACAATCGCCCGCCTTTCCTCGACCGGGTCCTCCAGGTCACTGGGCTGTTCGACCATTTCATCTCGGATGGCGATACCGGTGCTGTCGACGATTCAAACTTGTTGAGCCAGGCCAGTTCCGGCGAGACCGGCGCACGCTGAGTTCGCGCGCTTGACGACGGTTTCCGCATGCTGTAGCCGAAACGTGACCGATGCTTTACCGAATTGCTAACGCGCCCTTACCGGTCCAAGATTCCGGACGTGCCTACTATCGCTATTGCAAGGTCGTCTACTAAAGGAACTGGTGGATGCGCACGGTCTTTCGTTCTGTTCTGTTGGCGGCTGGTACCGCTGCATCGGTGGTAACCGGCCCCGCCGGCGTCAGCCTCGCCGCTTCGGACCAGTCGTTTCGATTTCCCATCGCGTCGGTCGGACCGACCGCGGGACAGGTCGTGGGCGTCGCGCACCCGGTTGTCGTCACCTTCCGCTCGCCTGTGACCGACCGGACTGCCGCAGAGCGCGCCGTGCACGTGAGCTCGTCACCACCTATGACCGGAAAATATGAGTGGCTCAATAGCGAAGTAGCACAATGGGTTCCGGACCGATTCTGGCCGGCCCATAGCACAATCGCACTGTCGGTGGGCGGCGCGTCGGCGGAGATCAGGACCGGCCCCGCGGTGCTTGGCCTCGCCGACATCTCCGATCACACGTTCACGGTCAGCGTCGACGGGATTCCGAGCGGTCCATCCGAGCAGCTGCCGACGCCCCACCATCAACCACACTATGGGGAGCCGGGCGTGATGCCCGCCTCGATGGGCCGGCCGCACTTCCCGACGCCCGCCGGCGTTTACACCGTGCTGTCGAAAGAGCGCACGATCACGATGGATTCGAGCAGCGTCGGCGTTCCGATCACCGACCCCGAGGGCTACAAGACCCCGGTGGAGTATGCCACCCGATTCACCAACCGAGGGCTGTTCGTCCATTCGGCCCCGTGGGCCCTCAACGCGCTGGGTCGCGAAAATGTCAGCCACGGCTGCATCAGCCTGAGCCCTGCTGACGCCGAGTGGTACTTCAACCACGCCAACATCGGTGACCCGATAGTGGTCAAAGAGTAAGTCCTACATCGCTTTTCACCAGACGCAGAAAGATGCCCCCCGGCCTGACCGGGGGGCATCTTCTTTCTGTCTCAAGCTCCAGGGCCGGGCGGCAACGGGTCACCGGGCAGTGGGCCGCTCGTCGGCGCTGAACCGGCCGGCGCACCTTTACCACCGGCCACGCCGGCCATGTCCGCGATCGGCGCCCCAGGCAGACCGCCCAACGCGATCAGCGGAGCACCCGCCGGAACGGCAACGGGCAGTGGGGCTCCGGCGGGGATCGGAGCGCCAGCAGGCACTGGCAGTCCGGCGGGTATCGGAAGTCCCCCCGGAATGGGCGCACCACCCAGAACGGGAGCACCGACAGGTAGTGGCGCTCCGGCCATGTCGGTCACCGCCGCACCCGCGGGTGCGCAGGCGCTCCCGGCTCCGGCGGTCCCGGCTCCACCGGCAGCCCCGGCTCCACCGGCGCCGGCGGCACCTGCGGCACCCGCGGCAGCCGGCGCCCCGACTTCACCGGACGCACCGTACATGCACGCGGCGCCGCCCGTCTTCAACGGCATAGCTCCAGCGTGGGGGCTCAGTGCTATGGCAGCACCGCATAACCCAACGCCAGCAACAACTTTGATGCTGAATCGGTCGGTCATCGACGTCAACTCTCTCTATCACGGCGAGGCTGGAGCCTGCAGGTCAACACCGGTGCAAGAACCGCACCGGAGCCGCGCTTCTTGCGGCCACCTCAGTTTTAGTGGACCTGTGTTCAACACGCGCCACGCCGCACCGCACTGTTTTCAAATAGAGACGTTTGATCCGGTTTATTGGACAACCGAATCAGAAACGTTGACCGATTGTAATAGTGCACGAAACCCATAGCAGCACTTCGTGTTTGACCTGTTACATCACGAATCGGTCTCGAACACGTTGCAAGGCAACATGTTTGTCAGCGAATGTAGACTTCGCGGCCGGTCGGATAACCCCCACCGCGGGTGGTGATGTGCACGTGGTCGTAGTGGCCGTAACCAGATCCGGACGGACCTCTGGGCGTGTAGTACGTCCCGCGCCAGATGCAGTCCTGCAGCGAGAACTTGTCCGCGTTCTTGAGCGCGAACGCGACGATCTGGTTGCCGAGAGCGATACCAGCCGCGCTGGACGGATTGGGAATCATCACGTCGATCGCCAGACCCCGAGGGTGCCAGGGAAGCGCGTCGGGTCGGACGCCGCCGATGTTCTTGATCTCCGGAAAGATGGCACTGATGGTGCGGGCCACCAAGATGGTCTTCACCTGCATGCCGCGTTCGGGGGCCACATCGGCGGTCAACACCTGCGGAGCGTTCATGGAAGCGACGTGCCAACGCGATGCGCGCGACGCGGAGGCCGTCTCGGCCGCGGCGCCGTCGACCTGCACGCCCGACGCGGACCACGAGGATGCCATCGGCATGCCGGCCGTCAACTGCAGTTGGCAGCACGGCGTCGCGTCGTCAGCAACCTTGCCGTGGCGGTCCTCGGCGTGGGCGCTGCCACCAAGGGCAAATATGACGGCGACCGGGGCGGCGACCGCAGCCATCAGTACCGGCGATTTACGCCCACTGCTGGCTAACCTGTGACGAGGCACGGCAGCAGCTTACGAGGTAATCGTGAAATAGTCACGATCAGATAACGACGTCGCAGGTGAAGCGCTGCTTCAGAGCGGCCAGCTGCCCGGTTCCGGCCCGAACCGCAGAGTGGCCACTGGCGGCAGCGGACGCCGCTCACCGGCCGAAACGGCATCCATCATCAGAGCGACGTACCGGCGCCACCCGTCGCTGCCCGGGTCCATCGTCTGCAGCACGCTGTAGAGCATCGCCATCATTCGCGGCAGGTCGGCGGCGGCCAGATCGGAGCGGATGACCCCGGCCTGGCGGCCGCGCTCGGCCAGGTCGGTGAGCACCTCGATGAGCGCCGTTGAGACGTCGGAGGTCAGCGATCCTGCCTTGTGCGCGGCGATCAACAGGTTGCGTTGATGCGCGCCCAGGGATATCGCCGCGTCAATCAACCGCGCAAATCCGCCAAGGGGATCAGCGGCCCCGCGGGCTGCCTCGATCGTCGGGGTCAGATCTTCGGCGATGCACTGGTCGAGGGCGGCGCGCACCAACTCGGCCTTGGTCGGGAACCTGCGATAGAGCGTGCGCTCGCCGACGCCGGCCCGACGGGCGATCGCCTCGATGGGGGCGTCCGGCCCGAGTTCGTCGTAGACGTCCCGGGCGGCCCGCAGGATTCGCTCGGCGTTGCGGGCGGCATCCGCGCGCAACGGCCGGTCGCTCACCGCGGTCATCAGATCAGAGTACTGACCGTTGACTGCCACTTCGCCTCGTTTTACGCTTCGGGTAACTGACAGCCATCTGACATTTAGCGAGAAACGCCAGTGACAGTGACAACATCCGACCTGCCCGTGCTTCCGATGCGGCGTGCCGCGCACTGCCCGCTTGCACCACCCGCCGAGTTCGAGAGTTGGCGAGACGAGCCAGGGCTGCGCCGGGCGGTGTGGAACGGCGAGTTGGTCTGGAGCGTCAGCCGTTATCAAGACATCCGCGCCGCGCTGGTCGATCCACGCCTGTCCGCCGAAACGCTCCCGCAGTTGTCCACGCCGTCGGAGGACGACAGCGCGCCGAAGGTCTTCGCCCGCATCGACGATCCAGAGCATCACCGGCTGCGACGAATGATGACCAGCCAGTTCACCTTTCGGCGTTGCGAAGCAATGCGGCCGCAGATCCAGGATCTCGTCGATCACTACTTGGACGCGATGATCGCCGCCGGGCCGCCGGCCGACATCGTGCGCGACTTCGGACTGCCGGTGCCGTCGATGGTCATCGCATTGCTGCTCGGTGTCCCGCCGGAGGATCTCGAACTGTTCCAGCACAACACCGGCGCCGGCTTGGACATCAATTCCACCGAAGAGCAACGCATCCAAGGCTTCGGCGAGATGTACGCCTACCTTCAGCAGCTGGTGACGCGGAAGGAAGGTGAACCCGGCGACGATCTGATCAGCCAACTGCTCACCGGGTACGTCGCTACCGGTCAGCTCACCCGCGACACGGTCGCCATCAACGCGGTGATCATGATGCAGGCCGGCCACGAAACCACCGCCAACATGATCTCGCTGGGAACCGTTGCACTGCTTGAGAATCCAGAGATCTTCGCGCTGCTCGGCCAGACCGACGACGCCGCCGTTATCGCCCGCGCCGTCGAGGAGTTGATGCGATATCTCTCCATAGTGCATGCCCAAGTCGACCGAATCGCACTCGAAGACCTGACCATCGGCGGTCAGTTGATTCGCGCCGGGGAACGCGTGTTGATGAACCTGCCCGCGGGCAACTGGGACGCCGAATTCGCTGCCGACCCTGAAAAGCTTGATATCGGGCGAAAAGCCCGCGGACACCTCGCTTTCGGCTACGGCACGCACCAGTGCATCGGGGCCAACCTCGCGAGAGTCGAAATGCAGATCGCGTTTTCCACGTTGGCGCGCCGGCTGCCCGGGCTGCGACTGGCGGTGCCGGCCGACGAGCTCAGGTATAAAGACGCCGATATCTACGGCATGAAAGAGCTGCCGGTTACCTGGTGAGCGACGGTATGCGGTTCGACGATCAGGTCGCTGTCGTGACCGGCGCCGGTGGCGGATTGGGCCGGCAGTACGCGTTGCTGCTGGCATCGCGCGGCGCGCGGGTCGTCGTCAACGACACCGGCGGCTCGGTGACCGGTTCGGGCTCGGACAGCGACGCGGCCTTCGCTGCCGCCGAGGAGATCCGCAGTGAGGGCGGGGAGGCGATCGCCGACAACCACAGTGTGGCTACCCCCGAAGGTGGCCAGGCGATCATCGACACCGCCCTCGACGCGTGGGGCCGGGTGGACATCCTGATCAACAACGCGGGCATCGTGCGCGATGCGGCATTCGAGGATTTGACCGCCGACCAACTCGATCCGCTGCTCGATGTCCACCTCAAAGGCGCGTTCCATGTCAGCGGCCCCGCGTGGAAGCTGATGCGCGATCAGCGTTATGGACGAATCCTGAACACGTGCTCGGCGGCCGGACTGCTCGGCGCCGAGCGGATGAGCAACTACGGAGCAGCCAAGACCGGGCTGGTCGGGCTCACCAGAGTCCTCGCCGCCGAAGGTGCCGACCGCGATATCAAGGTCAACGCGATCGCCCCGATCGCCTACACCAGGATGCTTGCACGGTCGCTCGAGGAAGCTGGGCAACCTGATGATCCGGCGGCCCAGGCCGTCCTGGATGACCTTGTGGCGCAATACCTTCAGGCCCTCGACCCGGCGCTTGTCGCGCCGGTGGCGGCGTTTCTGACGCATCGCGAGTGTCCGGTCACCGGCGAGATCTACACCGTCGGCGCCGGACACGTGGCCCGGTTCTTCATCGGCCGGACCAAAGGCTTCTACAGTCCCGGCCTGTCAGTCGAGTTGGTGCGCGATCATCTCGACGAAATCCGCGACGAGACCGGCTACTCGGTGCCCGGTGGGCCCGGCGACGAGATGGCCGAACTGTTCGCCACGATCATGGCGAATCAGACCGGCTGATCGCCTACAGGTGGCCTGCGGCGTAGCCCGCTGCCTGCGCGGTCATTCCGTTCACCGGGTATGACGAGTGCGCGAAGCTGGGCAATCCACCGGGATCGCCGTTGCAGATCGTGTCGCCATCGGCGCACAGATCATCGGTCTTTGGCACATACAAAGGACCGACCGTGATCACCGGCGCGCCGAAATTCTGCAGCCACTGCGGCGATGGTTTCCCGAAGAGCGTCACCGCGGCCACGTGGTTGGCGATGTCCGGCGGCATTGGCTTGGGCATGTAAGACAAATACTCCGCAGGCACTCCCGCGGGGACCGACGCCGAGGTGACGGCGGCTGCCACGGCCGCGCCCTGGGAATACCCGCCCAGCACGACCCTGGTTTTGGGGCAGTTGGCGGCGGTCGCCTCGATGTGACTGGTGGCGTCCTTGACCCCGTCGAGGAAGCTCTGGGCGAACTCGATGCGATCGTTGAAGTTGCCGCTGGCTTCGTAGTTGACCGGGTACACATCAACCGATTTGGGCGCGACCGCGGTCCGCAACTCGTCCACGAACGGCTCTCCGATGCCACCGACACCCGCCGGCTCTCCGGTCCCGCGCGCGAAAACCGCTTCGACGTCTGGACACGGCTGGGCGGCTGCAATCGGCATGGGCGCGATCAGCAGTCCGCCGATCAAGACGGCTGCCGCGGACAGGGTGGGGCCAAGGAGACTTTTGGACATGGTGACCATTCTGGCGTAAAGAACGGCGACGTGCCGCAGAAAGCGTTCGACCAGCGCCTTAGGAGGCGTCGTCGGGACGGTCGAGGACGCTGACCGCGATCCCGTAGGGCAGGAACCGGACTTTGCGGGCCGCGTCGGTGCTGTTCTGGTTTGCGCGCAGGGCGTCGAGTTCGGTGGCGTACACCTCTTCGACACGGGCGACACCGTCGGTGCTGACGGTGTAGATCGCCCACACCCCGTCGCCCGCTTCGCCCGCGGTCTCGGGCCGCGTCCGTGGGCGCCGCGCCAAGTCCTCGAAGACCGACGACCACCCCGCCCGTTCACCGGGGAAGGTGAGGAACCGGCCGACACCCTCGAAGACCTCGCGGAGACCCTCGGTCGCGTCCCGGAGAATGTGCTCGAAATCTTCCGGCTCGAATCCGAACCGACCGTTGTCATCCATTGCGGCCTCCTGGCTGCTCACGCACGAATACACCCAGTGTGCGCATTTCGGCCGGCTCGCGCCATGCCTCAATAGCCGTAGCCAGGGCCCGCGTAGGGGTTCTGCGGCATATACGGGCTCTGCTGGTACGGATTTTGCTGGTAGGGGTTCTGCTGATACGGATTCTGGTAGGAGTTCTGCGGCTGCTGCTGGCTCGCCCCGCCCTGGCCTTCGGGAACCTGGACCGGGATCGGCACCGGCACGAACGGCAGGTTCAGATAGGTCGTCGTCATCGCCGGCGCCGTCGAGGTGCTCGTCGGCGGGGGCGGAGGCGGCGTCGTACTCGGGGTGGTGCTGGTCGCCTGCGGGGTGGTGGTCGTCGGCTGCGGCACCGTCGTGGTGGCCTGCGCCGTGGTGCGCGGCGGCTCGTAGGTCTGCACGGGCGCCGGAGCCGGCGCGGGCGCGGGCGGGGGTGGGGGCACCTCGCTGGTCGGTGGCGGAGGCGGGGGTGCCTCGCTGCTGGGCGGCGGAGGCGGCGGGACAGGGCTCGAGGACGGCAGCTGAGAACTCGCCGGTGGCGGTGGCGGCGCCGGGGTGCTGCTGCTGGGCAGAGTCGGTGCGCGATTGCTGCTGGTCAACGTGAAGGCGACACCGCCGATGGCGACCATCGACACCAGCGCGGCCAGCCCGAGGAACAGCTGAGGCAGCCGCGTTCCGCGGCGCCGAACCGGGTCGATCGGATTGACTCTCGGCAGCTGCATCAGTTGCGACGGGGTCGCCCGGTCGTCGATGTCGTACGGCTCGCCGGTGTAGACGACCGGCTCGTCGTCGGAGTCGTCGGCCTGCGACCAGGCCAGCTCGGTCAGGCGTTCCGACGGGTCATCGAAAAGCGCGCCGGCGGTGGGGATGTCGAACGTGCCGGTCGACGCGGCGAACGCGCCGGTCGAGGTTCCCATCTCGTCGGTGGGCGCACCGAATCGCCCGGTGGTGGCCAGGCCGCCGGTGGAGGTCGCGAAACTGCCGGTAGACGCGCCCACCAGCGCCGCCCTCGTGGTCTCTTCGCGCTCCCCCTCCCGCTGCGCAATCGGCTGGCGGGCCGAGAGCTTCACGGCCCCGACGGCCGTCGCGAGCCCGGGCTGAATTGCGGTGATCACCGACGACTTGGTGTGCGCCGAAAGACGCTGGGCGACACGAGGAATCTTGGCCGTACCGCCGGCCATAGCCACGCCCGCTAGATCCTTGTCGCGAATCCTGTTGCGGCGCAACATGTCGTCGAAGGCGGCGAACAGATCGTCGAGCCGGCCGTCGATCAGACCGTCGAGTTCAGCCCGGCT
Organism: uncultured Actinomycetota bacterium; assembly: GCA_963836555.1. Classification (GTDB taxonomy): domain Bacteria; phylum Actinomycetota; class Actinomycetes; order Mycobacteriales; family Mycobacteriaceae; genus Mycobacterium. Next base: position 8,633 of record CAWIKT010000062.1, on the reverse strand, counting down.
GACCTCGAGTCGGGTGCGCTGACCGGGTAGGTCGAGGGCCAGTTCGGTCGTCTTCTCGCTGGACAGCCGCTCCTTGGCGAGTTGGCATTCTTGGCGCAGACCGGCGAATTGCGCGACGACGGCGGTGCTGGCGGGGTCAACGCCGTCGCCCTGCCCGGCGTTGTCCAGCGCGTGCAGCATCAGCGCCTGATCAACCAGGTCACCGGAGAAGTCGTCATAACGCAGAGTGTCGGTGATGGGGGTGAAATCCGATGCGGCGTCCGCCAGCGTGATGCTGGTGCCGCTACCGCCGAAATCGAGCAGCGCGACAATGCCCTTGTCAGGTAACCGGGAATCGGCGTTCAGCGCGGTCAGCGCAGCAACCGAATCGGGTACCAATCGCGGCGACATACCGCCGTGGACGAAGTCGCCGTGGGTGTTCAACGCGGTCTGCATGCCCCGCAGGGCTTCCGGACCCCAGTGTGCTGGAACGGCCATCGTGATGTTCGAGGTCGCGGCTTCCCCACCGGCCTCGTTGATCAGCGCGTCCAGGGCCTCGACCAGTAGCAGCGACGGGTCGTGGCTCGACCCGTCGCTGGATTTCAAGGGTTTCGAGCCACCGACCCGCTCGACGAAGCCTGTCAGGAGTGTGCCGGTACTGTCTGCGTCCGAATCATCCTCGGGGACACCAAGTTCCGGCGCACGGTCGGGAAAGAGAGTCAGCACCGCGCGACGCGAGACGGGTGGTTTACCGTTGCGGACCGCGACTAGGTTTGTGGTCCCGATCGATAACCCCAACGGGTCATACATAACTCACATACTTTCGTCGACAGCGTTCGGTGGCCAGCGTCAACGATAACGGCGGTTCGCGCTATGACGATCGGGCACAACATCATCGGTATCCGGTCGATGCGGTTGCGTCACCGAAGTGATACAGCTTGCGGCTTGACAGAACGGGCCGGATCAGACCACGGTCAGGGGCAGCGATCGACGCGGTTGGAATTCGAATGTTGCGCCGCCGCTGACTTTGGCGACGGACACTTCCGGTAGCTCCTTTGCCGCAGAGTCGGTCTCGCACAATTCTGCCGTCCAGTCGGTGGCCGTTCCGGTGATCCGGACTTCGATGCGGGGGTCGATGGCGGTTGCGATTGCCTGCAGCGGCAGCACCGACTCCGGCGAGCACAGCGAAATCCAGGCGGCGTCGTCGTGGGCCGGCGACCGGCGAATCGTCAACCGCTCGTCCACCTCGGCGTTGACGTAGCCCACGGGGTTGATCAACGGATGCAGCTTGAAAACCTCTCGCAATCCCGCGATTCCGGCCGGCAACGACAGGGCGCGATGAATGCGCTCGGCGCCGAGCCCGGCGACGCCGGTCAACTGGCGGGTGCAGATCGAGTCGGCGAGCTCGACGTCGGAACCGGCGCGAGCCCGGACCGCGATCGCGAAGGACAGGTACAGCAGATGCATCTGCAGGCATACCTCGTCCGCGATGCGCACCAGCGCCGAATGCGAGTAGGCGCCGAAATCGAAGTCCGACACCACGGGGCCCGAATAATCGGCAAGCCCCTCATCGGAGTGGTCGATTTCATCGAGTTCCCAATTGGCAGCCTGGGTTTCGGCCACGATGTCCATCGCCGGAATACCTTCGACCGGTGGATAGGACTCATCGATGATCACCGTCCACGCACAGTGCGGGTGCCGGTCCGACGGCTTCCGGGGCGGACGGTGGATGGGACGCACCTGCGCGCGCGCGTTGGTAGCGACCGCGGTCGCGTCGAACGTCGGATCCTCGATCGTGTGGCACATTCCGAAGACGTAGTCGTCACCCATCGGCTCGACGTCGAGCAGCGCGCCGCAGTGGTCGAGATGGAACTCACCGTGCCAGCGGTCATGAATCGTGTAGCGGAAGTCCATGAACTGTGGCGGCGCGCCGATGTCGAGCTGCAGGCCCTTGAAAATCGTTGGGACGTCGACACCTTCGTAGTTCAGCGCGCGCTGCATGCGTCGGGTGTAGATCGGACTGGCCCCGGCCCACTCTTCGATGGCGATTTGCACCATCTCGTCGCGCCCGAATTCCTGAATGCACCAGGCCATGCCAGAGCGGTCGATCATCTGTCCGATCAGCAGCAGCTCTGGAAGAAGGGCGGCGAGCTGTTCGCGGGACAGCCGGGCGTAACGGGATTGACTCACCGCCCAAAAATAGAGCTGACTATGTTATAAAGTCAATGATGTCTATTGCTGCAGGCCAGAAGGCTCCCGCCAGCCCCACGCGGCAGACCAGTGCCCCCGCAAGCGCGGCGATGACACTCGAGCGAAGATCATCGATGAGACGGTCCGCTGCATCGTGGAAGAGGGCTTCGCCGCCGCGACCGCCAAGCACGTCGCCGAACGGGCGGGCGTCACCTGGGGCGTGATCCAATACCACTTCGGCGATCGCAACGGCCTGCTGATGGCCGTTGTCGACGACGGGGTCGCCCGGCTCCTCGACAGCCTTTCGTCGGCCGATGTCAGCGAACTGCCGATGCGGGAGCGCATCGAGACCGTCGTCGACACCGCGTGGAGTTGCTACAGCAGCCCGACGTCGATGGCGGCGTTCGAAATCCTGCGGGCCAACCGAGCGGGCTCATCGCGCCGACACCTGCTGGAGATGAACGCCGCGATCGGCCAGCTCGGCCGGCTCATCACCGATGACCCCGCCAATGATGGTGTGGCCGAAGTTATTTGGGCGACACTACGCGGTGTGGTGTTGGCACAGATGATCATCGGAACGCCGATCGACTGGCAACGTGAACGGCACGCGCTGATCGAGATGGTCACCCACTACCTGGCCTGACGTCACCCGTGAATCCGCGCCGCGATCCCGTGCACGATGTCGACGGCCTGTTCGGTCACGTCGTAGCGGCAGGCCGAGACGTCGATCGCGACGTTGTTGCGCACCGCCAGCGCGCGCTGGCATTGCATGCCGCCGCCGTCCTTCAGGGTCTGGGTCATGGTCATCGTGCCGTCCATGTCGGCCGGCGTTCCGGCGGTCCACAGTTGCGGCGACGGCGTCGTCGGGAATGTCAGCGACAGCGTGCGGCCCGAGCAGCTCGCCCACTGCGATTGTTGTTCGGCGAGAAGCTTTTTGGCCGCGTCGACGGTCGGGAAGCTGATCACGGACTGGATCACGGCGTAAATCCGCGGGCCGTCACCGGCATTGCGCAATGCCTGTGATCGCACCCCGGTCCACCCGGTGTCGGCGTAGACCAAGTGCTGCGCCGGTGCCATGACGCCGATGCAGTCCTTCTGCAACAGCTTCTGGGAGTCGTCGATCACCGAGTCGGCGAACGACTCCTGTACTAGCTGCGCGGCGCCGACCATTCCGGCGACCCGCTCGGGTGGCAGCAGCAATCCAGACAGCGCGGTGCTGCTCAGCGGGCCGGTGGGGGCGGCTGCCGTCGTCTTGGTGGCCGCGGCCGAGCCATCCTGCGATTTCGTCGCCAGTACCGCCGCGACGACCAGCGCGGCAACCACAATGACCACGGCGCCGATCACGACGCCCAGGCGCGGACCGCGGACAGCCGCCGAGGAAGTCTCCGGCGCCCCGCGTAGTCCGAGCGGAACCGCCGCGGAATATGGCCCGCCCCAACGTCGTTGCCGGCCGGAGGCGAGCGGCGTGGTCACCTGCCACGGGGCGGTCGTCGAGCCCAGTTGGGCGTTGAGCGCCTCGGAGGCCGCGTCGGCGAGAGCACGGGCCGACGGAAACCGCTGGGCCGGATCCTTGGCCATTGCGGTTGCAATGACCTGATCCATCTGCGCCGACAACCCCGGCACCAGATCGGTGACCTTCGGCGGTGGCGCGTGCAGATGCGCCGCGATCACGGCCGCCGATCCGTTGGCCGTCGGGTACGGCGGCTGTCCGGTCAGCAGCCGAAAAAAGCTGCACCCCAACGAATACAGGTCGGCCCGACCGTCGAACGGCTGGCCGGCCAGTACCTCGGGGGCCGCATAGGCCACCGTTGCCGTCACCGATCCGGTGGTCGTCAGTCCCGCGTCGTCAGACGCGCGCGCAATCCCGAAGTCTCCCAGCAACACTCGCTCATCGGGGCCGATCGGTCCGGACAGCAGGAAGTTGGCCGGCTTGATGTCGCGGTGCACCACGCCGTGCCGGTGCGCGTAATCGAGCGCCTTGGCCACCTCGCCGAGAAGGTGCACGGCGCGTGCCGGTGTCATGGTGCCGGCTTTCACCGCGGCGTTGGCGTCGGTGCCGTCCACGAATTGCATCGCGATCCACAGCTGACCTTCGAACTCGCCGCGCTGATGGATCGACACGATGTTGGGATGGTCGAGCGCCGAGGCGACATCGGCCTCGCGGATGAACCGCGCCCGGAAGTCCGCGTCGCCGGACAGCTCGGCGTTGAGCACCTTGAGCGCTTCGCTGCGCGGCAGATCGGGGTTGCGCGCCAGGTACACAGTGCCCATGCCGCCGCCGCCCAGCACCCGCTCGATTCGGTATCCGGCGAAGATCGAACCGGGGCTCAACATGGTGGCGTGTGTCCTTCGTGTCGACCCGGCGAGTGCAGATGGCCGAGGATAGTCGCCGTTGCCGGGAGAATACCTGCCGGCGTGTGCTGCAATGTCGAGATGAGCTCCCTAGGTCACGACACCCGGCTCGCCGACGTCACCGCGATTGAACAGGTCAAGTACCGCTATCTGCGTGGACTGGACACCAAGCACTGGGACGACTTCACCGACACCCTCACCGAGGATGTCGTCGGCGCCTATGGGTCGTCGATGGGCGAAGAACACCACTTCACCAACCGCGCCGACCTCGTCGAGTACATGCGCTCGCAGCTAGGCCCTAACGTGATCACCGAACATCGCGTCACCCATCCTGAGATCGAGGTGAACGGCGACGAGGCGACCGGTACCTGGTATCTGCAAGACCGCGTGATCGTGGCCGAATTCGACTTCATGCTGATCGGTGCCGGCTTTTACCACGATCGGTACCGTCGCACCTCGGACGGCTGGCGGATCAGCGAGACCGGCTACGACCGGACCTATGACGCCACACTGTCGTTGAAGAATCTGGACTTCAAAGTGACCCCGGGCTGCGCGCTGGCACTCTAATGAAAACGGTTGGCGCACAGCCGGTTACTGCGTGATCGCCATGACCGCGCCCGGCCGCAGCCACTGAATGACCTGCACCAGCTTGGCGTCGTCGATCGCGACACACCCTTCCGTCGCGCCGCCGTCGGTGGTGTGGAAGAAGAACGCCGCGCCATTGCCCGGCTGCCGGTTCGGGTTGACGCCCATCACGACCGCGTGCTTGTACTGCGGGATTTCGAGGTTTTCGCTCGCGCCGGTGTCGAACGGGCACTGCGCCTTATGGCAGACCTGCATGGTGTTGAACGTCGGGCTGTTGTCGTCACCGTTCCACCAGTGATTCGACCCGACCTGAACGTACTTGAGACCGCCGCCCGGGTTGGGCGCCGTCCCGAATGCGAACGGCAAGGCGAACACGCCCATCGGCGTGGCCGGGTAACCGCTCTTGGCTTGCGGCGCAAGGCCTGCCGACCCGATATGGGTGGGGATGCCGGCTTCGACCGGTTGCCAGCCGGCCGCGCTGCGTTGGTAGATGTCCATTTTCGCGTTCGAACCGCCGGTTCCGACAACGGAGACCACCTGAGTGGCGTTGCCGACCGACGGAGCAAACCAAGGTGCGCCGACTGCACCCCCCTTCGGAGCTGTCACCATGGGTACAACGGCTGCGCACACCGCAGCGCACAGTAGACCCAGCAGTCGGCGCACCGTCCTATCGTCTGCGCAGGCCGAGCGACAGGTCAAGTCAAGGTTTAGCGTCGATCGTGTCACCGCGCGGCCGCGACGCCCCGCACGCCTGCTGTCGTCGCTGGTGCGCCGATATGTTCGTAAGCGTTGCCCGCAAGATCCCCGGGTATAGGAAGCACCAAATGTCACCGATAGATCGCAACCGTCCGCCCCTCGACGGTGGCCGTACAACCCAGTTCGCGGCAGCGAGCGGCGGCAGCGTGCCGCCATTGACGGTCCGCGCCGGGACGGCGATGTACACGTTCCCGGACGCGCGGGACGTCGTAGTGGGCCGCGACCGCGACTGTGACATCTGTCTCTCCGACGTCAACCCCGAAGACCTGACGTTGATATCGCGGGTGCATGCGATTGCGCGATTCGACCACGGTCACTGGGTGCTTGTCGACAAGAGCCAAAACGGCATCTTCGCCAACGGCTCGCGCGCCAACGTGATCCCCATCCGCGACGGTCTGACCATCTCGTTGGGCGGCCCACACGGACCGCAGCTGACTTTCCGGGTCTCGACCGCGGGGGCCCCACCGGTTCGCCGAGACAGCGCAGCGACGGAGATGTTTCGCGTGCCGGGCCGACCGCCCCAACCCCCACCTCCGATCCCGCCTCCGACGTCGCGTTCATTTCGAACGCAGTCGCGGCCCTCACCACGTCCGGCGGTGCCACCGAGTCGGCCGACGCCGAACCGTTCACAGGGCTCGGCGACAGTTGGTCGCGCGAAAAGCAACAACATCGTCGTGGAGGACGCGCTGGCGTCCCGTGTACACGCGCTGCTGCAGTTCACGCCGAGCGGCCCCGAGATCCGCGACAACAACAGCAGCAACGGCACCTTCGTCAACGGCACCCTGATCACCAGCGCGAAGCTGCTGCGCGACGGCGACATCGTCACAATCGGCAACACCGACCTGCTCGCCACCGGCAACACCCTGGTCCCCCAGCCCTCGGCGGCACGGACCAGCGGGCTGACGGCGCACGGGCTGGCGTTGACGATCGACGGGCGCCAACTGCTGCAGGATGTGTCCTTCACCGCAAAGCCGGGGACGCTGACCGCGGTGATCGGGCCGTCCGGCGCCGGCAAATCCACGCTGGTCAAGCTGGTCGGCGGCGCGCTGCCCCGCAGCGGTGGCCTGGTCGCCTTCGACGGGCACGACGTTCACGCCGAGTACGCCTCGATGCGCTCACGGATCGGGATGGTGCCGCAGGACGACGTGGTGCACCGTCAACTCACCGTCGAGCAGGCCCTCAATTTCGCCGCCGAACTGCGGCTGCCGCCCGACACCACGGCCAACGATCGTCGCGAGGTCGTGTCGCGAGTGCTCGACGAGTTGGAACTGACGCCGCACAAGGACACCCGCGTCGACAAGCTGTCCGGCGGCCAGCGCAAACGAGCGTCGGTGGCGATGGAGCTGCTGACCGGCCCTTCGCTGCTGATCCTCGATGAGCCGACGTCGGGTCTCGACCCGGCGCTGGATCGTCAGGTGATGACGATGCTGCGCCGGCTCGCCGACGCCGGCCGGGTGGTCATCGTCGTCACGCACTCGTTGACCTACGTCGGAATGTGCGACCAGATCCTGTTGCTGGCGCCCGGCGGCAAGACGGCGTTCGCCGATCCGCCGGCGTTGATCGGTCCGGTGATGGGCAGCACCGACTGGGCCGACATCTTCGCGCGCGTCAGCACCGACCCAGACGGCGCGCATCGCGCGTACCTGACCCGCCATCCCGCTTCACCGCGCAGACCGTCGCCCACGGCCGGCGCGGCACCGTTGGGGCAGCCGCCGCGGACCAGTTCATGGCGGCAGGTGCTGACTCTGGTGCGCCGCCAGACCCGGTTGATCACCGCGGATCGCGGCTATTTCGCGTTCCTGGCGGTGCTGCCGTTCGTGCTCGGCGTGCTGTCGCTGGCGGTGCCCGGCAACACCGGTTTGGGGCAGGCCGGCGCGACGGAAGAGCCGATCGACATCCTCATTTTGCTCAACATCGGCGCGGTGTTCCTCGGGACAGCGCTGACGGTCCGCGATCTCGTCGGCGAGCGAATGATTTTCCAACGTGAGCGGGCCGTCGGGCTGTCGGCATCGGCCTACCTGATCGCGAAAGTCATCGTCTACAGCATCGCGGCGCTGCTCGGCACCGCGGTCATGGTCGCCATCATGACCATCGGCAAGGGCACCCCCACGCACGGTGGCGCGTTACTGGGACACGGTGTGGCGCACGCTGTTCTGGAGCTGTACCTGGGCTTGGCGTTGACGGCGATCACCTCGGCGATGGTGGGGCTGACGCTGTCGTCGCTGGCCCGCTCCACCGAACAGGTGCTGCCAATGCTGGTGGTGACGATCATGGTGTCGATGGTGTTGGCCGGCGGCCTTATCCCGGTGACCGGACGAGTGGTGCTCGATCAGCTGGCCTGGTTCGTGCCCGCGCGTTGGGGTTTCGCGGCCTCGGCGTCGACGGTGGACCTGAGCGCCGTCGAGGCCGGCCTGCCGATGGACCGCTTGTGGCGACACGTGGCCAGCGCCTGGCTCGAGGACATCGGGATGCTGGCGTTGCTGGCGGTCGTGTTGGCCGGCGTGGTCCGCTACCGGCTGCGACTCGGTAAGCGTGCCCGCTGAACTGAGTTGACGGCCTACTGGTCGACGACCAACAGCTTACGGCAGAGCGGGCGGCTCGGACGGATCGCCGCGTCTGGGAGGGCCTTGTCATGCGGCTGGGCCACAATCGATGACCTCGATACGCAAGCACCCGACCCGCCGTAGCAACGTGCCGATTATGCGGTGGCTTGCTACCGGTCGGTAACTAGATCGGCGGTCCCGGTGACGCGGGCTAGTTGTTTGACGGTG
>CAWIKT010000061.1:0-29699 GCA_963836555.1 uncultured Actinomycetota bacterium | reverse complement strand
CGCACCGCGGCTCGGCCCTCGTCGAGATCCTGCAAGACTGCCCGATCTTCAACGACGGCTCCTTCGACGCGTTGCGCAAAGAGGGCGCCGAGGAGCGGGTGATCAACGTCCACCACGGCGAACCGATCACCTTCGGTGCGAACGACGAATACTGTGTCGTGCGTTCCGGTTTCGGCCTCGAAGTGGCCAAAACCGCCGATGTCAGCGTCAGCGAGATCGTCGTGCACGACGCGCCCGCTGACGATTCGGCATACGCCTACGCGCTCTCGCGGCTCTCACAGCAGAACCTCGAGCACACCGTGATGGGCATCTTCCGTCAGGTCAGCAGGCCCACTTACGATGACGCGGCACGGTCGCAGCTCCAGGCTGCGCAAGAATCCAAGCCGCTCCGACCGCGCCGCCCTGCAATCGCTGTTGCACGGCCGCGACACCTGGACGGTGAACTGACATGACCGCTACGGGCAAGCCGGGCGCGCTCGCCGGCGTGGTGTTGGCTGCGGGCGCGTCGCCTTACGAGGGCCGCGCCAAGGCCTTGAAGCAGGTTCGTGACGGACGTATCACGGCCGTCGAACACGTGGTGAGCATCGTGTCTCAGCGCTGCGAGCCCATCTTCGTGGTGACCTCGCCCGGGCAGTCGTTGCCCGAACTCCCGGCTCAGCTGGTGCGCGACGATGTGCGCGGCCACGGACAGCTGTCCGCGGTCGGTTGTGGGCTACGCGCCGCCGCCGAAGCCGGTGCCGGGCACGCATTCGTCTGCTCGGTCGACGCGGAACTGCTCGATACTGAGGTGATCGATGTGCTGGCGGCCCGGGCGGCCGCGCTACACGCCGACATCGTGTTGCCGTGGGACGGCACAAATCACTATCTGGCCGCCGTCTATCGAACCGAATTGGCTTGCCTCGTCGACGATCTCGTTGCTGCCGGCGAGCGGAGCATTTATGCGCTGATCGCGCGTGCCGACTCGCAACGGGTCGTGTTCTCTGACTCCGGTTCACTCGCCGGCGTCACGCCCGCCTAGGTTCCGCGCGCACCGCTACCGAACGCTTTTCTTGTCGAAAGATGCGAATTAGTCGGCGTCGCAATTGTTTACGAGCGACCAGCCTTTCCAAGGCCATACCAGAATGAAATCACCTGCGGGACGCAGGGCTAACGTGTGATCTTGATAACTCTGCACAATCGTTTGTGACGTCGGAGAATCCTTGTTTCACACCGCGAAAGCCGGTGGCCCAACTCACAAAAACACCGTGATTTGACTCACCACGAGGTTCGCGACGGGCGCGACTGACAGGCGCGACAAACCACCGCGTGACCTGCGCAGTCCGTGAGCCCAACGCGCCGTGACCAATTCGTGATCGGCGCGGATGCGTGCGTGTCTCGAGATGACGAGTGCGATGCATTTCTCGTACGGTCCGTTGCGACCTGAGAAGGCGAAGAAAAACCGAAACCACGGACCCGCGTGTGAGCGGGGGCTGCGGATGGCGACGACGCCCCCGTGCGGCCGCCGGGCATCGCCCGGTGTTGGCTGATGCCCCGGCTGTCGTGCCTGAACGAGACGGCGCGATTCGAAGTCTCCACCCGTCGAGAGATCGGCGATCAGCCCACATTGCTGGGCTTGCTTCGGCGCGCGCACCCGCGAAAGGAACGATCTTGAAGAACGTCCGCCAGACGCTTCGCATGGCTGCACTGACTGCGGTGCTCGCTTCGGCCCCGATGACGCTGCCTAGCGCGATCGCCGCCGCTGACTTCGAGGCGGTTACCCCGAACGCGCCGTCCCCGATCGAGTTGGCCGGCTTTGTCCCAGCTCCTGCTGGCGACGTGCCGGCGACCCCCGACGCGCCGCCCGCGCCGGACGTTGCGCCGGTAGCCGACGTGGCCCCCGCCCCGGCAGACCTGCCGCCTGCTCCGGATGCGCCGCCGGCTCCGGCGCCCGAGGCTCCGCCCGCTCCCGCCCCGGATGCCCCGCCGGCTCCCGCGCCCGAGGCTCCGCCCGCGCCGCCTGCCCCTGAGGCTCCGGCGCCCGAGGCCGCTCCCGCGCCGGACGCGCCGAAGCCCGAGGAGGCTCCGGCTCCGGTGAAGAAGGCGTACAGCGTCAACTGGGATGCAATCGCTGCGTGCGAGTCCGGTGGCAACTGGGGCATCAGCACCGGCAACGGCTACGCCGGTGGTCTGCAGTTCACGCCGAGCACCTGGCGCGCCAACGGCGGTTCGGGATCGGCGAACGGCGCTAGCCGTGACGAGCAGATCCGGGTGGCAGAGAATGTGCTGCACTCGCAAGGCATCGGCGCCTGGCCGGTCTGCGGCCGTCGCGGCTGACCGACGAATTACCGACTAACGGCGGTGGCAGGGCTTGCGCCCGCCACCGCCGTTGGCGTTTCTCTAGGGGCCACTCAGAACCAGGTGCTCAGATCGAAGAGATTGAAGGCGGCTGCAGCCGCGCTCGCGGCATCGACACCTCCCGCGGCAGCGCCCGGGTCAAGCGCTGCGATCGCGTCGAACGTGCTCGGTAGGTCGATGCTGCCGAACGGCGTCGTGAAGATATCGGTAATGCTGGATGCCGCCGTGTCGTCCGCGTTCGGGATGGCTTCGTAGATGTTCTCAAAGCCCGACCCGAAGTCGGTGACGCTGTAGATCGTGCCGACCGCGGGCAGCTCAGCGGCTTGACTGGCAGTGAGACCGGCGGCGGCATCTTCGCTGACAACGCCGAACTGCGTGGTGTCGATGAAGCCGAGGATGTTGGACATGTTTTCACCGAAGGTGACGGAGCCCAGGTCGGTGCCGCTGGTGTCGTACGCCTCGACGCTTTGAGTAGCGAACGAAATGGCCGAACCGGGTTCGGCGAGCTGGCCGCCGGCGATCTCTAGCACCGGCGCGATACCGAACAGCGGCCCGATCGTGGTGAACCCGTCGGCACCGGGGTCGAAGATGGTGCCGCCGATCGCGAACGCGTTGACGCTGACGGCGTCGTTGGTCGACGTTGCAGCGAGGGCTGCCAGCGGCGTGGCCGGGTCCAGCCGAGCGATGGCGTCATACGGCGTCGACAAGTCGATGTTGCCGAACGGGGTTATCAGCGTGTCGGAGATGCTGGATGCCGCCGTGTTGTCCGCGTTCGGGATGGCTTCGTAGATGTTCTCGTAGCCCGACCCGAGGTCGGTGACGCTGTAGACCGTCCCGACTGTGGGCAGCTCGGTCGCATCGCCGGTCGGGGTGACGCCTTCGACGGTGAACTGTGTGCTGTTGAGGCCCAGGAGGTCGGAGTACATCAGGGAGGTCTGAACCTGACCGGCATCGGCGCCGTTGGTGAATACCTCGAAATCCTGTGTCGCCTCCGGAGCGCCGCTACCGCTGATGTCGAGCGAGCCGGCCCCGAAATTCAGCAGGGGCGCGACGCTGAAAACGTTCGGGACCAAGGGGGTGCTGAATCCGTCGGCGCCGGGGTCGAAGGTGGCGCTGCCGATCGTGAACGCGTTGGCGCTGGCGCCGGCGGCGCCGGAAGTGTCGCCGAGGGCTTCCAAGGGCGTGGCCGGGCTTAGCGGCGCAATTGCGTCATAAGAGGTCGGCACGTTGACGTCGCCGAACGGGGTCACGAGAGTGTCGGTGATAGTGGACGCAGCCGTCCCGTCGGCGTTCGGGATGGCTTCGTAGACATTCGCAAAGCCCGAACCGAGGTTAGTGATGCTGTAGACGGTGCCGTCCGTTGGCAGTGCGGCGGCCTGGGCTTCGGTCAAGCCCGCGGCGGGATCGTTGCCGACGACCGTGAACTGTGCGGTGTTGATACCCAACAGGTTTTGGTCGTTGACCTGGGTGTCGATCGTCCCGAGCGTGGTGCCCGTGTGGTCGGAGACGGTGAACTGCTGGGATCCCGTCTGCAGGATGCCGAGCGCGTTGTCGCTGCCGATGGACAACAGCGGCGCGTTGAAAAACGTCGGAAAGATGGACTCGTAGCCCGGGGTGGGGTCGCCCCCGAAGATGCCGGGGAGCGCCACCGGGTCTTCGAAGCTGAGACCACCGATCGTGAAACCGGCGTCGTCCGCCCAGGCGACCGGAGCAGACGCTTGCAAGAACGCAGCCGCCAAAATGCTGCCACCTGCTGTGGCAGCAACACCGGCTGCGTGGATACGGCGATTCATCAACACCCTCCAATCGGTTCGCATTACAGCGCCGAAGAAACTTGGATGGGCGTATGAATTTCCTGCGGCAAACATAATATTTACCTGTGTGACAACAATCACGCAAGTACTTCGACGATATTCGCGCGCACCGGCGCAATCTGTGCATGGAAAAGCGGTCCTTCGGCGCATTTTCTACAGCGCACACCGCGCTGTGTTACCAACGACTCATGACCGCAACCACATTCGACAACCTCGACGACTACCTCGCGCTGCCGCGGGTTTCAGGGCTCGCCGTGTCGACGGATGGGTCGCGGGTGGTGACCGCGGTTGCCGAACTCAACGACAAGCGCAACGAGTACGTCAACGCGCTCTGGGAACTCGACCCCGCCGGACAACATCCCGCCCGCCGGTTGACCCGTAGCGCCAACGGCGAGTCATCCCCGGCCTTCACCGTCGAGGGCGATCTGCTGTTCCTCTCGTCGCGGCCTAGCGCCGACGACGCCAAGCCGCCGTCGTCCCTCTGGCGGCTGCCGGCCGGCGGCGGCGAGGCGGTCGAGGTGTCAAGCGCGCCCGGCGGTATCAGCGCCGTGCGTATCGCGCGCGCCGCGGACGCAACCGTGATCAGCGCTGCGATGTTGCCCGCTGCCCGCGACGTCGACGACGATCGCCGGCTGCGCGATCTGCGCAAGGACGGCCGGGTGACGGCGATCCTGCACACCGACTATCCAGTACGCTTCTGGAACAAGGACATCGGCCCGGACGAGCTACATCTTCTCGACGCCAACGGATTACGGGATCTGACGCCGCAGCCCGGCGCCGCCCTGTCAGCCGCCGGCTTCGGTGACGCCGATTTCGACATCAGCCCCGACGGCAGTTTCCTCGTCACGACATGGCAGCTCACCGGGCCCGGGCCGACCCAGAGGTCGGTGCTGATGCGGATCGACCTGGCCTCCGGTGAACGCTACGTGATCGCCGACGATCCCGGCGCCAACCTCGACCATCCAGCGATATCACCGGATGGCTCGACGGTCGCCTTTACCCGCGAAACTATCACCGCTGAACACTCTGCTCCGCGAATGACATTGCAGCACATGCGATTCAGTGAACAGCCAGTTTTACTAGCGAAGGAGTGGGATCGTCGGCCGAGCTCGATCTCGTGGTCCAGCGACGGCCTGACTCTGGTTGTCACCGCCGACCAGAACGGTCGCGCACCGATATTCAGCGTGGACGTCGGGGCATCAACCGTCACACAACTCACCGATGACGATTTCAGCTACAGCGATGTCGTCGCCGCGCCTGGCGGCGTGCTGTTCGCGTTGCGGAGTTCGTATGCGGCACCGCCACATCCGGTGCGCATTGATCCCGCCGGCACGATTACCACGCTACCGTGCCTCGAATTGCCTAGTTTGCCAGGAACATTGACCGAAATCGCCGCAGTCACCACCGACGGCACCACGGTGCGGTCGTGGTTGGTGCTGCCCGCCGACGATGCGCCGGCTCCGCTGCTGCTGTGGGTGCACGGCGGACCGCTCGGCAGCTGGAACAGCTGGGCCTGGCGCTGGAATCCGTGGCTGATGGCCGCGAAGGGCTACGCGGTGCTGCTACCCGACCCAGCACTGTCAACCGGTTACGGGCAAGACTTCATCCAGCGCGGCTGGGGCGCCTGGGGCGGACCACCATTCGACGATCTGATGGCGGCGACCGACGCTGCCTGCGCGCATCCGCGTATTGATGCGGCCCGGATCGCCGCGATGGGCGGCTCGTTCGGCGGATACATGGCCAATTGGATAGCGGGCCACACCAACCGATTCGCCGCAATCGTCACCCATGCCAGCCTGTGGGCGCTCGAGCAGTTCGGGGCGACCACCGACACCGCCTACTACTGGCGTCGCGAGATGACGCCGGAGATGACGGCGGCCAATTCGCCGCACCACTTCGTCGGCAACGTCCGCACGCCGATGCTGGTGATCCACGGCGACAAGGACTATCGCGTGCCGATCGGTGAGAGCCTGCGGCTCTTCTACGAGCTGCTGGACTCCTCCGCGCTGCCGGCCGGCAAGGACGGCAGCAGCCCGCACCGGTTTTTGTACTTCCCGTCCGAGGACCACTGGGTGCTCGCGCCACAGCACGCCAAGATCTGGTACGAGGTGGTGCTGGCGTTCCTGGGCGAGCACGTGCTGGGGGAAAGTGTGGAATGGCCTGAGGCGCTCGGAGTAGCGTCGCGCCCGTGAGTGCAACGCGCGAATACGACATCGTCCTGTACGGCGCGACCGGCTTCGTCGGCAAGTTGACCGCCGCGTACCTGGCCCGGGCGGGGGGCGAGGCGCGGATCGCGCTGGCCGGCCGCTCGACCGATCGGTTGCAGGCGATCCGCGACACGCTGGGGCCCTCGGCGCAGTCGTGGCAGCTGCTGACCGCCGATGCCGCGTCGCCGAAGACCCTGGACGCCATGGCCGAGCAGACGCAGGTCGTCATCACCACCGTCGGGCCCTACACCAAATACGGACTGCCACTGGTCGCGGCGTGCGCGGCTGCGGGCACCGACTACGCCGACCTGACCGGTGAGTCGCCGTTCGTCCGGGAGAGCATCGACCTGTACCACAAGCAGGCTCAGGACACCGGTGCGCGCATCGTGCACGCATGCGGATTCGATTCCATCCCTTCGGATCTCACCGTCTACGCACTCTACCGGCGGGCGCTCGAGGACGGCGCGGGTGAACTCGCCAGGACCGACCTGGTTGTCCGCGCATTCTCCGGTGGGGTCTCCGGCGGCACGATGTCCTCGATGCTGGAAGTCCTGGACGCAACATCGCGCGACGCGGACGTGCGTCGCCAATTCGCCGACCCTTACACGCTGAGCCCGGACCGGGCGGCCGAACCCGATCTCGGCGCCCAGCCCGATCTGCGGCGCCGCCGCGGACGGCAGATCGCCCCCGAGCTGACCGGGCTGTGGACGGCGGGATTCATGATGGCGCCGGCCAACACGCGGATAGTTCGGCGCAGCAACGCTTTACAAGACTGGGCGTACGGCCGGCGATTCGAGTACAGCGAATACATGAATGTCGGGTCGTCGGTGGTGGCGCCAGTGGCCTCGGCGGCCCTCAACGGGATCGGCAGCGCGGTGTCGGCGATCGGCAGCCGCTACTTCCGGTTGTTGCCGCGAAAGCTGGTGGATCGAGCGATGCCCAAACCCGGCACCGGACCCAGTGAGGCGGTGCGCGAGCGCGGTCACTACAAGGTCGAGACGTACACGACGACTACTTCCGGAGCCCGCTATGTCGCCACGATGGCTCAGCGCGGCGACCCGGGCTACAAGGCGACCGCGGTGCTGCTTGGTGAGAGTGGTCTGGCGCTTGCGTTGGACCGCGACCACCTCTCCGAGTTACGTGGAGTGCTGACCCCGGCGGCATCGATGGGTGATGCGCTGTTGGCACGATTCCCGGCCGCTGACGTGTCGCTGGAGACCGCCCGCCTGATGCATCGTTGACGCGCAGCTCCGCTCTGAAAAGAACTCTGTCGAACAAGATCGGCCGGCGCTAGTGTCATCGGCAGAACCACACCATCCCAGCAACGTTAGGTGGACGGGTCCATGTCTGGCCTTGAAGATCTGCTGTCCCAGATTCCCACGAGTGACATCGCCAGCAAGATCGGCGTCGACGAAAGCGAAGTCAACAAGGCGGTGCAGCTGCTGGTGCCGGTGCTCGTCGGCGGTCTGCAAGAGAACGCGCAAGACCCCGAGCACGCCAGCAACATCGCCTCCGCGGCCGACAACCACGCCGCCAGCGGTCTGCTCGACGGCGGTGTGAGCCTCGATCACGTCAACGAATCCGACGGCCAGCAGGCCATCGCAAAGATTTTCGGCGGCAACGACGTCACACAGGTGGCCAACGCGCTGTCCGGCGGCGGCGCAGGCAACAGCGACCTACTCAAGCAACTGCTACCGATCCTGGCGCCCATCGTCCTGGCCTACGTCGGCAAGCAGCTTGGACAGAAGAGCGAGCCGGCCAAGCAGGAGTCGTCCTCTGGTGGCGCGCTCAACGACGTGCTGGGCAGCATCCTCGGCGGCATGGCCGGCGGCAACAAATCGCTGGGCACCGTGCTCGGAAATGCGCTCGGCGCCAAGGCCGGCGACATCCTTGGGGGCTTGTTCGGAAAGAAGTAGCCCCCGCCGCAGGCCCACCGCGACGGGCGGTGTTCGTTGCGCACGTCGGTGCTTTCTAGACTTGACGCGTGACCACCAGTCCAGAACGCGCCGCTGACTCGCGGGCAGAAGACCTGCCCAAGGCGTGGGATCCGGGCGCGGTAGAAAGCGCGATCTATCAGCGCTGGCTCGATGCCGGCTATTTCAGCGCGGATCCGACGAGCGGCAAGCCGGCGTACTCGATTGTTCTGCCGCCCCCCAACGTCAACGGCAACCTGCACATGGGTCACGCGCTCGACCACACGCTGATGGACGCGCTGACCCGACGCAAGCGGATGCAGGGCTACGAGGTGTTGTGGCAGCCGGGCATGGACCACGCGGGGATCGCGGTGCAGATCGCCGTCGAGAAGCAACTCGCCGCCGACGGCAAGAGCAAAGAGGACCTGGGCCGAGAGCTGTTCGTCGACCGCGTCTGGGACTGGAAGCGCGAGACCGGCGGCAACATCGGCTGGCAGATGCGCGCGCTCGGCGACGGTGTCGACTGGAACCGGGACCGCTTCACCATGGACGACGGGTTGTCGCGCGCCGTGCGCACGATTTTCAAGCGGCTCTACGACGCCGGCCTGATCTATCAAGCCGAACGACTGGTCAACTGGTCGCCGGTGCTCGAGACCGCGATCTCCGACCTCGAAGTCAAGTATGAAGACGTCGAGGGCGAGCTGGTGTCGTTCCGCTACGGCTCGATGAGCGACGACGAGCCGCACATCGTGGTCGCCACCACCCGGCTCGAAACGATGCTCGGCGACACCGCGATCGCCGTGCACCCCGACGACGACCGGTACCGGCACCTGGTTGGCCAGGCGCTGGCGCACCCATTCGTCGAGCGCGACATCGTCATCGTCGCCGATACACACGTCGACCCCGAATTCGGCACCGGCGCAGTCAAAGTGACTCCGGCGCACGACCCCAACGACTTCGAGATCGGGCTGCGGCACAACCTGCCGATGCCCACGATGTTGGACACCAAGGGCCGGATCGCCCACACCGGAACGCAGTTCGACGGCCTAGACCGGTTCGAGGCGCGGGTGAAGGTCCGTGAGGCGCTGGCCGTCGAGGGACGCATCGTCGCCGAGAAACGCCCATACCTGCACAGCGTCGGGCACTCCGAACGCAGTGGCGAGCCGATCGAGCCGCGACTGTCGCTGCAGTGGTGGGTCAAGGTTGAGTCGCTGGCCAAGGCCGCCGGCGACGCGGTCCGCAACGGCGACACCGTGATTCATCCGAAGAGCCTGGAGCCGCGCTGGTTCGCCTGGGTGGACGACATGCATGACTGGTGCATCTCGCGCCAGCTGTGGTGGGGGCATCGCATTCCGATCTGGCATGGGCCGGACGGTCAGAAGGTCTGCGTCGGACCGGACGAGACCCCGCCTGACGGCTGGGAGCAGGACCCGGACGTGCTCGACACCTGGTTCTCGTCGGCGCTGTGGCCGTTCTCCACCCTGGGTTGGCCCGACCGCACCACGGACATCGAGAAGTTCTATCCCGACAACTGTTCTGGTGACCGGCTACGACATCATCTTCTTCTGGGTGGCCCGGATGATGATGTTCGGCACCTTCGTCGGTGGCGACGACGCCATCACCCTCGACGGCGCGCGGGGCCCGCAGGTGCCGTTCCAGAATGTCTTCCTGCACGGCCTGATTCGCGATGAATTCGGCCGGAAGATGAGCAAGTCCAAGGGCAACGGGATCGACCCGCTGGAATGGGTCGAGTCCTTCGGCGCCGACGCGCTGCGCTTCACCCTGGCCCGCGGCGCCAGCCCTGGCGGTGACCTGTCGATCGGCGAGGACGCACGCCCGGGCGTCGCGTAACTTCGCGACCAAGCTGTTCAACGCCACCCGCTTCGCGATGATGAACGGCGCCGCACCGGCGCCGCTGCCGGGGTTCGACGAGCTCACCGACGCCGACCGCTGGATCCTCGGCCGACTGGAAGAGGTTCGCGCCGAGGTGGATTCGGCCTTCGACGCTTACGAGTTCAGCCGCGCCTGCGAGTCGCTCTACCATTTCGCCTGGGACGAATTCTGCGACTGGTACCTCGAACTGGCCAAGGTGCAACTGTCGGGCGCCGACGGTGCGCACACCACCGCGGTGCTGGCCTTCGTGCTCGACGCATTGCTGAAGCTGCTGCATCCGGTGATTCCGTTCGTCACCGAGACGCTGTGGAAGAACGCTGACCGGTGGCGAGTCGGTCGTCGATCGCCGAATGGCCGCAGCCATCCGGCATCGCTTTGAATTCCGTTGCCGCACAACGAATCGCTGACATGCAGAAGCTGGTTACCGAGATTCGCCGGTTCCGCAGCGACCAGGGGCTGGCTGACCGGCAGAAGGTGCCGGCGCGACTGTCGGGCATCGACAACGCCGATCTGGGCACTCAGATCGGTGCCGTCACGTCGCTGGCGTGGCTGAACGAGCCCGCGGCGGAGTTCAGCCCGTCGGCCTCGCTGGAGGTCGGGCTCAAGGGTGGCATCGTCGTCGTCGAGCTGGACACTTCGGGCACCATCGACGTGGCCGCCGAGCGGCGTCGGCTGGAGAAGGATCTGGCCGCGGCGAAGAAGGAATTGGCCTCGACCACAGCCAAACTGGGCAACGACGGAGTTCATGGCCAAGGCCCCGGAAACCGTCGTCGACAAGCAGCGCGAGCGCCAACGGGTGGCCCGCGAGGACAGCCGAGCGGATCGCCGCCAGGTTGGCCGGGCTCACGTGACGCTCGAGCCCGATCCGGACTACGGCGACGACCCTGCGCCCGTCGACGAGTGCCCACCCCCGACGAGATCGCGGCGCTGCTCCAGGTCGAGCACTTGCTCGACCAGCGCTGGCCGGAAACCAAGATCGAGCCCAGCCTGGACCGCATCTCGGCGCTGATGGACCTGCTCGGCTCGCCGCAACGGAGCTACCCCTCGATCCACATCGCCGGAACCAACGGCAAAACCTCGGTGGCCCGGATGGTCGACGCGCTGCTGACCGCGCTGCAGCGACGCACCGGGCGAACCACCAGCCCGCATCTGCAGTCCGCGGTCGAGCGCATCGCGATCGACGGAAAGCCCATCAGCCCAGCGGCATACGTGTCGACCTACACCGAACTCGAACCGTTCGTGCAGATCATCGACCAGCAGTCGGAAGCCAATGGCGGCCCGGCGATGAGCAAGTTCGAAGTGCTCACCGCGATGGCGTTCGCCGCGTTCGCCGATGCCCCGATCGAGGTGGCGGTGATCGAAGTGGGATTGGGCGGGCGCTGGGACGCCACCAACGTGGTCAACGCGCCGGTCGCGGTGATCACCCCGATCAGCATCGACCACGTGGAGTACCTCGGCGAGGACATCGCCGGCATCGCCGGTGAGAAGGCCGGCATCATCCGCCGCTCCGAAGAGAGGCGCCCCGGACACCGTCGCGGTCATCGGGCGTCAGGTGCCGGAGGCCATGGAGGTCGTGCTGGCGCAGACCGTGCGTGCCGATGCCGCTGTCGCGCGCGAGGATTCGGAGTTCGCGGTGTTGAGGCGCCAGGTCGCGATTGGCGGCCAGCTGCTCGAGTTGCAGGGCCTGGGCGGGGTCTACTCCGAGATGTTCCTGCCGCTGCACGGCGAACACCAGGCACACAATGCGGCGATCGCCCTCGCCGCGGTCGAGGCGTTCTTCGGCGCCGGCGCGCAGCGTCAACTCGACATCGACGCGGTGCGAGCGGGATTCGCCGCCGCGGTCAGCCCCGGCCGGTTGGAGCGGATGCGCAGCGCGCCGACGGTGTTCGTCGACGCCGCGCACAACCCCGCAGGTGCGGCGGCGCTGGCGCAGATCGCTGGCCGAGGAGTTCGACTTCCGGTTCCTGGTCGGCGTGGTGAGCGTGATGGGGGACAAGGACGTCGGCGGCATCCTGGCCGCGCTCGAACCGGTCTTCAATCAGATCGTGGTGACGCACAACGGATCTCCGCGGGCGCTGGACGTCGAGACGTCTGGCGCTGACCGCGCAGCAGTATTTCGGGCCCGATCGGGTGGTCACCGCCGAGAACCTGCGCGACGCCATCGACACCGCCACCGCGATGGTCGACGAGGCCAACGCCGAGGGCGAGTCGTTCTCCGGAACCGGCATCGTCATCACCGGCTCGGTCGTCACCGCCGGCGCTGCTCGATCACTGTTCGGTCGTGATCCGGCGTGACACCCACCGACGACGAAGCCAGCGCAGCCGGGTTCGAGGAGACGCCAAAGCCCGACCCGTGGAAGAGTTTTCGCGGAGTCACGGCCGGCACGCTGATCCTCGAAGCCATCGTGGTGCTGCTGGCGTTGCCGGTGGTCGGGGCGGTCGGCGGCGGGTTGAACGCGGTTGCCCTGACCTACCTGCTGGGTTTGACCGCGTTGCTGATCGTCTTGACGGGGCTGCAGGGCCGCTCGTGGGCGATCTGGGCGGACCTCGGCGTTCAGCTGGTTGCCATCGCCGGCTTCGCGGTCTACCCGGGCATCGGTGTCATCGGTCTGATCTTCGCCGTGGTGTGGGCGATGATCTTCTACGTGCGGTGGGAGGTCCTGCGCCGCGAGCGGCTCGGGCTGCTCCCTGGCCAAGACGGGCGGCCGGACTGATCGGCTACGCTGTGCGCCGTGACAGCGCCGATGACGATGCAGATCGAAGCGATGGGGAGGAATGGCGCAATTGACTGAGCGGACCCTGCTGTTGATCAAGCCCGATGGTGTCGAGCGTCGCCTGGTCGGCGAGATCCTCGGCCGTGTCGAGCGCAAGGGCCTGACCATCGCGGCGCTGGAACTGCGGACCGTCAGCGAGAAGCTGGCCAAAAGCCACTACGCCGAGCACGACGGCAAGCCGTTCTTCGGCTCGCTGGTGGAGTTCATCACGTCATCGCCGCTGGTGGCGGCGATTATCGAAGGCCCGCGGGCAATTGCTGCGATCCGGCAGCTTGCGCGGCGCGACCGACCCGGTCGCCAACGCCCTACCCGGCACCATCCGCGGTGATTTCGGCCTGGAAACGCAGTACAACCTGGTGCACGGCTCCGATTCGCTGGAGTCCGCGGAGCGCGAAATCGCGCTCTGGTTCGACAAGGCTTAGATAACGCGTCGGCCGCACCCGGTCCGGCCCGGTACAACGGTATGGGATACTGATAGGCGGGTGAACGTCGCCGGACCGGCGTCCGACGCCCGAATGAAGACTTTGACAAGCGCGACCACCGCGACCCGCGGCGCGGCTGTCCAGCCATCATTCAGACCGGCACCGAGTGTGTTCGACCCGAACTGCTCGGGGCAAGACCATCACAAGCCCGGGAGGAAGTGACCCGGGTACATAGCGAAGCCCTCGCGTGGCCGCGTCGACATGACGCGCCCGGGGGCTAGAGGAGAATTCGTGATAGACGGTGGCCCATTCTCAGAAGTTCCCCAAGACTCGCCGCAGGGCGAGGAGCTGCCAGAACGGCTGAGGGTCCATTCTCTGGCCCGGGCGCTGGGAACGACCAGCCGCAAGGTGCTCGACGCGCTGATCGAGCTCGACGGACGAGTCCGCAGCGCACATTCCACCGTGGAGCGGGTCGACGCGGTACGCGTGCGCGACCTGCTGGCCAGCGCGCCGGCGACCGTCGGCGCGCCCGTGGCCGACGCGGCGGGATCGGCTGAGGCGTCGGAGCCCGAGTCGCGCCTGCTGCTGGAGACCGCGCCAGTCGAACAACCCGAATACATGCCGCTGTTCGTCGCCCCGCAGCCGGTCGAGCGCGTCGAAGCCCCGAAGAAGGTTGGCGAGTCGCCCGACTCCGACGACGACGACACTGAGGACGATTTCGACGGCGACGGCGACGGCGACGGCGACGCGTAGCGACGATGACGGCGACGACGATCAGGCCGATCGCCCGGCCAACCGGCGCCGCCGACGTGGGCGTCGCGGCCGTGGCCGCGGGCGCGGCGAGCAGAGCGGCGCCGAGAACGGCGAGGGCGGCAAAGCCGATAGGGCGACCGACTCCGATGACGACTCGGACGACGACGCCGATGACGACAGCGACGACTCGGATTCGACCGACGACGACAACGGTTCCGGCGACGGCGCCAGCAAGCGTCGCCGTCGCCGCCGCCGCCGCAAGTCCGGCGCCAGCGATGATTCAGACGACAACGCGGCGCCGGACGACCCGCCGAACACCGTGGTGCATGAGCGGGCGCCCCGGGCCAAGAAGCAGTCCGACAACAACGAGATCCAGGGCATCGACGGCTCGACCCGGCTCGAAGCCAAGCGTCAGCGCCGCCGCGACGGGCGCGACGCGGGACGCCGCCGCCCGCCGGTCCTGACCGAGGCCGAGTTTCTGGCCCGTCGGGAAGCGGTCGAGCGGGTGATGGTGGTCCGCGACAGGGTCCGCACCGAGCCACCGCACCCCGGCAGCCGCTACACCCAGATCGCCGTGCTCGAGGACGGCATCGTCGTCGAGCACTTCGTCACTTCGGCGGCCTCGGCATCCCTGGTCGGCAACATCTACCTGGGCATCGTGCAGAACGTGCTGCCCTCGATGGAGGCGGCCTTCGTCGACATCGGCCGCGGCCGCAACGGCGTGCTCTACGCGGGTGAGGTCAACTGGGAGGCCGCCGGTCTGGGCGGGTCCAACCGCAAGATCGAGCAGGCCCTCAAGCCCGGCGACTACATCGTGGTCCAGGTCAGTAAAGACCCGGTCGGCCACAAAGGCGCCCGGCTGACCACCCAGGTCTCGCTGGCGGGCCGCTACCTGGTCTACGTCCCGGGTGCGTCGTCGACCGGCATCAGCCGCAAGTTGCCCGACACCGAGCGCCAGCGGCTCAAGGAGATCCTCAAAGAGGTCGTCCCGTCGGACGCCGGCGTGATCATCCGGACCGCTTCCGAGGGCGTCAAGGAAGAGGACATCCGCTCCGACGTCAACCGGCTACAGGAACGGTGGACGGAGATCGCCGAGCGGGCGGACGAAACAAAGAAGAAGGCGTCCGGTGCCGCCGTCGCGCTGTACGAAGAGCCCGACGTGCTGGTCAAGGTCATCCGCGACCTGTTCAACGAGGACTTCAGCAAGTTGATCGTCTCTGGTGACGACGCCTGGACGACTATCAACGAATATGTGAGTTCGGTGGCCCCCGAACTGGTTTCGAAGCTGGACAAGTACGAGCCGCCGGCCGAGAACGGCCCCGACGTCTTTGCCGTACACCGGATCGACGAGCAGTTGGCCAAGGCGATGGATCGCAAAGTGTGGCTGCCGTCCGGCGGCACGCTGGTCATCGACCGCACCGAGGCGATGACGATCGTCGACGTCAACACTGGCAAGTTCACCGGCTCCGGTGGCAACCTCGAGCAGACCGTCACCAAGAACAACCTCGAAGCTGCCGAGGAGACCGTCCGTCAGCTGCGGCTGCGCGACATCGGCGGCATCGTGGTCATCGACTTCATCGACATGGTGCTGGAGTCCAACCGGGACTTGGTGTTGCGGCGGCTGACCGAGGCGCTGGCCCGCGACCGCACCCGCCATCAGGTGTCCGAGGTGACCTCGCTGGGCTTGGTCCAGCTGACCCGCAAGAAGCTGGGCACCGGCCTTGTCGAAGCCTTCTCCACGACCTGTCCGCATTGCAGCGGCCGCGGCATCATGCTGCACGCCGACCCCGTCGACTCGGCGTCCGCGCCCGGCCGCAAGTCGGAGTCGGGTGGCGGCCGGCGCGGACGACGCTCCAAGAAGGGCAAGCCGGAGGAGCAAGAGGCCGTCGCCAAGGTGCCCGCCCATCCGCAGGGCGAGCACCCGATGTTCAAGGCCATGGCCGCGGCCAACGGTGGTCACGACGAGGACGACGAATCGGCACCCGACGAGGACGCCGAGCACATCTCCGGCCACGACCCGGTCGAGTCCGAGGTCGACGAGCAGCGCCAGAAGCGGGCCGCGCGCGAGACAGCCGAGGACGACCTCGACGATGACTTCGACGACGACGATGATCACAGCGAGGACGATGAGGACGACGAGGACACCGACCAGGTCGACCTCGACGACGATGACGATGACCTCGACGAAGACGACGACCTCGATGACGACGACGATGACGACGAGGACGAGGACGACGATCTCGACGATGACAGCGATGATGATGCGGACGACGAGGACGACGACGAGCACCAGGTCACCGAGGCGGCAGAGCGTCCTCGTCGGCGTCGAGCGGCGGCCCGTCCGGCGGGCCCGCCCAGCCACTGACATCGATTCGCCCTGCTTCTCCACCGTCCGCTGCGCGGACCGCATCGTCGCAGGGCGGACTGATCGGCCGGTTTGACCCTGTAGCCGCTGGTCACGTACCCTGAACCAGTTGTCGCCAGGCCCACTGGCGTCCCCGGTGGGACGAGTAGCTGGCCGACACCCCCCGACAAGCCCGCGCACGCTTCACTGGGTGGCGCGCGCGAGACCAGTACGAAGAAGAGGTAGACGTAACCATGGCGACCTACGCAATCGTCAAGACCGGCGGTAAGCAGTACAAAGTTGCCGTTGGTGACGTCGTCAAGGTCGAAAAGCTCGACTCCGAGCCCGGCGCCAGCGTGTCGCTTCCGGTCGCCCTGGTCGTCGACGGTGCCGACGTCACCTCTGACGCGTCCGCGCTGGCCAAGGTTGCCGTCACCGGTGAGGTGCTCGAGCACACCAAGGGTCCCAAGATCCGCATCCACAAGTTCAAGAACAAGACCGGCTACCACAAGCGTCAGGGTCACCGTCAGCAGCTGACGGTCCTGAAGGTCACCGGAATCAAGTAGTAGGAGGCGACAGACATGGCACACAAAAAGGGCGCTTCCAGCTCACGTAACGGCCGCGACTCCAACTCCCAGCGTCTGGGCGTGAAGCGGTTCGGCGGCCAGATCGTCAAGGCCGGCGAGATCATCGTCCGCCAGCGTGGCACCCACTTCCACCCGGGCGTGGACGTCGGCCGCGGCGGCGACGACACCTTGTTCGCCAAGGCGGCCGGTGCCGTCGAGTTCGGTGTCAAGCGCGGACGCAAGACGGTCAACATCGTCTCGGCCGCGCGACCGGAGTAGGTCTCTCTCGCGAGTGTGAAACCACTGCGAGGTTGAGGCCGATTTCTCGCAACAGGTTCACACTAGGCGGTTGAAAGGACTCTCCGATGGCTCCTCGGTTCGTCGACCGCGTCGTCATCCACGCACGCGCCGGCTCCGGAGGTAACGGCTGCGCCTCGGTTCACCGCGAAAAATTCAAGCCACTCGGCGGACCGGACGGTGGCAATGGCGGCCGAGGCGGCAGCATCGTGCTGGTGGTCGACCCGCAGGTGCACACGCTGCTCGACTTTCACTTCCACCCGCACGTCGTCGCCGCCTCCGGCAAACAGGGCATGGGCGGCAACCGGGCCGGGGCCGCCGCTCCCGACCTGGAGATCAAAGTCCCCGACGGCACGGTCGTGGTCGACGAAGACGGCCGGATGCTCGCCGATTTGGTCGGCATCGGCACCCGTTTCGAAGCCGCCGCCGGCGGACGCGGCGGGTTGGGCAACGCCGCCTTGGCGTCGCGCGCCCGCAAGGCCCCCGGGTTCGCGCTGCTCGGGGAGAAGGGCGAGACCCGCGACTTCACTCTGGAGCTGAAGACCGTTGCCGACGTCGGCCTGGTCGGATTCCCGTCGGCCGGCAAATCCTCACTGGTGTCCACGATTTCGGCGGCCAAGCCGAAGATCGCCGACTACCCGTTCACTACCCTGGCCCCCAACCTCGGCGTGGTGTCGGCGGGGGAGCGGACCTTCACCGTCGCCGACGTGCCGGGCCTGATTCCAGGCGCATCGCAAGGCCGCGGCCTCGGTCTGGATTTCCTGCGCCACATCGAGCGATGCGCGGTGCTGGTCCATGTCGTGGATTGTGCGACAGCGGAACCCGGCCGCGACCCGATCTCCGACATCGATGCGCTGGAAGCCGAATTGGCCGCGTACACGCCCACCCTGCAGGGGGATTCGACGCTGGGCGACCTGATCGAGCGACCCCGCGCGGTGGTGCTCAACAAGGTCGACGTGCCCGAGGCCCGCGAGATGGCCGAGTTCGTCCGCGACGAGATCGCCGCGCGCGGCTGGCCGGTGTTCATCGTGTCGACGGTCGCCCGGGAAGGGCTGCGGCCGTTGATCTTCGGGCTCGCCGACATGGTCGCCGCCTACCAGGCCGCCCAACCGGAGGTGCGTGCCCCGACGTCCGGTGATCCGTCCGGTGCCGGTCGACGAGTCCGGTTTCACCGTGCAACCCGACGGCCGCGGCGGATTCGTGGTTCGCGGCCGGCGGCCCGAACGGTGGATCTCGCAGACCGCGTTCGACAACGACGAAGCGGTCGGCTATCTCGGCGACCGGTTGGCCCGCCTCGGCGTCGAGGACGAGCTGATGCGGCAGGGGGCACGCCCGGGGTGTGCGGTCACCATCGGCGACATGACGTTCGACTGGGAACCACAGACCCCGTCCGGAATCGACACCTTGATGACCCGACGCGGTGCCGACCCGCGTCTGGAAGGCAACGACCGGGTCGGCGCCGACGAGCGCAAGGCGGCCCGCAAGCAGCGTCGTGAAAGCGGCTTCGATGAATAGTGTTGCGCGCGAAGCGGTTCGCACCGCGCGCAGCGTCGTCGTCAAAGTCGGCACCACCGCACTGACCACTCCGGCCGGCATGTTCGACGCCAGCCGGCTGGCCGGCTTGGTCGACGCCATCGAGGCGCGGATGAAGGCCGGTTCCGATGTCGTCATCGTGTCCTCGGGTGCCATCGCAGCGGGCATCGAGCCGTTGGGCTTGTCCAAGCGGCCCACCGACCTGGCCACCAAGCAGGCGGCGGCCAGCGTCGGGCAGGTTGCCCTGGTCAACGCGTGGAGCGCCGCGTTCGCCCGGTACCAGCGCAACGTCGGCCAGGTCCTGCTGACCGCGCACGACGTCTCGATGCGGGTGCAGCACAACAATGCGCAGCGCACCCTCGACCGGCTGCGCGCGCTGCATGCGGTCGCCATCGTCAACGAGAACGACACGGTGGCCACCAACGAGATCCGCTTCGGCGACAATGACCGGCTTTCGGCCCTGGTGGCGCACCTGGTCGGCGCCGACGCGCTGATCCTGCTCAGCGACATCGACGGCCTCTATGACGCCGATCCGCGCAAGTCCACCGAAAGCCGGTTTATCTCAGAGGTTTCCGGTCCGGACGACCTGGCCGGCGTGATCGCCGGACAGGGCAGCCACCTGGGTACCGGCGGCATGGCGTCCAAACTGTCCTCGGCGCTGCTGGCGGCCGACGCCGGGGTTCCGGTGCTACTGGCGGCCGCGGCACATGCCGGGGCGGCGCTGGCGGACGCATCGGTGGGCACGGTGTTCGCCCCGCGTCCGAACCGCATGTCGGCGCGCCGCTTCTGGGTGCGGTACGCCGCCGAATCGGCCGGTGTGCTGACCCTGGAC
Source organism: uncultured Actinomycetota bacterium (assembly GCA_963836555.1). Lineage (GTDB taxonomy): Bacteria > Actinomycetota > Actinomycetes > Mycobacteriales > Mycobacteriaceae > Mycobacterium. The sequence goes on along the minus strand of CAWIKT010000061.1, from coordinate 10,017 downwards.
CGGGGCGCGGTGAGTGCTGTTCTGGGACAACGCCGTTCGCTGCTGCCGGCGGGGATCACCGCGCTCGCCGGACGGTTTCACGGCGGTGACGTGGTGGACCTGAATGGGCCCGATGAAGCACTGGTAGCCCGGGGCGTCGTCGCCTACGACGCCGCCGAGTTGGCCACGATGATCGGCCGATCGACGTCGGACTTGCCCGCCGAGCTTCGTCGGCCCGCGGTGCACGCCGACGACCTGGTCGCCGTCTAGCTTTCCGGTATCGGCACGAGATACAAAGCACCCCAAGCGATTTCAGTCAGACTGGTGGCGAGCACGGCATCGTATTCCGGAGGACTGTTCGGCAGGTTCTGCTGACAGGTCCGCTCGACCATCCAGCTCAGCGCGCTGGCCGTGGTCGCCGCCGGCAGCTCGGCACGGATCGAGCCGTCGGCCTGACCGTCCTCGATGACCCGCGTCAATCTCCGTGAGATGCCGATGAGCAGCTCACGATAGGTCGCGGAGACCTGCGGGTCGTATCCGGCCATCTCGTTGAGTGCGACCAGCACGGGCTGATGCCGTCGATAGCTGGCGATGATCCCGGCCATGGCGGCGCGGACGTCGTTCGGATCGTGTCGCCACGCCACGCCCCACCAGAGTTCGGCGCTGTCGGCGAGTTCGCCGAACACCTGGCCGGCCAGCCGCCGCAGCAGGTCACCCTTGTCCTCGAAGTAGATGTAGAAGTTGGCCCGCGACATTCCGGCCTCGGTGGACAGCCGGTCCACGCTGAGTTCGGTGAAGCTCGCGCCGTCTCGCATCAGCCGCTCGGTGGCATCAAGCAAACGGCGCTCGATCTGCTCGCGACGTTCCTGCCGCTTGGCCTGCGGCTTGCGGGTGACGGAGGGCATGTCGATCAGTATGACACCTTGACTAGACACTCTGTCTAGATCTATTGTCGTCGGTGTTCCCGACCTGTGACCGGCGTCATAGCCGATGGAGGATCTCGCATGACCGCGACGGCTGCCACCCCCCGTGCTTACGACCCCATCGACCTGTCGTCGCGCGCCTTCTGGTCGACGAGCGCGCGGGAGCGAGACCGGTCGTTCGCGGAATTGCGCGCGTCACGTCCGGTCAGTTGGCATCCGCCGGTGGAGGACTCGCTCATGCAGGACCCCGATGACCCCGGCTACTGGGCGGTCACCCGTCGCGACGACATCGTGGCGATGAGCCGCGACAACGAGTCGTTCCTGTCCGGCAAGGGCGTGCTGTTCGAGAACGTGCCCGAGGAGTTGCTCGAGGCGTCTCAGTCCTTCCTCGCCATGGACCCGCCGCGGCACACGTTCCTGCGCAAGCTGGTCAGCGCCGCGTTCACGCCGCGCCAGGTCCGGCGCATCGAGGATTCGATCAAGGCCAACGCCAGGATCATCGTCGAAGAACTCAAAGCGGCCGGCGGTGGCGTGGACTTCGTGGAGCGTTGCGCCAAGGAACTGCCGATCCGGACGCTGTCGGAGATGGTGGGCATTCCGGAGGAAGAGCGCCAGAAGGTGGCGCACGCTGCCGATGCGATGGTGTCGTGGGCCGACCCGATCTACCTGAACGGTCGTCAGCCACTCGAAGTGCTGTTCGAGGCGCAGATGTACATCCACCAGGTGGCCATCGGCCTCGCCGCCGAGCGGCGTGAACACCCCGGTGACGACTTGTTCAGCGGTCTGGTCAACGCCGAGGTGGACGGTGACCGGCTGTCCGATGCCGATGTCGCCGCCTTTTTCGTCCTGCTCGCGGTCGCCGGCAACGACACCACCCGTCAGACCACCAGTCACGCGCTGCGAGCCCTCACCGATTTCCCTGGCCAACGTGCCTGGCTGCTCGAGGATTTCGATAACCGCATCGGCGGTGCGGTCGAGGAGTTCATCCGGTTTGCAACGCCGGTGATGACCTTCCGTCGCACGGCCGCAAAGGATGTCCAGATCGCCGGCCAAGCCATCAACGCCGGCGAGAAGGTCGTGATGTTCTATTCCTCGGGCAACTTCGACACCGACGTGTTCGAGCACCCTGAGCGTCTGGACCTGAGCCGCAACCCCAACCCGCACGTCGGGTTCGGTGGTGGCGGTGTGCATTTCTGCCTGGGCGCGAACCTGGCCAGGGCGCAGCTGCGGGCGCTCTTCGGTGAGCTGCTCCACCAGCTGCCTGACATCCAGGCCGGCGATCCGGTTTACCTGGCCGGCAACTTCATTCACGGCATCCGCAGCATGCCCTGCACGTTCTAGCCGACCGCGGCGGGGGACAGCTCCTCGGCCAACAGCGTCAGCAGCTCCGAGCAGCCACCGTCGACCTTGACGGCGGCCAGCTCGTCGCCGCGGGTGGTTCCGCGGTTGATGATCGCGACCGGCATGTCGCGGGCCGCGGCGTGGCGCACAAAGCGGTAGCCGGAGAACACCGTCAGCGACGAACCGGCCACTAGTAGCGCGTCGGCATCGTCGATAAGTGAGAAAGCTTGTCGGACAACGTCTTTTGCGACACTCTCGCCGAAGTACACAATGTCGGGTTTGAGCATGCCGCCGCACGCCGGACAGTCCAGATAGCGAAATGAGGCGGTGTCGGCGACGACGGCGTCGGCGTCCGGTGCCACCGCAAGCCCGCCGATCGCCGCGACCCGCTCGGTGAATCCCGGGTTCAGCGCGTCGAGTTCCTCGGCCAACGCGGTACGGGTCATGGTGTAGCCGCAGTTCAGGCAGACCACCTGCGCGTAGGTGCCGTGCAGATTGATCACGTTTGTGCTGCCCGCCTTGGTGTGCAGCAGGTCCACGTTCTGGGTGATGACGCCGTTGACGACGCCGTCGCGCTCGAGGCTGGCAAGCGCGCGGTGCCCGGCATTGGGCTCGGTGTCATCCATGTGCCGCCAGCCGACATGATTGCGCGCCCAGTACCGCTGGCGGAAGACCGGGTCGCTGGTGAACTGGCGGATCGTCATCGGGTTGCTCGGCGGCGAGTCCGGCCCGCGATAGTCGGGAATGCCGGAATCGGTCGACATCCCCGCTCCGGTCAGCACGGCGACGCGGCGACCGGTCAGCGCGGCGACCAGCTCGGGAGCTTCCGCGCGCACTGCCGTCACCCTGTCAAGCGTACGGATCTAGCCGATGCACTCTGCCGCCGTCGTCAGCTCGGCATCCATGTTCCGCTGCATCATCGCCAGCGCCGCATCGCCCAGTTCGGCGTCGATCCCGGCGACGGCGTCGGTCGGGATCACCACCGGAAATGCCGCACGTAGGCGTCCAGCGCGCTGTAGAGGATGCACTGCTCGGTGACCTGCCCGGTCAAGATCAGTCGTTCGGTGCCGAGTCGGCGCAGCAGATAGGCCACCGGTGAGGCGTAAAAGGCGCTGTGCCGGACCTTCGTCAGCGTCCGGCAGTGCTGGGTCGGCACGATCGGATCCACCAGGTCGGGACGCTCGCCGTGGCACGCCGACGCGCACCAGGTCGGAGAAGTCCGCCGTGAAATCGCCGTAGTTGTCGTTGACATAAACCAGGTCGATGTCGTCGGCGTCGCGAGCTCGTTGGACCAGGTCGGCGAGGGGATCGATGATCTTCTCCACATTGGGAATCAGGTGCTCGGCGTCGGGGTGTTGGTAGCTGTTCATCATGTCCACAACGAGGACCGCGGTAGCGCTCATAGCCGTGGAGTACCCAGCGGCGTCGCACATCTGGCCAGAGTCCGCCCCCTTTTTGCGATCGCGCGGATCGAAAGCGTTTACATGTATCTCCTATGTTGCTCGCTGGTTGGTCACCGCAAGGACTACTGTCGTCAACGTGGCTTTTGCCATCCGTTCAGGTCGCCGGAGACCTCGGCGATCCCGACGGTCGGACTTTGCTCCCGTCGGGGCGCGGAGCGGGGGATGCGGTGATCCTGCGAATTGCTGCCGGCGGTGCCTTCGACGTGCGGCCTCGATGGGTCGGTAACGAAATGCAGCCCAACACAATCAGGCGGCTCACAGCGGTCGTTAGCGGCTGCGGTTACAGGAAAGGGGAAACGAAGTGCTCGATTTCGGTGCACTGCCGCCCGAGATCAACTCGGGCAGACTGTATGCGGGTCCGGGATCGGGCCCGATCATGGCCGCGGCGTCGGCCTGGCAGGCGATGGCCGGCCAATTGGAATCGGTCGTCCGCGGCTATTCCGCGGTGATCGCTGGTTTGCAAGGCGATACGTGGTCGGGCAATGCGTCCGCCGCAATGGGCGACGCCGCCGCGCCGTATGTCGAATGGATGGCGACGGCGGCGGCAAAGGCCGAAGAGACCGCCGGTCAGGCGCGCGCCGCGGCCGCGGCATACGAGGCCGCATTCGCAGCTGCCGTACCGCCGGCCCTGGTCGCGGCCAACCGCGCGCAGTATGCGGCGCTGGTGTCGGCCAACATCTTCGGCCAGTACACCGCCGACATCGCGGCGACCGAGGCCGCGTATGCCGACATGTGGGCCCAGGACGCTCAGGCGATGTACGCCTACGCGTCGGCATCCTCCACCGCGACGGCGCTGACGCCGTTCACTGAACCGCCTCAAACCACCACCGCCGCAGGGCAATCCGCTCAGGCTGCCGCGGTGACGCAGGCCGCCGGCAGTTCGGGCTCCACGACCGCACAGTCGGCGTTGTCGCAACTGCTGGCGGCTGTCCCCAAACAACTGCAGGGGCTTGCCTCCACCGGGTCATCGACGGCTGCGACCGACCCTTCGTCAGCGATCCTGACGGCATTCAGCAACTTCAACACGCTCACGGGCCCGGCGAGCCTCAGCGCGGCGTTGAGCCGCACGGCCACCAGCGGCGGAAGCTTCCTGACCGGTGCCTACCGAGCCGGTCTCCAGGCCCAGGACCTGCCCAAGATCGCCGAAGAAGGCGCGGGTAGGGCGGGCGCCGCCGCGGCCGGCGGGGCGAAGGCGGCCACCCAGGCCTGGATCGCTGACGGCGCGCAACGGCCGGTGCTCGCCGGTGTCGGCAAGGCCGAACCGATTGGCGGGCTGTCGGTCCCGCAGACCTGGGCGTCCGCAACTCCGGTCGCCAGCGCGGTCGAAGATCCTCAGTGGCTGTCGGAGGCGGACTTGGGTGCGGTCCCGGCGTCGGATACGACGATGGGCGGCATGTCTGGCGCGCCGATGGTCGGAATGAACCAGCAGCCCGGTGTGTGGTCGCGCCCCACCGTCAGCAACATCTTGCGGGTGCAGGCGGGCCGCTTCACCATGCCGCGGCCGGTCTCGGGCGGCTAACCGCTTCCTGCTCAATCGGTTCGGAACCCAAGACGTCGTGATGGCCTGTAGGCCCGCCATTTTCACCCGCAGGAGGAGCGCTGATGCTTGATTTCGGGGCGCTGCCGCCCGAGATCAACTCGGCCAGAATGTATGCCGGCCCGGGTTCGGGTCCGATGATGGCCGCCGCCGCGGCATGGGACGGTGTGACCGCGCAGCTGGAGTCTTTCGCGGCGCGCTATTCGGCGGCGGTTTCCGAACTGCAGGGCATCTGGTCCGGCGAGTCCTCGACCGCGATGTCTGCCGCGAGCGCGCCGTACGTGGCGTGGGTGACGACGACCTCGCAGCGGGCGGGACACGCGGCCAACCAGGCGCGCGCGGCTGCGGCGGCGTATGAAGCGGCATTCGCCGCCACCGTGCCCCCAGCCGTGGTGGCGGCCAACCGGGCGCTGCTGGCAATGCTGGTGGCGACCAACTTCTTCGGGCAGAACACCCCGGCCATCGCCGCCGCCGAGACTGCCTACGTTGAGATGTGGGCCCAAGATGCCGCCGCGATGTACAACTACGCCGGATCCGCATCGTCGGCGACGAGCCTCACGCCGTTCGATCAACCCCCGGCGACGACGACGTCCACGGCCCAATCCGGGCAAGGCGCCGCGGCGTCGCAGGCACTCGGCACGCCCGTCAACCAATCGCAGACCGCCCTGTCTCAGCTGCTGTCCGCGCTCCCGCAACAGCTGCAGGGACTCGCGACGGGCGGCGCCACGAATACTTCGGCGGCCGACGCCGCGCCGCCCTCGATTGTCACCCTGTTCAGCGACATCAATACGCTGACCGGGCCGCTGGTGCCGGGTTATCAGTTCACCTACGCGACCTTTCAGATGGGCCAATTCATCCAGGGCCTCGAGCAGTCTGGGACGCAGGCCAAAGTGCTGCCCGAGCTGGCAGCCCCGCTGGGAAGTGCCGCGTCGGCCGCGCAAACGGCTGTACCAGAGGGTGTTTCAGGTCCCGTGCTCGCCAGCGCCGGCCGGGCGGTTCCGATCGGCGGGTTGTCCACCCCGCCGAATTGGGCAGCGGCGACTCCCGTCGAAGGTGCAACGGCTGAACCGGTCGCGGCCGGCGAGACAGGTTTCCGCGTCCTCCCGCCGTGGGTGGAACAACCGCAGCGAACGGGCCAGTCGAGTTTGCCGACCATGGCGCAGCTCAACCATGGGAGTGGGCGTCGCGGTGGCAACGCCGTGTTCCGGATGAGGGATCGTCGCTACCGCATGCCGCGGCCCGCTCCCGGTGGATAGCGCCCGAACTCGACACCCGATATTCGCCAGATGAGACCAGCCAGGCGACAATAAAGGAACGATGGACTTCTACAACGCCTACAGCCAGGGCTTCACCCGGGTTGCCGCGTGCACTCACCACACGGCGATCGGCGATCCCGCGGGCAATGCCGCGTCGGTGCTGCGGCTGGCCCGGCAGTGCCACGACGACGGCGTGTCGCTCGCGGTGTTCCCGGAGCTGACGTTGTCCGGCTACTCCATCGAAGACATTCTGCTGCAAGACGTGTTGCTGGATACGGTCGACGATGCCTTGGGTGAGATCGTCGCGGCGTCCACCGACCTGCTACCGGTGCTGGTGATCGGAGCCCCACTGCGTCAGCGGCACCGCATCTACAACACCGCCGTGGTCATCCACCGCGGCGCGGTGCTCGGGGTCGCACCCAAGTCGTATCTGCCCACCTACCGCGAGTTTTACGAGGGTCGACAGATCGCAGCAGGCGATGACGAACGCGGCACCATCCGTGTCGCCGGCGCGGACGCGCCATTCGGCCCCGATCTGTTGTTCACCGCCTCGGACGTCGCGGGGTTCGTTCTGCACGTCGAAATATGCGAGGACATGTTCGTCCCGATTCCGCCTAGTGCCGAAGCGGCGCTGGCGGGTGCGACGGTGCTGGCCAACTTGTCGGGCAGCCCGATCACGATCGGTCGTGCCGACGACCGCTCACTGCTGGCGCGTTCGGCGTCCCAGCGCTGCTTGGCCGCCTACGTGTATGCGGCTGCCGGAGAAGGGGAGTCGACAACCGACCTATCATGGGACGGCCAAACCATGATCTGGGAGAACGGTGAATTGCTCGCCCAGTCGGAACGCTTCCCCAAGGGTGAACGCCGCAGCGTCGCCGACGTCGACCTCGAGCTGATTCGCTCCGAGCGGCTGCGGATGGGCACCTTCGACGACAATCGCCGCCATCACCGCGGGTCGGCAGAGTCGTTCCGCCGCATCGAGTTTCGGCTGGATCCGCCGACCGGCGACATCGGGTTGCGCCGCGACATCGAACGATTCCCGTTCGTACCTGCCGACCCCGAACGGCTCGAGCAGGACTGCTACGAGGGTTACAGCATTCAGGTTGCCGGACTCGAACAGCGACTGCGGGCCTTGGACTTCCCGAAGGTCGTCATCGGAATTTCCGGCGGGCTCGACTCGACGCACGCTTTGATCGTCGCCGCCCGCGCGATGGATCGAGAAGAGCGGCCGCGCAGCGACATTCTGGCGTTCACTCTGCCCGGCTTCGCCACCGGTGAGCACACCAAGGGCAACGCGGTCGAGTTATGTCGCGCGCTCGGTGTCACCTTCGCCGAGATCGACATCACCGAAACCGCTTCGCTGATGCTCAAAGAGATGGACCACCCGTTCTCGCGCGGCGAGAAGGTCTACGACGTCACGTTCGAGAACGTGCAGGCCGGCCTGCGCACCGACTACCTCTTCCGGCTGGCGAACCAGCGCGGCGGAATCGTGCTGGGCACCGGCGACCTGTCCGAGCTGGGACTGGGCTGGTCGACCTACGGTGTCGGCGACCAGATGTCGCACTACAACGTCAACGCCGGCGTGCCGAAGACGCTGATCCAGCACCTGATTCGCTGGGTGATCTCCTCCGGTCAGTTCCCCGCCGAGGTGGGCGAGGTCCTGCAGTCGGTACTCGACACCGAGATCACCCCCGAACTGGTGCCGGCGGCGAGGAGAAGAGTTGCAGTCGCAGCGAGGAGAAGATCGGACCCTACTGCGCTGCAGGACTTCACGCTATACCACGTGCTGCGCTACGGGTTCCGGCCCTCGAAGATCGCGTTCCTGGCCTGGCACGCGTGGCACGACGCCGAAGCGGGCGACTGGCCGCCGGACTTCCCGGAGGACAAACGGCCGTCCTACTACGCTCAAGGAGATCCGGCACTGGCTGGAGATCTTCGTGCAGCGGTTCTTCTCGTTCGCCAGTTCAAGCGCTCGGCGATACCGAACGGTCCAAGGTGTCGCCGGTGGTTCGCTGTCGCCGCGCGGAGACTGGCGCGCCCCGTCGGACATGTCGGCGCGAGCCTGGCTGGACTCGATCGAACGCGACATCCCCGAAGACCAGGGCTAGCTCACCAGCGCCTGCGCGGAGAGCTCCTTGACCATCGCATTGGCCCAACGCATTTGGCGCAAGCGAATCTGGTTATGCCTCAGTGTTTTCGGGCTCCGATGATGTCCCGCTCGGTGCCGATTCAGTTGTTTTGACGGTGGTGCTTGGGGTTGGAAGGGCGTATACCACCACCAGTCGGCGCGTTCGCCGGTTGGTCCGGGGTAGGGCGCCACCGCGGGCGGGGGCTTTTGTGGGTGGGCGTGCCAGCGATCCTGGGTGCAGTTCGCGGTCGTCGTCGTCGACGACGATGAGCGCGTCGGCGGGTCCGGAGATGGTGATGACGCCACGGTGGTGCAACCGGTGGTGATACGGGCACAACAGGATGAGGTTGGCCAATTCTGTGGTGCCGCCGTCTTGCCAATGCCGGATGTGGTGGGCGTGCAGCCCACGGGTGGCCTCACAGCCGGGAACCGCGCACCTGCGGTCGCGATGCTCGAGTGCTCGGCGAAGCCGGCGATTGATCAGCCGGGTCGTTCGACCGGCACCTATGACCTCGCCGTGACGTTCGAACCAGACTTCACAGGTGGCATCACAGGTCAGGTATCGGCGTTCGGCATCGGTGAGCAGCGGACCCAGATGCAGCGCCCGCGACACGCTGTTCAACGTCGAGGTGCACTATCACCATGGTGTGCTGCCCATCTGGCCGGCGCGCCGCATCGGCATCCCAGCCCGCCTCGATAAGGCGCATGAACGCATCACCGGTGTTCGGCAACGGGGCCGCTGATCTCGGTCCCCCGCATCATTGCCGTGATCGTGCTTCCACTCGGCGATCAGCGCGTCACGATGTGACGCCGAGGCGGCGTCGAACTTCGCGGCGTCATGGTGATCAAGTCTTATCCGTAGCGCTGCCCTGCTCGTCCGCTGGTCGTCGTGATCGAGCGCTCGGTGCTGGCCGCGGGTTGGGTTCGGTCGCGGCTCCAGCCTGACCGCGGTACGCGGCTGATTGACCATCGCGACCGCCGCCAGCTGCACGTAATGCTCATCCGGGCCCTCCCCGGCCCGTCCGGCGATCGCCCCGACCTGATCACACAACAGTCGCCCTCCCGCATGCCCAGTCGCGCAGCGGGAAAATCATCGACCGGCGCGCCCCGGTCGTGACGGTGTGGGCATCTGCCGATGACCGGCCCAGCTCCAGGCCGCCAACGCCGCCACCGACCGCGCACCGGTCGCACCACATCTCGTCGCGATCCCTCCCAGACGACGATCCCCACGATGCGCCCATCGATCACATAGCGCTGACCGCCCAGCTCCAACAACTCCTCCAACGACACCTCAAGACGCTGGGCAGGAAGCCCAGCCCCACCCCCGCCGGTGGCCGTACGATCGAGAGTTGATGACCCCGGTCGTTGCAGCCGCCTCCGACAACTTTGG
>CAWIKT010000060.1:0-65283 GCA_963836555.1 uncultured Actinomycetota bacterium | reverse complement strand
GGTTGGAAGGGCGTGTACCACCACCAGTCGGCGCGTTCGCCGGTCGGTCCGGGGTAGGGCGCCACCGCGGGCGGGGGCTTTGTGGGTGGGCGTGCCAGCGATCCTGGGCGCAGCTGTCGGCCGTCGTCGTCGGTGACGATGAGCGCGTCGGCGGGTCCGGAGATGGTGATGACGCCACGGTGGTGCAACCGGTGGTGATACGGGCACAACAGGATGAGGTTGGCCAGCTCGGTGGTGCCGCCGTCTTGCCAATGCCGGATGTGGTGGGCGTGCAGTCCTCGGGTGGCAGCACAGCCGGGAACCGCGCACATGCGGTCGCGATGCTCGAGTGCTCGGCGAAGCCGGCGATTGATCAGCCGGGTCGTTCGACCGGCACCTATGACCTCGCCGTGACGTTCGAACCAGACTTCACAGGTGGCATCACAGGTCAGGTATCGGCGTTCGGCATCGGTGAGCAGCGGACCCAGATGCAGCGCCGCAACACGCTGTTCAACGTCGAGGTGCACTATCACCGTGGTGTGCTGTCCGTGTGGGCGTCGCACCGCATCGGCGTCCCAGCCGGCCTCGATAAGGCGCATGAACGCATCACCGGTGTTCGGCAACGGGGGCCGCTGATCCGGGTCGCCCGCGCCATTGCCGTGATCGTGCTTCCACTCGGCGATCAGCGCGTCACGGTGCGAGGCCAAGGCGGCGTCGAACTTCGCGGCGTCATGATGATCAAGAGTGATCCGATAGCAGCTGCCCTGCTCGCCCGAGGTCATGGTGATCGAGCGCTCAGGCGCTGGCCGAGGCTCGGGCTCGGGTCGCGGCTCCAGCCTGACCGCGGTGCGCAGCTGATTGACCGTCGCGACCGCCGCCAGCTGCGCGTAATGCTCATCAGAGCCCACCCCGGCCCGTGCGGCGATCACCCCGACCTGATCCAACGACAGCCGACCCTCCCGCATCCCGGCCGCGCAGCGGGGAAACTCCTCGAGCCGGCGCGCCACCGTGGTGACGGTGTGGGCATTTCCCGATGACCAGCCCAGCTTCCAGGCCACCAACGCCGCCACCGACCGCGCACCGGTCGCACCACACATCTCATCGCGATCCATCTCAGCAACGATGTCCACAATGCGCCCATCGATCGCGTTGCGCTGACCGGCCAGCTCCGACAACTCCTCGAACAACACCTCAAGACGCTCGGCAGAACCCACCGCCGCGGGTGGCGATGCGATCGAAGTCATGACCCGATCATTGCAGCCACCACCGACAACTTTGGCCGCCGATTCGTCGACACCAGCTGAGATTCGCCGACACCCGTGGCGGTAATACTGGAGTGATGCCGGTCTTCGTCCGCAAGCTCTTCGGTATCGGCAAGCTGCCCGCCGACGTGCGCGCCCAGGTCGAGTCCGAGGGCCTCCTCTACCTCGCCGACTTCGTCCCCGTCACCCGCCGATTCAGCGGCGCGATCCCGGGGCTGCGGTCATCCCACAGCGTCGCCAGCTACGTCGGATCGGTCGTGTTCACCTCGCAGCGGGTGCTGGCCACGTTGTCGTCGCTGCCGAAGCTGGCCGGCCCCACTGTCGACGAGCGTTGGGATGCAACGCAATTCGGTGCCGCGACGGCGCAGATATCAGCGATGGGGCTGCAGGTTGAAACCGACGTCGACGAGATCGACGAAACGTTCTCCGGTCATCTCTCCCTGCAGTACAAGCTCGACATTCCCGGCGACGTGCTGGCCACCTTGCCCCGCCGCTCGCTGGCCTTCGACATGCCGCCGGCATACATCTTGCGCGCGGTCGGTGTCACCTACCGCCCGTAGGCGATCCATGCTGCGACCAGACCGCCGACGTCGCCGACAGGTCCGGCCAGGGCGGGCGGCGCAGCATGGCCAGACTGCCGAGCGTCGCCGCGATCAGTCCGGTGATGATCCCGATCAGCGCTATCCGATCGGAGTCCACCGCCGCGACCCACTGAGTTGTACCGCCGTGGATGACGAACACGCCGACTGGCGTTGACGAGCCGGCACGAATCTTGGACACCGGTATCACCGTCGCGCCGTCCGCCGTCCGGTACGGCTCGCCGTACACGCGTGAGCGCGTGCCGTTGGTGGGAAGTTGCTCAATCGAATCGGGCATTTTCATAGGGGCGTCCGTTCTGTGAGTTCTCCGGCAAGTCTGGCTGCCCGGGACCCGGCGCGTCGAATAAGCGTCATTGAGCGCTGCGACCAGCCCCGGTTTCTACGATGGTTATGTGGACGACCACGCATTCAGCACGCCGGAGCGCCAGGCGATCTACCGTGTCATCGCCGAACGTCGCGACATGAGGCGATTCGTCCCGCACAGCAAGGTTCCCGAAGACGTCCTGGCCCGCCTGTTGCAGGCGGCGCACGCCGCTCCCAACGTTGGCCTGATGCAGCCGTGGCGATTCATCCGGATCACCGACGACGACTTGCGGCAGCGCATTCACGCGCTGGTCGACGAGGAACGAGTGCAGACCGCGCACGCGCTCGGTCCGCGGGCGCAGGAGTTCCTCGCACTCAAGGTCGAAGGCATCCTCGATTGCGCGGAGCTGCTCGTCGTCGCACTGTCCGACGGCCGGGACAGCTACGTGTTCGGTCGCCGCACGATGCCGCAAATGGACCTGGCATCGGTCTCGTGCGCCATCCAAAACCTCTGGCTGGCAGCACGATCCGAGGGCCTCGGCATGGGATGGGTATCACTGTTCGATCCGCCCAGGCTGGCGTCGCTGCTGTCGATGCCCGGCGACGCCGAACCGGTCGCAATCCTGTGCCTCGGCCCAGTGCCCGACTTCCCCGACCGGCCGTCCCTGGAACTGGACGGCTGGGCTCTGGGACGTCCGCTGTCTGAATTCGTGTCGGAGAACCACTGGGGACACCCGCCGCCACCCACCAGTTGACCCTCAGCACCTTCTCCGGCTTTGCCAGCGTCCCGCGACGCGGCCAGCTGCGTCCCTTCTCGAATGGTGATACCTGAACCCGGCCGCGGACGTGACTTTGCGCTGCGCCAACTGCGCTCACTGGCCGCACACGGCGGCTACCCGGTTCGGCCGGGCTACCGCGGCCGGCGCCGCATCGTCCTACCCGACGCATAGGGCCGCGCAGATCCGGAGTCCTGGGCTCGGCGGCGGTTACGATGCCGTGGTGCAACCACCGCCGCCGGGTCCTCCCCCACAGTGGGGACCTCCACCAGAGGATCCCTGGGAGCACGCGGGGCCTGGCTTCGGGAGCCAACCGGGCCCGGAGAGTTTCGGCCCGCAACCACCGCCGGCGTACGGCGCTCCGCAGTGGGGTGGCTACGGGCCACCCGCGCCGGCGCCGACGGCACCGCAGACCATCGGTTGGATCAGCCTCGCCGCCACCGGGTTGTTGGGGTTGCTCGGCGCGATCCTCACGCTGACACTCTGGATCAACCTGAACAGCTCGGTCAGCCGCGCTACAGATGTGTGCAACCGGTTCGGCGGCGAGTACGCCAACCTGTGCCGACAGCAGATCGCGAAGATGGTCCCCACCGTGCCGGTCGCATTGGTGGTCTGCCTTTTCCTGATCATCGGGGCATGCCTCGCGGTGGCCGCCGGCGCGGTGCTGCTCTTCGTCAAAAAACAGCTGGGGCAGTTCCTGCTTCTCGGTGGCGGCATCGTCATGCTCGTCGTGTCGATCTGTGTCGAGGCTCGCTTCGGCGCGACGAGCCGAGTTACCTACGACCTGATTGCAGGTCTGGTCATCGCGGTGATCGGCGGCCTGATGTTCGTCCCGGCCCTGCGGGTGCTCCTGGGATTGCCGCCGCAGGTGCTGGGCAATCCGCGGCCCGCCGGATATCCGGGCCCCGGCCCGAGCCCACCCGGTCCCCCTCCGCCGCCGCAGTACGGCCCTCCCGGCCCACCGCAGCAGTGGTGAACAACCCAGTCGGACAAGCCCCGCCAGCGACCGCGGACCGCCGGAGCCGATAACGTCGACGAGGCCCCAAAGGCCTGGAGGAGGTGGCGACGATCGGCGGCACAGACCCACACGCGCAGCGCGACAACGTGCTACTCGTGCACTGGCACGACCTAGGCCGGTATCTCGGCGTCTACGGCCACGCCGACGTGTCGAGCCCCAGGCTGGACCGGCTGGCGGCTGAGGGCATCCTGTTCACCAGGGCACATGCCGCCGCGCCGCTGTGCTCCCCGTCGCGCGGTTCGCTGTTCACCGGGCGCTACCCGCAGAGCAACGGCCTGGTCGGGCTGGCTCACCATGGTTGGGAGTATCGTCCCGGCGTCCGCACGCTGCCTCAGATACTTTCCGAAAGTGGCTGGTATTCGGTCCTTTTCGGGATGCAGCACGAGACCTCCCATCCGGCGCGGCTCGGGTTCGATGACTTCGACGTCTCGAACTCCTACTGCGAGTACGTCGTCGACCAGTCTCAGCGGTGGCTTCGGAGCCCTGCCGCCTCCGAGCCGTTCCTGCTGACCGCCGGATTCTTCGAAACGCACCGGCCTTATCCGCGGGACCGCTACGAACCCGCCGACCTCGACTCGGTCGATCCGCCCGACTATCTGCCCGATACCGTTGAAGTGCGCCAAGATCTGGCCGAGTTCTACGGGTCCATCACCACCGCCGACGCGGCCGTCGGTCAGATCCTCGACACCCTCGCCGATACGGGACTGGACGCCAACACCTGGGTGGTGTTCCTCACCGACCACGGTGCGGCGTTCCCGCGAGCCAAGTCAACGCTGTACGAGGCGGGCACCGGGATCGCGATGATCGTCCGGCCGCCGACTCGAATGAAATTGCCGCCCAAGGTGTATGACGACCTTTTCAGCGGTGTCGATCTGCTGCCGACGCTGCTGGACCTGCTCGGCATCGCGAAGCCGTCCGACATCGAAGGTATGTCGCACGCGCACGCGTTGGTGGCCGGGGATCACGGCGAGCCAGTGCGCGACCACGTCTACACCACCAAGACCTATCACGACTCCTTCGACCCGATCCGCGCGATCCGGACGAAGGATTTCAGCTACATCGAAAACTACGCACGCCGACCGCTGTTGGACCTGCCGTGGGACATCGAGGAAAGTCCGTCCGGGCATGCGGTGGCACCGCTGGTCACGTCTCCGCGGCCGGAACGTGAACTCTACGACCTGCGCGCGGACGCAGGCGAAACGAACAACCTGCTGACCGGTGAGGTCACCGACAGCGCTGATCAGATTGCAGCCGATCTTGCTGTCCGACTGCATGATTGGCGTCAGCAGACCGGTGATGTCATCCCTTCCGACTTCGCCGGCAGCCGCATCGCGGCACGCTACACCGAAACGTATCTGCAGATTCACGACAAGGCGCCAACGAGTCGTTCGGGGATCGCAGTCGACCGCGGAATCGACGTCGCGACCCGACAAACAGATCCGTAAACACCACCACCCGGTGTGCGGCTAGGCTCTCTCGGTGCCCGCTCATCCGACGTCATATCTCGTGCTCGCCTCGCAACGCTGCGGCAGCACGCTGTTGGCCGAGTCGCTGAGGGCTACGGGCAGAGCGGGCGAGCCGCAGGAGTTCTTCCAGTACCTACCGACCACCGGGATGGCGCCGCAGCCCCGGCAATGGTTTGCCGACGTCGAAGACGAGACGATCCTGCACCTGCTCGACCCGCTGGACCCCGGTACCCCAGATACCGCGTCATCGGTCGCCTGGCGTGAGCACATCCGTAGCTCGGGCCGCACACCGAACGGTATTTGGGGCGGAAAGCTGATGTGGAATCAGACTCCGCTGCTGCAGCAGCGGGCCTCGTCGCTGCCCGATCGCTCGGGCGACGGTCTGCGAGCGGCCATCGAGGACGTCGTCGGCAGCGAGCCGGTTTACGTCCACGTGCACCGGCCGGACGTGGTGTCGCAGGCCGTGTCGTTCTGGCGTGCGGTGCAGACGCGGATGTGGCGCGGCCGACCCCACCCCGACCATGACTCGAAGGCCACCTACCACGCGGGCGCGATCGCCCACGCCGTCGCCATGCTGCGCGAGCAGGACGAGGGCTGGCGCACCTGGTTCGCCGAAGAGGGCATCAAGCCGATCGATGTGCCCTATCCGGTGCTGTGGCGCAACTTGTCGTCCGTCGTCGCGATGGTGTTGAAGGCGGTCGGCCAAGATCCGCGGTTGGCTCCGCTGTCCGCACCGGAACGCCCGGGCGACGACGAGTGGGTCGATCGCTACCGCGACGACGCCCGACGGCTGGGCCTGCCGGAGTAACTCAGCCGCCGACCTGCGCGACGAAGAACACCCGCCGGAACGGATAGAACGTGATGCCGTCCGGACGAGGCGGATACGCGTCGGTCAGCAAGGGGATGAGCTCCTCGCAAAAGCGTTGGTATTCCTGGTCATTGAGCTGCTCTTTGACCGGCGTCAGCGCGGTGCCGCTGATCCAGTCCAGTACCGGATGTTCACCGCCGAGTTCGTGGAGGTACGTGGTCTCCCACGCGTCGACCGAGCAGCCGGCGTCGATCAGCAGGTCGGCATACCGCGCCGGCACGTCGACCACGTTGTCAACCTGAAAGGGCATGTCGCGCAGCTGATTTACAAACGGTTCGCGGCCGGCGACGGTGCGTACCGCGCTATGTGAGGGCGATTCGAAGTTTCCCGGCATCTGGATCGCGATCCAGGACCCGGCGGCCAATTGACCGGCCCATCGAACGACCAGGTCGCGGTGCTCAGGCACCCACTGCATTGCGGCGTTGCTGAGCACGACGTCGGTATCAGGCTGCGGCGCCCAAGTTCTCAGGTCGGCGACCGACGCGTGCACACCGCGTCCGCGGGCGGCCTCGACCATCGCTGGTGAGCTGTCGATGGCCTCGATGTGCGCGTTCGGCCAGCGGCGGCCCAACTGACCGGTGAGGTTACCCGGGCCGCATCCGAGGTCGACCACTCGACGCGGGTCTGTCGCTCCGACCCGGGCGAGCAGTTCGTAGAACGGGCGGGCGCGGTGATCGGCGAAGCCGAGATAGACGTCCGGATCCCACATGGTGGCCTCCTGTTCAATCGCGGTCAGGCCGACTGATATAGACAAACGGTATTACCCGACGAAACGAGGATGGGCCATGGCCGACGAGAACGAGATCGCCGAGGTGCGAGAGGTCTGGTCGGCGCTGGGCCTACCGGGCGTCATCGACGTACATACTCACTTCATGCCGAAATCGGTGATGGACAAGGTCTGGCAGTATTTCGACTCGGCCGGGCCGCTGGTCGGCCGCGAGTGGCCGATCAAATACCGGCAGGCTGAGTCCGAGCGCGTCGAGATGCTGCGCCAATTCGGGGTACGCGCCTTCACCGCGTTGGTCTACCCGCACAAACCCCAGATGGCAGCATGGCTCAACCAGTGGGCCCTTCAGTTCGCCCGAGAGACGCCGGATTGCCTTGCCACCGCGACGTTTTACCCCGAGACGGACGCCAGGGACTACGTCGCGGCGGCGATCGACAGCGGAACGCGAGTCTTCAAAGCCCACGTCCAGGTGGGCCGATATGAGCCCAATGACCCGCTGCTCGAGGCGGTCTGGGGAGTCATCGAGGACGCCCGGATACCGGTGGTCATTCACTGCGGGTCCGGCCCGGCGCCCGGCGAGCACACCGGTCCCGAGCCGATACAGCTTCTGCTGCAACGCTATCCGCGGCTGCGGCTGATCATCGCGCACCTGGGGATGCCGGAGTACACCGACTTCATGGACATCTGCGAACGATCGGCCGACGTGTGGCTGGACACCACGATGGCCTTCACGCCGTTCGTCGACGCATTTATGCCGTTTCCGTCGTCGCAGCTGAATCGGTTGCGCGACCTGGGCGACCGCATCCTGTTCGGCAGCGATTTCCCCAACATTCCGTACGGCTACGCCGACGCGCTGCGATCACTGACCCGGCTGCCCGGCGTCGACGACGGGTGGCTGCGCGGCGTTCTGCACGACAACGCCGCGGCCCTGTTCGGCTAGTTACGCAATCGGCTGCGGCTGGGCGGTGCTGGTCCAGCGCAGCCGCTCCAAAAGCAGCGACTCGGGTAGCACAACGTGGCCGTCGAGCCGCTGATTCGACAGCGGGTCCAACGCTGTCAGCGCCGCGCGCTGGATGCCGGACTTCGAAATCAGCCCGGGCAGTGGGCCGCTCGCGGTCGGCTTGGCGTCGGTGCGGAAGGCGCAGGCGACCGCGAGGGTCTGGTCATCGCCGGACCCGGCGACCTCGGCGGCCGTCCACACCTCGCGGACCGGGTACGACCAGATCGCGGCGAGCGTGTTGGGCAGCGCGGTGTCGACCTTGACGCCATATGCGGCAACATAAGTCGATCCACCCTGACTGATCCCGGCCCAGGTTTCCTTGGCCGGGATCAGGAACGGCGAAGGGATGTCGTCAGGATCGGCGATGGCAGCGTTCCAGCCGCTTTCGCGCAGATGATCCGCCAGCCGTCGCGCCGCGACCTCGGCGGTCTCGTGTAGCGGAATCTGTGGTGAACGGGCCTGCAGTGCGGCGAGATTGTCTGCGGCCGACAGCGTTACGCCGATCCAGGTTTCCCGTTCCCGGGTGCCGACTTCCGACGTGCTGTCGCGGCTGGTGACCCGGATCGCGTCGGCATGCAGGCCGTAGCGTTGCGCGTAGCCGGCGATCAACGGCAGCGGCAGCGAGTCGGCATCGCCCAGTGGGGGCGTCACCCGCAGCAGCGCGGTGGTCCGGACATCGGTCACCGACTCCTCGGTCCGACGCGCACCCCGGTTGGGCCGCAGGATGGCCAGTCGGCGGTACAGGACAGTGGTGACGGGTAGTCCCCGCCACCGTGCCAGCAGCACGACCGCCACGGCAATCGCGACGCCGAGCACCCAGCGCTCGCGCACCGAATGCCACGGGAAAGAGACGGCCGCAGTTATAGCGGCCAACAGCACCAACGTGATCCGTCCGGTGGGCGGCGAGGTGGATGGGTGCGCGCTCACAGTGCAGGTTCCTTTCGTCGGCGTGCGGCGATCGCGGCAGCGGCCACGACGGCCAGTGCGAGAGCGGCCGTTCCGCCGAATGCGACGATTCGCGGCCACGGGCTCTTCGGCGTGGGTTCCGGCGGCGCCGCAACATGTTTGACGGGTGACTTGTCGCTGCCGGACGCGGCGGGAAGCTCCCAGGTAAGCGCCGCCACCGGGTCCACGGCGCCCGCTCCGACCAGGTTCGACGGCGCTCGGGCTCCCTTGTGCGCTGACCCGGTGATCCGCTCGATCACCTGCGTGGAATTCAGCTGCGGATACTTGCTGCGCACCAGTGCGGCGACACCGGCGACGTAGCCGGCGGCGTAGCTGGTACCGGAGAGTGGCACCAGTTGTTGATGTTCGTTCGGCAGTCCGTTGGCGAGTCCGCCGTCATCGCGGTTGCTCACCGACACGATGCCCTCTCCGGGCGCGGCAACCCCCACCCACGGGCCGGCCATGGTGAATTTCGACGGCTGATCGCCCGGCGTCAACGAACCGACCGACAGCACGTAAGGCTGCCACCAGGACGGCACCGATACCGACGTGACACCGTCCCAGTTGCGCGGATCATTGGGACGGCTCAAGTCGGTCAGCGGGTTCGAGTCACACGCCGCTCCGCTGGTCGCTCCGGCGGCACCGGTGTTGCCGGCCGCTGCCACGATCACCGCATCCTTGGCGACGGCGGCGTAGCGGATGGCCGCTCCCAGCGCGCCTTGGTCGACATTGCGATCGGCTGCCACACAGGTGATCCCGGCGACGGTGATCACCCGGGCACCGAGGTCGGCCGCATGCACGATCGCGCGACCGAGTGCGGTCACGTCGACGACCGCCCGCGACTGGCTCGGGTCGCCGCCCACGCCGCGCGCGGCGAACCTCGACGACGTCACCCGTAACGACACCAGCTTGGCGCCCGGCGCGATCCCGGCGAAGCCGTCGTCACTGGGCTGGCCCGCGATCAGGCCGGCCACCGCTGTTCCGCGTCCGTCGCAGTCGGTGAGTCCATCGGTCGACTCGATGTAGTCCCCGCCCGGCTGCACCCCAGGCAGCCGTGGCCCCGGTCGCACTCCCGTGTCCAGAACGGCGACCAGTTGACCGTCGCCACGGGAAAACCGCCACGCCGCAGCGGGATCCAGCGTTTGCTGGCTCGGCGGCACAGCTTTGAGATCGGTGCCCGAGATGACGCCGGTGGCGCTGCACTCCCCGCTCTTCTCCATCGGCGCCACCGGACCGGGAGCGCCGGGAGGCGGCGGTGCACCGGGGTCGACCTGGGGCCGGTCGACCGCCAGCGCAGGCGGGCAGGCCCACAGCACGGCAACCAAAGCCGCTGCGAGACAACCGAATCGCCTATTGCGAGCAGAACTCATCGATTGAGCACCCATTCGAACAGGCCGACCAGGTAGGCGATCACCGGGATCAACGACGCGTCGATGCCCGACGCGACGAAACCGACCACGCGGCGCAGTGGCAGCGAGTAGGTCTCCGGCGATGCGATCGCCGGGCTCAGGGCGACCACGAGCCACGCCGACACCAGAGCGGCGAGCACCACCGCGACCACCAGAGCGGTCAGGTAGTGCGCCGTCGCGGTGTACAGCACGACCAATCCGACCGCTACCAGGAGCGGCTGAGCCAGCAGCCACGCCTTGCAGACGGCCGAATCCCACACCCGGGCCCGCAGCGCTGCCGCGGCCGCGGACGCGGCGATCACGTACCAACCCCAAAAGGACAGCGTCTCGGGCCGCCAGGCGATGGCGAGCGAACCGATCACGCTGAGCAGCACGGCGCCGGCGATGAAGCCGTTCTGGTGTGCGTCGCTGATGCGAACCCGCCGCGGCAGATCCGCGAGTACCCGCGACGACGGCGCCGACGGGGTCGGGTCACCGGGCGCCGGGATGACGGGCAACGGGAAGCGTGCCCACAACGCGGACAGTTGCGGCGCCTCAATGGTGACCAGGAGTGCCACCACGAGGAGGCCGGCGCCCAGCGTCACCAACGGCAGCTGCCACAGCGAGCTGGCACCGGCGGCCAGCAGCACACCGACGCCCAGGACCGCGGTTGCGGTGAAAAAGCTGATCAGTCCGTGGTTTTCGCGTCGAGGCAGGATCAAACCGATCAGCGACCACGCGGCGACACCGGCTGCTGCCAGTGTCAACTGGGGCGTGCCGAAGTGACCGGGCACGGCGAGTGCCAACGACGCGGCGATCGGCACCAGGGCCGCGGCGGACAGGGCCGCTGCGGCTCGTGGCGCCCGCGTGAGCAGGCCGGCCACCACGGTCAGCAGCGCGATGGCACCGACCGCGAACACGCCGACCGGAGAACCGGTGGCCACCCGGTGCACGACTCCCAGACCGGTTGCCGCCCAAATTAATCCGGCCAGGGCCGCGATCGCGCCGCGCTGAATGTGCGCGGTACCCCACGGCTTCAACCGCGATGTCGAGAAGATGACGGCGGCGTCGGCGATGTCCTCGACGATGCCCGGCGCGGCCGGCCCAACCGGAATCGGCTGCAACGCAAGCAGATCGCCGTCGACCACGCCTACGGTCCCCAAGCTGGCGTCCAGGCTGAACGGCGCACCGCCGATCGGGGCGAGGCTGCGCCGCGCAGGAGTCGCCGGTTCTGCGCCCCCGGCGGCGTCGTCGGTGACGGCCGGAACGAGCAAACGTTCTACCGCCGGCAGGATTTCACGTAGCGGCAGATCCACGGGCAGTGCGACCTCGGTCAGCCGGCTGTCCGCGAGGATGGCGACCCGCACGATGGGTATGACAGCGCTGGACATCACCGACTCCTCAGAATTCTGCGGAACATTGCTTCTCTTTCTCTATGTGAATAACGATTGTTCGGGGGTCAGACAGTTTGTGGGTTGGAGCTGCTGAAGTCTCGGGAGAGCCGGTTGCTTTCGAACCAGTGGCCATCCGGCAGCTGCCCGGTCAACTGTTCGACGGCAACGGCTACCGCGAACGGCGTGCCGGGGCTGAAGGTGGAGATCCACTCACCGTCGAACGCACGCGACGGGCTGACCAGGACCCTGCCCTCGGTAGTATCGACGATGCTCATGCCCACCTCGGTGCTGCTGTGCCGGCCGTCGGAATGACAACCCGCGACGATCTCGACGTAGCTACGCGGCCCGGTGAACACCGATTCGACCACGGCTCGCGCCGACCGTGGGATACCCAGGTAGTCAAGGACTTCGGCAAGCGGCGCGCCGTTGCGCAGCCGCTCGTCGGCCCGCGCCCCGACCTGGGCGGGAAGGCTGAATTCGTCGAATCGTGCCGGTGGGCGCTGCGCCAGGCCGACACCGAGGATCGGCACCAGCGCGCGGGAGTCGTGAATGTCCATCGCCGTGAAGGTGACCAGCTGCGCGTTGCGCAGTGCCACAATAGTTTTTGGGGCTTTCCCACCGCGCCGGGCGATGATGCCGCGCAGCAGATCGTCGCCCCCGGAAGCGGCGGCGGACCCGACATAGCGCAGGTCCAGCCACCGCTCCGGAAAACAGACCACCCGAATCCAGTCGGCGACCGCTCGATTGATGGCACCATCGGCCGACACCATGCCCATGCGGGCCAGTTCGTCGGTCTGGGCTGCGAGGAACGCACCCCGTTCGGCGGCATCAGTGTATGGCGTGGTGATCGCCAGGACCCACGGAAACGTTCCCGCTCCCACGGTTTCAGCGATGCACCACGCCTGATCGACGGTCAGCTCGACGGCGTTGGGCTGGTTGGTCATCGACGTTGCGGACCTAGCCGCCCCACTTGGCGCCTTCGGCCGAGTCGCGGGCCAGCATCGAGGTGGTGTTGCTCTCGTGCGTGCTCGCCATCGCCCGGTACGACAGCACCAACTGCTCCAACGCCTGGTTCCACTGCGCCTGCCACGCCTGATAACTCAGACCGGTGTCACCCTGCCACGCCGACTGCAACGCAGCCTGCTCAGCGGAGATGTCGGCACCCAGGCTCTGAATGGTGCCCGCATAGCCAGCCATGTCCGCCGAATGCGCCAACATCGCCGGGTAGTTGTACATGATCTGCGACATCACAAACTCCTATCGAAGTATCGGCTCAAAAGCCCGGGTAGCTGCTCGCCGCAGCACTGTCCGCAGCCACATAAGTGCCAGCGGCGTCACCCAGGTTGGCCTGAGCGATGTCCAGCAGCGAGTTCACCTTCGCCGCCGCCGCCACGAACCGGGCATGCGCGGCCTGAAACGCCGCCGCACCGTCACCGGCATGAAACGCCTGCGCCGACAACGCTTCCTGCTCGGCCTGACCGATCGTCGAGCGCATCAGCCCCGCCTTCGCGCCGAACGCCGACTGCGACGCCACCAACTGCGGAATGTGAGCATCCAACAAACTCATTCGTAAAATCCCTTCCATATTTGATTACCGTTGCCACACAGAGACATTCAGCTATGTTCCCCCTCCCCTTCCGAATCTTCGGATGCCTGCGGCTCCCAGGTGCCTGGCACCATCGGCATGGGCGGACCATTGCCAAACTCGTCGCTGGTCAACATCGCCAGACCCGACGCCTCAGCAAGGCTGTCCTTGTCGAGCGTCCCGGCGAAACCGAGTGCTCCCGAACCGCTGCCCGAAGCCACCGCCGCGTGCGCGAGTTGCCGGTCGTCCTGCGCGCCCCAGTCCGGGTCGACATCGACGTCCATATCGGCGAACTCGTCATAGTGATCGTGCTGCATCGCCCGCCGGCGCCGCCGCGTCCTGGACTTGGCCGGGCTCGCCGCACTGGCGGCGGTCGCAGCGGCGATGGAGCCGGCCGGTGCCCTGCTTTCGTCGCGGTCGATCAATGTCGGCCCGGGGCCATCGTCGGGATCCATTCCGCTGACCATGTACGCGAAGCCAGGCGCGGGCGCCGCCGCGGGCGTAGCCCCGGCCGCCGCACCGGCCGCCGATGTCGATCCTGCGGGCGCTGCCGCACCCGCGCCGGCCGGCGTCACCGCCGCGGCTGGCAGACCGTTGGGCTGCCCTGCCCGAAAACCGGGAGTGCCAACCACATCGGGGGCCGGCTCTGCCGCGGGGGGATTGCTCAGGGTGCTCAGCGCCAGCGCGAGGATGAGCGGGAGGAAAGCCGGGGAGCTGAGCAGCACCGACCAGAACGTGGTTCCGAACGGGATGAAGAACGCCTCGTAAGCGATGAAGAACAACAGCGGGAACCACTGACTCGGGTTGGCGAGGATCGCGCTCAGTGTCCCGCTGGGGTCCTGAACAAACTGCACCAACTGGTTGAAGATGTCGGTCAGGAAGTTGCCCGACGACGGCGGATCGACGGCGGCGGCCAGCGGATTGTTGGTCTTGAGCACCGGTGGCGCCGCGGCGGTGCGCGGAGCCGACGCCAGCGCCGTTCCGGTGATTCCCTGGTAGGTCATCATCGTAGTGGCGGCCTGGACCCACATCCGGGCGTAGTCGGCCTCGTTCAGCGCAATCGGAATCGTGTTGATACCAAAGAAGTTCGTCGCCATCAGTACGCCGTGGATGACGTGGTTGGTGGCCAGTTCCGGCATTGTCGGCATCGCGGCCAGCGCGGTGGTGTAGGCGGCCGCGGCCAGTTCGTGTTGCGCCGCCGTGCCGGCGCTGTTGGCGCTGGCCTCGGTGAGCCACGCCAGGTAAGGCAGGTGTGCGCTCACATACTCTTCGGCGCTCGGGCCGTCCCACGCGCCCGCCTGGACCGCACCCAGCAGCGAGGTGAGATCGCTTGCCGCCGAAGCATACTCAGTGCTCAGCGCGGACCAGGCACCCGCGGCCGCCATCAGCGACCCGGGGCCAGGACCGCTGCTGAGGAGCACTGAGTGCACCTCAGGCGGTGAAGCCATCCACACCGGCGCGGTCATCGCTACAGGCCGCCGCCGTATGTCGCTGCCGCGGCGGCGTCGCCCGCTGCGTAACTCACGCCGGACTCACCCACACCGACACCGGCCCGGCCGAGTTCCTCGACGCCTTCGGCTGCAACCGCCGCGTGCTCGGAGCCCTGCGCACTGAAGCCGGCCGCTGTCTGCAGCGAGACCGGGTCGGCCGCGGACGGGACGACCGCCGTGATGGCCGGTGCGGCACCCGCATGCGCGGCAGCCAGCCGCGCCGTGATCGCCTCGACGGCCGCGCTGGCCGACGCCAAACCTTCTGGAACAACTCGCAATGTCACGTCATACTCCTTTGGTTGAACTCACCGACCGCGCTCGGCGGCCACACTTTCGTCGACGAGCGGATTGACCAACTGCACGTAGGTTGGGGTGTCGCTGTCGGTCAGCAGGATCGCCCGGCCGGCCGGCAGCCGATCGAAGCGCTGGCCGCGAATCTTGCCGCCGTCCACCGGGTTACCCGACAGCATCAACGTCGTCGCCTGCAGGTCGTTGAAGCGACGCAGCAGTGGACTGGTCATCAGCGCGTGCGCGGCGCCGCTGGCCCGCGCGGTCACGATGACCCGCAGCCCCAGATCGCCGGCCTGCGCCAACAGTCCGATCAGCGGTGTCCAAGGACGTTGTCCCACATAGGGTCCCGTCATCGCCGGGCTGTCTGGGATCTGGTCGACGTCATCGATGATCAGGTAGTGGGTGTGCCCCTCGAAGGACCAGCCGGTCAGCTGCGACGCGTCCAGACCTGCCGGTGGCCGTCGCTTCTCGATCAGGCCGGCCAACCCGAGCATTGCCGGGGTGACCCGGTCGATGTTGGCGGTGTATTCGTTGTCCGGGAACAGCGGCTCGTCGACGAGATGCAGTCGACGGTCCAGCACGGTGAACGCCACCCGGTCCGGTGTGGAGTTGTCGCGGATCGTGCGGATGATGTGCCGCAGCAACGTGGTCTTACCGGTCCTGGTGTCGCCCAGCACCATCAGCAACGGGTTCTGGGCGAAGTCGAGTTGGACTGCGGCCAGGTCTTCTTCGCGTTGACCGATGACGATCCGGTCCGATCCCCCATACACCGGCTCGAGCGCGGCGGGGTCCAGGTTGGTCGGCAACAGCCGCACCGGAGGCGCGGTGATCCCCTCGTGCAGCGCGTTGATGGCGGGCACCTGCTTGGGGTCGGGGGCCGCGATCAGGAAGTGCTCGGCGGCCATGGTCAGACCGCGACCGGGCTGGTCGGCGGGAACCGCCTCGGCCGGGCGATGCAGCGCGCCGACCACCCGGACGTTGCTGTCTCGAGCGTCGTGCAGCTTGAGCTCCAGCCGCATGCCGAGGCCGTCGCGCATGGCCAGCGGTACCTCGAGCCAGCTCGGCGTCGTGACCACCACGTGGATGCCGTAGGCCAGACCGATGTTGACGAGCTCGGTCACCTTGCTCAGCAACGGGTTTCGGGTGTTGAACTGGTCGGTGTTGTCACGGCTGAACGCGTACAGGTTGTCGATGACCAAGAACACCTGGCCCAGCCCGTCGTCGGGGCCCTGCTTGTCGCGGAACACTTCGCGCCGCTGGCGGGACCGCAGCAGCTGCTCGAGCTCGCCGAAGGTGCGACGAATGCGTTCGGGTTCCAGCGACGACGCGACGCTGCCGACGTGCGCCAGGTCTTCCAGTGCTCGCAGCTGGCCGCCGCCGTAGTCCAGGCAGTAGAAGCTCACCTCGCGTGGCGAGTGCAGGCTGGCGGCCGACAGGATGAACGTTTGCAGTGCAGTCGATTTACCCGACTTAGCCCCGCCGTGGATCAGCAGGTTGCCGGCCGAGGTCCGGGCGTCGAACACCAGCGAGTCGCGGCGCATCTGGAACGGCCGGTCGATCTCGCCCAGCGGCCAGCGCAATTCGCCGCGCGGCACCGAGGCGCGGGCCAGGGCCGCGCTCAGCGGGATCACCTCGTCGAGCGGCGGCAGCCACAGCTCTGGCGCGCGAGGACCGAAACGGGCCAACTGATCACCGATCGTCGCGATCAGCTTGCGTGACGGCGCAATCGGCTCGTCATGCCCGTTTCTGGCGATGACCGTGGTCTGGTCGGGCTCCACCCGGCCCGCGGTGAACAGCTTGGGCTCGGGAACCGCATGCACGACAAGTGTTTTCGGGGCCTGCGGTGGGTCGTATACGCCGTCGACGTAAGTGCTGCGGAACTTGATCGGAGCGGCTCCGGGCGCGGGCACCAGGAAGCCGACGCCCTTGTGCTCTTTGCCCGCTTCGATGTGATACGCGTCCTCCACACCGATGATCGACCGCGACACCGCGGGACTGGCCACCTTCAGACCGATCCGGTAGGAGGTGTTCTTGTCGATGTCCTTGATCTTGCCGACGTCCAGGGTCTGCGACGCGAACAGGATGTGGATCCGGAACGAACGACCCTTGCGCGCAACGTAATCGAACAGCTCGGCGTATTCGGGGTGGTCGGCGAGCATCAACGTGAACTCGTCGGCGACCACGAACAGCGTCGGGATCGGCGGCAGGTCAGTGGCGCCGGCGGCGATCGCGTTCTCGTATTCGGTCACCGAGTTGAACGCGCTGCCCTGCACCTTGCGCCCGGCTTCCCGCAGCATCATCTCCCGGCGGGCGACTTCGCCGCGCAAGGTGTCGGCGAACCGGTCGGCCAGCGACTTCTTCTCGGCCATGTTCGAGATCACCGCGACAACCTGGGGGAAGTTGCGGAAGATATCCGCACCGGCCTCGCCCTTGAAGTCCGCGTAGATCACGATCAGCCGGTCGGCCGAATGAGTCGTCAACAGCGACAACAGAATCGACATCAACGTCTGCGACTTACCGGCACCGGTCATACCGATCATCAGGCCGTGCGGCCCCATCCCACCTTCGGCCTCGTCCTTGAGGTCGAACATCAGCGGCTCGCCGGTTGCGGTGACACCGATCGGCACCCGCAACTCCTCGTCGCGGTGGCGCGGCGCCCACAACGTCGGGACGTCCAGCCGCGATGCGTCCGGAATGCCCAACAGCGTCGTGAAGGTGGCGCCTCGGGTGGCGGTCGACTGCAGGCCACTGTGCGTCGGGTTGGAATCCCAACGGGACAACCGGCGCGCGACGTGGACGGTGTCGTCGACGCCGAGGACGTCGGCGTTGTCGATGTAGCTCTGCCAACCACCGGTCTGCCAGCGCTCGATTGCGCCACTGGCGAACCGCAGGATCGGCCGTTCGGGGTCGGAATACTGTTCCCGGTGCGGGGCGGTGGTCGATCGGTACACCACGGTGACCCCGGCCCGCCCGGCCGCCAACGGCGAGGCGTTCAGGTCGAAGTCCGGATCGTCGACGATGATCAGCAAGTGCCGCAGCGCATCTGCCGAGCCCCCGGCGAACGGTGGACGATCGGACAGGGTGGTCCCCAGCAATGCGAGCAGTTCGTCGGGTTTGCTCGACAGGTAGCGGGCCGGACCCACACCGTCGGCTTCGGCCGGGATGTCGACATGCGGCAACCACTTCAGCCACGACCACTCCGGCGACTCGATGTCTGGCGTCGCGACCGCCACGCCGAGCACCGTCGGGTCGTGCCACGTCACCGCCTGGGCCACCCACGCCCGCAGCGCGCCACGGACGTCGTCTCTGTCACCGAGCACGGTGATGCGCGACAGCTTGGTCAAGTCGATCCCGGCCGGAACGTCATGAACGGTGCGCTGAGTGTCCAGCAAGCTGCGTAATGCGCTGTGCGACACCGGCTCCAAGTCGACCTCGTCGGCGGTGTCGTTGACCCGCAGCGTGGTGTCCAAGGCGGCCGAGTGCACGCCGGCGCGGACCACCAGGAAGTCGGCGTCCTGCGGGTCACGCTCCCACTGGCGTCGCGAGCCTGGAATAGCAGACAGCTCAACGGGTTCCGGGTGCGACCATTCGGCGGCGGCACGTTGCGCGGCCGCCTGCCCCCGGATGTTGTCCCGGACTACCGACAGGTAGCGCAGATAGTCGGCGCGCTCGGCGTCGACCTCCTCGGTGCGGGACTTGTTGTCGCCCCCCCGGAAGAATGCGGTGGCGGCCAGCAGCAGCACGAACGGGAAGAACAATGTCTGGGGCGAGATGAGCCGCATCCCGGTGGCGACCATTGCGACGATCATCCCGACGATCAGCAGCACGATCACCACCGGCAACGCGCGGCGCAGCAACGACGGCGGAATCACCCGTGGCAGTTCCGGAGGTGCTTCGATGCTGATGCTGCCCTTGCGGGTCACCGGCGAGGGCAGCCGGCGGCGTGCCTCGAAGATCAAGCGGCTCATCGGTTTTGCCCTTCGGCGGAAGTACGGCCAGGTCGGGAGTCGGGTGCCAGACCGTCGTGGGCGAGTAGGGCGTCGGTCCGCGACAATGTCGGACCGGGCGCGTACAACGACAGCACCGACCACGGGATGGGCGTCGCGGGCTGCATCAGCCCAAGAGCGTCGGCGGTTTTCGCGTTACCGGTGACTCCGGCCTCGTTGTCGATGCCGTAACGCACCCCGGTGTCGGAGATCCAGAACAGCGAGCCGGCCGCCGGCGACGCAGCGCTCTGGCCGACGGTCTGGGCGAAGTATCCGGTGCCTGGGGCCATCGCGACGCGGCTGGCGGTACCGCCCGCACCGGCGCCGACCAGGTCCTCGGTGTGCACCGAGTCGGGAATCGGCAGCGCCGAGCCGGCAAGCAGCGTCAACGAATTCGTGCTGGCGCCCGACGCCTTGCTCCAGTGGGCACAGGTCACCGGGTCGTGCGTGGCGTCGAGCAGGCTGATGCGCTGCTCGGGGTAGCGGCCGGTGTCCAGTTGTCGTGACACCGGCAGCTTGGCCACCTTGTCGGGCCCTAAGCGCGGCGGCTGATCCAGGCCGTAGGAGTTGGCGTTGCGCAAGATCGCGGCCAGCACCGGGGAGATCTGCTGCAGGCCGTCCGGCAGGACCGCGTAGTAGTTGGCCGAATTGTTCTCCAGCCCATGCGATTCGACGACACCGCCGATGGGAGCGGGCACCGGGAACTTGGCCGGGCTACCGGCGTCGGGGATCGCCGGCGCGGCCAGCGGCGGCGACTCCGGGATCGCGTTGAACAGACCCGCCGCGATCGGACGCGGCGTGTGCACGTCGGTGCCGAAGCCCAGTGCGCTCGTCACGGCCTGGTCGGCGAGGTCGATTCGGCTGCGCCGGCCATCCCACAGCAGCCAGGCACTCGAGGGATTGCGGACCAACACAGCCTTACCCGCGTTCACCGCCGCTGCCCGCGCACCGGAACTGTCGGGGACACCGGCGATCACCGTGACCCCGGTAGCGGTCCCGCTCGCGGCGTCGCAAACCGTCCAGTCGGCGTCTTTGCGGGTGTTTTGCACCATCCGCCCGGGCGCGCCCGGGATGCCGATCAGGTTGCCGAGCGGAAACTTGTCCAGCTCAGCGCTTTTCACCATGGTCGGGTTGGCCGGCTTGCCGGCGATCAGCCGGGCCGATGTCAGGTTCAGTACCGGGTGTACTTGGTCGCCGACCCGGACGTACAGCGCGGCCGTCGAGCGGTCCGCCAGGATCGCGTTGTTGGCCGCCGACCCGTTCGGCCGGATCAGCGAAAACACGAAGCAGCCGACCAGAGCGGTAACCAGGACGACGACGCCCATCAGCACCGCCCGCGTCTGGGTGCGCAGCGGGTCGACAAGCATCCGGGTGTCGTGCAGGGCCACGCCAGAAGCGATGCGGCGCATGACGAAACGCCAGCCGGTCACCTGGTGGCGGGTGACGAACCCGCGCCGGTAGGCAACCTTGTCCGGGTTGTCGTTGACCGGGGTGCGCGAGGCGAACGAGCGCCGGTCGTCGGGCTCAGCCATCAGCGCCGCTCCTCTTGCCCTTCTCAGATCGCACTGCCCTGTCTATCGTCGCCGGCGCGCATGCCGGCATCTCCAGCCGCAGGCCCTCGAGCAACGGCGGCACGGTGTTGGCCACGTCGGCGGCGGTGATCGTCATGAGCTCCTCGTCGGTGAATTCACCGGTCTTCGCGTGTTCGGAGTGGTCCAGCCTGAATTCCCGCTCCTCTTCCGACTTTTCGACGACGTTACGAACGAATCGACCGTTACCGGCGATGTCGAGTCCGCGACGTTCGACACCCACCGAGTCGGCCTTGGTGGTGCTGGCCATGTGGGCGAACAGGGATTGCAGATCGTCAAGCGCCTGCTGGTCGAACATGCTGTCACGCCGAGTGGCCATGAAGTTGGCGATCTCGATCAGCTCGGCCGGCTGGTAGGACGGGAAGTCGATGGTGCGGGTGAACCGTGACCGCAGACCCTGGTTGGTGTCCAGGAACCGATCCAGGTCGGCCCGGTAACCGGCGATGATCACCACCAAGCGATCCCGGTCGTTTTCCATCCGGGCCAGCAACGTGTCGATGGCCACCAGGCCGAAGTCGTTCTTGGCGCCGGTGGCAACCAGCGCGTACGCCTCATCGAGGAACAGCACGCCATCCAGGGCGCTGTCGATGATCGCGTTGGTCTTGGCCTCGGTCTCACCGATGTGCTGGCCGATCAGGTCGGCACGATGCACCTCTTTGATGTTCTCTTTCTTCAAAAGCCCAAGGCCGCAATAGATTTTCGCGACGACTCGGGCGATCGTGGTCTTGCCGGTCCCGGGCGGGCCGGTGAAGACCAGGTGGTGGGTGCGCTGGGCGACTTCCAGGCCGCGCTCCTTGCGGACCAATTCCATCGCCACCGCGCTCTTGAGTCGCGCCACCTGGTCCTTGACCTTCTCCAGGCCGATGAACTCGTCGAGTTCGCGCTCGGCCTCCGACAGCAGAACGGCTTTACGCTCCTGCGCTCCGGGGTCGACGAAGTCGCCGGGCTTGGGTTCGGTGGTGACGTCCCAAGGATCGATGCGCGCGTCGATGCGGTCGGCGGTGGTGGGCACGATCCCGAAGCTGGAATCCGTCAGAGCCTCTTCGACCTGAGCGTTTTCCGGGTTGGCGGCGTACAGGTCCTGCAGCACCTCACGGGCGGTGTCTTCGTCGCCGTCGGCCCGCAGCGACAGCGCCCGGGCCAACGCTCCGTCAACAGCCGCGACGGCAACCGGACCCTCCGGCTCGTCGAGGTAGGACAGTGCGGCAGCAAACATGCCGAGTCGGGCCAGCGAGACTCCGAGCGTGATCTTGACGGCATGCTTGAAGTGCTCGTCGAGGGTGGCGTCGTTGACGATCGGCGACAGCAGTTTGACGACGTCAGCCCACCGCTCGGCACGGTAGTGAATGGTCGAGGAGACCCAGCGCGCCTCATTGGAGCTCGGCTTGCGCCGGCTGACATCGCTGACCAGCTGGTGGGCCGCAGCAAATCGCCCGTCCGCGGCTAGCGCCGCGGCGTAAGCGAGGTGGAAGTCGTCGGATTCGGACGCCCGGAATTTCAGGTACAGCCCCGTGTCGTACAGGAAGCCCAGTGCACCCTCGGCCAGCTCAACCTGGCGCTGCAGCACTCCTACCGTCGCCGTGTTGTGCGAAATCGCCTCCAGCACAGGCAGAGACGTATCGCCCGCCGCAGCTAGGCCGACCCACGCGTCGGCTTGGTCGTGCGCGATCCGAACCAGACCGGTGAACCCGGACCGGGCCGCGGCCAGGTCGGCTGGACGCCTGCGGTCATAGATCGTCAACCCGAGCGCGCGGCAGCAGGTGGCGAACCGACTCGTTACGTCGTCGTCCACTCTGACAGTTGCCGGCCGGGTGGCGACCCTGCCGGTGTCAGCGATTTCCACGCCTCAGTCTCCCCTTCGGACGTAGTATTGCCTAAGCTAACTTCGGGCGAAGTTAGCATTGCATAAGCTGGGTGTCGAGACGCACGTATCGGTCGGACGCATGGTCTCGGACGGGCGACCGTCAAAGCCCAAGCGCTGCACGTCAAACCACGTGTCGGCCGCTCCGCGAAGCATTTTCGACGTGGCGCGACCCAGGGCCCCCTTTGCCGTCCCGTGCCGGGGCTTAATGAAAATGAATGTCATTAAGTGAGCACTGTACGGCATCTCATCCTCACTCTTTGACGCCCCTGACCAAGGTGTTGCGGGCGACCATCGGTCCGGCCTCGGTGTCCGGCGCAGGCACCGGGCGGCCCACCTCGCGGAGGTAGTCGGCCAGCGGCGTCGCAATCGCGGTCCAGCCGTGCTCGTCGAGCCACTGCTGCGCCGGCGCGTGGCGCTCGTTGTAGACCAGTTGAAAGAACAGCCGCTCGTCGCCCTCGGCCTGAGCCGCGCGCTCTGCCTCAACGGCGGCCTTGAATGCCTCGGCCGGCATCGGCTCGCCGTCCTCGACCGCGATCCGGCTGCCCGAGCTGGCCAACGCATCGATGCCGCTAAATAGTTGCTCCTGGGCGGCGGCAGGCAGATAGATCAACAGCCCCTCGGCAATCCAGGCCGAGGGCTGCGTCTCGTCGAAACCGCTGTCCCGCAACGCCTGCGGCCAGTCCTCACGGAGGTCGACGGCAACCTCACGCCGTTCGGCATTCGGGGTGGCGTCCTGCTCTGTCAATACTCGGCGCTTGAAATCGAGCACCTGCGGCTGGTCCAACTCGAAGATCGTTGTGCCGTCCGGCCAAGACATCCGATAGGCCCGCGAATCCAGACCCGCGGCCAGAAGCACGATCTGGCGGACCCCAGCCTCGGCGGCCTGCCGGAAATAGTCGTCGAAGTAGCGGGTCCGGGCCCCCTGGAAGTTGACGAAATGCTCACCGAAATCAGGGGTTTTGAGTTGGTGATCGGGCATGTTGCCGTCGAGTACCTCGGCGGCCGAACCGCCGACCGCGCGGCAGAAGACCGCGGCAAACGGGTCGACGGCCAATGGATCTGGCTTCTGCGCTTCCAATGCTCGAGCGGTCGCCACGAATAACGCGGTCGAACCGACGCTTGTAGTGATGTCCCAGTTGTCGTCGTCAGTACGCACGGCAACCGACCCTACGCCCGCCCAACGGCGCGCAGATATCGCCCAATCCAGCCACAACGGCATTCAATACGACGTTGTGTCGTAGATACAAGACCCCGATCGGGTAGGGGGTATTGCGTCCCGGATCAGCTCTTCTTGTGCGGCAAGAACTCCTGCGCCTTGGTTTTCAGGCCGGTCTTGACGAAGCCCACCCGGTCCTCGTCGCCGGCCAGCACGGCGGTGGTCGCCGCCTTGAACTGGTCCCAGGTGGCATGCGGCGGGATCGGCGGCATGTCGGGATCGGTGTAGACATCCAGCACGGTGGGGCGGTCGGCCGACAACGCATCACGCCACACGTCCGCGAGCTCCTCGGGATCCTTGACGGACTTGGCGTTGAGCCCGAGGCTGGCCGCGAATGCCGCGAAGTCGACGTCGGGGAGATTCTGCGATTCCGCGAATTTCGGCGCACCGGCCATCGCGCGCATCTCCCAGGTCACCTGGTTGAGATCGTTGTTGTGCAGGATCGCCACAATCAGGCGCGGATCCTCCCACTCCTGCCAATACCGTTTGATCGTGATCAGTTCGGCCATGCCGTTCATCTGCATGGCACCGTCACCGCTGAACACGATGACCGGCCGTTTCGGTTCGGCGAACTTCGCGCCGATGCCGTACGGAACGCCGGGGCCCATCGTGGCCAGGTTGCCGGACAACGAGCCTCGAATCTCACCGCGGAAGCGGAGATTTCGCGCATACCAGTTTGCCGATGAGCCCGAATCGGCTGCCACGATGGCATTTTCGGGCAGCTGTGGTGACAGTTCAGAGAACAGCCGCAGCGGATTGACCCGCTCGGTGCTGACCATCGCCTCCTTGTCCATGGTTTCCCACCACCGGGCCACGTTCTTTTCGATTCCCTCGCGCCACGACCGGTCCTCCTTGCGCCGAAGCAGCGGGATCAGGGCGCGCAGAGCCGATTTGGCGTCGGCGACGAGGTTGATCTCGTAGGGGTAGCGCATACCGATGAATCGGCCGTCGACATCGATCTGCACCGACCGGCACTGTCCGAACTCCGGCATGAACTGGGTGTAGGGGAAGCTCGATCCCACGGTCAGCAGGGTGTCGCACTCGCGCATCATTTCGTAGCTGGGCCGGGTTCCGAGTAGACCGATGGATCCGGTCACCCACGGCAGCTCGTCGGACAGCACATCCTTGCCCAGCAACGCCTTGGCCGCGCCCGCACCGAGCAGATCGGCGACGGTGGCGAGTTCCTCGCGCGCCTCGCGGGCTCCACTGCCGACCAGCATGGCGACCTTCTTGCCGTCGTTGAGGAGGGCGGCGGCGCGCGCGATCGCGTCGTCGTCGGGAGCGATCGCCGGCCATTCGATGCCGAGACTCGACGGCACCATCTTGAAGGCGTGAGTCGGCGGCGAGTACGGCAACTCCTGCACATCGGACGGAATGATCAGCGCCGTCGGCGCGCGCTGGCTCAACGCCACCCGAATCGCGCGGTCCAGGACATTGGGCAATTGTTCTGGGACGGTCACCATTTGGACGTAATCGCTGGCGACATCCTTGAACAGGGTCATCAGGTCGATCTCCTGCTGGTACGACCCGCCCATCGCGCTGCGATTGGTCTGCCCGACGATGGCCACCACCGGCACGTGGTCGAGCTTGGCGTCGTACAAGCCGTTGAGCAGATGGACCGCGCCCGGACCCGACGTGGCCATACAGACCCCCACCCGGCCCGAGAATTTCGCGTAACCCACCGCCTCGAAAGCGCTCATCTCCTCGTGGCGCGACTGGATGAACTTCGGCCGATTCTCGGCGCGCCCGAAGGCGGCCAGAATTCCGTTGATGCCATCACCGGGATAGCCGAAGATCTGCTCGACATCCCAAGCTCGCAGCCGCTCGAGTAAGTAGTCGGCGACCTCTTGCTTCGACATGAATTCCCTTTCTGCTCAGACCATCCGTGTTGCCGAAGCAACAAACTCGGGAGGGTGCTCTTGGTGGGCGAGTACATCAAGCGGCTCGCCTTGTTCGCCGCTTCTTGACGCGTGCGGCGCACTTCTTCAACCGGATTCAGTCGCGCTACGCCTGTGCTGCGCAGCGGCCAAAGCGGCGGCTTCCGAGACCGCACATTGGCGGTATAACCGGCAATGGCCGGCGTTACTCCTTTACCATCCAGTTCACAGCTAGCAAGTGGGAAGTTTCCATACTCCGGCGATGTGCGAGGCCACGAGGCCACCGCTTGGAACACCGACGTCTCTGTTGACCTTTTGTCAACGAGATCTGCAGCGCCATGGCGGATTTCAGGGTTTGTAGCTACCCGCGTACGGGTACCGCCCCGGGGTGTAGGTCTTACGCGTGCCAAAGCGCGGACGGACCACCTAGTTGATACACACAGCTAACCCGTAGCCCGTCCTTCGGGCGCGCCCTCACCGCGAGCGGTGGCCCTGAGTGCGCTTCCTAATTAGCGAGGCGAATTGTTCGACATCACGGCGTCAGGATCTCTCGGCACGCGGGACAGCACTGCGCGGGTCGGCTTCGTCATCCCGGGCGGCCTACCCTGCCGGACCTCACACCGCCTGCAGCACAGACTTTTTCAAGCAGGATGGCGCCGTCTCAGGCCATCACAAAATTCAAGGGAGGACACTCAATGTTTCTGTTAGCCAACGTCGGCCGGCACAAGAACGAACCCAAGCAGCTGACCGAACGCGCCCTGTACGACGTGGCGCACGGCCGGTTCGAACGCTCCCTGGCGGGGCTGACCGCGATGGCAGCGGTCGTTACCACTGCGGAGATATACTTCGAGCACTACAAGGCCAGCTTCGGCAACAAATGGATGTGGAGCCCGGTCGTGGTGACGCCGCCGGTGGTCGTCGCCGGAGTGGGCGGGGTCTTTTCCCGACGCTGGGCCAAGCGGTGGCTGCCCATCACCGCCGGCATCTACACCGCCAACGGTTTGATGGGCGAGTACTTCCACGCTCGCGGAGTCGCCCGCAAGCCGGGTGGCTGGAAAAACGCCTCCTACAACGTGCCGATGGGTCCACCGATCGCGGCGCCGGGCTTGATGTGCATGGTCGGCGGCATGGGACTGCTGGCCGCCGCCCTGCGCCGCGAAAACTTCCGGGGATAGTCGCGATGGCCGATACGTCACGTCCCGATCACCTGCCGAACCTGCGCCCGGACGGCAAGCCGCCCCACCCGTCCTGGCTGCCCGAGCAGCGACGCGGCACCACACCGCAGATGATCGGTCGCTATCCCGATTACGACGTCCTGGAAACCGCCGATACATGGGACGACGCCACCAGAAAGGTCGTCCTGGCGCGCATGGAGCCTCCGGGACCCCTGCGGTTCTTCACCGCCCAGGAGGAGCCGTGTCTGCGCGCGTTCTGCGACACGGTCCTGGCCCAAGACACCGAACCGCGCGTGCCGGTGGCGGAGTCCGTCGACTCCAAGCTCGCCGACGGGCGGCTGGACGGCTACCAATATGCCGATATGCCCGATGACCGCGACGCGTGGCGACTCGTGCTACAAGCGCTCGACGAGACCGCATCCGAGCAGTACGACAAGGCCTCGTTCGCCGCCGCCGACATCGGCACTCGCGAAGCGATCGTCGGCCAGTTCGCGAAGGGCACGTTGAGCGGCGGGGCCTGGCAGCGTCTGAACGTCAAGCGCGCGTGGTCGGTGTGCATGCGCGCGATACTCTCCGGCTTCTACTCCCACCCGTGGGCCTGGAACGAGATCGGATTCGGCGGGCCCGCCTATCCCCGAGGGTTCATGCGGCTGGGCGGGGCGATCGGGCCGAAAGCCAGCCGGGAGCCGTTCGAGACACCCGGTGCCACCGACGAAGATCCGGTCCGCGTCGTCGAAGGCGGTGAACTGTAATGGGCGATCTGTTGCGCGGCCTGCTCAAAGGCGCGGTCGGACCCAAGGACAACGATTCCCGCTACCTACTCGACGTACATTCCCGCGATCTGCCCGGCGAGAAGACCATGCGCCGCTACGCCGACGACGACGAAGTCGACCTGGTGATCGTCGGCGCGGGGGCCGGCGGCTCGGTGTTGGCGCAACGGCTGGCCCGTGCGGGTTGGCGGATCGTGATCCTGGAAGCCGGGCCGTTCTGGCACCCCGACGAAGACTGGGTCTCTGACGAGGCCGGCTCACACGGCCTCTACTGGACGCAAAAACGCATTCTGGGCGGCGACGACCCAATTGAGTTGGGCAAGAACAACTCCGGTCGCGGCGTCGGCGGCTCTATGGTGCACTACGCCGGGTACACGCCGCGGTTCCATCCCAGCGACTTCCAGACCTACACCCTCGACGGCGTGGGGGCCGACTGGCCGATCGCGTACGAGGACGTTCGCCCGCACTACGAGAAGATCGAACTCGAATTACCAGTGGCCGGCCAGAACTGGCCCTGGGGCTACCCGCACCGATATTCGTTTGCCCCGCACCCTATTTCGGGTTCTGCCGCCAAGCTCTGGCGCGGCGCGCAGAAGCTCGGCATCGAGATGCGGGTCGGGCCCGTCGGAATCGTCAACGGGACGTTCGGCAATCGTCCGCACTGCATCTACCGCGGTTACTGCCTGCAGGGCTGCAAGGTCAACGCGAAGGCCAGCCCCTATGTCACGCATCTGCCCGATGCCCTGGCCCACGACGTCGAGATCCGAGCCGACAGCATGGCCGCCCGTGTCGAACTGGACGAGACCGGCACTGCTCGCGGCGTGGTCTACTTCGACGAGATCGGTGGCACCGAGCGTCTCCAACGCGCCAAAGCCGTTGCGGTGGCCGGCTATTCCATCGAGACACCACGACTGCTGTTGAACTCTGTCAGCGAGCGCTTCCCGAACGGGCTCGGCAACAACGACGATCAGGTCGGCCGGTATGTCATGGTGCAGGGCGCCAGCCAGTCCGCGGGCCGATGGTCCGAAGAGATGCGGATGTACAAGGCGCCACCGCCCGAGGTGTCCTCCGAGCAGTTCTACGAGACCGACGCCTCGCGCGGCTTTGCCCGCGGCTTCTCCGTTCAAACCGTATCGCCCCTGCCGATCGGCTGGGCCGAACACGTTCTTGCCGAGGGGCACTGGGGGCGGGCCATGCGCGAGTACATGCGCGACTACAACCACTGGGCGACGATCGGCGTACTGAACGAACTGCTACCGCTACCGGAGAATCGAGTGACGTTGGCTGAGGAGACCGATCCCTACGGTCTGCCGGTGGCCCGTTTCGACTACACGTTGTGCGACAACGACAAAGCCAACATGGCCTACTCGAACCACGTGCTCACTGACATCCTGCACGCGGCCGGCGCCCAAGACGTGCTGACGATCCAGCGGTTCGCCCACCTGATCGGCGGGGCCCGGATGGGCACCAGCCCCGGCAATTCGGTGGTCGACCGCGACCACCGGGTGTGGGGTGTGCCGAATGTGTTCCTGACCGATGGCTCGGTCTGCCCGACGCAGGGCTCCGCCAACCCGGCCCTGACCATCATGGCGCTGGCATCCCGTCTCGCCGAACGGTTGGCAAGCGGCAAAGTCAGCGCGCGGCCCTCGAAGGCGGGGGCCCGTGTCTGACCGCACGATCGACATCGAGGCGACGTTCTCGCCTCGGGTGCTGCGGGAATACGCCCTGCTCGCCGACGGTGAACGGGGCGCCCTGATCGGGCCGCAGGGTGACATTGCGTGGATGTGTGCGCCGCGATGGGAATCGGATGCCGTCTTCTCCAATCTGATCGGCGGTGGCGGGGTCTACGCCATAACGCCAACCGATGTGCGGCATGTGTGGGGCGGGTATTACGAGCCGGGAACGCTGATTTGGCGCAATCGCTGGATCACCCGCGACGGCATCGTGGAATGTCGTGAGGCACTGGGCTTTCCGGGCGAGCCAGGACGGGTGGTGTTGCTTCGGCGCCTGATCGGCTGCCGCGGGACCGCCCGCGTGCGGGTGTTGCTGCAGCCGGGCGCGGAGTTTGGCGGTCACGGCGCCGGCCGTCCGAGCGTCGACGACGGCGTCTGGACCGGAAAATCGGGAAAGTTGCGGTGGCGGTGGCAGGGGGGCTGCGACGTACGCGCCACCAAAGAGAAGCACGACGGCAAGGAACTGCTCGCATGTGACCTCACCGTCGACGAGGGGCAGCACCACGACCTGGTGCTCGAACTATCCGAAAGCGCACTCCCCGACCCGCTTCCTGATCCCGACATCGTCTGGACCGCAACAGAAGACGCGTGGCATCGTAGTGTTCCCGAACTGAACTGCGCCATCGCCAAGCACGACGGCAGGCACTCCTACGCGGTACTGCGCGGCCTTACCAGTAGCGGCGGTGGCATGGTCGCCGCCGCCACGATGAGCCTGCCCGAACGGGCACACACCAACCAGAACTACGACTACCGCTACGCCTGGATCCGCGATCAGGTCTACGCCGGTATCGCCGCGGATACCGTCGGCGCATCCGAACTCCTCGACTGCGCAGTCGAATTCGTCGGCGCCCGACTGCTCGAGGACGGCCCGAACCTCAAACCCGCCTACACGGTCACCGGTGGCAGCGTCCCGAGCGAAGAAACCCTGAAGTTACCCGGCTACCCCGGCGGGACGGACAAGATCGGCAATTGGGTCAACCAGCAGTTTCAGCTCGATGTCTTCGGCGAGGCACTGCAGCTACTGGCGCGGGCCGCGAAGGCCGATCGGCTCGACGCCGACGGCTGGCGCGCCGCACGAACCGCCATCGGTGCGATCGAAAAGCGCTGGCACGAACCAGATGCCGGGATTTGGGAAATCGACGACGAGAAATGGACTCAGTCTCGCCTGGCATGCGTAGCCGGACTGCGCGCGATCGCCGCGGTGGCCGGCGGCGGCGCAGAGGCCACCGGGTGCATATCGCTGGCCGACACCATCCTCGCCGACACCGCCGCCGCCAGCCTGCATCCACGACACGGCTACTGGCAGCGCAGCCCGCGACTGCCCGGCGTCGACGCCTCGCTCGTGCTGGCGCCCGTGCGCGGCGCCGTTCCGGTCGACGACCCACGTACCCGGGCGACGTTGGACGCCGTCCGCAGCCAACTCAGCCAGGACGGCTTCGTCTACCGCTTCCGGCATGACGAACGGGCGCTCGGCGAGGCCGAGGGCGCCTTCCTGCTCTGCGGATTCATGATGGCGCTCGCCGAACATCAACTGGGCCACGGTAATTGCGCGATGCGCTGGTTCGAGCGCAACCGGGCCGCCTGCGGGCCGCCGGGCTTGTTCTGCGAAGAATACGACGTCAGGCAGCGCCAGCTGCGCGGCAACCTGCCCCAGGCCTTCGCGCACGCGCTGATGCTGGAGTGCACCGCGACGCTGGCCGACGACGCCGTCCACCCCGACTGAGCACTGACACGTCAAGGAAAGGCGAATAGCAATGACACAGACAGTGGTGATCACCGGTGCCAGCGCCGGCATCGGCCGCGCCACCGCCCAGTTGTTCGGGAAGCGCGGCGCCAACGTCGCGTTGCTCGCCCGTGGCTCCGGCGGGTTGGAGGGTGCGGCGCGCGACGTCGAAGCCGGGGGCGGCAAGGCGCTGACCCTGCCCACCGACGTATCCGACTATGCGGCAGTCGCGGCGGCGGCGGACGAGGCCGAGGCCGCGTTCGGCCCGATCGATGTTTGGGTCAACGTCGCGTTCACGTCGGTGTTCGCGCCGTTCACTGAGATCAAGGCCGAGGAATTCAAGCGGGTGACCGAGGTGTCCTACCTCGGTTATGTGCACGGCACCATGGCAGCGCTGGCCAAAATGCGGCCACATGATCGCGGCACCATCGTGCAGGTCGGTTCCGCGCTGAGCCAGCGTTCCATCCCATTGCAGTCCGCCTATTGCGGCGCCAAACACGCCATCAACGGGTTCACCGAATCGGTGCGCTGCGAACTGCTCCACGACCGCTCGCAGATCCGGATCACCGTCGTGCAGATGCCGGCCGTCAACACACCGCAGTTCTCCTGGGTCCTGTCCCGCCTGCCCCGACACCCGCAGCCGGTACCACCGATCTACCAGCCCGAGGTCGCCGCGCGCGGCGTGCTGTACGCCGCCGATCATCCACAGCGCAAACAGTATTGGGTGGGCGAAAGCACGGTGGCGACGCTGCTCGCGCAGAAGTTCGTCGCGCCGCTGCTCGACCGCTATCTGGCCCGCACCGGGTATGAGTCCCAGCAGACCGATCAGCTGGTCAACGGCGAACAGCCGCAGAACCTTTGGCAGCCCGTCGATGACCCGCCGGGCAGCGACCACGGTGCCGCCGGAGAATTCGACAGCAAATCCCACGCCCGTAGCCCGCAGCTGTGGTTCTCCCATAACCCGATCAAAGCCGCCTTGGGCACGGCCGGACTCGGACTGGGCGCCGCGCTTGCGGCCCGTGGGACTCTCGGGCGGGCACGATGACCGCGCTCGCCCGCATCGTCTACGGCCTGGTTCTGCTTCTCATACCAAACCCCTTGCTGCACAAGGTGTCCGGCGACCGGGCCAGCACGAGGGAGCGCACGCTGACCCGCGTGCTCGGCGCACGACTGCTGGCGCAGGCCGCGGTGACCGACGTTCGACCGGACGCCCTCAGCGTGGCCTTGGGCGCCGAAGTCGATCTCATTCACGCCATCTCGATGGTCGTGTGGTCCGTCGTCGACCGCAACTCCCGGCGCCTGACGCTGCTGAGCGCCGGACTCGCCGCGCTCTTCGCCGTCGCCGGGGCGGCACAGGCCCGGCGGACCCCGGCGGTCCCGCCACCGTCCGAAACCAGCCAACTGCTGAACAGCCTCGTCCGTCTTCGCCATCGAGCCACCGTCGCCGTCAGCCAGTACACGTTGCCCGGGGCGGTCCGCGCCGACCTGATCTCCTAGGAGCCACCGATGTCCGACGACCCTTGCATCGACCACGTTGCCGCGCAGGCCTACACCATTCCCACGGACGCGCCGGAGGCCGACGGCACCTTCACTTGGACGTCGACAACGCTCGTCATCGCGGAAGTGACAGCCGGCGGCCAGACCGGGATCGGCTACACCTACGCCTCCGCCGCATGCCGCGAACTGATCACCGGATCGCTTGCCGACGCCGTCACGGGACATCACGCGCTCGACATCACCGGCGCGTGGCAGTCCATGGTCGAGGCGATCCGCAACAACGGGCGGCCGGGCCTGGCATCCTGCTCGATCTCCGCGGTCGACACCGCGCTGTGGGACCTCAAAGGCAAGTTGCTGGACATGCCGGTGTGCCGACTGCTCGGCATGGCGCGCCACGAGGTGCCGATCTACGGCAGCGGCGGCTTCACCACCTACGACGAAGCGCAGACCCGTAGTCAACTCGAGCATTGGGTCGACACCTGGAAGATCCCCCGGGTGAAGATCAAGATCGGTGAGTCCTGGGGCTCCGACGAGCGACGGGATTTAAGCCGGATCGCGCTCGCGCGCAACGTCATCGGGCCCGACATCGAGCTGTACGTCGACGCCAACGGTGGTTACCGGCGCAAGCAGGCCATCCGCGTCGCACACGCGATGGCCGAACATGACGTCACATGGTTCGAGGAGCCCGTCTCGTCCGACGACCTCGCCGGGCTGCACGAGGTGCGCGATCAAGTCAGTGCCGACGTGACAGCGGGCGAATACGGCTACGACCT
Source organism: uncultured Actinomycetota bacterium (assembly GCA_963836555.1). GTDB lineage: Bacteria > Actinomycetota > Actinomycetes > Mycobacteriales > Mycobacteriaceae > Mycobacterium. Next base: position 31,989 of record CAWIKT010000060.1, on the reverse strand, counting down.
CACCTATTTCAATCGGATGTTGGCCGCTGACGCCGTCGACTGCTTACAGATCGACGTGACCCGTTGTGGCGGCATCACCGACTGGCTTCGAGCGGCGGCGATCGCCGCCTCCTACAGCGTCGACGTATCCGGCCACTGCGCGCCGAACCTGCACGCGCACGTCGCCGCCGCCGTGCCCAATCTGCGTCACCTCGAGTATTTTCACGATCATCACCGCATCGAGCACATGCTGTTCGACGGCGCATTGTCACCCGAAGGCGGCGCTTTGCGGCCCGACCAGCATCGCCCCGGGCTGGGCATCGCGTTCAAGTCCGGTGACGCCGAGCAGTATCGGGTCGGCTGAGCGGCTATACCAGGGGACGGCCGGCCTTGATCCGGCGATCGACATCCCACAGCAGCAGGTTGAACGGGAAGCGCCGGACGAACCGGGGCATGGCGTTGTTCAGCGTGCGCAGCGCGCTGATGACTAGGTCGAAGCGGCGCTGCGTCCGGGCATCCCAGGCGAACTGCATCTCCTCACGAAAGCGTTGCGGCAGAAAGCCGGCGGTCAGCAGCAGGCCGAGCTTCTCCGGTTGCCGCCGCACGACATCGGGTAGACGTAGCTTCTGAATCCGGCCTACCGCAATCGGATACAGATAACTGCGGACCGCGTCGTCGATGTGGACCTTGTCGAGCTGGTCGTTCCAATAGCGGTCGAACGCGGCCCGGTCAGTTGGCCACATCTCCGGCGGCACCTGCAATGTCGAGCCGAGCACGACCGCCTCTTGGTAATGCCGGTCGGCGTCGGCGTCGTCCATCTCGCCGATGAACATGCGATAGAAGTCGACCCCACCCTTATAGAGGCATGCCGCCACCCACAGCTGCAGATCGACGTCGAACGCGTTGTACTGCACCGGGCTGTCCGGCGTCGAATACACCTGGGCGTGAGCCCGGTTGACCGCCCGCCGAAACGCTGCCTTCTGGGTCTCGCTGCCCGCCATCGCCACTGCGAGGTACGTGAACGTGGTGCGGGCCCGCTTGATCGGATGCAGATCGATGCGGCCGCTTTCCACCCGGCTCTCCATCACCCCGTAGCCGACGCCCGGGCGGGCCAACTGCATGATCACGTTGGCCGGGCCGAGCAGCAACGCCATCCCCATCAACGTGTCGTCGAGTCGAGGAGTGCGGCGCGGCCGGCTGATCGGCGGCGCGCTGACCGGGCGCTCGACGTGCCGTATGGGTTCGCTGACCGTCATCGCTCACCTGTCCGCTAATTCTGGAAACGCGTGTTTCCTGATATTGCAGTGCGACGGGGCGAGTGTCAAGATGGGATTCATGTCCAGTGCCCCGTCGGCGAACGCGCGCCCGTATCGCGGCGTCTATGCCGCCGAACGGCTGGCGGGCCGCCGAACCAGGCTGCTGGAAGCCGGCCTGGACCTACTCGGCGACGACCAACCCGCGGAATTGACCGTGCGCGCCATCTGCCGGCGGGCCGGCGTGGCGGCTCGCCACTTCTACGAAAGCTTCACCGACAAGGACGAATTCGTCGCCGCCGTGTTCGACTGGGTGATCGCCGAACTGGCAGCCACCACGGAGGCGGCGGTCGCGGCCGCGCCGCCCGACGAGCAGACCCGCGCCGGTATGGCCAACATCGTCGCGACCATCGGCGGAGATCCCCGGGTCGGCCGGCTGCTGTTCAGCGCGCAACTGGCCAACGCCGTACTGGTGCGCAAGCGGGTGGAATCCAGCGCGCTGTTCGCCATGCTCTCCGGCCGCTACGTCGAAAACGCGCTGCGGGTGCCGGAGAACGACCGGATCAAGGCCGCCGCGCATTTCGTGGTCGGCGGGGTGGGACAGACGATCAGCGCCTGGCTGGCCGGCGACGTGCGGCTCGACCCTGAGCAGCTTGTCGACCAACTGGCGTCGTTGCTCGACGAGCTGGCCGACCCCAGCCTGTACCGCGCCTGACGCTAATGCGCGGCGGGGATGCGGCGATCCGCAGCCGTCCTGGGCACGGTCTGAGCGTCGTTCGCGGTGAATTCCTTGACCCAGCAGGCAAATTCGAGCGTAATGCCGTCGGGGTCCTGGAAGTAGAACGAGCGCACGTAGACCCCGGGATGCAGCGTGGCTGCGACCTGTTGCTCACTTTCGTCGTGGTTGAGCACCGGCCCGACCCGCACGCCTTTGTCTTTGAGCCGCTGCCGGTAAGCGTCGAACTGCTCGGCCGGCACGTGAAATGCCAGGTGGTTCATCGTGCTGACGGCGCTGGTGATCTCCCCGATGCCCGGGATGGCGGCCGGCGACGACAGACCCGGCACCCGATCGGGTGCATCGGCGAACCAGAAGAACGCCACGCAGGCGCCGTTTCCCGCATCGAAGAAGAAGTGTTGCCCGAGGCCGCCCGGCAGATCCAGCGACTTGATCAACGGCATGCCCAGGATGTTGCTGTAGAAGTCCACGGTGCGGGCCATGTCCGAGCACACCAGCGCGACATGATTGATGCCGCCGAGCTCGAATTCGGAATTGCGATTGTGGGGTTTGATCATCCTGAGGCTCCCGTTCCGCGGCGGAGATCAGGATCCGAACCTAACATGAGATTCAGGTCTATTCCAGAGAATACGCCGTTCCCGGGGTCGATGACACCCCATGGTCACGACGAAGGAGGCCGGTCGGTGTCTACCGTGTCCGATTCACCGACGCGTCGCGCGGCGCTTCCGACGACGACATCGCCAGCGAGGCGGGCCGGTCGGCGGCGGCGTTCTACAACTACTACGACTCCAAAGAAGCCATGGTCCGCGAGTGGGCGCTGCGGTTTAGCGACGAGGTCGGCGAGCAAGCCAAACATTGGGCTGAAATCTACGCCATTCCAACCTCTTTCATCACCGAAACGGTGCGGCGCGCACAGTCCGACGGGCATTGCGCCGACGACGCCTGCATCGCGACCCAGGCCAACATTTTCTACCGCCATCTACTACAAGGAAGGCCACTGAGGTGACTCGCTCCACTGGCACCCCCGGAGTCGTCCGCGAATTCGTCGGTCTGCCGTCGCCGACCGGCAGACGCGCCGGCGCCGGCGGCCATCCGTGCCAGGGGCTGTACTACCGCGGGGTCGGACGGAAGCCGAAGGTCGCGGTGATCGCCGCGCACTATCAGATCGACTTCTCCGAGCACTACCTTGCCGACTACCTGGCGACCCGCGGCATCGGGTTCCTCGGGTGGAACACCCGGTTCCGCGGATTCGAAAGCAGCTTCCTGCTCGACCATGCCCTGGTCGACATCGGTGTCGGAGTGCGTTGGTTGCGTGACACCCAAGCAGTGGAGACGATTGTGCTGCTTGGCAATTCGGGTGGGGGCTCGCTGATGGCCGCTTACCAGGCCCAGGCCACCGATCCGCACGTGACACCGGTGCCCGGCATGCGACCCGCGGCCGGACTGACCGATCTGCTGCCCGGCGACGGCTATGTGGCCAGCGCGGCGCACCCAGGTCGCCCTGACGTGCTGACTGCGTGGATGGATGCCTCGGTCGTGGACGAGAACGATCCGCTCGCCACCGACCCCGACCTGGATCTGTTCGACGAGCGCAACGGGCCGCCTTTCTCGCCGGATTTTCTGAAGCGCTATCGCTCCGCGCAGGTAGCGCGCAATCATGCGATCACAGACTGGGCTGAGACCGAGCTGAAACGTGTTCGCGCCGCGGGGTTTTCCGATCGTCCGTTCACCGTGATGAGAACCTGGGCCGACCCGCGGATGGTCGATCCGACGATCGAGCCGACGCAACGTCAGCCCAACATGTGCTATGCCGGGTTGCCCGTCAAAGCCAACCGATCGGCCCACGGCATCGCCGCGGCCTGCACGCTGCGCAGCTGGCTGGCGATGTGGAGTTTGCGGACCGCCCAGACCCGGGCCGAACCGCATCTGGCACGGATCGCCTGCCCCGCCCTGGTGATCAATGCCGACGCCGACACCGGCGTCTTCCCCTCCGATGCTCAGCGGATCCACGATGCGCTGGCCAGCACCGACAAGTCCCAGTCCTCGATCAATACCGACCACTACTTCACCACGCCCGGTGCGCGCAGCGAGCAAGCTGACACGATTGCCAAATGGATTGCCAAAAGGTGGCGTTGAGGGTCCTCGCGCACTTCGTCCCCGGCCCGAAGGTGCTGGATTTCCTTGCATCCGAGGCTGACTGGCTCGATATCCGCTGGTGTGAGGACGACGAGTCGTTCTATCGCGAGTTGCCCGAGGCCGACGTGATCTGGCATGTGCTTCGCCCGTTGTCGGCGGCCGACCTGGCCCGCGCGATCCGCGCCCGGCTGGTGCACAAATTCGGCGCCGGGGTCAACACCGTCGATGTCGATGCGGCCAGCAAGCAGGGCATCGCGGTCGCCAACATGCCCGGCGCCAACGCACCGTCGGTGGCCGAGGGAACGCTGCTGCTGATGCTGGCCGCACTGCGCCGGCTGCCGGTGCTTGATCGCGCCACCCGCGAGGGTCGTGGCTGGCCGTCGGATCCGCAACTGGGCGAGACCGTCCGCGACATCGGCGCCTGCACCGTCGGGCTGGTTGGCTACGGCAGCATCGCCAAACGGGTCGAGGGCATCGTTGCCGCGATGGGGGCAACCGTCGTGCACACCAGCACTCGCGATGACGGGCTGCCCGGCTGGCGGACGTTGCCGGACCTGTTGGCCGTCAGCGACATCGTCTCGCTACACCTGCCGCTGACCGCTGGTACCGAGGGGTTGATCGACCGGGCCGCGCTAAACGGCGTGAAACCTGGTGCGGTACTGATCAACACCTCTCGCGGCGCCATCATCGACGAGGACGCCCTGGCCGATGCGCTGCGCGACGGGCGGCTGGCGGCGGCCGGACTGGACGTCTTCGGCGCCGAACCGGTAGCGCCGGACAATCCGCTGCTAGGGCTGGACAACGTCGTGCTCACGCCGCACGTCACTTGGTACACCGTCGACACCATGCGGCGCTATCTCATGGAGGCCGTCGCCAATTGCCGTCGGTTGCGGGATGGGCAACCACTGGCCCATGTGGTGAACCAACCCACCGGTTGTTAGCTTGGTTTCACGAGCCCCGGGAATTCCAAGGAAGGCGACCAATGCCGATCGCAATTAATCCTGAGCATCAAGACCTGGCCGACTCCGTGCGGTCTCTGGTGGCGCGGGTAGCGCCGTCGGAGGTACTGCACGCCGCCCTCGAGACACCGGTCGACAACCCGCCACCGTATTGGCAGGCCGCGGCCGACCAGGGCCTGCAGGGCCTACACCTCGCTGAATCCGTTGGCGGACAGGGGTTTGGCATTCTCGAGTTGGCTGTCGCGCTCGCCGAGTTCGGCTACGGCGCCGTTCCCGGCCCGTTCGTCCCGTCGGCGATCGCCAGCGCGCTGATCTCGGCACACGACCCCGATGCCAAGGCACTGGCCGAGTTAGCGTCCGGGGCCGTGATCGCCGCGTACGCGCTGGATTCCGGGCTGACCGCGACCCGCCACGGCAGCTCACTGGTGATCCGCGGCGAGGCCCGCGCGGTGCCGGCCGCGGCGCAGGCCTCGCTGCTGGTGTTACCGGTGGCCTTCGACGGCGGTGAAAGATGGGTGGTGCTGCGCCGCCGACCAGCTCGAGATCGAGCCGGTCGCCGGCGTCGACCCGCTACGACCGATCGCCCACGTGCGTGCCAACGCGATCGAGGTCGCCGACGACGTCGTGTTGAGCAACCTGACCGCGACGACCGCGCAGGCGCTGATCTCCACGCTGCTGTCGGCTGAGGCGGTCGGCGTTGCGCGCTGGGCTACCGACACCGCCACCGAATACGCCAAGATCCGCGAGCAGTTCGGTCGGCCGATCGGCCAGTTCCAGGCCGTCAAGCACAAGTGCTCCGAAATGATCGCCGATACCGAGCGCGCCACGGCCGCGGTGTGGGATGCCGCCCGCGCCGTCGACCAGGCCCGTGAAAACGATTGGGACATCGACGGTTCCAAGGTCGAGTTCGCCGCCGCGGTAGCCGCGACATTGGCCCCGGCCGCGGCCCAGCGCTGCACCCAGGACTGCATCCAGGTGCACGGTGGCATTGGGTTCACCTGGGAGCACGACACCAACATCTACTACCGCAGGGCGCTGGTGATCGCCGCCGGCTTCGGGCGCAAGACGGCCTACCCGCAGCGGGTTCTCGACACCGCTACGAGCACGGGAATGCGCAGCCTCGACATCGACCTTGACCCCGACACCGAGAAGCTGCGCGACGAGATCCGCGCGGAAGTGGCTGGGCTGAAGGAGATTTCGCGCGAAGAGCGCAACACCGCGATCGCCGAGGGCGGATGGGTGCTGCCGTACCTGCCGAAACCGTGGGGCCGTGACGCCAACCCCGTCGAGCAGATCATCATCGCCCAGGAGTTCAACACCGGGCGAGTCAGACGGCCACCGATCGGGATCGCGGCCTGGATCGTGCCGTCGATCGTCGCGTTCGGCACCGACGAGCAGAAGCAACGTTTTCTGCCGCCGACGTTCCGCGGCGAAATGATCTGGTGCCAACTGTTTTCCGAGCCTGGCGCCGGGTCTGACCTGGCCGGCCTGAGCACCAAGGCGACCAAGGTCGACGGTGGCTGGCGCATCACCGGGCAGAAGATCTGGACCACCGCTGCGCAGTTCTCACAGTGGGGCGCGTTGCTGGCCAGGACGAACCCCGCGGCGCCGAAACACAACGGCATCACCTATTTCCTGCTGGACATGAAAAGTGAAGGCGTGGAGGTCAAGCCGCTGCGCGAACTCACCGGTGGCGCGATGTTCAACACCGTATTCATCGACGATGTGTTCGTCCCTGACGAGCTGGTGCTCGGCGAGGTCGACCGGGGCTGGGAGGTCAGCCGAAACACGCTGACCGCAGAACGGGTTTCGATCGGGAGCAGCGAGGCGCCGTTCCTGGCCAGCCTCGATCAATTCGTCGAGTTCTTGTCCGACGGGCAGTTCGACCAGGTCGCGCAGAACCGGGCGGGTCAGTTGATCGCAGAGGGCCACGCCGCCAAGGTGCTCAACCTGCGCTCGACGCTGCTGACGCTGGCCGGTGGGGACGCGATGCCTTCTGCTGCCATTTCCAAGCTGCTGTCCATGCGCACCGGTCAGGGCTACGCCGAATTCGGGGTGTCCTCATTCGGGACGGACGGCGCGATCGGCGACCCCGAACAACTGCCCGGTAAGTGGGCCGAATACCTGTTGGCCAGCCGCGCCACCACCATTTACGGCGGCACGTCGGAGGTACAGCTCAACATCATCGCGGAGCGGCTGCTTGGGCTGCCCCGTGACCCGTAGCGCAGAAAGAAAAATCCACGCCGTCCGACGAGGGTCAGATCGGCGTGGATCCCCGGGAGGCGGCCGGCCTCGTTTGTCCAAGAACGAGGCCGGCCTTATTCCCCCCGTTTCCTGAGGGGTCACCACCAACCGTGGTGACCGCCCCAGAAGCCTGGTTGGCCCCAGAAGCCTCCTTGGCCGGGGCCCCATCCGGGGTGACCCCAGCCCCAGCCAGGGCCCCAGCCTGCACCGTGAGCCCAGCCGCCGCCGCGACCCCAATTACCGTGACCGCCCCAGCCCGAGCCACCGCCCCAGCCGTGGCCTCCGCCGCCGCCGTGTCCACCGCCTTCGGGCGGAGCGACCTGCATCGGGCCAACTACCGCTGGGATGGGTGCCGCCGGTGCGGCGTCGGCGGCAGGCATTGCACCGAAGAGCATCGCGCCGGCCACCGCACCCGCGCCGACTGCGCCAGCGGCGGCGCGGCGAATCGAAGTGAGTGAATGCGACATTGTGGTTGCTCTTTCGCCGGGTTGACGTACACCAAGAACGCTAAGGGTAATTCCTTAGCAAAGTCTGAATCAAGCTGTCAATTAGCCTGAGAATATAGGTTCTGGCGTTGACCAGCGAATTTGTTGATTACGTTTAGCTTTTACTGAAAGCCGTGTTTACTTGTTTACTGCAGTCAGGACCTCCTGACATCAGCATGTACAGGGTTCAGTAGGCACTGAGAGGAAATATTGCCTGCTCAAACGGTTTTCATGTGCTACTGATCTCAGTATCTGCGTGGATCATCATGTCAGCATATACAACCACGTGTGTTGCCATATGTCAGCTGAACTACCGCATCGATCTCGCAATATAGCGAATAGCTTACCCACCGAATTGCCCGTGCGCATTAATGGCTTAATTCCCTTGTCAGCAATCACCGACAGCGTCGCCGTCGCCGCGACGGAACTCGCCGTGTTCTGGTGACCGGCGGCGCCGCACGGCGTGCCACCACTGCACGCCGCCGCTTTGACCGACATACTTAAGTCCTGATCTACTGAAAGCTCACGCGAAACCGAGGTCGTCAGGCGCATGGATTCCAGCTCGCAGTCGTTTAGAGCCAAGCCGCCCTCGCGGGCCGACGGCTCGGCGCAGACCGAACGCTTCTCCAGCATCCGGAACAATGACCGGCAAAAGCCCGATCCGCCGGCCCGCGTTCAGCGCACTCGGCGCACCGTCGACCTGTCCCCAGCCACCCATCGCGCCCTCGACATCTGGCAGCGCGATGCCGCCGACCGACTCGGATACGCCCGGGTCACCGGTCAGGAAGTGATCAGCGCGCTCATCGAGCTGCTGTTGCGCGACCCCAAGCTGTCCGCCGAAGTCACCCGAAGCATCCGGGAACGCCGCTGACCTCACCGTCGATGTGGTGGTGCTAGCTTCGCCCCCATGGCCGAGCAGCGTCCCGATCGTCGCGAGCACGCGGTAACCGGCGAACGCCCGACCCTCGAAGCTTTTCTCGACGACTACCGAGACATCGTGGTACGCAAGGTTTCCGGGCTCTCGGATGCGGACGTGCGCCGCCACCTTGTCCAGTCGTCGACCACGGTCGGTGGCCTGGTCAAACACCTGCGGTGGGTGGAATACGGCTGGTTCGACCAGTTTCTGCAGGGACGGCTCGACGACAACCGCCGCACGCACGAGCGGTCCTGGGAGTTTGAACTGCAGCCCGACGAGTCACTCCCTACCCTGGTCCAGGAGTACCAGGCGCAATGCGAAGAGTCCCGTCGCATCGCCGCGCTGTATCCGCTGGACCACCAGCTGTGGCACGGCCGGCTTGGGACGACAGTCTCGCTGCGGTGGATCTACGTGCACATGATCCAGGAGATCGCCCGTCACACCGGACAGATCGATATCCTGCGGGAACAGCTGGACGGCGGAACGGGTTTCGACTAGCCCCGTCCGCTAGTCGGCGTCGATTTCCCGCAGTTCGCGCTTGAGGATCTTCCCGGTCGGGTTACGCGGCAGTTCGTCGAGGAAGATCACTTCTCGCGGCACCTTGTACTTGGCCAGCTGATCCTTGACGTGCTTTTTGACGGTGTCCTCGTCGAGGCTCGCGTTGTCTTTCTTCACCACAAAGGCCCGCAGCCGGTGACCCCACTCTTTGTCCTCGACACCGATCGCCGTCGCCTCTACCACGTCGGGGTGCGCGCTGATGCAGTCCTCGACTTCGGCCGGGAAGACGTTCTCACCGCCGGACACGATCATCTCGTCGTCGCGTCCGCTGATGAACAACAGGCCGTTCTCGTCGATGTAGCCGACGTCGCCTGAGGACAGCAGCCCGTCGATGATCTGCTTGTTGCCACCGCCGGTATAGCCCTCGAACGGGAAGCTGGTGCCGACGAAAATCCGGCCGACCTTGCCCTGTGGCAACTCCTTGCCGTTGTCGTCGTAGATCCTGACCTTGACACCCTTGACCGGGGGCCCGGCCGTGCTGGAGTTGTACTTGAGGTGCTCGGGTCCGGCGATCGTGGCGAATGCGATCTCGGTGGAGCCGTACATGTTGTAGACCACCGGACCGATGTCCTTCAACGCCCGCTCAGCGACGTCGGCCCCCAACGCCGAACCCGACGCGAAAATGATCCGCAGGCTGGACAGGTCGGGCTTCTTGTCCAGTTTCTCCAAGGCCTCGAGCATGCGGGACAGCATGACCGGCACCACGACAACCGCCGACACTTTGTGCTTCTCGATGTCGGAGAACACCTGCTCGGGCTTGAACTTGCTGTGCAACACCAACGTTGAGCCCAGGAACATACCGATCGTGGCATGCAGGAAACCCAGTGCGTGGAACATCGGCGCAGGCAGCGACGTCACCTCGTTGGCCTTGAACGGCACGTGTGACAGGATGCCGCCGATCGGCGCCAAGGTCGGCGGTGTGCTGCGATTCGCGCCCTTCGGCGTTCCGGTCGTACCGCTGGTCAAGATGATGATCGACGAATGCTTGCTCGCCTTAGGGGCCGGCGCCTTGCTGTGCGCGGCTACCAGATCGGCCAGGGTCTCGTCGGTACTGCCGGAATCGTCGCCGTCCGGGTTGGTGTCCAATGCCCGCAACTTGCCCAGCGGCGGGTCCGCTTTGCTCACGTCCTCGGTGTACTCATCGTCGTAGATGATCAGCTTGGCGCCCTCGCGCTCGGACACCTCTTTGATCTGCGGCCCGGAAAACGAGCTGTTCAGCAAAATGATGCGAGCCCCGACTCGGGCGCACCCGAACTCCGCAATCGCGAACCAGCGGTGGTTGCGCGCCAGGATCGCGACGCCGTCACCGCCCTTCACACCCTTGGCGAGCAGGCCGTGCGCGACCGCGTTCGCGGCCTCGTCGAGTTCTTTGTAGGTGAGCTCGCCGGCGTCGTCGATGATCGCGGCGCGGTTCGGTGTCCGCCGGGCGTTGAAGGACGGCAGCATGCCGATCTCGCCCCACTTCGCGATCTCGGCAGCCATCGCGGCGTAGTTCAGCGGGTTCTCCAACCGAAACGTGCCGGACTCGATGATCTTGCGCAGGTAGTGCAGTTCGGATAAGCCGCGCTCGGCATATTGCTGGATTTTGGCTACTGCCTGCCCAGGCAGAGCGATGGGATTAGGCATGTCGTCCACCCTAATGTGACGTAGGTCGCACCGCGGTCGGAACGCTGTGCCGAATTAGCATGTGCCCATGGCTCCGGTGTCGCTAAACGTCGGCGGTCGCCAGGTCGAGGTCACCCACCCGGACAAAGTGGTCTTTCCCGATCACGGTGGGGCCCGTGGGCAACGGCCAGTCACCAAACTCGACCTGATCCGCTACTACCTCGCGGTCGCCGACGGCGCCCTGCTCGGGGTGGTGCGTCGCCCGATGATCCTCAAGCGGTTCGTCAAGGGCATCGACCAGGAGGCGGTCTTCCAGAAACGCGCCCCGGAGAAGCGGCCCGACTGGATCGACGTCGCAGAATTGCGCTACGCGCGCGGCACCTCGGCGAAAGAGGCCGTCATCCACGACGCGGCCGGCCTGGCCTGGGCGATCAACCTCGGCTGCGTCGACCTCAATCCTCATCCGGTGCGCGCCGACGACCTCGAGCACCCCGACGAGCTGCGCGTCGACCTGGATCCGATGCCCGGGGTCACCTGGCGACAGATCATCGACGTGGCGCAGGTGGCACGCGAGGTGCTCGAGGATCATGGGTTGACCGCCTGGCCCAAGACATCCGGCTCGCGCGGCTTTCACATCTACGCGCGGATTGCGCCGGATTGGTCGTTCCGCCAGGTGCGGCTGGCCGCGCAGACCGTGGCGCGGGAAGTCGAACGGCGTGCACCCGAACTCGCCACCAGCCGCTGGTGGAAAGAGGAGCGCGAGGGCGTGTTCGTGGATTTCAACCAGAACGCCAAGGACCGCACGGTCGCCTCGGCGTACTCGGTGCGCGCGACCCCCGACGCGCGGGTCTCCACGCCCCTGCGGTGGGACGAGGTCGCCGACTGCGACCCAGCGGACTTCACCGTGGCGACGGTGCCGCAGCGCTTCGCCGACATCGGCGACCCATGGTCCGGCATGGACGAATCCGCCGGGAGCCTCGACCAATTGCTGACGCTCGCAGAGGAACTGGGACCCGCGGAGAAAGCGCCGAAGGGCGCGCGACGGGACGGGTCGGGTCGACGCCAGTCGGTGATGCCGCTCATCGAGGTAGCCCGCACCAAGACCAAGGACGAGGCGATGGCCGCGTTGGACACCTGGCGTGAACGTCATCCCGCCGCCGCCGAACGCCTGGAGCCGGCCGACGTGCTGGTCGACGGCATGCGTGGCCCGAGTTCGATCTGGTACCGGATCCGGATCAACCTCCAGCATGTGCCCGAAGGGCAGCGGCCGGCGCAGGAGGAATTGATTGCCGATTACAGTCCGTGGAAGGGCGAGCCGACCCGCTGACCGCGCTAGGCTCACGCCGTGGACCAGCTATGGGATCGCCGGGGGTTCCTGCGCGCCGGCTCGGCCGCGGGCCTGCTCGCGCTCGCGGGCTGCTCGCCGAACAAGGCGCCGTCCGCCGAGAGCAGTGGTGGCGGCAACGGACCGGTCACCATCACCCACGCGTTCGGTGAGACGACGATCGCGCAACCACCCAAGCGGGTGGTCTGCGCGGGCTTCACCGGACAGGACGACCTGCTGGCGCTCGGGATCGTCCCCGTTGCGGTGACCAACTGGTTCGGCGACCAGCCGTTCGGGGTGTGGCCGTGGGCCCAGGCCAAGCTCGGCGCGGCCAAACCCGTTGTGTTGAGCCTGGACAACGGAATTCAGACTAAGCAGATCTCCGGCCTCAAGCCCGATCTGATTGTCGCCACCGACGCCGGTCTGGACCAGGACACCTACCAGAAGCTCGCGGCGATCGCGCCGACGCTCGCGCAGTCCGCCGGCGACGCATTCTTCGAGCCCTGGAAAGACCAGGCGAAAGCCATCGGCCAGGCGGTCTTCCAGTCGGGCCGAATGGACTCGCTGATCAGCGCCGTTGACAAGGGATTCACCGCGGTGGCCGACAAGTACCCGCAGTTCAAGGATAAGCGGGCGCTGCTACTGGAAGGCACACTGCACGACGACAACGTCGTCGCGACCACCGGATGGCAAACCGACTTCCTCAAGCAGATGGGCCTGGGCATGCCCCAAAGCCTTGCCGCGCTGGCCGTCGATCAGCAGCGGGCCTTCATCTCCCGGGACAAGGTCACATCGGCTCTCGGCGACGCCGAGGTGTTGATCTGGACCACCGAGAGCGAGGCCGAACAGGCTGCGCTGCTGGCCAATCCCGATGTGGCGGCACAACGCTCACGCAGCATCTTCACCACCAAGGACCAGGCCGGCGCGATCGCCTACGCGTCGCCGCTGAGTTACCCGTTGGTGGCAGAGCAGTTGCCGCCGCTGATCGCCAACGTCCTGCATTAGGACGGAGCACCTGGCAGCCCGCGCGCCGCGGGGTTACCGTCGGGTAATGAACGCGGGCGAAACCCCTCCGATTCTGGACTACGGAGACCAGGCGCTGCTGCTGCAATTCGACAGTACCCCCGAGGTTTTGGCATGGTCGGCCGCGCTGCGCGACGCCGCGATGCCCGACGTGCTGGACATCGTCCCGGCCGCGCGCACAATTCTGCTCACACTCGACGGCCCCGACCGGCAGAGCACGACCCGCCGCCGGCTGCACGCCCTCGACCGACCGGACGACGCCAAGGCGGCTACGCACGGCGACCCGCTGCGGATCGACGTCGTCTACGACGGCGACGACCTCGGCGAGGTCGCTCAGTTCACCGGACTGACCACCGCGCAGGTCGTCCACGCCCACACCGCCAACCCGTGGACGGTCGGATTCTGTGGATTCGCACCGGGTTTCGCGTATCTCGTCGGCGGCGATCCGCGACTGGCGGTGCCGCGACGCCCCGACCCGCGCCCGGGGGTGCCGGCCGGAGCGGTCGGACTGGCCGGCGAGTTCACCGGAATCTACCCACGTCGCTCGCCCGGCGGATGGCAGCTGATCGGCCACACCGACGCCGTGCTCTGGGACATCGACCGATCCGACCCGGCGCTGCTGACCCCGGGCACCCTGGTGCAGTTCCGGGCGGCGTAGCGCATGCCGGCCCTGGAGATCGTGCGCACCGGCCCGTTGGCGCTCGTTCAGGACCTCGGCCGGCCCGGCCTGGCCCACCTGGGTGTCACCCGGTCCGGGGCGGCGGACCGGCGTTCGCACACGCTGGCCAACCGACTGGTGGCCAACCCGGACGACCGCGCCGTCGTCGAGGTGACGATGGGCGGACTGGCGGCGCGGGTGCGCGGCGGTGACATCGACATCGCGGTGACGGGCGCCGACACACTTGCGACCGCCGGTGCAACGCGGTTCGGCGCCAACAGCATTGCGCATATCCGTGCGGGCGAGATGATCTCGCTGGGCATACCTAGGTCGGGGCTGCGCAGCTACCTGGCGGTCCGAGGCGGCTTCGACGTGACCCCGGTGCTCGGCTCACGCAGCTACGACATGCTGTCGGGTATCGGCCCGCCGCCGCTGCAGCCCGGGGACGTGCTGCCGATCGGGGACCACACCGAGGAGTATCCCGAACTCGACCAGGCGCCGGTCGCGGCCATCGCCCGCCAGATCGTCGACCTGCTGGTAGTGCCCGGACCGCGCGACGACTGGTTCCGCGAACCCGACGCGCTGGTACACACCGTCTGGACGGCATCCGACCGCAGTAACCGCGTGGGCATGCGGCTGCAGGGACGTCCGCTAGTGCATTGTGACCCGAGTCGCCAACTGCCCAGCGAGGGTGTGACTCGAGGCGCGATTCAGGTGCCGCCCAATGGATTACCCGTCATCCTCGGTCCCGATCACCCGGTGACGGGTGGCTACCCGGTGGTGGGCGTGATCGCCGACCGCGACGTCGACCGGCTCGCCCAGGTGCGTCCCGGCCAACCCGTCCGCCTGCACTGGTCGCGTCCCCGATCCCGGCCGAATTCGGTGTCGACTTCGCTAGCGGCGGACTAGCCGAACTGGTAGACCAGCAGTGTGCCCACCCAGGTTCACACCGCTCGCCTGGTCCACACCGCTGATCTGGAAAGTGACGCGCGGCAGCGCGCCCACGAGATGGTCAGCGAGGCTTTCGGCGGCGAGTTCACCGACACCGACTGGGAGCACGCCCTGGGCGGCATGCACGCCCTGATCTGGCATCGCGGCGCGATCATCGCCCACGGCGCGGTCACCCAACGACGGCTGCTCTACCGCGGCGCGGCGCTGCGCTGCGGGTACGTCGAAGCCGTTGCCGTGCGCGAGGATTGGCGCGGCCAGGGTCTGGCGATCGCGATCCTCGACGCCTGTGAGCAGGTGATCCGCGGCGCTTACCAACTGGGCGCGCTGAGCTCCTCGGACCGGGGCAGGCGGCTGTACACGCAGCGCGGCTGGCTGCCGTGGCGCGGCCCCACCTCGGTGCTGGCCCCCGCCGGGCCGACCCGGACACCGGACGACGACGGCTCGGTGTTCGTCTTCCCGCTCGGGATCGACCTCGACCCCTCCGCGGGCCTGGCTTGCGATTGGCGCGACGGCGACGTCTGGTAGTCCGGTTACCCGCCAGTGTCCCTGCGGCCGAAGGTAATTCGTTGTTCGCCGACAGCGAAACCAGTATTGGAACTTTAGCGTGGTCGACTCAAGTTTGTATCGGTAGACGCCGGCAGAGCGCCGGCCTCACACAGCACGAGGAGACACACATGAGCAACCTGACTCTCTGGTCACGCCCGGCGTGGGACGTCGACCGCTGGCGACGCGAGTTCTTCGGACCGGCCGCGGCGACCGACTGGATCAAACCGGTAACGGCGTTGCGTCCGGCCGCCGAGATCATCAAGGACGGCGAGGACGCCGTGATACGGCTCGAACTCCCGGGCGTCGACGTCGACCAGGACGTCAACGTCGAGGTCGACAACGGGCGGTTGGTCATCCACGGCGAGCGCCGCGACGAGCACGCTGAGGAGCACGACGGCCGCACGCTCCGCGAGGTGCGTTACGGATCGTTCCGGCGCTCGTTCCAGCTGCCGGCGCACGTCACCGGCGAGGCCGTCTCGGCGTCCTACGACGCCGGCGTGCTGACCGTCCGCGTCGCCGGCGCCCACGCCGGGACCCAACCGCAGCGCATCGAGATCAGCAAGTAACTCCGTCGGAATCCGGTGGGGCTCAACGGCTCCACCGGATTCTTGCGTCAGCCGAAGGCCTGTCCGACGTCGACGCCGATGACCTCGAGCAGATTCATCACTTTGCGGTCGAGGTCGATCCCGACATCGGCGACCTCGGCGATGCCGAGACTGCCGAACGCCGGTCCCGGCTGATCCATCGTGAAAATCGCGCTGCCGTCGGCGTCGCCGTACACCAGCATCCGCAACGGCGCATACAGCATCGCCCTGGGGTCGTGCCGGAACATGGTCTCGGCGATGACGTGGTTGCCGATGAGGTATTCGACGGCCGGCGTGTGGTGTCCCGCAATGGGGAAGTATCCGCGTACATCGATCTTGGCGTAGGTGATCAGCCCGTTGGGGGCGTTTTCGGCTGCGGCGGCGCGGACGTCGTCCCAATTGCCGCCGGCCGCCGTGATGCGTTCCAACGCCGTCTGATCGAGAGGCGGCGCAGCCTTCTCCAGCGCCTCGATGAAGCGGTCGAAGGCGATCCCGGTCTCGATGTCGATCCGGGTCATGCCATGTGGCTCACGGTGGAAGCTCATCGCTGCGCCCTTCTATGGTTCATTGAGCGAACTGCCCATGGTTTCGGAGTCTAGGGTTCGATCAATGAACCTGCAAGCGTAAAATCGTCGGATGGCCCTGCCTCGCGAATACACCTCCGAGAGTTGCCCGATCGCGCGCGCACTCGAGATCGTCGGCGAGCGATGGACCTTGCTCGTCCTGCGTGACGCCTTCTACGGGGTGCGGCGCTTCAGCGACTTTCATGCCCACCTCGATATCCCGAAAGCCGTTCTTAACGAACGTCTTTCGCTTCTCGTCAAGGAAGGCGTACTGGCCAGATCGGCCGGCAGCCGCGGCCGTGACGAGTACGTGCTGACCCCGAAGGGCCGGCGGCTGTGGCCGACGATCTGGTCGTTGGCCTGCTGGGGCAACGAGAACTACGTCGAGCAGGCCCAACGGCGCAGTTATCGGCACGCCGACTGCGGCGGCGCGATCGGACCCGATCTCTCGTGTTCGTCGTGCGGCGAGTTGCCCGACGTCGAAGACCTCGTCCTGCACCCACCGCGACGACCCCGCGAGCGAACCGTGCGCGATGATCCGGTCAGCGAAGCCTTGCGGCGGCCGCACCGGTTGTTGGAGCCGATCTACCCGGCGTGACCCGCCCCGCGCGTGATCTGCCTCACGCCCAGGCCGCGGGGTCGATAGTATGG
Source organism: uncultured Actinomycetota bacterium (assembly GCA_963836555.1). Lineage (GTDB taxonomy): Bacteria > Actinomycetota > Actinomycetes > Mycobacteriales > Mycobacteriaceae > Mycobacterium. The sequence goes on along the minus strand of CAWIKT010000060.1, from coordinate 14,818 downwards.
AGCCGTACTGTGATCCATGACACCTTCGTCTCCAGGGAGATCCGTTGTCCAGCACTACCGAACTGGCCGAATTGCACGACCTCATCGGCGGCTTGCGGCGGTGCGTGAGCACGTTGAAGGCGCGCTACGGCGACAGCCCTGCGGTCAGGCGCATCGTCATCGACGCCGATCGCCTTCTCGGCGACGTCGAATTACTTGACACCGATGTTTCCGAATTCGATTCGGCGCGGGTCACGCTGCCGCAATCCGGCGAAAAGATCGCCATTCCCGACACCGACTACGACCGGGACTTTTGGCGCGACGTCGATCACGAGGGTGTCGGGGGCCACAACCGGTCCTGATTTCGCGCCCCGCCGGGAGTCATCGGGGCGTCTCTGGGTACTCTTCGACGAACAGCCCGTTCGAAGAGGAACATTTGATGAGCGCACCCACGGCGAACCATCCTGCGTCCGGTGTCTTTTCACCAACGCGCGCACACATCGAGCAGCGCACACTGCGCACCGATCGGTGGTGGTTGTCGCCGCTGCGAATTGACTTGGGATTCGCCGCATTCGTTATCTACGCGACATTCCGTGCGTTCCAACAGAATTACTTCTTTGTTCCGAAGTACCACATGCTGACGCCGTTCTACTCGCCCTGCCTCAGCACGGCGTGCACCAACGGAGCCAGCGATTTCTGGCCGCAGATCCTGCCCCACGTGTGGTGGCTGCCTTTCGCGGCGTTGACGTTGCCGTTCCTGCTGCTGTTCCGGCTGACCTGTTACTACTACCGCGGCGCCTACTACCGCACGGTGTGGCAGTCGCCGACCGCCTGCGGGGTGGCCGAGCCCCGCGTGCACTACAGCGGTGAGACAAAATTCCCGCTGATCGTGCAGAACACCCACCGGTACTTCTTCTACATCGCCGGAATCATCTCGCTCATCAACACCTACGACGCGATCGTTGCGTTCCACTCCGACAGCGGCCCCGGTGGATTCGGCTTCGGTCTGGGCAACGTGATCATGGTCGTCAACGTGGTCATGCTCTGGGTCTACACCTTGTCCTGCCACTCGTGCCGGCACGTCACCGGCGGGCGGCTCAAGCACTTCTCCAAACACCCTGTGCGCTACTGGATCTGGACGCAGGTCAGCAAGCTGAACACCCGGCACAAGCTGTACGCCTGGATCACGCTGGGCACGCTGATGCTCACTGACTTCTACATCGCGCTGGTGGCCGGCGGTGCCATCCCCGACCTGAGGTTCGTTGGCTGACAAGCCAATTCACGGAATATCGAAGAATTTAGTGAGGTTGGCATGACTGAGGTCGAACGGCACTCCTACGACGTAGTCGTCATCGGTGCCGGCGGCGCGGGTCTACGCGCGGTCATCGAGGCGCGGGAACGCGGCCTCAAGGTGGCCGTGGTGACCAAGTCGCTGTTCGGCAAAGCCCACACCGTGATGGCCGAGGGCGGCTGCGCGGCGGCGATGGGTAACACCAACCCGAAGGACAACTGGAAGACCCACTTCGGCGACACCATGCGCGGTGGCAAGTTCCTGAACAACTGGCGGATGGCCGAGCTGCACGCCAAGGAAGCGCCCGACCGGGTGTGGGAGCTGGAGACCTACGGCGCGCTGTTCGACCGCCTCAAGGACGGCAAGATCAGCCAGCGCAACTTCGGTGGGCACACCTACCCGCGGCTGGCGCACGTCGGTGACCGCACTGGCCTCGAGCTGATCCGCACCATGCAGCAGAAGATCGTCTCGCTGCAGCAGGAAGACTTCGCCGAGCTCGGCGACTACGAGGCCCGGATCCAGGTGTTCGCCGAGACCACCATCACCGAGCTGATCAAGGACGGCGATGCGATCGCCGGAGCCTTCGGCTACTTCCGCGAGACCGGCAAGTTCATCTTGTTCGAGGCGCCCGCCGTGGTCCTGGCGACCGGCGGTATCGGCAAGTCCTTCAAGGTCACCTCGAACTCGTGGGAGTACACCGGTGACGGCCACGCGCTCGCCCTGCGGGCCGGCGCGACGCTGATCAACATGGAGTTCATCCAGTTCCACCCGACCGGCATGGTCTGGCCGCCCAGCGTGAAGGGCATCCTGGTCACCGAGGGTGTGCGCGGCGACGGCGGGGTGCTCAAGAACTCCGACGACAAGCGGTTCATGTTCGACTACATCCCGGCGGTGTTCAAGGGCCAGTACGCCGAGTCGGAGCAGGAAGCCGACCAGTGGCTCAAGGACAACGACGCCGCCCGCCGCACCCCCGACCTGCTTCCCCGCGACGAGGTCGCCCGCGCGATCAACTCGGAGGTCAAGGCTGGCCGCGGCACCCCGCACGGCGGCGTCTACCTCGACATCGCGTCGCGGATGACACCCGAGCAGATCAAGAAACGGCTGCCGTCGATGTATCACCAGTTCAAGGAACTGGCCGGCGTCGACATCACCAAGGAGCCGATGGAAGTCGGGCCCACCTGTCACTACGTGATGGGCGGCGTCGAGGTGGACGCCGACACCGGCGCGGCCACCGTCCCGGGACTGTTCGCCGCGGGCGAGTGCTCCGGCGGCATGCACGGCTCCAACCGGTTGGGCGGTAACTCGTTGAGCGACTTGCTGGTCTTCGGACGTCGCGCCGGCCTGGGCGCCGCCGACTACGTGCGCGGGCTGAGCAACCGCCCGAAGGTCGCCGAGGACGCCGTCGACACCGCGGCCAAGCGGGCGCTGGCACCCTTCGAGACCCCGGCCAGTGGCGCCGCGACGGAGAACCCGTACACGCTGCAGCTCGAGCTGCAGCAGTCGATGAACGACCTGGTCGGCATCATCCGCAAGTCCGAGGAGATCACCGAGGCGCTCAGCCGCGCTCGACCAGCTTCGCGAGCGGTTCAAGCACATTCACGTCGAAGGCGGCCGCGAATACAACCCCGGCTGGAACCTCGCCCTCGACCTGCGCAACCTGCTGCTGGTCAGCGAGTGCGTCGCGAAGGCGGCGCTCGAGCGCACCGAGAGCCGTGGCGGCCACACCCGCGACGACCACCCGGGCATGGACTCGTCGTGGCGCAAGGTGCTGCTGGTCTGCAGCGCCTCCGGCGACGACCCGGTGGTTCCTGACATCACCGTGACCCACAAAGACCAGACACCGATGCGGGCGGACCTCCTCGAGACATTCGAGATCGCGGAGCTCGAGAAGTACTACACCGACGACGAGCTGGCCGATCACCCAGGACGGAGAGGCTGATGAGCTACAACGCAACCATGCGGGTATGGCGTGGCGACGAATCCGGTGGTGGTTTGCAGGACTTCACCGTGGAGGTCAACGAGGGCGAGGTGGTGCTCGACATCATCCACCGCCTGCAGCAGACCCAGACCCCGGACCTGGCGGTGCGGTGGAACTGCAAGGCCGGCAAGTGTGGCTCCTGTTCGGCCGAGGTCAACGGCAAGCCCCGCCTGATGTGCATGACGCGGATGTCGACGTTCACCGAGGATGAGGTGGTCACCGTGACCCCGATCCGGACCTTCCCGGTGATCCGCGACCTGGTGACCGACGTGTCGTTCAACTACGAGAAGGCCCGCGAAATCCCGTCCTTCGCACCGCCCAAAGACCTGCAGCCCGGCGAATACCGGATGCAGCAGGCGGACGTCGAGCGGTCGCAGGAATTCCGCAAGTGCATCGAATGCTTCTTGTGCAACAACGTCTGCCACGTGATCCGTGACCACGAGGACAACAAGGAGAACTTCGCCGGCCCGCGTTATTTGATGCGGATCGCGGAGTTGGAGATGCACCCGCTCGACACCCGCGACCGGCGGGACGAGGCGCAGGAGGAGCACGGTCTCGGCTACTGCAACATCACCAAGTGCTGCACCGAGGTCTGCCCCGAGAGCATTCACATCACCGACAACGCACTGATTCCGATGAAGGAACGCGTCGCCGACCGCAAGTACGACCCGGTCGTATGGCTGGGCAACAAGCTGTTCCGTCGATAAGAAGCCGTAAAAACGCGCGTCTGCGGATTCAGCAGTGCCAAGGCACCGCCGATCCGGGTACCGTCGGGTAGGACCCGAAAGGCGGTGACCAATGACGATTCGAAAGCCCACCAGCGTCAACGAGATTCGCACGGCGATCGCAGAGCTGACGGCACGCGCTGAACTCGCGCACAAAGAGGGACGTGACGAGGACGGCGTGGAGATCGAGCGTCGGATTCAGGCTTACCGCGAGGAACTCGGCCGGCGCCCCTAGCGGGACCGATCAGACCTCAAGGTAAACGGCTAGACGTCGAGACGTCGAAAGCTGCTGCGGTGGAACACGATCGGCGGGATATCCGGGTCGACGCGGACGTCACTGACCCGTAACACCACGATCGTGTGGTCTCCGGCGGGAATGAGTTGCTCGATCGCGGTCTCCATCCAGAGGCTGGTGCCGTGGATGAACACCGCGCCGCTGCTCGACGATTCCGTCTTCAGGTCGGCGAAGCGATCACCGGTCTTGGCCGCCAGAGCGCGCGCAGCGCGGTCGTGGGACTCACCCAGCACGCTGATTCCCAGGGCCTGGACGTTCTTGAGCTTGGGCCACGTCGTCGAGGTGTTTTGCACGCAGAACGACACCAGCGGCGGCTCGAGCGACACCGGCACAAATGTGCTGGCCGCCAAGCCTTCTCGAACCCCGTTGACCTCGGCGGCGATGGCGATGATGCCGGAGGGGAAATGGCCGAAGGCCTCGCGCAGGGAGGTGGGCGTCAGCTTGTCAGGTGTATTCACCGGCTTCACTCGCGTCGACGGGATTTCGTAGTGCTGACCCTACCTGTCGCGCGTTACAACTTGCGCGCTGGCCGTCACGTAACCGTGTGCGGCAGCAACATCCGGATGTGCCCTCAGCCTGCTCTTCCAGGCATTGCGACCGTAGGTCGAGTGGATCGGGTCCGCCGGGTCTGCACGCCGCCCTGCCCGGCGGGCCAATTCGGCGGGCAGCGACAAGGTCGGGATCTGGGCGTCCAGCCGAGGATTGAAGAAGTAGGGCACCGAGATGCGGTCCGCTGAGTGCCGCAGGTTGACCCGGTGCTCGGTGGCGCGCAGGTAGCCTCCGGTCGCGAACTCCAGCAACTCGCCGATGTTGACGATGAACGCCCCATCGCGCGCAGGCACGTCGACCCAGTTGCCGTCGCGCGCCCGCACCTGCAGCCCGTGGCTGTTCGGCTCGGCGAGCAGCAGCGTCAGCACACCCGAGTCGCGGTGCGGGCCCACGCCCTGCGAACTGGCCGCGGTACGCGGGTAGTGCACGATCTTGATCAAGGTGGCCGGCGTTTCGTCGAACGCCGCGTCGAAGGTGTCGGCCGGACTGCCCAATGCCGCCGCCCAGTGCTGCAGCAGCGTGCGCGAGACCGCCGCCAGCGCCGCATCCCATTCCGCGATGAGGCCGGGTAGCTCCGGCAGGCCCGCAGGCCACTGGTTGGGTCCTTGCAGCCACAGGTAGTCGGGCTTGTCGGGGCCGCCGATCGGCGCGCGCTCCGCTCCGATGTCGATCTGTTCGCGCCAGTCCACTTCGCCGCGGGTCAGTTCGCCGCCCAGCCGGGTGTAGCCCCGGAAGTGCGGACTTCGAACCATCGCGATGGCGTCTTTGTCCGGTTGCGGTAGGGCGAACAACTGCCGCGCTGCAGCCAGCACGCGGGCCGTCAGGGACTCGGGGACGTGGTGACCGGTCAGGTAGAAGAATCCGACTTCGTGTGCCGCCTCCCGCAGCCGCGTCCTCAGTCGAGGGCTGGGGTGGCGTAAGTCCACCTCCGGGAGCGTCGTGACGCTTGGCACAGTCGGCACGCTATTCATCATCACCGCAGCTAGACGGGCACGCCACCGTCTAATTCAGGACGAGGCCAACTGGTTGGTTGATATTTAGCTCACAGTCGCTTGCAACCGGTTACTCGCCGGTATAGTTTTACGGTGTTACTGGTGGGTAACTTAGACATAGTACCCAACCTTAAGTGGCGTTCTCATCGAGGAGGAACTAGTGAGCCACTACAAGAGCAACGTCCGCGACCAGGTATTCAATCTGTTCGAGGTGTTGGGTGTCGACAAGGCGTTCGGAGAAGGCGACTACGCCGACCTGGATGCCGACACGGCCCGCGAAATGCTCGTCGAAATGAGCCGACTGGCCGAGGGCCCCGTCGCCGAGTCTTTCGTCGAGGGTGACCGCAACCCGCCTGTGTTCGACCCCGAGACTCACTCGGTGACGCTGCCCGACTCGTTCAAGCAGTCGGTGCACGCAGTCATCGAAGCCGGTTGGGACAAGGTCGGCCTAGACGAAGAACTGGGCGGAATGCCGATGCCCAAGGCAATGCTGTGGGCACTGCATGAGCACTTGCTCGGCGCCAACCCGGCGGTGTGGATGTACGCCGGCGGCGCTGGCTTCGCGCAGATCTTCTACAACCTGGCCACCGAAGAGCAGAAGAAGTGGGCCATCCTTGCCGCTGAGCGCGGTTGGGGCTCCACGATGGTGCTGACCGAGCCGGACGCCGGTTCGGACGTCGGCGCCGGCCGCACCAAAGCCATTCAGCAAGACGACGGCTCCTGGCACATCGACGGCGTGAAGCGCTTCATCACCTCGGGTGACTCGGACGACATGTTCGAGAACATCTTCCACTTGGTGCTGGCCCGTCCCGAGGGCGCCGGACCCGGCACCAAGGGTTTGTCGCTGTTTTTCGTGCCGAAGTTCTTGTTCGACTTCGAGACCGGCGAGCCGGGCGAGCGCAACGGCGTCTTCGTCACCAACGTCGAGCACAAGATGGGCCTGAAAGTCTCCGCGACGTGTGAGCTCACCTTCGGTCAGCACGGCGTGCCGGCCAAGGGCTGGCTCGTCGGCGAGGTACACAACGGCATTGCGCAGATGTTCGAAGTCATCGAGAACGCCCGCATGCTGGTCGGCACCAAGGCCATCGCGACGCTGTCCACCGGTTACCTGAACGCCCTGGCCTACGCCAAGGAGCGGGTGCAGGGCGCCGACCTGACCCAGATGACCGACAAGACCGCGCCGCGGGTGACGATCACTCACCACCCCGACGTGCGTCGCAGCCTGCTGACCCAGAAGGCCTACGCCGAGGGTCTGCGCGCGCTGTACCTCTACACCGCGACCTACCAGGACGCGGCGGTCGCCAAGGCGCGTGCACGGTGTCGACGCCGACCTCGCGGTCAAGGTCAACGACCTGATGCTGCCGATCGTCAAGGGTGTCGGCTCCGAGCAGGCCTACGCCAAGCTCACCGAGAGCCTGCAGACCTTCGGTGGATCGGGCTTCTTGCAGGACTACCCGATCGAGCAGTACATCCGCGACGCCAAGATCGACTCGCTCTACGAGGGCACCACGGCCATCCAGGCGCAGGACTTCTTCTTCCGGAAGATCGTCCGCGACAAGGGTGTGGCGCTGGCCCACGTCGTCCGGGGAGATCGAGGAGTTCATCAAGAACGAGTCCGGCAACGGTCGCCTGAAGGCCGAGCGGGCGCTGCTGTCCACCGCCCTGGCCGACGTCCAGGCGATGGCGGCGACGCTGACCGGCTACCTGATGGCCGCGCAGGACGACATCTCCAGCATCTACAAGGTCGGTACCGGTTCGGTGCGCTTCCTGATGAGCGTCGGTGACCTGGTCATCGGCTGGTTGCTGCAGCGTCAGGCTGCGGTCGCGCTGGAGGCATTGGACGCCGGCTGCAGCGACGCCGACCGCTCGTACTACGAGGGCAAGATCGCTGTGGCGTCGTTCTTCGCGAAGAACTTCCTGCCGCTGCTGACCAGCACCCGCCAGGTGCTGGAGACGATCGACAACGAGATCATGGAGCTCGACGAAGCCGCGTTCTGACGCCTAGCCGACAGCGAAATCCCCCGCTCTGCCTCGGAGACGGGGGATTTTGCTGTTGCGGGGATTGACATGTCCGGAAAGGGGCCGCCGCGGGATCCCCTCGTTCCGTGGCGGCCCCGGTCTCGGCCCGCGCCTGCCATCAGGCGAGCGCGACCGATTCAGGGAAGCCCCGCGCTGCCATCGGGTCGGGGGTCTGACGACAACACGGAGCTATCCGCCAGGTGGCTACCCGGGCGCTACATGCTAAACGCGGTCCGACGCCGCGGCACTCAGGCCTCCAGGATTGCGGCGACGCCCTGGCCGCCGGCCGCGCAGATCGAGATCAGCCCGCGCACCGGCTTACCGCCGTCTGCCTTCGCTTGGCCTCGTGCAGCTGCTTGGCCAGCTGCGCGAGGATCCGCCCGCCGGTGGCGGCGAACGGGTGACCGGCCGCCAGCGACGACCCGTTGACGTTCAGCTTGGACCGGTCGATGGACCCCAGGGCGGCGTCCAGGCCCAGCCGCTCCTTGCAGTACTCCTCGGACTCCCAGGCCTGCAGGTGCGCCAGCACCACCGACGCGAACGCCTCGTGGATCTCGTAGAAGTCGAAGTCCTGCAGGGTGAGCCCGTTGCGGGCCAGCAGACGCGGCACCGCGTACGTCGGCGCCATCAGCAGACCGTCGGCGCCGTTGACGTAGTCGACCGCCGCCGTCTCGGCGTCGACGAAGTAGGCCAGCGGGGTCAGCGATCGCTCGGCGGCCCACTCCTCGGTGGACAGCAGCGCCACCGACGCACCGTCGGTCAGCGGTGTCGAGTTGCCCGCGGTCATCGTGGCGTCGCCGGCCTTCACGCCGAACACCGGCTTGAGCTTGGCCAGCTTCTCCGCCGACGAGTCCGCTCGCAGGTTGTCGTCGCGGTAGAGGCCCAGGAACGGGGTGACCAGGTCGTCGAAGAAGCCGCGGTCGTAGGCCGCCGCCATGTTGCGGTGGCTGGCCGCGGCCAGCTCGTCCTGGTCGACCCGCTTGATGCCCATCTGCTTGGCGGTGATCGCCTGGTGCTCGCCCATCGACAGCCCGGTGCGCGGCTCGCTGTTCACCGGGATCTCCACGCCGAGGCTGGCGGGCAACTTGCCGACCAACTTGAGCCGGTCGACGTTGGACTTGGCGCGGCGCAACCCCAGCAGCGTGTGGCGCAGGTTGTTGCCCAGTGCGATCGGCGCATCGGAGGTGGTGTCCACCCCGCCGGCGGCGGCGGCCTCGTAGCGGCCGGCGGCGATGCCGTCGGCGGCCGCGATGGCCGCCTGCAGGCCGGTGCCGCAGGCCTGCTGCAGGTCGAAGGCGGGGGTGTAGGACGACAGCGCGGAGCCGAGCACGGATTCGCGCATCAGGTTGAAGTCGCGGCTGTGCTTGAGCACGGCGCCACCGATGACCGCGCCCAGTCGCTCACCGGACAGACCGAACCGGTCGACCAGCCCGCCCAGGGCGGCGGTGAACATGTCCTGGTTGGACGCCTGGGCGTAGGCGCGGTCCGAGCGCGCGAACGGGATCCGGTTGCCACCCAGCACCGCGACGCGTCGTTTGGCGGCGGTCGCCTGGGAACTTGCAGAGGTGCTTTCAGTGGAGTGTTTTGAGAGGCCACGCTTATCTCCGTCACTTGGTGGTTATCCGGTGTTGGGAGCCATCCTACCCACTGTTCTTACTCTGGAGTAAGTTAGCTCTCGACTACGGTACTGATACCCGACAGCATGGAAGGCAACCCTGTGGCACCCGATTTATTCTCCCAAGTCGTCAACTCCGGGCCCGGCGCGTTTCTCGCCAAGCAACTCGGCGTGCCGCAGCCCGAGAAGCTGCGGCGCTATCGGGCAGGTGAGCCGCCGCTGGCCGGATCGCTGCTGATCGGCGGCGAAGGCCGAGTTGTCGAACCGCTGCGCGCGGCGCTGAGCAGCCGACTACGACGTGGTGGGCGCAAACCTCGGTGGCCGCTGGGCCGACTCGTTCGGCGGGCTGGTGTTCGACGCCACCGGCATCACCAACCCGACCAAGCTGACGGCCCTGCACGAGTTCTTCACGCCGCTGCTGCGCAACATCGGCCACTCCGGTCGGGTGGTCGTCATCGGCACCACCCCCGAGGCCGCCGAGAGCAGCGACGAGCGGATCGCGCAGCGCGCGCTGGAGGGCTTCACCCGCTCGCTGGGCAAGGAGCTGCAGCGCGGCTCGACGGTCTCGCTGGTCTACCTGTCCCCCGACGCCAAGCCCGCCGCCACCGGCCTCGAGTCGACCCTGCGGTTCCTGCTGTCGGCCAAGTCGGCCTACGTGGACGCGCAGGTGTTCTACGTCGGCGCCGCCGACTCCACCCCGGTCGCCGACTGGGACCGGCCGCTGGAAGGCAAGGTCGGCATCGTGACCGGTGCCGCGCGCGGTATCGGCGCGACGATCGCCGAGGTGTTCGCCCGCGACGGGGCCCGCGTCGTGGCGATCGACGTGGATTCCGCCGCGGAGGCGTTGGCCGAGACCGCCACCCGGATCGGCGGCACGGCGCTGGCGCTCGACGTCACCGCCCCCGACGCCGTCGAGCGGATCACCGAACATCTGCGCGAACACTACGACGGCCACGCCGACATCCTGGTCAACAACGCCGGGATCACCCGCGACAAGCTGCTCGCGAACATGGACGACGCGCGGTGGAACTCGGTGCTGGCCGTCAACTTGCTTGCACCGCAACGCCTTACCGAGGGCCTGGTCGACAACGGCGCCATCGGCGAGGGTGGCCGGGTGATCGGCCTGTCGTCGATGGCCGGCATCGCGGGTAACCGCGGGCAGACCAACTACGCCACCACCAAGGCGGGCATGATCGGGCTCACCCAGGCGCTGGCGCCGCAACTGGCCGAGAAGGGCGTCACGATCAACGCCGTCGCGCCCGGGTTCATCGAGACCCAGATGACGGCGGCGATCCCGCTGGCCACCCGCGAGGTCGGTCGTCGGCTGAACTCGCTGTACCAGGGCGGCCAGCCGGTCGACGTGGCCGAGGCGATCGCCTACTTCGCCAGCCCCGCCTCGAACGCGGTGACGGGCAACGTCATCCGCGTCTGCGGCCAGGCCATGCTGGGAGCGTGGACCTCGATGACGCAACCAAGCGGCTTGAAGAACATGCTGCGCGCGGCGGCCGGAGCACTGCCGTTCGTGCCACGCGGCGGCCAATTGCCGGATCGGACGGTGACGGTCGACGAGTTGCCGATCGACCGCACGCAACGTGGCCGAGTACGCCGAGGTCACCGGTCTGCGTTACGCCGACGCTGTGCCGCTGACGTATCCGTTCGCGTTGACCTTCCCGACGGTGATGTCGCTGGTGACCGGTTTCGACTTCCCGTTTGCCGCAATGGGATCCGTGCACCTGGAGAACGAGATCACCCAGTACCGCCCGATCCGGGTGACCGACACGGTCCACATCGCGGTGCACGCGGAGAATCTGCGCGAACACCGCAAGGGCCTGCTGGTCGACGTCGTCACCGATGTCAGCGTCGGCAACGAGGTGGCCTGGCATCAGGTCACGACGTTCCTGCATCAGCAACGCACCAGCTTGTCCGACGAGCCCAAGCCGCCGCAGCAGAAGCAGCCGAAGTTGCCGGCACCCAAGGCGATTCTGCGGATCAGCCCCGGACAGATTCGTCGTTACGCCGCAGTGGGTGGTGACCACAACCCGATCCACACCAGCTCGGTCGGGGCCAAGCTGTTCGGATTCCCCACGCCATCGCCCACGGAATGTTCAGCGCGGCAGCGGTATTGGCGAACCTTGAAGCCAGCCTTCCCGAAGCGGTGACGTATTCGGTGCGGTTCGGCAAGCCGGTGGTGTTGCCGGCCACCGCCGGGTTGTACGTCGACCAGGTCCAGGACGGCTGGGACCTCAGCCTGCGCAACATGTCCAAGGGCTATCCGCACCTGACCGGCGCGCTACGGGCGCTTTAGCGGCGGCGCTCGACCAGGAGCCGCAAGCCGTAGGTGCTCAGGGCGGCCGTCAGGAAAACCAGCAACATCCACAGCGGCGGCCTGGCCAGCTCCCAGACGAAGATCGCCGCCCAGATCGGCGCGCTTTGCGTGACGGCAAGCACGCCGGCTGAGCCGGCCAGCGCAATGGCCGGCACGTGAAACTGCGTGCCGGCGACCGCGTTGATCGTCAGCACAAACAGCGTCCCGGCCGCCGCGCCGGTCGCCAGCGCGGGGGTGAACAGTCCGCCCCTGCGCCGGCCCGCAGAAACGTCGCTGTCACAACGAGTTTGAGAACCAGGATGATGGCCGCAGTAGTCAGCGTCATGCCGCCGGCGAGAATCCGGTTGAGGATCGATCGGCCGTTGCCAGGCAGTTCGGGCCACCAGTGTGAGCACACGCCCACCAGCAACCCCGCACCGGCGATCGCCGGGATCAACAGCCACGACCGAGGCAACTCGCGCTGACCTGCCCACCCCATGAGCCGGTTGAATCCCACCCCGACGACCAGCGCCAACGGGGCCAGCGCCACCGCGAACGCGATCAGCCGATAGGACACTCCGGGTTGGGCCAGCGCAGGTTCGGCTGATCGTGGGTCACGAACGACGACACCGAGACGGCCAGGCTGGAGGTGATCAGCGCCGCGCCCACCGCGCGAGGATGCCAGGTCTTCAACATGATTCGCAGGGTGAACAGCGCACCACCGAGTGGCACCGCATACACCGCGCCCAGTCCGGCCCCGGCCGCACATGCCAGCAGAATCTCGCGGTCGCGTTCCGAGAGCCTCTTCAGCCATCCGGTGAAGAAATTGCCCAGTGCCACCGCAAATTGGCGCGGCGCCACTTCCCTGCCCAACGATGCACCGGAGCCGACGACCAACACTTGCAGTGCAGCGTCGAAGCTGAACGGCAGCAGCCGAATACGCTGACGGTTCGCGACGGCCACGGCCAGCGGCGGCACCTCGGCCCTCGACCGCAGTATCCACCAGCCTAGACCGGCCAGGGCACCGCCGATCATCGGGCCGACGGCCTGCCGGACTGCACTGCTTGCGGTGACACCGTCGAGCAGTGACCCGAATGTGTAGTGATAGGTGAGATGCTCGATCGAGCGCAACAGCAGCGTCGTCGCCAACCCGGCGAATCCGGCCAGCAGCCCGACAATCACGACCGCACAGACGAAATCAGCGTTGCGGCTGCGCATCACCACTAGCCGGATTCGGCGACGGGCTCGGCCGCGTCTTTGTCGGTCGGTTTGCCCTTGAGCCCGCGCCAGAACAGGTTGATCATCACTTCGGCCGCGCCGTCGACGTCGGTGTCGCCGGTGCTGAGCCGGGTCGCGATCGCCTCGCCGGCGCCCACCAATGCGGCCGCGATCATCTCGAAGTCGGTGTCGGGTTCGGGATTCCGGGTGCCCGCCTGCAGGACTCGGACCACCAAGGCGATGATGCGCTCACGCCCTTCGCGCACGGTGTGGGCAAACGCCTGTGAGTTGGTGGCCTGGGCGTACATCACGATCCACGACGCCCGGTTGGCGTCGATGTAGCGCATGAACGCCACAATTGTGTTGTGCAGCAAGTCTCTCGGACTCTGATCGAGGTCGATGTCCTCGCGCACACCGTCGATGAATCGCGCCAGTTCGCGATCCAGGCACGCGCCGAACAGCTCCTCTTTGGAGCCGTAGTACAGGTAGAGCATCGGCTTGGAGATCTCGGCCTTGGCCGCGATCACGTCCATCGAGGTGTCGTGATAGCCGTTGATGGAGAACATTTCCACCGCGGCATCCAGCATCTGCTGTTCACGGACAGCACGCGGTAACCGCTTGGTTCCACCGGCCATGCTGTCCCCTTCTAGCGAGACCACTATGTCGGCGACTCCAGCAGTAAGCAATCCGCGGTCGCGCCGCCGAATTACGGTCCGCAGTCGGACTTGGCGCCCTTGAACTTCTTGATCCGCTGCACCGACGCGTCGACGTTCGGCAATCGCCAACTCTCCTGCGGCGACGGCCTTCTCCAACCGGTCCAGCACCGCGGGCACCTCGTCGGTGGTCACCCACAGCGCGACGTCGGTGCCGGCCTGCAATGTCTTCAGCACCGCGTCGGGCACGCTGTAGCGGTCCTTGATGGCGGCCATGCTGGACAGGTCGTCGCTGAACACCGGGCCGTCGAACGCCGGGGCGTTGTAGCCGGTGCCGGTGCGCAGCAACTGCACGGCGGCCCGGTTGACGCTGGCCGGCTCGTCGCCGGTGAGCTCGGGGACCTGCAGGTGGCCGACCATCACGCCGACCGGGGCGGCGGTCACCAGCGTCCGGTACGGAATCAGGTCATCGGTCTGCAGCTTCGACAGCGGTGGTGTGGCGACCCCGCCGGTGTGCGAGTCGCCGGAGCCGTGGCCGTGGCCGGGGAAATGCTTGATCACCGGCAGCAGTCCGGCATCGCGCAGCCCCCGGGCGTACGCGGCGGCGTACTCGGTGACCTTCGCCGGGTCCGAGCTGAACGACCGGTCGCCGATCACCGTGTCGTCGGGGGCGTCGGTGACGTCGACGTCGGGCGCGAAGTCGACGGTGATGCCGAGGCCGCGCATCCGGTGGCCCCGGTCCAGCGCCATCCCGTAGACCTCGTCGGGGGTCTGCGTCTGAGCCAGCTCCCGCGGCCGACGGCGGCCGGCCCGATCAGCTTGGACAGCCGGGCCACCCGGCCGCCCTCCTCGTCGACGCTGACCGCCAGCGGCAGCGCGGTGCTGACGCTGCAGATCCTTGACCAGGTTGCGGTCCCAGCATCGACAGGTCGGTCCAGCTGCCGATGAAGATGCCGCCGACGTGCTAGGTCGCCACCACGGCTTTGGCGTCGTCGCCGTTGCGCACGCCGACCATCAGCAGCTGGGCCAGCTTGTCGCGCAGCGGTATGGCTGTCGGGTCCCCGCACGCCGGTCGGGCCGGCGGAACCGCCTTGGCCGGCGACGAGTTCGGTGGGGCCGGACGCGGGCTTGGAGGTGTGGCTGCACCCCGTCATCAGCGCCGTGACGGCGGCGAGCACGGCCAGGATGCGTGGCAAACC
>CAWIKT010000059.1:0-14677 GCA_963836555.1 uncultured Actinomycetota bacterium | reverse complement strand
ATGCATCGCTTGAGTTCAGCGGTTCTTAATCCTATTTACTCATCAGCCAATGTTGTACAACCGGCTTCAATTTTAATAGCGGAACAATAACTATAGGTAATCCTTCAAACCTCTGATTCGAATGATATCATTTTAGCAGGCTTCACTTCAGCTGGTCATGATGCCCCATATCAAGCAGCGCTCATATTTTTAAATCCACCGAACCGCCGGTAATACAGCACTCGTAAACCTGAATGGTGCAAATGCGCTAAGCCTGCATGGCAATGCCGGATACGCTATTTTGATTGCGCCTGCGGGGGCACATCAACCTAAATCATGGGCGGATCGGTCGAACCAGGGAGTTTATACCACATCCGCACCTTACAGTACTACTGGCGGCAGTCACCGAACGGGTCTGACAGGTCCCCGTCAGATCTATCAGAACGTTACCTATTCAGGCTCAATGACTAAGACACCGACGGCGGAAATCTGACTATTGATAATGATTTTACATTATCGGGTCCTCCGACAGATTTATCTTTCCATTAATCCACCCGACGGTCACCATTGGGCGGAAATTTAACAACCAACAGCCCTCACTACACTAAACAGGGGAAGCAGCAGCATCACGATCACCGGAAATGCGGTTAACGGAGGGCATGCTTACCTGGGATCAGGCAACCATCGGGTATTACAGGCAAATCAACACCAATACCGGCACTTTTACTTCCGGAACGGGAACAACGACTTTCAACGGTGCTGCCGCGAAACGTGTCCGACCGATTCGGGAACGGCGTACACAATTTATCAATATTACATTTAACGGCGGCGGCAGTAAAAACCATCAGTTCGGGAAACTTCTCCGTAGCAAGTGCCGGCATACTCACGATGGGCAGCAGC
The DNA here is from genome assembly GCA_963836555.1 of uncultured Actinomycetota bacterium. Classification (GTDB taxonomy): domain Bacteria; phylum Actinomycetota; class Actinomycetes; order Mycobacteriales; family Mycobacteriaceae; genus Mycobacterium. The sequence goes on along the minus strand of CAWIKT010000059.1, from coordinate 13,798 downwards.
ACTGCGCTTGCCACAGGGGGTAACCTCACTCTCAAATTCGGACGTCGTGCAGTTCTGCAACGATCGCCGCACTGCCTGCGGGCGGGTATCACCGGACGTTACGTACAAGATTTATCCAGGGCAGTGCTCCACCAACAGCGAAACGCGGTACGGGCCCCATTCCTACGTTTTATACCGGCACTGTATCAGGCAATATTATGTATCTGATTTTAATTATCATCGAACAGCGCGCCGGTTCTGGTTAACGGCACAGCAAACGGTTTCAATACCACTACCCCGACGAACAAACGCTCTGTTCATCTATTTTGCTAGGATGCCCGCCGCCACCCGCCGTAACGGCGTACAATTCCAATATCAATACAACTGGAAGGGATAGCCAGGAGAAATAATACCAATGCCTACGTATCGGCATTCAAAGACGCCTGACAACTCACTTAACCTGGCCGAGTACCACAACGAATATACCTGCAGGAAACGGTGTGCGATCTCTTTTCAGGGGAGATCTGAACACAATCGACAAAATAAAACAGCGGCTCCTTTTGCTGATTGTAAAGATGCGACCACCACACAGGGGGGGCCGAAGCACAGGAAATACGATTTAATGTGAAGCTACGGTTTGCCAATGCAGCGAACTGCTCTGGGTAACAACTTATCTTTTACTCCGCCATCAGAACAGTGAGAAAATGGCCTTTTTTTAGGGGTGGTTCACTTGTGTGGGAATCCTTACGCATCGGAGACGTATTACGGGAAAAAGTATAACCTAAATGGCGCGACACCTTGATTTATGGCAGTGGGAGTCGTACGATCAACTATCTGCATATTTGACGAGGCTAACAACGAGTATGAATCCTACATAGAAAGCAGTCATCAGTCCGGCTGCCGATACAACTGACTCAGTGTCAACTGGTTTGCTGCACAAGGTATTCCGATTCAGGGTCGGCGAACGCGGTGGCCTCGTCGAGAATCAGGACTTTCGTGTCGGCGAGGATCGCGCGGGCGATGGTCAGCCGTTGACGCTCCCCTCCGGACAGGCCGCTGGCCGCGCCGAGCATGGTGTCGTAGCCGTTCGGCAGCCGCAGGATGCGCTCATGGATCTGAGCCTCGCGCGCAGCCGCCTCGATCTGTTCACGGGTGGCGTCCGAAACGGCCAGCGCGATGTTCTCCGCGACGGTGCCGTGCACGAGCTGAGTTTCCTGCAGCACGAATCCCACCCGCGAGTAGAGCTGGTCGGCGGTCAGCGACCGGATGTCTTGTCCGTCAACGGTGATCGCACCGTCGTTCACGTCGTAGAACCGGGCGAGCAGCGCGGCCAGCGTCGACTTGCCGGAGCCGGACGGGCCGACCAGCGCGGTGACCGTGCCGGGTCGCAGCGTCAGCGAGACGTCGTGGACCACCGGCACGCCGGGCCGGTAGCCGAAGGTGACCCGGTCGAACACCACCGAGTCGCCGGCGGCTGCTCGCGGCTGGTCGCGCACCGAGAGCTCCGGCTCGTCGAGGGCGATCTGCAGCCGGCGGGCGGCCAGCAGGCCGGCGCGAATACCGCCGAGCCCGTAAGCGACGTTGAGCAGCCGAGCGCCGAACATGGTGCCCAGCAACAGAAACGGCAATAGGTCGACCGGGTTCATGTCACCGGCGACGACGAGCAGGGTACCGGTCCCGGCGATCAGCCACAGAAAAGTGGCGGGCCTGGTGACCAGGTCCATCACAGTTTTCTTGCCGGCCAGCGGGCGCTGCCAGTCGGTCAGGAAGCCGACGTAGTCGTCGAGTCGGCGCCGAAAGCTCGACGCGGCCGCGCCACCGAAGACGCGGATCACCGGTTGGCCCTCGAGATACGCGCCGGCCTCGCCGCTCATCCGCTCAGCCCAGCGTTGCGACTGAGGGATCTTCGGGCCGGACTGAATCGTCATCGACGACGTCAGCACCAGATAGACCAGCACCGGAATGAACAGCACCAGCGCCACCCGCCAGTCGACGACGAAGAGATAGACCAGCACCGCCAGCGGTGCGACCACAGCGGCGACCGCGTCCGGGATGGCGTGGGTCACCAGATAGTGCAGCGAAAGGGTGTCGTCGGCGACCAGTTGCTTGATCGAACCTGAGCCGCGAGCGGTGAACCAGCCCAACGGAACTCGCGACAACTTGCTCAGCAATCGCGAACGCAGGTCGCTGGCGAACCGCGCATCGACGACATGCAGCCACAGCGTCAGCGCGGCGCCCAGCAGGGTACCGAACCCCAACAGCGCCACGGCCGCGAAGCCGATCTCCTTCAGTTGTGCCGCGGCGGCGCCGGAGACCAGTTGCCGCGCCAGTTCGACCAGCAGTACGAACGGCGCCAGCTGAACAATCGTGATGACGGCCTGGAGCACTCCCGAGGCGATCAGCACCGAGCGCAGCGGCGCAAGCAACCGACCCGCGGCCTGCGCACGCCAGCTCCCCTGGACCGCTGCCGGCGCATCCTGCACGACAACGGTTTCCGGCTCGGCGGTGACCGGGTCGTTCATGAGCGCGACCGTGTCGGGGGCCGCCTCGTGATCACCACGGCGCGTGCCCATCTCGCGCCCGGCGCTCCAGTAGGCCTGCGCGTGGATCTCGGACTTGGGAAAACCGAAGTCGTCGCGCAATCGAGCTCGGACGTGCTTGAGTGTGGTGGCTTCCGGTGTGGCCCAGCAATACCAGTCCGACCAGTCGCGGGTTTCGATGGCCGCCGCGAGCGACTTCTCGTCGCGTCGGCTGACCCAGTGCAGTCGCAGCCGCGGGTGCTCCGCGATCGGGATCTGTCGGTCGTTGTCGTGGTGCTGCTCGAGGTACACCTCGATCGGCACGTCGTCCGGGGCGACTCCGATGATCCCGTTGATGCCGGGAATCGACGCGGAGTCGCCGATCAGCAGGTAGCCCGCCGGTTGTTCGTCGGGCGTGTCGAAGCGCGAGGAGCCCATCAACGACATCACCGCGATGGTCGCGCCGGGCTCGACGATGCGGGCCCACTTCGACGCCGGGCCGGCCGGCTCATGCAGCACCACGTCGACGGCGAAGCGGCCGGCGGACATGTCAGCCTCTGAAATCGTGTATGCGCGTTGAAATTCGGTGGTCGAGCCGTCTGGGTCGGGGAACCAGAACCGGAGCCACGCCGCCGGCTCGGCCTGCGCGTCCTGGAACAGCGTGGGTGATTCCATCCGGACTCGCACGAAATGCGGTGCGATTCGGACGGTTTCGAGAACAGTCGCGGTATGGTCACGGGCACCGAAGCCCCGCAGCATCGCTCCCTGGAACCCGCGGGCCATCAGTTGTCCATCGACTCGCGCAGGCTCCGTGGCCGCATGTCGGTCCAGTTCTCCTCAACGTAAGAAAGGCATTCCGCGCGTCCGGCCGCTCCGAAGACAGTGCGCCAGCCGGCCGGGATGTCGGCGAACGTCGGCCACAAGCTGTGCTGGTCTTCGTCGTTGACGAGTACGAAGAACGTGCCGTTCTCGTCATCGAAGGGGTTGGTGCTCATCATTCCTCCTAGTCCATGAACGGGTGCTCGCCCTCAGATCGGCACCGAGCACCCGATCGGACAGCAGCCCCAAACAGCTGAGGTTGGGGAAACCGGGGCCCTGGTTGAGTCCGGCGAGGTTGGGCAGGAACAGCTTCGGCGCGACATCGATGACGGCGAGGTCGTGGCCGATGGCCTCCTGGACGCGGTCGCCGCTCAGCGGGCCACCCAGGCCCAGTTCCAGCAGGTCCAGCGCGTCCTGGCTGAACAACGAGGTGAACCACAGCGGGTCGGCTCCCGACCCGTCGATCACCAGGTCGAAACCGTGCACGGTCTCAAGGTTTTCGCTGCCCCGGTTGGTCGACAGTGTCAGCCGGATCTGCTCGTCACGGCCCACCGCGTGAGCAACCCGCCCCCGCAGGTGACGGATCCGATCGTCGGCCAGCAACGCGTCCTGCACATTCGACGAGAACACCCCGCGATCGGTGCGGGCGATCGCGTCGCGTCGCTCCTCGACCGTCAGCGCGGTCCAGTCACTGGGGTCGGAGAACAGCGTGTTCTCGAAGAAGCTCTCGCCGCGGGTGAACAGCGTCACCTGGGGCGAGATCACAGTGATCGTCGAAACCCGGTGCCGGAACAGCTCATTGAGCATAGCCGCGGCGGTCTCCCCGCCGCCGATGACGGCCACCCGCTCGGCGTTGATCCGGTCCTGTTGCCCGGCACGGTGCCAGAACTGGGCAATCGACATCACCCGCGGGTTGCCAGGCAGTAGTGAGCGTTCCGCCTGCCCCGGGCCGGTGATCATCAAACCGTCGGCGTGCAGGCATGTTTCGTCGGTGTGCAGTGCCCATTGGTCACCGTCGACGGCGAGGCGGTCGACCTCGCCGTACACCACCGACATGTTGATCTCGTCGGCCACCCAGCGCAGGTATTGGCTCCATCGCCGGTGGGTCGGTGCCGGCCGGCCGCGGTCGATCCATTGGGCGAACTGACTGGTGGCTATCAAGTAGGACTGCCAACTGTGCCGGGTCATCCGCTCGTCGAGTTCGGCGTTGCGGCGCGGCACCAGCGATGAGCGGTACGGGAACCCGACGTCCTTTTCCGGGCTGGTGCCCAGGCGCTGCGCGCCGTCAGTCCATCCGCCGCTGGCCTGCCAGTTGGCGCCCACCCCGGTCCGCTCGATCGCGACCACATCCGGCGTCTCGACGCCCATCTGGCTCAGCACATGGGCTTTCGCGGCGACCGCTACCGCCTTCACCCCGGCGCCGAGCACCGCGAGTGTCGTCATGGCACCATCTCCTCGAGCGCTTGCGTCCACAGTTGCTGCAGCGCAGCGATATCCGACTCATCGAGGATGTTGGGCAGTGCACGCCATTGCGTCACCAGCACCTGGTGCTCCCCGCTGCCGAGCACGGTGGCGACCAGGCTCAGCTCGTAGCGGACCGCCAGATCGGGTTCCGGCAGCGGCGAGACGCCGTCGAGCAGACTGCGATCCAGCCACAGCCCACTGGTATCGCCGACCTCCGCGCGACCCAGGTAGTTCAACAGCAACTGCGGCCCGTCGAAAGTCGCGAGCCGGCCCGCGGTGTCGTTCCGTAGGTACCGCAGCAGCCCGAAGTCGACGCCGTCGCCGGGGATCGACGACAACAGCTCCCGCACCTGCCGCGGATCCTCGGTGTGGACGCGCAGTGGGTAGATCGCGCTGAGCAGTCCGACGGTGTCGGTGGTATCAATGGCGTTGTCGAACAGGCCGTCGGCGCGGCCGTGGGTCTCCAGCGCCAGCAACGGCGGCGGCGTCGGCTGGCCGCGCTGCTGGCGCCACCGGGTGACCATCCGGGAGGCGGCGGCGATCAGGATGTCGAATACCGGGAGGCCAGACTTCAGCAGTCGAACAGTGCTGTCCACGTCGAGCATGGCCGTCTGCACCAACAATCCACTGGCCCGGTCGCTGTGCGGCGCCAGCCGGCGTCGACCGAGCTCAGGGTCGTCACCCGCGAGCTGCATCGTCCAATATGGTTCGCTGTCAAGCGATTCGGCTCGCGCCGTCATCACGCGAACCCAGCGCCGGTAGCTGGTGTGCTCACGCACCGGGGCCGGGGTGTTACCGGCCATCAGCGCATGCAGGGCGGCGTCGAGTTCGCCGAGCATCACCTGCCACGACACCGGGTCCAGCGCCAGCACGTGGGCGGCCAGCACCAGCACACTCGGCCCAGTCGTCGGTCGCAGCCACGCCGCCGCCAACAGCTGACCGCGTTCGGGGTCGATGCTGTCGATGGCCTGGGCGGTCTGGGCTGCGACGGCGGACCGCAGGTCCCCGGAAACCGTGACCTCGGTGAGAATCTCGCTCGGCTGCTCGGCGTGCAGTGTCATCCTCGCGCGGTCTAGTCGGGTGCGCAGCACCTCGTGGCCAGCGACGATCGTCGCCAGCGCCGCCTGCAGTTGCTCACCGGTGACACCGTCCGGCAGTCGAATCGCCTCGGCCTGCGCCAGGCGGCGCGGTTCGCCGAACTCGTAGAGCCAATGAGCATTGGCCAACAGTGGTATCGGCCCGCTCTCGGTTGCGTCGGTCGACGTTGGGTCAACGGTCTCGGCAGCTTCGGCGTCGATCGCGGCGGCAAGCTCGCGGACGCTGCCGCACTCGAGAATCAGTCTGGCCCGTAGTGCGATACCGCGGCGACGGGCCGCCTGCACCACCGACAGCGCCACAATGCTGTCCAACCCCAGCTCGAGGAAGTCGGCGTTCGGATCGACATGGGTCAGCTGAAGGATCTCGGTCAGCACCTCGACGAGCGCCGACTCGGTCTCGGTTTCCGGATCGATCCCGCCCGACTCCGTGAGTGCGGCCGAATCGAGGGCCGCCAGGGCGACTTCGTCGAGCTTTCCGTTCGGCGTCAGCGGGATCTCGTCGACCGCGACGATGCGCTGCGGCACCATGTACCGCGGCAGCCGCGTCACGAGCATTCGGCGCAGTTCGGTCAACGATGACGAATCCTGCAGCGCGACAAAGGCAATCAGTCGGGGAACGCCGTGCCGCTGTTGGACGACGACACTGGCATGCCGCACGCTCGAGTGCGATTCGAGCACGACAGCGATCTCACCAGGCTCCACTCGGTGGCCTCGGATCTTGACCTGTGCGTCGGCACGGCCGACGTAGCGCAGTGACCCGTCCGGTTGGCGGCGCACCAAGTCCCCGGTGCGGTACATCCTCATCCCGGGGACGAACGGATCGGCGACGAAGCGCTGAACGGTTTCGGGCGCGCGGTTCAGATAGCCGCGAGCAAGCTGCGCGCCAGCGAGATACAACTCCCCCGCGACGCCGGTGGGCACCGGACGCAATCCGGAATCCAGCACGTAACCGCGGGTGTAGCCGGTCGGGTACCCGATCGACGGCTCGTCGTGCTGGTCGATGGCTGCGACCACCGCCTCGACGGTGGTCTCGGTCGGGCCGTAGCAGTTGAACGCCGTCATTCCGGTGCGGGCGCACTGGTTGCGGATGAACGACCACGAATTCCCGCCGAGCGCTTCGCCGCCCAGTGCGAGCACCGCGAGCGGCACCCGGGTCAGCAGGCCCGCCGACCGCAGTTGGGCGAACATCGACGGGGTGGTGTCGATCATGTCGACGCCGTGTTCGGCGATCGTCGAAACCAAGGCCTCGGCGTCGGTCTGGGTGTGTTCGTCGACGACGTGAACGACGTGGCCGTCGAGTAACGCGACCAGCGGCTGCCAGGCCGCGTCGAACGCGAATGACCAGGCGTGCGCGATGCGCAGCGGACGGCCCAGCCGGGCCGCAGCCGGTCGCAGCACGTGGTCGAGGTGGTCGTCGGCGTATGCGCCGACGGCTGCGTGAGTTCCGATGACGCCCTTGGGTTCTCCGGTGGTCCCCGAGGTGAATACCACGTACGCGGCGCGACGGGGATCGACCTCGACCGGCGCGACATCGCCGTGGCCGTCGGCGGTGAAGGTCTCGTCGATGACGGTCGTGGCCCCGCTCTGCCGCAGGATCGAATTCACCCGCTCGGCCGGCATTCCCGGCTCTAGTGGCACGTACATGGCGCCGGCTTTCAATGCCGCCAGCATCGCGACGATGTACTGCGGGCCACGGGACAGGTTGATGGCAACCGGAGTCTCGGAGCCAACGCCCCGCGCTACCAGCGCACCGGCCAGACGGTTGGCGGCGGCGTCGAGGTCCCGGTAGCTCAACACGCCACCAGCCCAGGTGACCGCCGGGCTGTCGGGCACCCGAGCGGCCACTTCGGCGAACCGGGTGTGGATGCCCTGTGCCCTAGCGGGTTTCGTAGACTCCGAATCGAGCGGCGCCGCTTCGTCGGCCAGCAGCACGCTGACCTCGCGCAGTGGCCGATCCCAGTGTTGCAGGAGTTCATCGGCGGTGGCCAGCAGTCGATGACCGAGGGATGCCGCAGTGGTGTTTCCGATCGCGCCGTCGATGACTTCGACCAGCAGGACGAGTTGCTCGTCGGCCATGTGTGCCGCCAGCACGATCGGGAAATGGGTGAGGCTCTCGACTGCCGCGGGCCGGAATGTGATTCCGGTACCGGCCAATTGGTCCCCAGTGGCCACGCCGCCGGTCGGAAAATTCTCATAGACCAGCAGGGTGTCGTACATCTCGCCGACGCCGCCGATGGCCCGCAGCTGCGCATGCCCCAGGTAGCTGTGGTCCCGCAGGATCGCCGAATCACGTTGCAAGGCCCGACACAACTCACCCACCGAGGTGCGGGCATCGAGGCGCACCCGCAGCGGAACGGTGTTGATGAACAGCCCGACCATCGTCTCGACTCCGGACAGCTCGGCGGGCCGACCGGAGACGGTCACGCCGAACACCACATCGTCGCGGTCGGTCAGGCGTGACACGATCGTCGCCCACGCGGTCTGCAGCAACGTATTGAGTGTGACACCGCGCGTGCGAGCCCCGGTAACGAGCCGCTCGGTCGCCTCGGCAGCCAGCTGTACCTCGGTCCGCTGCGGTAGACGCGTCGGCGTGCGCCCGGCGTCGTCGCCGCCGAAAGCGGCCGCGAGCAGCGTCGGACCGGACAGGCCGGCGAGGTGCTCGCGCCATACCCGTTGACTGGCTTGCTGATCGCGGCCGGCCAGCCAGCCGATGTAGTCGCGGTAGGGCCGCGGGGCGACCGGCAGCGCACCGAGATCGCCGCCCGCGCGATACAGGATCATCATCTCGGCGACGAACACCGGTAGTGACCAGCCGTCGATCACGATGTGGTGGGCGGTGATCACCAAACGCCAACGCGCCTGCGGTAATCCGATCAATAGGAACCGGATCGCCGGTAGCCGCTCGAGGTCGAACGGCCGCCGCCGTTCGTCGAGCTCGATGGCTTCGATGTCCGTTTCGGTGGCATTGACCTCGTGCCAAGGCAGTTCGACCCGCGACGGCACGATCTGCACGGGGCGAGGTATCCCCCGACTGAAGAAGCTGGCTCGCAGGTTCGGATGACGGACGAACATCTTCGCCGCACAGTCGCGCAGCAGCGTGACGTCCAGCGGGCCGAAAATGTCGGCGGCCATCCCGATGACGTACGGGTCGTCGACGGGCGGACCCTCGGACGAATCAGCCAGCTCAGATAGCACCCTCAGCGAGTACAGCCCCTCCTGCAGCGGGCTGAGCGCCATCACGTCCTCGATCTCGGGCGTGACGTCGGCTTCGGCGTCGATGTCGGCGGCGGTCATGAGGTGTCGTCTCGTGTCTTCGACCACAGCTGCGTCACCGCGGCCAGATCGGTCGCCGACAAGCCCGAGGTCGTCATCGGCTCGAAGTTGGTCTCGGACACCTCGTCTGCCCGGCCGCCGTGACCGTCGGCTCCGAGCGCATCGACGGCCGCGGCCAGTTGCGCAATGGTCGGGTTCTCGAAAATCATCCGCGGATTGATCGACAGCCCGACCGTCCTTGCCCGCGAAGCCAATTGAACCGACAGAATGCTGTCTCCGCCGAGCGCGAAGAAGTCGTCGGATCGACCGACTTCGGACGTGGATAGCAGGTCCGCGAAGACGGCCGCCAACGCGCGTTCGGTGTCGGTGCGGGCCGGCTCGGTGCGGCCGCGGGTGGTGACCGCGGGTCGCGGCAGACCCGGACGATTCAGCTTGCCCGACTCGGTTTTCGGCATCGCCTCCAGAACGGTCAGCGATGACGGCACCATGTAGCCGGGCAGCGTCGTGCGGACCGCGGCCCGCACCGAGGCCGCGAACGCGGCCTCATCGGCGACCGGTTGTTGCGCCACCACGTAACCCGCCAGGCTGGTGCCGTCGTGCACTTCCCAGGTGCGTGCGGCCGCGGCGGCGACACCGTCCGCGGCGGCCAGTGCGGCCTCGACCTCGGCGAGCTCGACCCGGAATCCTCGCACCTGCACCTGATGGTCAGCGCGACCGGCGAATTCCAGGTGGCCGTCGTCTGTCCACCGGGCCAGGTCGCCGCTGCGGTACAGCCGGCTACCGGGTTCGGCGGCGAACGGGTTGGCGATGAACCGCGTCGACGTCAGCGCCGACCGCTTCCAGTAGCCGCGGGCCAATTGATCACCGGCGAAATACAACTCGCCCACCACGCCGACCGGCACCGGTCGCAAGCCGTCGTCCAGAAGATACACCTGCGCCCCGGCCACCGGTGAGCCGACGAGCGGGATGGGCATACTCAGCCGTCCGCGGGATACCGCGCCGGAGGTCTCGGTGGAGCCGATGTTGTTCAACAGCTCTGGACCGAGGTCACCGATTCCCGCGCAGGCGGCGGTCAATCGCTGCAGCAGCGAGTTGCTCACCGGCTCACCGCCGCATACCAGTCGCGCCAGCGACCGTACTGAATCCGGTGCGCTGTCGACGAGCGCCGACACCAGGCTGGGCACCGCGGTCAGCTGGGCGACGGACTCGCGCTTCATCAGCGCGCCAAGCGCTTCGGCATCGCGGTGCTCGGCGTCGTCGGCCAGGATCATCGTGGCGCCCGCCGCCAGGCCGGCTAACAGTTCCATGCCGCCTTCGAGGAATGTCATCGACGCCTGCGACAGGCGGATGTCGTCGGCGCGCGGCGGGTAGTGGCGCAGCTGCCAGTCGATCCGCGCTGCCATCGCCCGCTGAGTACCGATGGCTCCCTTTGGTTTTCCGGTGGAACCGGAGGTGAACACCAGATACATCGGGTCGTCGGGGTGCGGCGGGCGTGGCTTCGCCACGGGCGGTGGCGTGCTGTCGATCGCGGCCCGCACGTCGGGGTCGTCGAGTAGCAGGACGGCGCCCGAATATCCTCCGGCATGGTGTCCAGTGCCTCGACGCTTGCGATGACTACCGTCGGTCGCACGTCGTCGAGCATGAACTGCTTGCGCGCCAACGGATAACCGGGATCGATCGGGAAATACGCAGCACCGGCTTTCACGATGCCGACCAGTGCCACCACCATGTCGATACCCCGACGTGTCGACAGCCCGACAAAGGATCCCGGGCGCACACCCCGATCGGAGAGCATGGCCGCCAGGTTGTCCGAACGACGGTGCAGCGCGGCATAATCGAGGTCGCTGCCGGAGCAGCGCACCGCTGCCTGACCGGCCTCGCGGTGCCGGCTCGCTTCGAGCAGTTCCGGCACGGTCCGCGGTCGGTCGGCCGGTGGCTCGGCACCACGACTCCACTCGGTCAGGATGCGCTGCTGTTCGGCCGGGTCGGCGAGCACCACATCGCGCAGGTGCTGGTCGATGTCGTCGGCGAACTCGGTGACGACGCGGGTCAGCCAGCCGGCCAACCGTTCGACGGTGTCCCGCTGATAAAGCTCGGTGCGAAAGATGAGATTGCCGTTGTAGCCGATGTCGTCGGTTCCGTCGGTGCCGAAGAAGTTCACGCTCAGGTCGGCGTGTGCCATGTCGAAGACCGGATCCAGCGACGTGCACAGGGTGTCATGTTCGCCGTCGGGCGCCGACTCGATGATGCGCGTGGCGGGTAGGTGGTCGCGGACGTGCACAATCACCTGGAACAGCGGATTGCGGGACAGGGATCGGACCGGGCTGACACTGTCGACCACCCGGTCGAAGGGCAGGTCCTGGTTGGCGTAGGCCGCCAGCGCGGTCTCGCGTGAGCGAGTCAGCACGTCACGCAGAGTGGGATTGCCGCGTAAGTCGTTGCGCAATACCAGAATATTGACGAAGAAGCCGATCAACTGGTCCAGCTCGGCCTCGGTGCGCCCGGCCACCGGAGTGCCGAGCGGAATGTCGACGCCACTGCCCGCTTTGTGCAACACCACCGCGACAGCGGCCTGCAGCGCCATGAATTCCGTGACGCCCAGTTCTCGGCAACGGTCGGCGAGCTTGGCTCGAGTGGCGGCGTCGATGCGGAAGGTCACCGACTCGCCGTCGCCGCTGGGCAGTGGTGGCCGCGGGAAGTCGGGTCGTAGCCCGCTGTCCTCGGGCAGACCGGCCAGCTGGCTCGTCCAGTAATCCCGTTGCTCGGCCGCGACCGCAGTTTCTTCGCCGCCCGGGCCCCCAGGAAATCCCGTTGCCAGGCGGCGTAATCCGCGTACTGAACGCGCAGCGGCGCCCACGACGGGGCCTCGCCCTGGCGGCGGGCCCGGTAGGCCGTCATCACGTCGGCGAACAGCACCCCGGCCGACCAATGGTCGGAGGCGATGTGGTGAACGACCAGGGACAGCACGTGCTCGCCGCCGTTGTCCAGCACGGCGATCCGGATCGGCCATTCGCGGTCGAGGTGGAAGCAGTGTCGGCGCTCGACCTCGAGCTGTTCCTGCAGCCACTCTTCGCCGTCGCCGTTGGCCCGGCGGACCGCCAGTTCGGCGACTGGACCAACGACTTGATACGGCACGCCGTCGTCGTCGACGTAGGTGGTGCGCAGGATTTCGTGACGCGCCACCACATCGCCGACCGCCGCGATCAGCGCGTCGATGTCCCACGGCCCGCTCAATCGAGCGGCGAACGGGATGTTGTTGACCGGGCTCGGGCCGTCGACGCGGTAGGCGAACCAGCTGCGCAGCTGCGACGCGGACAGCGGCAATGGTTCGTCGTGGGTGGTGGCGACCAGCTTGGGCCGTGACTGGCCACGCGTACCGGATCGCAGGTCGTCGACCCGTTCCGCCAACGCCCCCACGGTGCCGAGCTCGAAGACGTCGCGGATGCCAAGCTCCACAGCGCATTCCGCGCGGATCGCGGTGACGAGTTTGGTCGCGACCAGTGAATGGCCACCGAGGTCGAAGAACGAGTCGTCGACGCCGACTCGGTCGTGACCGAGCAATTCGGCGAACTGTGCGGCGATCCGGCGTTCGGTCACGGTGGACGGTTCGCGGTAGTGCGCCGTCGCGATGATCGTCCGGTTCCGGCAGCGCCGTGCGGTCGATCTTTCCGTGCGTGGTGATCGGAATCTCGTCGATCACAACATAGGCCGCCGGGGTCATGTACTCGGGCAGCGCCGCCGCCACCCGCGCGCGAATCCGTTCCACATCAACGGTTTCCCGGCCATCGCCGTCAACCGGTGTGACGTAGCCGACCAGGCTCTTGCCCAATCCCGGTAAATCGCTGGCCACGACAACGGCTTGCCCGACACTGGGATCGACCGAGATCGCCGCGGCGACCTCCCCCAACTCGATGCGGAAGCCGCGGATCTTGACCTGTTCGTCGGCGCGGCCGACGAATTCGATGTCGCCGTCGGCGTTACGGCGGGCCAGGTCGCCAGAGCGGTAGAGCCGGGCGCCCGGGGTGAACGGGTCGGCAACGAATCGTTCGGCGGTCAGACCGGGCCGGCGATGGTAGCCGCGGGCGACATGCGTGCCACCGATGTAGATTTCGCCGATCACCCCGACCGGGACGGGCTGCAGCGCGTCGTCGAGCAGATGAATCTGGGTGTCGATCTTGGGCCGGCCGATCGGCACCACCCGGGTGCCTTGGTCACCCTCGACCGGGTAGCTGGTGGCGTTGACGATGGTTTCGGTGGGGCCGTAGAAGTTGTAGAGCAGCGCGTCGAAGGTGGCGTGGAATTTGTCGGCGATCTCACCGGGCAGCGGTTCGCCGCCGATCGGCACCCGGCGCAGGGTGCGCCACTGGTTGACGCCGGGCAACGACAGGAACAGCCCGAGCAGCGACGGGACGAAGTGCATCGAGGTGATGCCTTCGCGCCGCAGCAGTTCGGTCAAGTAGCCGATGTCGCGCAGACCGTCCGGCCGTGGAATCACCAGGCGGGCACCGCAGATCAGCGTTCCGAAGATCTCTCCGATCGACACGTCAAAGCTCGGTGAGGCGACCTGCAGCAGCCGGTCGGTTTCGTCGACGCGATATTCGGCACCGAACCAGACGAAATACTCCGCGATCGGTGCGTGCGGCACCG
>CAWIKT010000058.1:0-17364 GCA_963836555.1 uncultured Actinomycetota bacterium | reverse complement strand
CCCGCCGAGCGTCGCGGCGAGTGATCGTCTACGCCGTTCTCGCGTTGATCTCGGTGATCGTGCGGGCCATCGGCACCGTCCTGCTGGTCCCATTATTGGAGGCGTGTTCAGCGACACGCCGCAGCGGGCGTTGGTGTGGCTGGGCTGGCTCACCGCTGCGACTGTGGCCGGCTGGGTGATCGACACCGCCACCGCGCGGATCGGATTCGATCTCGGCTTCGCCGTTCTCGACCACACCCAGCACGACGTCGCGGACCGGCTGCCCGATGTGCGGCTGGAATGGTTCAGCGCGGACAACACCGCGACCGCGCGGCAGGCGATCGCAGCGACCGGCCCCGAGCTGGTCGGCCTCGCGGTCAACCTGCTCACGCCATTGGTCACCGCCGTGCTGCTGCCGGCCGCCATCGGAGTGGCCCTGCTCCCGGTGTCGTGGCAGCTCGGTGTCGCTGCCATGAGCGGTGTGCCCCTGCTCCTGGGCGCGTTGTGGGCCTCGGCCCGGTTGGCCCGCCGCGCGGATCAGACTGCCGCTGAGGCGAATACGTTGCTGACCGAGCGCATCATCGAGTTCGCCCGCACCCAGCAGGCGTTGCGCGCGGCGCGACGCGTCGAGCCGGCTCGCAGCATGGTCGGCGACGCGCTGGCCGCACAGCACGGTGCGACGATGCGGCTGCTGGCCATGCAGGTTCCCGGTCAGCTGCTGTTCAGCCTGGCCAGCCAGCTCGCCTTGATCCTGTTCGCCGGCGCGACAACGGCTTTGACGATCAACCACACGCTGAGTGTGCCGGAGGCGATCGCGCTGATCGTCGTGATCGCCCGCTACCTGGAGCCGTTCACCTCGATCAGTGAGTTGGGCCCGGCGCTGGAAAGCACCCGCGGCGACGCTCGACCGGATCCGCTCGGTGCTCAGCGCGCCGGTCATCGCCGCCGGGAGCCGAACCCGTCGCGGCCACCACGAGGCGCCGCTGATCGAATTCGACGATGTCACCTTCGGCTACGACGGCGCGAGCGACGCCGGTGCTGGATGGCGTGAGCTTCGCGCTCCGCCCGGGCACCACCACGGCGATCGTCGGGCCGTCCGGATCGGGCAAGAGCACGATTTGTCCCTGATCGCCGGCCTGTACCAGCCGGTCAGCGGCCGCGTCCTGGTCGACGGTGTCGACGTCGCGACGCTCGACGCCGAGGCCCGCCGCGCGGCGAGCAGCATGGTGTTCCAGCATCCCTACCTGTTCCACGGAACCATCCGAGAGAACATCGCCGCCGGTGACCCCACCGCCGAGGAGGCTCAATTCAGCCGCGCCGTCGCGCTGGCCCGGGTCGACGAACTCACCGGCAGGCTGCCCGGCGGAGCCGAGACGGTGGTCGGCGAGGCCGGGTCGACGTTGTCCGGCGGCGAGCGCCAGCGGGTCAGCATCGCGCGGGCGCTGCTCAAGCCGGCCCCGATCCTGCTGGTCGACGAGGCGACCAGCGCGCTGGACACCGAGAACGAGGCCGCCGTGGTCGACGCGCTCACCGCGGACCCGCGGTCGCGGACCCGGGTGATCGTCGCTCACCGGCTGGCCAGCATCCGGCATGCCGACCGGGTGTTGTTCCTCGACGCGGGCACGATCGTCGAGGACGGCACCGTCGAAGGATTGCTCACCGCGGGCGGTCGTTTCGATGATTTCTGGCGGCAGCAGCGTGACGCCGCCGAGTGGCGAATCCACGTCGGTAGGTGCATTTTGCCTGCCGACGGGTATCGATGTGCGCAACAGGGATCGACACGCCGATCAGGTCGCCAGCGATCACGCGATGACCAGCAGAATGACACCACGATCCGAATCGAAGGGACAACGATGACCATGAAATTCTTTGCCACCGGGGTGGCCGCCGTCGCCACCATCGGCGCCGCCGCAGCCGGCGCGACGTCACTGGCCTTCAGCGCCGCGCCGCAGCTCGTACCCGTCGTGCTCAGCGTTCCGCTCGACCCGCCGCCGCCGCGCCGGGTCAGCCGCCGCTGCCGAGCCCCGAGCAGCTGTCCGACCTGTGCAACCGCGTCACCGACCCCGGCGTGGGCTACGAGACCAAAGTCGGCCTGGTGGAAAACGGAATCCCGCCGGGCGAGGGCCACGTGGCCGATCACGACCTGCGCAAGGCCTACCGCAACGGCAACTTCCCGGAGCAGTTCAATGTCACCAACATCCAGCCGATTCCGGGCAACGGGGTCAAAGCCGATGTCGCGATCACCGGCCCGAAGTTCGCCGGTCCGGTCGAAAAGACCCTGGTGTTCATCGACCAGGGCGGTACCTGGGTGCTGCAGCACGACGCCGCGCTGGCATTGGTGCAGGCGGCCACCGCCGTCAACTGACGGGTGGACGCTGCACTCAGGGTGCTGGGTCACCGCGTCCAGGTCGAGCAGCCGCGCGTGCAGCACGGTGCGATTTCGCAGCGCCGCGCGCACCGCGCGGTGCAGGCCGTCTTCGAGGTAGATGACGCCCTTCCATTTCACGGCGTGCGGGAACAGGTCGCCGTAGAAGGTGGAGTCCTCCGACAGCAGGCGATCCAGCGCCAGCACTGTCGTGGTGGTGACCATTCGTCGAGCCGGATCTGTCGCGGCGGAATCCGCGACCAGTCCCGGTAAGACAGGCCGTGCTCCGGGTACGGCTTGCCCTCGCGCACACCTTTGAAGATCATCCGCGGCTCGTCTCCGGCGACCTGGACACTGACGGCCAAGGCTAGCGCGGTGCACGACAGCGGTAGTTGCTGGTGATCCCCGTAAACTGGTCGGGTTAGGAGGGTCGATCTCGAGATGGGAACTGCCGACGAGCGCCGCTTCGAGGTGCTGCGTGCCATCGTTGCCGACTTCGTCTCGACCAAGGAGCCGATCGGTTCGAAGTCGCTGGTGGACCGGCATAACCTCGGCGTCTCGTCCGCGACGGTCCGCAACGACATGGCTGTGCTCGAGGCCGAGGGCTACATCACCCAGCCGCACACCAGCTCGGGCCGAGTCCCCACCGAGAAGGGCTACCGCGAGTTCGTCGACCGGCTCGACGACGTCAAGCCGCTGTCGGCGGCCGAGCGGCGCGCCATCCAGAGCTTCCTGGAGTCCGGCGTCGACCTCGACGACGTCCTGCGCCGCGCCGTGCGGCTGCTGGCCCAGCTGACCCGGCAGGTCGCCGTCGTGCAGTACCCGACGCTGTCGACCTCGACGGTGCGGCACCTCGAGGTCATCGCGCTGACCCCGGCGCGAGCTGCTGATGGTGGTCATCACCGACACCGGCCGGGTGGACCAGCGCATCGTCGAACTCGGCGACGTGATCGACGACCACCAGCTGTCGCAGCTGCGCGAGATGCTCGGGCAGGCGCTCGAGGGCAAGAAGCTGGCGGCGGCGTCGATCGCGGTCGCCGACCTGGCCGCGCAACTCGACGGTCGCGGCGGCCAGTCCAAGAGCCTCAGCGACGCGGTCGGCCGCTCGGCGACGGTGCTGCTGGAGTCGCTGGTCGAACACACCGAGGAGCGGCTGCTGCTCGGTGGCACCGCCAACCTGACCCGCAACACCGCCGATTTCGGTGGCTCGCTGCGCTCGATCCTGGAGGCGCTCGAGGAACAGGTCGTCGTGTTGCAGTTGCTGGCCGCCCAGCAGGAGGCCGGCAAGGTCACCGTGCGCATCGGACACGAGACCGAGGCCGAGCAGATGGTGGGCACCTCGGTGGTCTCCACCACCTATGGCACCCTCGACACCGTCTACGGCGGCATGGGTGTGCTCGGCCCCACTCGAATGGACTATCCGGGAACTATCGCTAACGTCGCTGCGGTTGCTCTCTATATCGGCGAGGTGCTGGGTACACGTTGAACCCGCATTCCAGGCACAATTCATAGACGGCCGTCATCGCACGGCGCACCTGGGCCGGTGAGGCCAGGAAAGATCAGGAAGGTCAAGCGTGGCACGCGACTATTACGGTCTGCTCGGCGTGGGCAAGAACGCGAGCGATACGGAGCTCAAGCGCGCGTATCGCAAGCTGGCCCGCGAGCTGCACCCGGACGTCAATCCCGACGAGGCCGCGCAGGCGAAGTTCAAGGAAATCAGCGTCGCCTACGAGGTGCTGTCCGACCCGGAGAAGCGACGCATCGTCGACCTGGGCGGCGACCCGCTGGAGAACGCCGCCACGGCCGGCGGTGGCGGCTTCGGGGGCTTCGGCGGCCTGGGCGACGTCTTCGAGGCGTTCTTCGGCGGTGGCGCGACCACGCGCGGGCCGGTCGGCCGGGTCCGGCCGGGTTCGGACTCGCTGCTCCGGATGCGCCTCGACCTGACCGAGTGCGCGACCGGCGTCAGCAAGCAGGTCACCGTCGACACCGCGGTCCTGTGCGACCGCTGCCAGGGGCGCGGCACCAACGGCGACTCGACAGCCGGTGTCCTGCGACACCTGCGGCGGCCGCGGCGAGGTGCAGACCGTGCAGCGGTCCCTGCTCGGCCAGGTGATGACGGCGCGGCCGTGCCCGACTTGCCGCGGCGTCGGCGAGGTCATCCCCGACCCGTGCCACCAGTGCGGCGGCGACGGACGGGTGCAGGCCCGCCGCGAGATCACCGTCAAGATCCCCGCCGGCGTCGGCGACGGCATGCGGGTCCGGCTGGCCGCCCAGGGCGAAGTGGGGCCCGGCGGTGGACCGGCCGGCGACCTGTACGTCGAGATCCACGAGCAGCCGCACGACATCTTCGTGCGCGACGGCGACGACCTGCACTGCACGATCTCGGTGCCGATGGTCGACGCGGCGTTGGGCACGACCGTGACCATCGACGCGATCATCGACGGACTGACCGAGATCACCATCCCTGCCGGGACGCAACCCAGTTCGGTGACGACCCGCCGCGGCCACGGTATGCCGCACCTGCGTTCCGGCGTGCGCGGCGACCTGCACGTGCACGTCGAGGTGGTGGTGCCCGAGCGGCTCGATCACCAGGACGCAGAACTGCTGCGCGAGTTCAAGAGCCGACGCGGCGCGTGACGTCGCCGAGGTCAAGTCGACACATGCCGCCGCCAACAACAATGGCGGCCTGTTCAGTCGGCTGCGCGAAACCTTCACCGGCCGTTAATTGCGCCGGCCTCGTTCTACCTCGACGCGCTGCCCGACGCCGGCGAGCTGGCCGTCGTCGACGGCGACGAAGGCTTTCACGCCGCCACCGTGCGACGCATCCGCGTCGGCGAGGAGCTGATTCTCGGCGACGGCGCCGGCGGTCTGGCCCGCTGCGTCGTCGAGGAGGTCGCCCGCGACGGGCTGCGGGCCCGGGTGCTGGACCGCCGGCAGGTCGCGCCCGCTCAGCCGCCGGTGACCGTGGTCCAGGCGCTGCCCAAGTCCGAGCGCTCCGAGCTGGCGGTCGAGCTGGCCACCGAAGCCGGCGCCGACGCGCTGATCGCCTGGCAGGCGGCCCGCTGCGTGGCCCGCTGGGACGGGGCACGCATCGACAAGGGCCTGCGCCGCTGGCGTGCGGTCGCGCGTGCCGCCGCGCAGCAGTCCCGCCGCGCCTACGTCCCGTCGGTCGACGGCGTGTGGTCCACCGCGACGCTCGGCGCGCGAACCATCGAGGTGCTGGCGTCGGGCGGCGTCGTGCTCGCGCTGGACGCGACGGCCGACCGGCCGCTGACGGAACTGAGCCTGGCGGAGGCCAACTCGGTGACGGTCGTCGTGGGACCGGAAGGCGGGATCGCTCCCGAGGAGACCGCCGCGCTCGTCAGGGCCGGTGCGACGGCGGTCCGGCTGGGCCCGACCGTGCTGCGGACCTCGACCGCGGCGGCCGTCGCGCTCGGCGCGCTGGGGGTGTTGACGCCGCGGTGGTCGCAGGCTGACCGCGGCCAAGCATTGGGCTGGCCCGCCGACCGGCGGTAGACTCGAAACGCTAACCCGCTGGACAGACCACAGAAAGCAGGCTTTAGGACACACGTGACGCCCCGCGAAACCAACGCTGCCGGCCCGTCCACACCTGCGGTTCGCAGCAGCATCGATGTTCCGCCCGACCTCGTCATGGGCCTGCTCGGTTCGGCCGACGAAAACCTCCGCGCCCTCGAGCGCGAACTGGCCGCGGATCTGCATGTGCGCGGCAACGCGGTGACGATTTCCGGCGAACCTGCCGACGTCGCGCTCGCCGAGCGAGTGCTGTCCGAACTCGTCGCGATCGTCGCCGGCCGCCAGCCGCTCACCCCGGAAGGCGTTCGCCAGAGCGTCGCGATCCTGGTCGGGACCGGCAACGACTCACCGGCCGAGGTGCTGACGCTGGACATCCTGTCCCGCCGCGGCAAGACGATTCGGCCCAAGACGCTCAACCAGAAGCGCTACGTCGACGCGATCGACAATCACACGATCGTGTTCGGGATCGGCCCGGCCGGCACCGGTAAGACCTACCTGGCCATGGCCAAGGCGGTCAATGCATTGCAGACCAAGCAGGTCACCCGCATCATCTTGACCCGGCCGGCGGTGGAAGCCGGTGAGCGCCTTGGCTTTCTGCCCGGCACGCTGAGCGAGAAGATCGATCCGTATCTGCGCCCGCTCTACGACGCGCTGCACGACATGATGGACCCCGACTTGATCCCGAAACTGATGTCGTCAGGGGTGATCGAAGTCGCGCCGCTGGCCTACATGCGTGGCCGGACGCTTAATGACGCGTTCATCATCCTCGACGAGGCCCAGAACACCACCGCCGAGCAGATGAAAATGTTCCTCACCCGGCTGGGGTTTGGCTCGAAAATTGTTGTCACCGGCGATGTTACGCAGATCGACCTACCGGGCAACAGCCGATCGGGCTTGCGTGCGGCGGTCGACATCCTCGACGGGATCGACGACATCCACATTTCTGAGCTCACCAGCGCCGACGTGGTGCGCCACCGGCTGGTGTCGGACATCGTCGACGCCTACGCGCGTCACGAGCAGCCCGGGCTGACGATGAACCGGGCCGCGCGACGCGGCTCGGGCCACCGGTGATGTCGTGACTATCGAGGTAGCCAACGAATCCGGAATCGACGTCTCCGAGTCCGAATTGATCAGCGTCGCAAAGTTTGTCATCGCCCAGATGGATGTCAACCCCGCCGCCGAGCTGTCGATGGTGCTGCTGGACACCGCGGCGATGGCGGATCTGCACATGCGCTGGATGGACCTGCCCGGGCCGACGGACGTGATGAGCTTCCCGATGGACGAGCTCGAGCCGGGCGGTCGCCCCGACGCGCCCGAACCGGGACCGGCCATGCTCGGTGACATCGTGCTGTGTCCCGAGTTCGCCGCCGAACAGGCCGCCGCGGCAGGTCACTCTTTGGGACATGAGTTGGCGCTGTTGACAATTCACGGCGTTCTGCATCTGCTCGGCTACGACCATGGCGAGCCGGACGAGGAAAAAGAGATGTTCGGGCTGCAAGGCCGCCTGCTCGAGGAGTGGGTCGCCGACCAGGTCGAATTCTACCGCCTGCAGCGCCAGCACGAACGCGATCAGCGGTTGCTGGACAAATCAAGGTATTTCGACAATTGAGTCACTCCGCTTCGCTGTTCGGCGCGATCGTGCTGATCTCTTTGGGCAGCGTATTCGCCGCCATCGACGCGGCGATTTCCACGGTGTCGATGGCGCGCGTGCAGGAGATGGTTCGCGACGAACGACCGGGCGCGGTCGGGCTGGCCAAGGTGATGACCGACCGCCCTCGATACATCAACCTGGTGGTGCTGCTGCGGATAGTCTGCGAGATCAGCGCGACGGTCCTGCTGGCTCAGTTCTTCTACCGCGCGGTGAGCCACGACTGGGGGCTGTTCATCGCGGCTGTCGTCATGGTGGTGATCAGCTTCGTCGTCATCGGTGTCGGGCCGAGGACGCTCGGCAGGCAGAACGCCTACTCGATCGCACTGGTGTCGGCCCTTCCGCTGCAGACGATTTCGGTGCTGCTCACCCCGATCAGCCGGGTGCTGGTGGTCCTGGGAAACATGCTGACACCCGGTCGCGGCTTCCGTAACGGCCCGTTCGCCTCCGAGATCGAATTGCGCGAAGTCGTCGACCTGGCGCAGCAGCGCGGTGTGGTGGCCGATGACGAACGACGGATGATCCAGTCGGTGTTCGAACTCAGCGACACACCGGCCCGCGAGGTGATGGTGCCGCGTACCGAGATGATCTGGATCGAAAGCGACAAGTCGGTGGCGTCGGCGACGTCGCTGGCGGTACGCAGCGGGCACTCCCGCATTCCGGTGATCGGCGAGAACGTCGACGACGTCGTCGGAGTGGTCTACCTGAAAGACTGTGTCCAGCAGACGTACTACTCATCCGCAATGGTCGGGAGACCCTGGTGACCAAGGTGATGCGCCCGGCGGTGTTCGTGCCGGACTCCAAACCGCTGGACGACGCTGCTGCGCGAGATGCAGCGCGACCGCAACCACATGACGCTGCTGGTCGACGAATACGGCGCGATCGCTGGCCTGGTGACCATCGAGGACGTGCTGGAGGAGATCGTCGGAGAGATCGCCGACGAGTACGACGCCGCCGAGGTCGCGCCGGTGGAAGAGTTGGGCGAAAACCGGTTTCGGGTGTCAGCGCGGTTGCCGATCGAAGACGTCGGCGAACTGTACGGTCTGGAATTCGGGGAGGATCTCGACGTGGACACGGTCGGCGGACTGCTGGCCTTGGAGCTGGGTCGCGTGCCGCTGCCCGGCTCCGAGGTGGTCTCGCACGGTCTGCGGTTGCACGCCGAAGGTGGCCCCGACCATCGTGGCCGGGTCCGGATCGGCACCGTCCTGCTCAGCCGCGTCGACAGCAACGGTGTGCGATGACCGAATTCCATTCCGGCTTCGTCTGTTTCGTCGGCCGGCCGAACACGGGCAAGTCGACCTTGACCAATGCGCTGGTCGGCTCGAAGGTGGCGATCACCTCGAACCGCCCGCAGACCACCCGGCACACGATCCGCGGCATCGTGCACCGCGACGACTTCCAGATCATCCTTGTCGACACCCCGGGATTGCACCGGCCGCGGACGCTGCTGGGCAAGCGGCTCAACGATCTGGTCCGCGATACCTACAGCGAAGTCGACGTCATCGGGTTGTGCATCCCGGCCGACGAGACGATCGGGCCGGGGGATCGGTGGATCGTCGAGCAGATCCGAACCACTGCGCCCAGAACGACTTTGATGGCAATTGTCACCAAGATCGACACCGTGTCCAAGGACAAGCTCGCCGCGCAACTCGTCGCGGTCAGCGAACTGGTGGGTGCCGACGCCGAGGTCGTGCCGGTCTCGGCGACCACCGGCGAGCAACTCGACGTGCTGACCGGTGTGTTAGCTGCGGCGCTGCCGCCCGGGCCGCCGTACTACCCGGACGGCGAGCTCACCGACGAGCCCGAAGAAGTCCTGATGGCCGAGTTCATCCGGGAGGCCGCGCTGGAAGGCGTGCGCGACGAGTTGCCGCACTCGCTGGCGGTGGTGATTGACGAGGTCATTCCGCGCGAGGGTCGCGACGACCTGATCGACGTGCATGCCCTGCTCTATGTGGAACGGGACAGCCAGAAGGGCATCGTGATCGGCAAGGGCGGGGAGCGGTTGCGCGAAGTGGGCACCGCGGCCCGAGGACAGATCGAGAAACTGCTCGGCACCAAGGTGTATCTCGACCTGCGCGTCAAGGTCGCCAAGAACTGGCAGCGCGACCCCAAACAGCTTGGGCGACTCGGCTTTTAAGTGTTAGTGCACGCTTCGGCTTCTGAATTCCACCAGACGGCCGGCTGCTTGGACGCCCAGCCGCCCAGTGCCTCGAGCTCGGCGGCCAGCGACACCAGCAATGGTTCGCTGTTGGCCGGCCCCATCAGCTGCACGCCGATCGGTAAGCCTTCGGAGGTGAAGCCGGCCGGAACGTTGATCGACGGCCAGCCCAACACATTCCACGGCCATGTCACCGGGCAGGCGGCGATCATCTCGCGATCTGTCGCCATGCCGCTGAGCTCGTCGAAGGCCTCGGCGAGCGGCGGCGGCAGCGCGGTCGTGGGCGCCAGTACCACGTCGACGATGCGGAATATCGAACCGACCCGACGCTGGTTGGCGGCTTCGCTCGCCCGCGCGGAGCGCAGAACCTGCTGCGAGAGGAATCGGCCCATCCGCATGTTGGACATCGTTCGGCGGTCGAACTCGACGCCGTGGCCCAGTCGCTCGGCCCAGTCCAGCAGGCCGGAGGTGGACCGCGACAGGAAATTCCAGGACAACCGCAGCCCGTAGTCGGGATTGCCCTCGACCACGTTGTGCCCGAGCCGTCCAAGCTGCTCGCCCATGGCGTTCAGCGCCGCCTCGATCTCGGGGTCCAGCCGGGCCGGGAAGGCGGTGAACGGGAAGCGTGTCGACAGCGCGATGCGCAGCGAGCCCGGCGCGAGGCCGACGTGGTCGGACACCGTCACCGGCGGCGGCTTGTGTACATCGCCGTCGACGTTGCCGGACACCGCGTCGAGCACCAGCGCCGCGTCGGCGACGGTACGGGCCAACACGCCGTTGACCGTGATCCCGTTGAAGGCCTCGGGCAGCGGCCAGGTCGAGATGCGACCACGCTGAGGCTTGATGCCGACCAAGTGGGTCCAGGCCGCCGGGATGCGGACGCTGCCCGCCCCATCGGAGCCGATCGCGGCGGTCACCAGGCCCGCGGCCACCGCGGCCGCGCTGCCACCGGAGGACCCGCCCGGCGTGTGACGGCGCGACCACGGGTTGCGGGTGTGGCCGAATGCCGGCCCGCTGGTGAACGGCCACTGACCGAGTTCGCAGGTGTTGGTCTTGCCGACGATCACCGCACCGGCGGCTTTGAGGCGCCGCACCACCTCGGCGTCCTGAGTGGCCGGCTGGACGTGACCGGACGTGCCGAAGAAGGTGGGCTGGCCGGCGACGTCGACGTCGTCCTTGATCGCGATCGGCACGCCCAGCAACGGTGACTGGTCGCCGTCGGCACGCCGCCGGTCGGCTTTGGCGGCGTCGGTCAGCGCGGTCTCGGCGAGTACCACGCGAAAGGCGTTCAGCGTCGACTGGCTCGGTTCATGGCATGCAGGGACCGGCGGACCAGTTCGCCGGAGGTCACCTCGCCGCCGGCCAATCGATACAGCTGATCAGTCAGCGTCGGAAAACGGCGATCGCCAGAGCTACTCATCGGTATCGACCTTATCGGCGCGTGCGCCGGGTGCCGTCGCAACTGGGTGACAAACTGGTATCTATGCGGCTGTACCGGGATCGTGCGGTGGTGCTGCGCCAGCACAAGCTCGGCGAGGCCGACCGGATCGTCACCATGCTCACCCGCGACCATGGACTAGTTCGCGCGGTGGCCAAGGGCGTGCGCCGCACCCGCAGCAAGTTCGGTGCGCGGTTGGAGCCGTTCGCGCATATCGATGTCCAGCTGCACCCAGGTCGCAATCTCGACATCGTCACGCAGGTCGTCTCCATCGACGCGTTCGCCACCGACATCGTCAGCGACTACGGCCGCTACACCAGCGCGTGTGCGATGCTGGAAACCGCCGAGCGCCTCGCCGGTGAGGAGCGGGCGCCGGCGCCGGAATTGCACCGCCTCACCGTCAGCGCGCTGCGGGCGGTCGCCGACGGCAGCCGGCCCCGCGAGCTGGTGCTGGATGCGTATCTGTTGCGGGCCATGAGCATTGCCGGCTGGGCTCCGGCGCTGACCGAATGCGCACGCTGCGCCACGCCGGGCCCGCACCGGGCTTTTCACGTCGCGGCGGGCGGCAGCATCTGCACTTACTGCCGCCCGGCCGGCGCGACCACGCCGCCGCTGGGCGTAGTGGACCTGATGGCGGCGCTGCGCGATGGCGACTGGGAGGCTGCGGAGGGCGCGCCGCAGTCGGCCCGCAGCCAGGTCAGCGGACTGGTGGCCGCTCACCTGCAATGGCATCTGGAACGGCAACTGCGAACCCTGCCGTTGGTGGAGCGGGTGCGACCAGGCGACCCGATGGATCGCATAGATCGCAGCCTGCTCGACCGCCGGGTCGCTTTGGTCAGGCAGGATGTGGCGCATGAGGGCTGAGCGCAAGCGGAAGTCCGACTTCCCGCAGCTCGCCCCGGCGCCCGACGACTATCCGGTCTTTCCGGACACCTCGACGTGGCCGGTGGCGTTCCCGGCGCTGCCGCCGTCGCCGGATGGGGGACCGCGCCGACCGCCGCAGCACATTTCCAAGGCGGTCGCCCCGTCGATCCTGGCGGAGCAGTTGCCCAATCACGTCGCGATCGTGATGGACGGCAACGGCCGCTGGGCCACCCAGCGTGGTCTGCCTCGGGTCGAGGGCCACAAGATGGGCGAGGCGGTCGTCATCGACATCGTTTGTGGTGCAATCGAATTGGGTATCAAGTGGCTCAGTCTCTACGCCTTCTCCACCGAGAACTGGAAGCGGTCGGCCGACGAAGTCCGCTTTTTGATGGGATTCAACCGCGACGTGGTCCGTCGTCGCCGGGTCAACCTGAACGAGATGGGCGTGAAGATTCGGTGGGTGGGGTCGCGCCCTCGCCTGTGGCGGAGCGTCATTCACGAGCTGGCGGTGGCCGAAGAGCTGACTCTCAACAACGACGTGATCACCGTGAACTACTGCGTCAACTATGGCGGACGCACCGAAATCGCTGAGGCGGCAAGGAATATCGCACGTGCGGCCGCGGCAGGCAAGCTGAACCCCGAACGGGTCAACGAGAAGACCATCGCCCGGCATTTGCAGCGCCCGGACATTCCCGATGTCGACCTGCTGCTGCGCACCTCGGGGGAGCAGCGGACGAGCAACTTCATGCTGTGGCAAGCGGCGTACGCGGAGTACGTCTTCCAAGACACGCTGTGGCCCGACTACGACCGCCGCAATCTGTGGGCGGCCTGCGAGGAGTATGCGTTGCGACACAGGCGATTCGGCACAGCATGACGGCGTCACTGCAGGAGCGTTTGCTCCATGTCATGTCCGAGGTGCTGCCCGTCGACGCTGAACCCGATGGCGCGTTGACCGTTCGCCATGCCGGTACGATCGCGTCGCTGCGGGTGGTGCCGATCACCGAGGATCTGGACCTGGTGGCGCTGACCCAGATGGTGGCCTGGGATCTCGGGTCGAACAAGAAGATTCGCGACAATGTCGCAGAGCAGGCGCGCTCGACGCTGCTGGGAGCGGTGACGCTCGTCGACAAGCCTGGCAAGTCGGCGGATGTGATACTGCGCTATAACTTTCCGGGCAACGGGCTCAACGACGAAGCGCTACGCACGCTGATCTTGATGGTGCTCGACAAGGGCGCCGAAGTCCGTACCGCGTTGTTGGACCGTCCGTAATGAAGGGTGCGCTGACGATGCGGTGACGGCTGCGCCACGGCTGAGATGGGCGGCGAGGGATCCAGGCGGCGGGCCACCGCGCGCTGGGTCGACAAGCAGTGGATCATCGACATGCACGTCGGGGCTGCGGTGCAGTGCGGCGACGGCACATCTGTGCCCGGAACAGCGCATTACAGCTGGGATCGCGACAGCCTCGAAGACCGCTCCTGGTCAACCGCGGACATGTCGCCGTGCGGAAAGGACCACCCGCTCGACTCTTATCCAGTGCCGCTGAGACTTTCCAAGGACGGTCCGTGAACCGTCAGCGGCCGCAGTCCGAGCAGGTGCCGTAGATCTCGATGGTGTGGCTGACGTCGGAGAAGCCGTATTTGGCTGCCACGTCGGCCGCCCACTCCTCGACCTCGTGGTCGCCCACCTCGACCGTCGACCCGCAGCTGCGGCAAACAAGGTGGTGGTGATGGTGATCGGAGCAACGGCGATACACCGACTCGCCGGTGTCGTTGCGCAGCGTGTCGAGCAATCCCGCGGCGGCCATCGACTGCAGCGTCCGATAGACGGTGGTCAGCCCGATGTTCTCGCCACGTTGCCGTAGTTCGTCATGTAAGTCCTGGGCGGAGCGGAACTCATCGAGGGTGTCCAACAGGCCGGCGATGGCCGCCCGCTGCCGCGTGGCCCGTACCCCGGCGCCCGAGGCGGTCACTGCTTGTCCTCGCTGGCATGGGCGACGGCGTCGACCACGATGTGCGCCAGGTGGTGATCGGCCAGCCGGTAGAGCACCTCGCGCCCGGATCGCTCGCCGGCGACCACGCCCGCGGCCTTCAGGATCTTCAGGTGCTGGCTCACCAGCGGCTGCGGCACGCCTAGCGCGTCGACCAGCTCGTGCACGCATCGCTGAGACACGTTCAGCTGCAGCACGATTGCGATCCGCACCGGTGCGGCCAGTGCGCGCAGCAGTTCACCGGCGGCGTCGAGGATCTCCCGTGGAGGCGGCGCTGGCAGCTCGCTGGACTCGCCATGCTGGTGCTCGCCGAGGAGTTCATCGCCGTCAGCTGCGGTGGAGGATGGAAGAGACATGCTGCGTCCACTGTCACATGCATAACCACGCATGTCAAAGAGCCCGGCGCGGATCGCTACGATGACGGATCGTCCGCGTTTTCCTCACGACAGGAGTCCTCAGCTCGTGGCGTCCGTCATCGATACCGTCGTCAACCTCGCCAAACGGCGCGGCCTGGTCTATCCCGCCGGCGAGATCTACGGCGGTACCAAATCGGCCTGGGACTACGGGCCGCTGGGCGTCGAGCTCAAGGAGAACATCAAGCGGCAGTGGTGGCGCTCGGTGGTGACCGGCCGCGACGACGTCGTCGGCCTGGACTCGTCGATCATTCTGCCGCGCGCGGTGTGGGTCGCATCGGGTCATGTCGAGGTCTTCAACGACCCACTCGTCGAATGTTTGAACTGCCACAAGCGCCACCGGCAGGACCACATGCAGGAGGCCTACGCCCTCAAGAAGGGCAAGGGCGAGTCTGCCGTCGATCCAGATTCAGTGCCGATGAGCGAGATCGTCTGCCCCGACTGCGGCACCAAAGGCCAGTGGACCGAGCCGCGTGACTTCAACATGATGCTCAAGACCTACCTCGGCCCGATCGAGACCGAAGAGGGTCTGCACTACCTGCGGCCCGAGACGGCGCAGGGCATCTTCGTCAATTTCGCCAACGTCGTGACCACGTCGCGTCGCAAGCCGCCGTTCGGTATCGGCCAGATCGGGAAGAGCTTTCGCAACGAAATCACGCCGGGCAACTTCATCTTCCGTACCCGCGAGTTCGAGCAGATGGAGATGGAGTTCTTCGTCGAGCCGTCGACCGCGCCGCAGTGGCACCAGTACTGGATCGACACCCGGCGGCAGTGGTACATCGACCTCGGCATCAACCCCGAGAACTTGCGACTTTACGAGCACCCCAAGGAGAAGCTGTCGCACTACTCGGACCGCACCGTCGACATCGAGTACAAATTCGGCTTCTCGGGCAACCCGTGGGGTGAGCTCGAAGGTGTGGCCAACCGCACCGACTTCGACTTGTCAACGCACTCAAAGCATTCCGGAGTCGACCTGTCGTACTACGACCAGGCCAACGACACCCGTTACACGCCCTACGTCATCGAGCCCGCGGCGGGGCTCACCCGGTCGTTCATGGCGTTCCTGGTCGACGCGTACCACGAGGACGAGGCGCCCAATGCCAAAGGCGGAGTGGACAAACGGACCGTGTTGCGACTCGACCCGCGGCTGGCGCCGGTGAAGGCGGCGGTGCTGCCGTTGTCCCGGCACGCCGACCTGAGCCCCAAGGCGCGCGACCTGGCTGCCGAGCTACGCAGGTATTGGAACGTCGAATTCGACGACGCCGGCGCAATCGGCCGTCGCTATCGTCGCCAGGACGAGATCGGCACACCGTTCTGCGTGACGCTGGACTTCGACTCGCTCGAGGATCACGCCGTGACCATCCGTGAACGCGACGCGATGACGCAGGAGCGGGTGTCGATCGACGCGGCCGTCGACTATCTGAGCTCACGGCTGCGGGGCTGCTAGCCGGCCAAGAGGCCGAACGCACAACGGCCAGACGAGTTTCGTGATTCCGGTATCTATTGGTCACCCGTTTAATATCATCGGTAAGTCGGCGCGGCGGCTCACTAGGGCGTGGTGAGCTGCCGCGTCCACCATGCACGGCGGAAGTCCTGCTCAGAACCGCCCGCCGCCACCCATGAAGCCGCCATCGGACGAATCCGAGCCGCCGAACGACGTCGGGCCCCACCCTCCGCCGAATCCGCCGCCCCAGCCGCCACCGAAGCCGCCGCGCATCGCGCCGCCCAACATGTCGCCGATGATGATGCCGCCCATCATCGCGCCGGTGTGATCGCCGCTGCCGTAGCGGGAGGTGTACGCCATCTGGGCGGACTGCACGTCCGACTCCGCCAGCGACTGCGCCTGCGCGCCCAGCGAGGCGGCCTTGTTGGCGAGGGTGATCGCGGCGTTCGGATCGGTTGTCTTCGTCTCCTGCGCGGCGTCGAGCTGACGACTTGCCTCGGCCAGCCGGGTCCGCGCCTCGGGCCCGACGCTGCCGCGGCGATTATCGATGTAGTCCGACACGGCGTGCACCCGCGACTGCGCGCTGAACAGCGCCTGTTCCAGCGTCCTGCTCAACCGTTCGGCCGCTGCCTGCTCCTCGGCGACGGTGGCCAACAGGCGATCCAGGTCGGCGTTGGTCTTGGTGAGCGTGGAGAACGTGGTGAGCGGATCCGCGGTACCGCTCGCACGCGCGGTGTCGAGCGCGCGCGACGCCGCGTCGCGGGCGGCGGCCAGGTCGCGCAGATGCGGCGCCTGGTTCTTTCGGGTCCCGCTCAGCGCGGCGTCGGCCTGCCCGATCCCGGACTGGATGTCCGCGATCAGCGCCGGCAGGGTAGCCACCGCGTGCCGGATGTCGCCAGCCGCGCTGTCGACCGCGTCGAGCAACGAGCGGGCTTGCCCCAGTGAGGATTCCGCGGCGCGGACGGCGTCGACGAGCGCACTTTGCTCGCCGCTGACCGGCTTGGCCGCCTTCTCGCGGGCCTGGCTGAGGTTCTGCTCGGCGAAGACCAGCCGGTCCTTCGCGGTGGCGACGTTGGTGGTCACCGAGGCCAGCGCCGAGGACGCGAACTCGTTGTGCAGATCGGTCATCCGCTGTTCGGCGGGTTCGATGCGGGCGGTCAGGTCGACGACCTGCTGGGTCAGCATGTCCAGGCGCGCCGGGGCGTTGACCACCAGGTCGCGCATCTCCTCGAAATTCTTCCGCTGCGACTCCAGTTCACGATCGGCGCGCGCCGCGGCGACGATCACCTCGGTCAGCAGGTCGCGGCGCTGCGCACGGGTCTCGGGGATCGCGTCGTCGAGTTGTTGACGCACAGTGAAGGCCTGGGCCAGGGCGGCTTTGGCGGCGTCGACCGCGCGCGTGAAGGGCTCGGTTCGTTTCTCGCCGAACTCCTCGACCGTCAGCGCGAGTTCATTGGCGCTGGTGCGCACCGCATTGTCGACGTCGACGACCTTCCACCGCGACAGGTCGTCGAGGGCGCCCAGCGACAGCGCA